>JBJORF010000056.1:0-27847 GCA_046049545.1 Cyanobacteriota bacterium | reverse complement strand
GTAAACAGATTTTGTTTGAGGTGACGGCGCAGGTGGAGCCGGGGGAAGTGGTGATCATGACGGGGCCTTCGGGTTCGGGAAAGACGACGTTGTTGACCTTGATTGGGGCGCTGCGATCGACCCAGGAAGGCAGTATGCGCGTCCTGGGGGAAGAATTGCGTAATGCTGGCAATAATCACCTGGTGGAACTGCGCCGCAATATTGGCTATATTTTCCAGGCCCATAACCTACTGGGATCGCTGACGGCGAAGCAAAACGTGATGATGGCGCTCGAAATCCATCCCCACTTGGGAGTGCGGGAACAGCAAGATATGGCGGAAGCGATGCTGGCCTCGGTGGGCTTGGGCGATCGTACGAATTATTACCCCGACGAACTCTCGGGAGGCCAGAAGCAGCGGGTCGCGATCGCCCGTGCCTTGGTGTCGAATCCCAAACTGGTGCTAGCGGACGAACCCACGGCCGCGCTGGATAAGCAATCCGGCCGTGATGTGGTCGAAATCATGCGGCGGCTGGCGAAGGAAAAGGGTTCGGCGGTGCTATTGGTCACCCACGACAACCGGATTCTGGATGTGGCCGATCGCCTGATCAACATGGAAGATGGCCGCTTGACTAGCTACGCGGTGGAAGCCTCTCCCTTGGCCCAGGCAGTGGGCATCGCTGGTTAGTCCAGAATCGCCCCGGACTGCGTAATTCCCCTGATGCTGGGGCCTTGATCCCCGCAGATTTTCCGATTTTCTTAACTTGGCCACCAAAATTGCTGGACTAGCATAGTAGGGAGCAGATGCGGAGTTAGCACTCTTGCCAATCTGAAGTTCCCTGCTGAATCGTGACAGAACGTTACGGATTGCTGCAATTTAAGGCCTGAGGTTATGGAACAAATCCCTGCTTCGCTCCTGACCCTCTTAATCGGGATTTTGGTAACGCTGATTAGCCTGTGGGTCGGGCAAAACAACCATTGGCTGCCGGAACAGGCATCGCTCCAAGCACCGCTGGTTGATCAACTGTTTAATGTGATGGTGACGATCGGAGTAGCCCTGTTTATCGTCGTCCAAGGCGCGATCGTCTATGCACTCTGGAAATTCCGCAAGCGGCCCGGTGATGAGACCGACGGCAGTGATGTCGATGGCAATATTCCCCTCGAAATCCTCTGGACGGCGATTCCAGCGGTGATTGTGATTGGCTTGGGCGTTTATAGCGTTGATGTCTATGACCAGATGGGCGGTTTTGAAGTGGGATCGGCGGGAATGGCTTCCCATGCCCATCACAGTCAGCCCGCCACAACGGTGGCCGCGAATGATCTGGTGATCGCCAATCCGACCGACGCTCACCACAATATGTCCGGCAGTGCCATGGCTGCGCCCTTGCCCAAAGGGGCGATCGCGACCACCTACGGTCTCGGTAGTAACGATGCCCAAGTGACGGTCAATGTCACGGGCATGCAATTTGCTTGGCTGTTTGAATATCCCGATCGGGGCGTGACCGTTGGCGAACTGCATGTGCCTGTGGGGCAGAAAGTGAAGCTGCAAATGAAAGCGGTGGACGTGCTCCATGCGTTTTGGGTGCCGCAGTTTCGCCTCAAGCAGGACGTAATGCCTGGACTGGATTCCGAACTGCAATTCACTGCGACCAAGGAAGGCACGTTCCCGGTGTTCTGTGCTGAACTTTGTGGCTCCTACCACGGTTCGATGCGGACACAGGTGATCGTCGAAACGCCGGAAGCCTATGAGACTTGGCTCCAAGGTCAGGTGGCTCAGGCCCCGGTGGATCAAGGTGTGCCTCGAACCACGATCGCCCAGGCTCCCCAAACCGATGCGGACTTTCTCACACCCTACGCGGCTGACTTCGGCCTTGATGTAAAAGCATTGGCCGCGTTGCATTAACGCCAGAGCATTGGCAGCAGTGCGTTTTGGAGTCAGCGTCTTTAAAATCTCGTTTTAGGCTGGAATCATCGATATGACTGTCTTTCCCACCAACTTGCCCCAGACTAAGGAACATCATCCGAAAGCCTGGAAATGGTACGACTACTTCACCTTCAACGTTGATCACAAGGTCATTGGGATTCAATACCTGGTGATGGCATTTATTTTCTACCTCGTCGGTGGAGCCTTGGCCGTGGCGATCCGCACGGAGCTACGGACGGCGGATCCCGATTTTGTTGATCCTACGGTCTATAATGCCCTGCTGACTAACCACGGCACGATCATGATCTTCCTCTGGGTGATCCCAGCCGCGATCGGTGGCTTTGGCAATTACTTTTTGCCGCTGATGGTGGGAGCGCGGGATATGGCGTTCCCGAATCTGAATGCCCTCGCTTTTTGGCTGAATCCTGTGGCCGTGATTTGCTTAATCGTGAGTGTTGTGGCGGGCGGTGGTGCCCAAGCGGGCTGGACTTCCTATCCGCCGTTGAGTGAGATTACTGCCCCGATCGGTCAGTCGCTGTGGATTGTGGCACTGATTTTGGTCGGGAGTTCGTCGATCATGGGGGCGCTGAATTTCATCGTCACGCTGTTTAAGCTGAAAGTTCCGAGTATGCGCTGGGATCAGGTGCCGCTATTCTGCTGGGCGATTATTGCGGCTTCAGTGATCGCTTTGATTGGGACACCGCCGCTGACGATCGGCCTGGGGATGCTGTTTTTCGACATCAACTTTGGCACTTCGTTCTTCAAGCCCGAAGCCGGGGGCAGTGTTGTCCTGTATCAGCACCTATTCTGGTTCTATTCCCATCCGGCGGTCTACATCATGGTGTTGCCCGTGTTTGGGGTGATTTCGGAGGTGATTCCGATCAATGCCCGCAAACCGATCTTCGGCTACAAGGCGATCGCCTTTTCCAGTGTGGCGATTTCCTTTGTCGGTTTGTTCGTTTGGGTACACCACATGTTCACCAGTGGAACTCCGGCCTGGATGCGGATGTTCTTCACGATTTCGACCCTGCTGGTTGCGGTGCCCACAGGGGTGAAAATCTTTGGCTGGGTTGCGACGCTCTGGGATGGCAAGATTCGCTACAACAGCTCGATGCTGTTCGCGATCGGGCTGGTCTCGATGTTTGTCTTTGGTGGCATTACGGGGGTGACCCTGGCGGCGGTGCCGTTCGATTTGCATGTCCATGACAGCTACTACATTGTCGGGCACTTCCACTACGTCTTGTTCGGGGGCTCGGTCTTCGGCATTTATGCCGGGATCTACCATTGGTTCCCGAAAATGACAGGCCGGATGCTGGATGAAAAGTTGGGCAAGGTTCACTTCGTGCTGACCTTCATTGGCACTCACCTGACCTTCCTGCCGATGCACAATCTCGGTTTGCAGGGGATGCCGCGCCGGATCGCGATGTATGACCCGCAGTTTACGAGTCTGAACCAGCTTTGCACGATCGGGGCTTATGTCCTCGCCGTTTCGGTTGTCCCGTTCTACTACAACGTGATTAATAGCTGGATCAGAGGCGAAAAAGCAGGCGATAACCCCTGGAATGCGCTCTCGTTGGAATGGACGACCAGTTCACCCCCGATGATTGAAAACTGGGAACAGCTTCCTGTCGTCACCCGTGGCCCCTATGACTATGGCCGCAAAGAGGGTGCCCATAATGCGGCGCCGACGGAAGTCACGATCGTCGAGGAGTCTTAGAACCCACGCTGCCCCCTAACTCCCAATCCTGGAGGAACCGGAAAAATTGCTCCGGGTTTTGCTCCCCTAGAATTGGGGCTGGGGGGCGGTTCGTCAATCCATTATCCAACTCTGACAATGACTAATATGGAAACCCCGATCGCGCCACCCACCCCGACCGTCGAACATGCTGCGGAAGCCCATCCTGACTTCCGCACCTTTGGTCTCTTTACCTTCTTACTCTCCGAATCCCTGATGTTTGGGGCCTTATTCGCGGTCTATCTAGCCTATCGCGGCGGGGCGGCCCAATGGCCCCCCGAAGGCACGGAAGTCGAACTGATGCTGCCGTTGGTCAATACCATTCTGTTGGTCTCTAGTAGCTTTGTGATCCACCTCGGTGATAACGCGGTCAAACGCAATGACATCCCGGGGTTGCGGCTTTGGTATGGGGTGACGGCGCTGATGGGCGCGATTTTTCTAGGGGGACAGGTTTATGAATATCAGCATCTCGCCTATGGGTTGACCACCAATCTATTTGCTAATTGCTTCTATGTGATGACGGGCTTCCATGGGCTGCATGTGTTGCTAGGGATCTTGCTGATTTTGGGGGTGATCTGGCGATCGCGCCGCCCTGGCCATTACTCCGAACATAAGCATACTGGGGTTGAAATGGCAGAGATCTATTGGCACTTTGTCGATATTATCTGGATTATCCTGTTTGGCCTGATCTACATCTTGACGCGATTCTAGGGTGTGATTGGGGGCTGCGCTTTTGCTGCGTGTCACGAGATACTGTTTAGTTGATTGGACTAGCTGTTGGTCAGGAGATTGTCAAGCTGATTGCTTAAATCGTTGTTAGTGCTTCTGTCAAGCTCTTTCGCCAGCTCCCAATTGGGCCCGATCGCGGCAAAAATTGAAAAAATTTACGTTATGCAAAAACCCGAAAACTCCTTCCTAGAGGCGACTTCGCCAAAACCAGCTAAACTCAAATTGGAAAAAACGGCTGAAACTGTGTATCCATGCGGAAAATCTGCTTTATAATCGCAGCGCACACCTTGTAGAACCATCAGGGAAGCCCCCATGAATAAGGCAGAACTCGTCGACGCAATTGCAGCAAAAGCGGAAGTCACTAAGAAAGAAGCTGATGCTGTCTTGTCCGCCATGATCGATGTGGTCATGGAATCTGTTGCTAGCAACGATAAAGTGACTTTGGTTGGTTTTGGGACGTTTGAAGCGCGTCAGCGTCAAGCGCGTGAAGGCCGTAACCCTAGCACTGGTCAGCCGATCAAAATTCCCGCAACGACTGTTCCGGCTTTCTCGGCTGGGAAAGGTTTTAAGGAAATGGTTGCGGCTGCGAACAAGGGCGGCGGTAAGAAGAAGTAAGCGGTGACGCGATCGCGTCTGGTTGAATTGCCAGGGCGGCGGTTGTCCCCATCAATAACGGCTCAATCTGCGGCTGGACGCGCTTGCGACCGATGTAGCCGGGGGTGAGCCGTTGCTTTATTTGCGCCATGTTTTGTTACAAGCGCGTGACGGGATCAGTTGATCGTTCTACACTTAAGACTAAGGTTCGAGACTGTGTTCGATTGTCAATCCTATTTCCCCGGCGGCACCCGGTCGCGCTGCGTTGATCCAGGTGTCATCCGGTTGATGAAGACATCGTTAAGGGTGGAGGTGGCTTATGTTGCGTTGGTTCGGCGACTTTGAGCACATTGTGCAATATGTGACCGTCAAACTGTTGGTGTTGGCGATTTTGCTGGTGGTGATGTGGATATTGATTGCCCAACCCGTGCCAGTCATACCGTTGAACGGGGCGGGCTACGCCTAGACTGAGTTGTCTAACCGACAGCCATCAGACGTAGGCTACGGAGGGCATTCAGACAAGTTGGGCAGTCGCAGCCAAACAGGGCTAGGGCGGCATTGCTCTCTTCGGCGGAGAAGACGAATTCACTGGGCGATTGATCGGGATCAGTGGCTTGATCGATCGGTTGGCCGATGGCGGTTTGATTTGTGAGTTGGCTGGAGCGTTCACAGACTAGGTTGAAGCGGCTGTGGGTGGACATGACGCAGACTTGTGCTTCAGTGATGTCCAGCATTGGGTCGGACACTTTCTGTACGACAGTCGCGATGCTCTGCGCGTTGCTGTTCGTTGAGTTGATATTCGTCCCGTGGGCGGGCATGGCTAACAGCCAGCAGAGGGAGGCGCCAAGGAGGGTGCTTGTAGCGGCGAGTTTGAGGAGCAAGTTTGGCATAGGAAGAAGCGTGAGTCTGGTTGTGGGATGTCGGTGACGGGCCAATAGACTATCAATATTAAACCTTTGTTTCAGAGTTGTGCGCTGATAATCCGGATCATTGCGCGATCGGGCCTGGGGCGGGTCGCTAGAATCGTTATTTCTACTGGCAAGCCCTGGTGCGAAAGCGGGCATGGTTAGAGGGATGGACTGGGTGCGGCGGTCGATGCGAGACATGAACGAGGCGTTAACTTTGTGGTGCTGTACGCCCCGATTTGCGGTCACGCGACGATGCCAACGCGATGAGTGTAAAACCCTGTGAGTATTTTGCTGTGACTCGAAGTCTTTCAACGGCCAATTCGGTGATGTTCGCGGCAGCGATCGGCATGCCCCATTTGCATGATGGGAGCCTGAAGCCGCTGCAATCGGACTCTCCTCTGCATGATTTGCCGCTCTATGAGTTTGAATGTGATGTTGATGCGAATGCCAGTGATCTTGCGCAGGTGTTTGATCAAATGCCAACATTGCCGGGGGTGTTGCTGCGGGATGGGGGGCAGCTTTTAGGACTGTTGTCGCGCGATCGATTTGCGGCTTACCTGCTGCGCCCCCGGGGGCCGGAGGTCTTTCTGGAACAGCCTCTGCGGATCCTGCACAGTTATGCGCGGATGCAGCATCTCACCTTGGCCGCGGAAATGCCGATCTTGGCGGCGGCCCAGCAGGCTTTGCGGCGATCGCCGGAAGCGGTCGGCGAACCGATTATTGTCAAATTAGATGAGCATTGCTATCGGTTGCTAGATTTCCACGAATTGAACATTGCGGCTTGGCAATTGCGTGGAATCGAAGCGCAGGTGTGGTACGAGAAGACCCACTTGGAAATGCTGCGCCACACGCGGATGGCGAGTCTGGGACGGTTAGTCGATGGGGTGTCCCATGAAATTCTTGACCCGGTGAGCTTTATTTGGGGCAATCTGAGCCACTTAACCAATTATGTCGGTGATCTGCTGGGCTTGATTGCGATGTATGAAGAAGCCTTTCCTGATCGACCGTTGTATTTGCTGGAGCATCGGGAACAAATTGAGGTGGACTATCTACGCGAGGATATTCCACGCACCCTTGATAGTCTGAAAACGGGGGCAAATCGTCTGTCTAAGCTCGCGAGCAGTCTACAAAACTTCTGTCATATTGACGAGGTTTATCCCAAGGCGGCGAATGTGCATGAATGTTTGGACGGTGTGTTGCTGCTGTTGAAGAGTCGCTTGAACGATGAGATTTTGGTGGAAAAGCGGTATGGTCACTTGCCACCAGTGCCTTGCTTCATCGGTCAGATCAGTCAAGTGTTTATGAATATTCTGACCCAAGCGTTGCATTCGCTGCTGTATTCGGCGGCAAACGCGGAATATGCGGCAGAGTTTGCGATTCCTGGGCAGCGGGAGAATCGATCGACGTTCCAACCCCAGATCTTGATTCAAACCGAGGCTTGCTCGATCGATGGCAGTGGGAATCGCTGGATTGTGATTCGGATTGGGCATAATGCGCCAACGATCCCGATCGAGCTAAAACGGCAAATTGCTTCGGGATTTGCCGATGTGAAGCCATTGACTCAGGAGACGGAGTTGACGAATAGCTATCGGATTATTACCGATCGGCATCGTGGGAAGTTTCGGGTGAGCTGTGCGGAATCCTTGGATCAGCCGTTGGCGGATGGTTTGACGACGGTGTTTGAGATTTTGTTGCCGCTCAAGTAGGTTGGGCCCCGCCTAGCGAAACCAGAATTATGCATCCACGGCTTCGATGTATTGGGCTTCCATGAGAAAAACGCCATTGGTGAATTTGATCCCCCAGAAATCGCCGGGTCGCCGATCAACGACGGTGCCCTGTTCACCAATCTGAACGACGCTGGGTGGGCGCAGCATGGGTTTGGGTTCGGCGGTTTTGATATAGGCGGGTAGGCTAGTGATGCGTACTTGACTGCCGATCGCGAAGTTTGTAGTCATGACGAGGTTCTATTAGTAGGCTAGTGAGGGCGGCTGTGTCTGTCGATAGATTACCAAGGTTGCGGTATGTGAGGTGTGGGGCGTGAAGTACTTTTTTTTGACTGAGGGCTGGGTGACGGCACGGGTATGGAGTACGGATGGGCTGTGGTTGGAGGCAGAATGGCGGCGTAAACCGTTAATTGAGGCGCTGGCGATCGCGATTGAGGAAAATGGGGAGCGACTCTTGCTGCATCGGGTGGAGCCAGCGGTGCTGATGGTGGAGGTCAAGCCTGCGCCGACGAACGATCGACCTGGTATTGGACAAGTGGTGCTGAAGCGACTGATGGAGGCTGATCAGGTGATCGATCGGTTGGCCCAATTGAAGATAGGATTGGGATAGACTCTGGGTGACGCGTGGTAAAGCAAACAGACGATCGTGGGGTTTGACCCGTGATTAGTGTTTTCTTCTGGGAAAATAGATAATTCGACTCAACCTGTAGCGTTTTTCCATTTTTGGCGTACACTGGAGTCAAATTATTTTTAGTTTGAAGCTGATTCAAGTTCATCAGTGCCAGTGCCATGACTCAAACCATCGGTTCACAATCTGCCCATTTTGATGCTGAGTTTGCGCCCCAGGGCCAAGCGGCAAAGCCGCCGTCGGAGCAATATGCCAATACGCTCATGGATGAGATTTTTGGTGATGTAGAGCAGGTGCTAGATGGTAGTTTGTTGCCGCCGGATGAGCCAGTGCCGATGGCGGTGAAGCATCCGGATATGAGTTTTGATATTGCCCAGGCATTGGCGGAGCGCTATCCGCTGTTGGCGCAGAAGTTGGAAGAGGCGAATAGTGAAGCGGCAGCGCCGGAGTTGCCGGGGCCGGATACGGCCTTGCATCGGGTCGATGAGAAGCCTGTGGTGCAGGTGAAGCCGACGAGCAGTTTGTCGTTGTTTGAGCGGTTGATGATTTTCACGGGTTGTGCTTCGGCGGTAGCGGCGCTGGCGGTCTGGATGATTAGCCAAGGGTTGCTCAGTCGGGGGGCGAACTTTATTAGCCAGAAGTTTGCGAATCCGGCTCCGACGATGCTGGCTAATGCACCAGCGGCGAATCCGATTAATCCGGCGGATGCGCAGTTTTCCGAGTATGTGCTGCGATCGTTGGCAGCGCTCGATCGGGATGCGGCGGCCAATCCCCAGTTGATTGCGACGGCCCCCAGCCCCGCTGCTTCCGGTACGACTTTGCCGAAGCCAACGGCCAATGGAACTTTGCCTGCGGGCAGTCTGAAGCTGACACCGATTCAGGCGGGTAAAAATGGAGCACAGCCCACGACAATCTCGGCTACTAGTCCGGTGATGCAGCCTGCGGTGCCGCAGGGGAATTTTGTGACGAAGAAGGATCTCGATCAAGTCACCGATCGGATTATGACGATGTTGGCGCGAGTCGCTCCGGGTGTTTCGAAGCAGATTCAAGCGCCTGCCGCAGTGACTCCAGTGAAGCCTCGGGTGGCAGCGGCAGTTAATCCAGCCCAATTGGCCCCGAAAGTTGCACCTCAGTATGTTGTGAATGGTGTTGTCCAAATGTCCGATGCTTCTAAATCAGTGGTGACGTTCAACGGTGGCGCAGTTCGCGTTTACGTTGGTGAAACTTTGGCTAACACTGGCTGGCGGTTGATTGATGTCAAAGGCACCAAGGCGGAGTTCCGCAAAAATGGTGAGGTGCGGACAATTTCTGATGGCGATGGCCTCTAAATCGCCTGCCCGATCGACCCCTCAAACCGTTAAGCTGAAAGGGTCGATCGGGCTGGAGGAATTGTTATGGGACTTTTTGATGATGTCAGTCAATTTCTGGAGAAGCGAATTGATGAGTTTCTCAAGAACAATCCCCACCTAGAACTGCAAGCCCTCGATGAAAAGCTCCGGGAGCAGGAAGTCGAGACGATGCGACTGATTGCTGATTTGAAAACCCGCCAAACGCAAGTCGAACAGGAAATCATCGCCACGGCCCAGGAAATTAAGCGCTGGAATGAGCGCATCGCGAAGGCGGAAACGGCGGGCCGTCAGGATTTGGTGCAACCCGCGCGGGCCCATGAAGCGAACTTGCTGCGCCAAGGGAATCAGCATTGGGGGCAGATGGAAGTGCTGCGCGATCGACTGAACCAAACCCAGGCTGTCCAGCAGAAGATTCACCAACAGCGCAAAGCCTTGCAAGCGAAAATTGCGGAAGCGAAAGCGGCACGGACAGCCGCTAGTGCCGCCGCCCAAAATCCCTGGGAAAATACTTGGAGCACAGCGGCGGTGAATCCGAAGCCGATGGATCCATTGGAGCGGCGGTTTGCGGATTGGGAAGCGGATGAGGAGATTCAACGGATGAAGCGGAATTTGTAGGATTTGGCTTGGATCGATGGGATGGGATGGATGGGTTGGATTGTTGCGGTGCGTTTTGCTTCGCAGAAACGCACCCTACGGATTGTTGCTACGGATCGGATTGTCGCCGATCGCGTAAACAGGTTGCCCTTAATGCTGCAAACAGCGGATCGCTTCCAAGACTCCCCGCGCTTTGTTGAGCGTTTCTTCGTATTCACTGTCGGGGACGGAATCGGCAACTAAGCCGGCACCGGCTTGAATCGTGACGCGGTGCTGACCTTGGCCGTTGGGCTGTACGACCATTGTCCGAATCGCGATCGCGCTGTTCAGTTGTCCCTCGAAGTCGTAGTAGCCATACACCCCGGAATAGACTCCGCGCCGGGTCGGTTCGAGGGCGTTGATGATCTGCATTGCCCGGATTTTGGGTGCGCCGCTGACGGTTCCGGCGGGGAAACAGGCCTTGAGTAAGTCCCAGGCGGTTTGGCCCGATCGCAGTTGGCCGACGACGTTGCTGACAATGTGCATCACATGGGAATAGCGCTCGATGACCATGAGTTCATTGACTTTGACAGTGCCGCTCTGACAAACTCGGCCCAAATCATTCCGGCCCAGGTCCACGAGCATGACGTGTTCGGCGACTTCCTTCGGATCAGCGAGTAGATCTTTTTCGAGGGCTAAATCTTCCGCTACGGTTTTCCCCCGTTTGCGGGTGCCCGCGATCGGTCGTACCAGCGCAGTCTGTGTCCCATCGGGAGCATTTTCGGCTTTGACCATGACCTCGGGACTTGATCCGATGATCTGCCAATCGCGGAAGTTGAAAAAGGCCATGTAGGGGGAAGGATTGACCAAGCGTAGCGATCGGTAGAGCTCAAAGGGCTGGCCCGTAAACTGGGTCGAAAACTGCTGGGAAATCACGACCTGGAAAATGTCTCCGGCTTTGATGTGGCCTTTGGATCGTTCCACGGCGGCGCAGAAACTTTCACGGGTGAAATTGCTCGTTAAGGGCAAGGTTTCACTGGCATCTTTGGCTCCGGGTTGTGGCGGATGCCAGTTGAGGGGTTTCGCTGGAATTGGCGCGCGCAGTTGGGTAACTAGCTGCTGCACTTGCGCGCAGGCATCATCATAGGCGGTTTGTAAATCCACCTCTGGGTCGCGCAGATCGGCATAGGCGATCGCCCAGATCTTGCGCTGCACCTGATCAAAGACCAGCAAATGGTCAACCTGCATCCATAGACCATCCGGCACATCCCCCGGCGCGATTGGATGCACCGTCACCGTCGGCTCAATCCACTGAATCAACTCATAGCCCCAATAACCAAATAACCCACCAATTCCCGGCGGTAGCTCCGGTAACTTCACGGGCCGAAATGGCGCTAAACATTGACTCAATGCCTGAAATGGATCGCCGTCAAACTGCTGCGTGGTCCCATCCCGATAGGTTTGAACTGTTGTTGCGCCGCGTGCTTCCAGTGTCCACAGTGGATTGCAACCGAGTAAGCTGTAGCGTCCCACGGTTTCGCCGCCTTCGACGGATTCGAGCAAAAAATTGTAGGGTTGATCAGCGCAGACCCGATACCAAGCAGATACGGGGGTATCCAGGTCAGCCACTAACTCTTGATAAACCGGAATGAAGTTGCCCTGCTGGGCAAGGGTCTGAAACTGAGCGAAATTGGGGAAGGTCATGGCTATTGAGGAGAAAACAAGAACACGATCGCGCACTGCGGTGGTGCAGACTGTTGCCGCTTACCAGTGCTGCCATCGCCGTGAGGCGGAGGATGTTTGCGATCGGTTTTGCCCTGGCGGCAAAGACCGAATGAATAACCATTGAACAGAAAGACTTGCCACAGAAAAAACCGCAATCGGACGAAAATTGACCTCTCAAATCTTACCGCCTTTCGTTCAGCCTAACTGCGATCGCGATCGCCAATCCGCAGCGTTCACGTTGGCTGGTTCGCGACCGCACAAAGTGCCGACCGCACAAAGCGCAATTTTCAAAAGTGCCGACCGCACAAAGCGCAATTTTCATTTGCCAATGCTTAAATTCGTTGGAAGTTTTTTCTCTGGCTGCTAATCCTGCGCCCAAAGTCCTGTATTGTAAGAATGTCTAAAACACCCTCTAAAGCTCCGACATCAGCAAGCGGTTGCCTTATGGTCAGGTTTTCTTGTGGGAACCTGGCATAGATTAACCCCGACTTGCTGTCCCCCTATGATCAGGTCGCACCGGATTGTTGCAATGATTATCAGCCTTTGCACTGATTGTTCCGTCAGGGCCTTCTACCCTTTAAAAAGAAAAACGCCCGACCCTCTAAAGCCCCCAAGGTCGGGCTGAAATCCAAGAAACACTTTCGTCACGTTGGCAATTTGAAAAGAACTGTAGTTGCCCCCTAGTTCCTTTCGTGCCGCTGTGAGCATCTCTCGGCTTCGTTCACTATCATCGGCGATGGAACAGGGAATCCCCTCCCGAGATGTACGAGTTTTTGGATGAAGTTTTTGGTAATTTTTGAGCGAATCTTCCGTAGAACTACCCTGAACAGTATCCTCAGCGTTTATGTGTCTGGTGATACAGCCTGTTTGGGTGACTCATCGTGTTCTAGCGACTGAATTCTTGGCCGTAAGCCTGCCACGCTAGCTCGATTAACCCCGTTGCTAATGCGGCGGCGACGACGGCATTGCCTTTACGGCCTTCTGTGCGGATGTGGGGCACGAGGGATTCCCTCAGTTGGTCTTTGGCCGATCGGGCATGGACAAATGCTGCTGGCGTGGCGATGACTAGGGCTGGTCGGATGGTTTCGCTGGCGATTAATGCGCCCAGGCTTTGGAGGGCTGTTTGTGATTCTCCCAGAATATAAATGGCTTCGGGATAACGGTGAGCTAAGGTTTCTAGGCCCCAGGCGGTATTGCTTTTGCCTTTTTGGGGACGGGTGAGGGTGCCGATCGCGCAGTAGATCGGATTGGCGAAGGTTTGTTGGATCACCGTTGCGAGACCGACCTGCACCATCGGGACATCGACGATGATTGTGGTTCGTGCGGCCAAAGCGGCGGCTCCCGATTGTAGGGCTGTATCGGAGAAGCGAATTAAATTTTTGTATTCATAGTCGCCCGTGCCATAGACCACGCGGCGCACCAGTTCGTATTCTGCAGGCGATAGAGTATGGGCTCCCATTGCTTGGTCAATGATGGCCAGACTCTGGGCATCGCTAATGTGCCACTCCATAAGCATTCAACATAATTAGATTTGACTTAATCGGAATTCAATCCGGTGGTAATTCATCATAGGTGACGAATCGGCCTACGATACACTTTATCCAAGAACTGTCACATCGCTGCCCCGGTCTGCTGCCCCTGATTCAATTTCTATGTTCAATCCCTATTTGCTGGATATTCGTCCGATCGGCCCGATCGATCATCCACACTGCAAAAGCTATGTCGTGAGCAGCACCGCTCCGATTAATGTTGAGCAGCCGCCACTAGAGGGCCACGATCCACGTCCGGCGATCGCGCAGATGGTGGAATTTATTCAGTCACAGGTGCGGCAGGGTATTCCGACGATCGATGTATTGATTCAAATTCATGGTTATAACACCGATGCGAGCTACATTAGCTGGGTCTATGAACAGACTGCTACCGAGCTGACCCAGACGTTTCCGCCCGAGGGCGCGGCGCGATTGTATCTGGGTTATCGCTGGTCATCGGAACCGATGCCGGGAAAGTTCAATGATTGGCTCAAGCTGGTGCGACAAGCGGTGTTGGCACTGCCGCGATCGTTGGGGGGGCTGTGGCAGTTGTCGCAGTTTGGCATTGTGGCCATGCTCATTGGGGTGATATTTGGGTTTTTGGTGGTGGTGAGTGAGGGGTTGCGACTGGTGGGCGTGTTTTTGATGTTTGGGGTGCTGTTTTTGTTGATGATTGTGCTGCTGGTGGCGATCGGGGCGTTGGTGGGGTTGCGGGTGACGCACTATTTTCGCGATGTGCATCGGGCGGAAAATTATGGGGTGTTGGATTTAATTGAATTGTTGCGGCAGCTCGATCGGGCGTTGGTAACGGCCACTGCGGAGGGTCACTGGCCCCACCCGCGCATTCGGCTTTCCTTTGTGGGGCACAGTATGGGGGCGTTTGTGGTGACGCAGGCGGTGCGGATTTTGTCGGATGTGTTTGATACGCGATCGATTGCGACCTTGGATTTGGGTGAGCCGACCACACCGCCGTCGGGGGAGGTAGGGCATGTGTTTCGGTTGGGGCGATTGGTGTTGGTGGCGCCTGATATTTCGATCGAGAATGTGATTTCGGGACGGGCAAATACGCTGAGATCGGCGATTCGGCGGTTTGAGGAAGCCTATTTATTTTCTAATGAGGGCGATATGGCGTTGCGGTTGGCTTCAACGATCGCCAATTATTTTAGCTTTCCAGCGGCGACCCGTGAAGGTGGGTATCGGTTGGGTGTTTTGACGGTGCGGCCCCCGGCGATGGATGAGGAATTGCGGCAAACGCAGTATGGGGTATTGAATTTGGATCAGGCGGGGCAATTTAGCGATCGCTCGCACTTTTTGGATTATTTAGCGTTTGCGCCGAATCGATCGTTGCGCGATCGGCAGGCGAATTTGTGGGGGACGGATGCGGCTAAGGTGACTGAACGGCGGCCGATCGCGGAGTTGTTTACTTATTTTGATTGCACGGATTATCAAGAAGGATTAGCTGACCAAAAGACGGGAGAAATTTTATCCAGTCCGCTGCTGGGACTGGCGGAGGGAAAAGCCAGTTTGAACGATCGGGATTTGGTGCGATTGGCGTATCGTGCGTTCAAGGGCAAAGTCGATCCCCATGGCGGTTATTTGCAGGAAGATGCAAGGTTTGTGCGGCAATTGATTTTTGGGTTGGGGTGTTATGGGTTTGGGGGATTTCTGGATTGGTTGGTGATTGCTTCGGAGTATGGATCGCAATATCAACAGGTCTGTCAGCCGGACGGACGAATGTTATCGCCGGAAGCCCATCGGTTGGCACTGCTGCAACTTTTTTCGCAGTTAAATGCCGATCGAGGAATTCAGGTGTTGCTTGCCCCGGAGCGCTATGCGGTGACTGTTTTATCGGAGCCACCCGATCGGTGTGGGTACTAGTGCTTGATCACTGCAGCAATTCCAAATTTAACCCCGAGCTAAAGCGCGGGGCTAAGAGCGAAAGCCCGATGCGGGCTACAACAGAAAATCATCCTAGCCCGTAGGGCTTATGCTCTTAGCCGTGAAATTCATTTCACGGGCCTGGTAGGCCATAGACGAGTTTGTTGACAGTGCTTGGACTAGAGCCGCGTTTGAATTTGGAATTGCTGTGATCACTGCCACAACCCCGCTGTTCACCCATAATGTTCTATTTGTTCTGCGTCGTAATTAAGCAGACTTGATATTCCAAGCGCCACCGATCAGTCAAACGGAAGCGGTATAATCGATCGATCTGTTCTCCAGGCTCCAGTTTCCTATGGCCCCCGCACCCCAAACGGCAACTTCATCCGCCCCCGCTGCCCTCACGCGCCCCGAGCTACTCGCCCCGGCTGGCAATTGGGAATGTGCCCGCGCCGCGATCGAGAATGGTGCCGATGCGATCTATTTTGGCCTCGATCGGTTCAATGCGCGGATGCGTGCTGAGAACTTCACTGAGGCGGATTTGCCCGACCTGATGGCGTTTCTTCATCAACGGGGGGTGAAGGGCTATGTGACGATGAATACTTTGATTTTTCCAAAGGAATTAGCCGCAGCGGAGCAATATCTTAAAAGCATTATTCAGTCGGGTGTTGATGCGGCGATCGTGCAGGATGTGGGAATTTGTCGGTTGATTCGGCAACTGTCACCGGATTTTCCGATTCATGCTTCGACTCAAATGACTGTTACCAGTGCGGCTGGTGTGAAATTTGCGAAGGAATTGGATTGTCAATTGGTGGTGCTGGCCCGCGAAACTTCGCTCAAAGATATTCACCGCATCCAACAGCAAACGGCCAAACTCAATCTCACGTTGCCGCTAGAAGTCTTTGTCCATGGGGCTTTGTGTGTGGCTTATTCGGGGCAATGTTTGACCAGTGAGGCGCTGGGGGGACGATCGGCGAATCGGGGGGAATGTGCTCAGGCTTGCCGGATGACCTATGACTTAATTGCCGACGGGAAAAAAGTTGATCTCGGCAATCGCCAATATTTGCTTAGTCCTCAGGATTTATCGGGGTTGGCGGTATTGCCAGAAATCGTGCAAGCGGGTGTGACTTGCCTGAAAATCGAAGGTCGTTTGAAGGCTCCGGAATATGTCGCTAACGTCACGCGTGTCTATCGCCAAGCGCTCGATCGGGTGATGCAAGAACTTGATCCGATCGGCCCTGATGATGAATACAACCTAGAAATGGCTTTTTCGCGAGGGCTGCATACGGGTTGGTTTGAAGGAATTAATAATCAGGCTTTAGTCCATGGCGAATTTGGCAAAAAGCGGGGTGTATATTTGGGCGAAGTTGTAGAGGTGTGTAAACAGCAAGTGACGATTGTTTCCCAAATGCAGATCGCGCCCGGTGATGGTGTTGTGTTTGAAGCGGGGTATCCCGAGGCGCAGGAAGAAGGCGGGCGGATTTATACGGTTGATTATGGCAAAGGACGGCAGGGACAGCGGGAAGTGCGTCTAACCTTTGGTAAAGGCGCGATCGATTTTCGGAATATCATCGTCGGCGATCGGGTCTGGAAAACCAGCGACCCCCAACTCGATAAACAAGTTCGTCAAACCTATGCGCAGGAAAATGCTTTCCAGCGGCCCATTCAACTCGAAGTTCATGGGGAAATTGACCAACCGATCGTGATTATTGCCTGCGATGGCCAAGGTCATGTGGTACAGGTGGAATCGACTATGCCGTTAGCTGCTGCGTTAAATAAACCGCTGACGACCGATCGATTAATTGAACAACTCGGTCGAATGGGCAATACCCCGTTTTGTTTGGGCGATTTGGATAATCAGCTTCAGGGTGATGTGCTAGTCCCGGTGAGTGAGCTAAATCGGTTGCGGCGTGAGTTGGTGGAGCAGTTAAGTGAATTGCGATCGCGCCCCAAACGCTGGCAACTCAATGCTGATAATGATTTTCGACAATTGCTGCCAGCACAGGATGCCAATCCACAGCAAGCTATTCAGTTAAAAGTTTTAGTGCGCAAGATTGAGCAAATTGCCGCTGTGCTGCCCACAGGAATCACAACGCTCTATTGCGAATTTGAAGACCCGCTGCGTTATCAAGGAGCGGTTCAACAGGTGCGCGATTGGAATCAAGTGCACAATACTCATGTTGAAGTCTGGATCGCACCGCCACGGATCACCAAACCGGCTGAAAGCTGGATCTTGCAGCAAGTCGAAAAGTCACATCCTGATGGCTATTTAGTGCGGAACTACGACCATTTGGAATATTTTGGCGATCGGCGTTGTATCGGTGACTTTTCTTTAAATGTCGCCAATGGTATTACTGCTAATTACTTCAAGCAGCGATTTAATTTGGAACGCCTAACGGCATCCTATGATTTAAACATTAATCAGCTTGATGATTTACTTCGTTCGACACCTGCCGATTGGTTTGATATTACGATTCATCAGCATATGCCGATGTTCCATATGGAGCATTGTGTATTCTGCGCATTTCTTTCCGATGGGACTGACTTTACGAATTGTGGTCGTCCCTGTGATACCCACGAAGTGAAGCTGCGCGATCGGGTTGGGACTGAGCATATTCTGCAAGCGGATGCAGGCTGTCGTAATACGCTATTTAATGGTAAAGCCCAGACGGGAGCTGAGCATTTACAAAGGCTTCTCGATCGGGGGGCACGCCATTTTCGGATCGAATTCCTCAGTGAATCGCCTGAACACATTCAACGAACGATTGCTTATTACCAGCAACTGGTCAATGGTGAAATTACGGGTACTCAGTTGTGGAAAGCCTTGCAATTGCAAAGCCAGTTGGGTGTGACACGCGGTGCGATCGCAAAATAAAACCGTCGTTCACTGGTTTTGCCCTTGCGTTTACTGGGTTTGCGCGATCGATGCTTGAAGCATTGCATTGGCTTTGAATATTGATTTTGAATATTGACTTTGAACACGGAGCTGTGTTGATTTCTTAACCTAGATGCATCAGCACTCAGGGTTGCTGCGAGAACTACTGTGGCTAGTATGTCTCCAGCCCCTATCTGTTTTTGGGAGTATTTCAAGTTGGTCGAATGTGTAAAACAAACTTGATCAATTAGGCCTTGTTCTCGCGACCTTCACTTTCTTCATCCTTAATCGAATTTATGAAGAAGACTCTTCTCCAAGGCGTGGCATCTACTACTTAATTGTCAACTCCTTTCGCGAACTTTCATGAAGAAAACAGTTTCTCCGGCGGCGCCACAAACCCATCGTCGCTTGTACGCACTTATTCTTGCGGCTAGCGGGTTTGTGGTTTGTGCTTTACCAGTTTTGGCGGATGGCACGATCGCTGGTACCAATATTAGTAACACGGCGAATGCGACCTATGAAGATCCGAATGCTCCGGGTACAACCATTAATGCGACTTCGAATACGGTTACGGTGACTGTGGCGGAAGTAGCTGGTATTACTGTTACGGCGGCGGGGGTGACGGATGCGAATGGTGGCCAAGTGCAGGTGGGCGATCAGCTCCAATATACCTACAGTATTACGAACGTGGGGAATGACCCGACGCAGTTCCGGATTCCGAATTTGGCAAATGTGACTGGCCCGGCGACGGTGAATGGGAATTTGGAAGTGAGCCAGGATGGCGGTACGACTTGGGTGCCGATTACAGGAACGGAAGTGGTCACAACAGCGATCGCACCGGGTGGTTCGATTTTGGTGCGGGTGCCGGTACAGGTTTCGGTGGGGGCGCAGACGAATGATACGATTACGGTGACGCTGGGTGATACGCCGGGTGACGCGCAGAACCAGTTGCGTAATCCCAATGGTGGTGACATTTATACCGTGGATAATGCGAATGGATCGGTGCCCAATGAAGTCAACGGTGCGCCTGTGAATGGTGTGCGGGAAGCGAGTGTGACGCAGCAGGTGCAGGTGGCGAGTACCCTGAAGACCTATGCGTTGGCGACGGTGCTGAAGAATCGATCGGCTTATAATAACGCGAGTACGCCCGCGATTAATGATGATACGTTGACCTATGATCTGGGATTGCGGGTGGAGAGCACTGACCCGACTGGCAATGGGATCACGCCTGCGCCGTTGGTGGGGAATGATCTGTCGGTGGATGGGGTGACACGATCGCAGATCTTGATTTCGGATGCAATTCCGGCAGGGACGAATCTGGCGGTTGCACCCAGTGCGCCGCCGGGATGGCAGGTGGTGTATAGCGTTGATCCTGTGACGGTGAATGCGAATGCAGCGGCTTGGACAACCATTGCGCCTGCTACTTTGAGTAATGTTACACGAGTTGGTTTTATCAATAATCCGGCGGTGGTGACTGCGGTGGCTCCCGGTAGCACCGTGTCTGGCTTCTCGCTTCAGTTGAAAGTGGTTGCAACAACGGCACCTTTGACAGTAGCGAACGTGGCGCAGGTCTTTGGTAAAACACCGGGGACGAATGTGCCGGTTTACGATGAATCTGGTGATCAAAGACCGAGTAACTACGATGGCTCAAACCCGCCCGCAGGAACAGATACAAATAATGATGGGGTGCCGGACACCCCGCCGACACCGACGGATGGCTACATCAATGACAGTGCGGATTTGACGGCGACGGGGAATGATCCGGGCAACAATAATGGTGGTATAGGCCCGAATGGTGAAGCAAACGTGTTTGTGGTGGATTCACCTGTGGCATCATCGTTGCAGAATGGGCCGGAGGGTGCGCCGGAAGCGATTGGCCCTAGTAGTGTGAATGACGATTTTACGAATAAGTCGGCTTTGATTTTGCCAGATATTGCACCGAGTTCGACAGTTAACCCGGCGCCCGTCGCATTCACGAACACGCTTAAAAATAATGGGACGGATGCGGGTGTGCTGACGCTAGCTCCGAAAGCGCCGACTAATCCGGCGGATTTACCCGCGAATACGACGGTGACGATTACCTACGGGGCGGATTCGGTGAGCTATGTTTATAATCTGGCGACTGGTTTTACGATCACGAGTAGCACGGTTGGGCTAAATCAGCCGATCACGATCGTGAATTTTGATCCGAATGAGGTGATCAATTACGGGGTGGAGGTGAATCTCCCAGCGGGCACGCCGTTATCGACCGATGCGCTGGCAAGCGATCCGGAAAAGGGCTTCCCGGTGACGATCGTGGCGGCGATTGACAATTACACCACGGATAGCAATAACGATGGCATTAAGGATGCGGGTAATGATGGGACGGCGAATGCGACGAATGAAACCATTGATCGGGTCTACACTGGCTTCCTGAAAATGGTGAAGGAATCGCGGTTGCTGCCGGGAACTGGGCCAGCGCCGTTGGCGGCGGATACGACGTTTAGCCTCAATTCGAAGACTCCGGCACCGGGTAACATCATCGAATACCGGATTACTTACACCAACATCTCGGAAGCCCAGGCTGGTACAGGCAATATCTTGCTGAACGCCAATAATGTCAAGGTGGTTGAGGATGGAACTGTCAGTACGGTAGCGGGAGACGGGAAGAATAATTGGGCTTTAGATAATGATGGCGATGGCAAAATCGATACGAGTAATATTGTCGGTTCGGCGCGCGATTCTGGGGCTTCGACGATTACTTTCTTCAACGGTAGACCTGCGACTACGGGTAGTCCGGATCAGACTGGAACAACGGTGAGCACGGATGTGACGCGGTATGTGAATACGGTGACTGGTTTGGTTTCGCCGGGTGAGAGTCGGACGTTTATGTTCCAGCGCAAGATGAACTAATTCGGGGGGTGTATTTGATATGCCCCGGTTATTACCGAATTTGTAAGGTTTTCAATTTGTAAGGTTTTCAATTTCAACCATAATTCGTGGGATTACATTATGAAACGTTTCTCGAAACAGTTTGCGATCGCGCTGACGACAACTGCGGTGGTGGCTTTGCCAATGGTGAGCCAACCCGTGATGGCGGGGATTCAGCAGGCGGGGCAGACGATCGCGCAGGCGATACAGCGCCCGAATGTGCAGCTTAATCTGTCGGTAGAAAAGCTGGTGGGTCGTGGGGATAAGGCAAGCTGGCAAGCGCTGAAGGGCAATGTTACGGTGAATCCGACTGATACGTTACGCTATACGGTGATGGGTCAAAATATAGGGAAAGCGGCGGCGA
Source organism: Cyanobacteriota bacterium (assembly GCA_046049545.1). Taxonomy (GTDB): domain Bacteria; phylum Cyanobacteriota; class Cyanobacteriia; order Leptolyngbyales; family Leptolyngbyaceae; genus Romeriopsis. The sequence continues at coordinate 6,425 of JBJORF010000056.1, read as the reverse complement.
AAAAGCTGATAATGACGCAGCCGATTCCGAAGCAGATGACTTATAAGTTGGGCAGTAGCCAGAATACAGCGCAAGCGGTGACGACTTACAGCATTGATAATGGCAAGTCATTTACGGCGCAACCGTTGGTGAAGGTGAGATTGGCGGATGGGCAGGAAGCGATGCGGCCAGCGCCAGCGGAGGCTTATACCCATGTGCGGTGGCGGTTTGATAATGTGATTAATCCCAATACCCAGGTGAAGGCCTCTTACGAAGTGAAGGTGCGTTAATCGCAGTGGCAGTGATTGGGGTATGGCGAGCCGCCCTCCAGCCCCCAATTCTGGGGGAGCGAACCGCCATATTCCACAATCGTCCAGTCATCTGACTCGGAAATACCTGAGATCTGTCCAATTCATTTCGCGCATGGAGATAAGCCCAGTGATCTGTGCCTCCCAATCTTTTCTAAAATCATCCCGTTATCCGGTCACGGTCGCGCTCACTTGCATACAAGTGATCGGCCTACAGGCAATTGTGCCCGTGGCAGTGATCGCCCAAGATAATAGTCCGCCGCTACGTCCCGCGATTAACAATCAAGCTGATTATGAATATACCAATGCGCGAACGAATCACTTGTATCGGGGAACGACGGGTATTATTCTGACTAAGCTCGATCGATTAGTTGATCCGTTGGGTCGTATTGTGGGGTGTAATGGTGGCTTATTGCCGGATTATACTGGCTTTTCGGTAGGGCTGTATGAGCTGAATTCCGCTGATCCGACGGGAACAGAACTTGGTAACTTAGTGCGGCTGACTCCAACGGAGTTGCCCGATGTCCAAAATAATGGCGTACCGGGTGGTTTGGCACCGAATATAACGAACCAAAACCCCTATCAACTATCGAATAATCAGCCTGCGAACTTACGGGGTGTATACAATTTCCTATTTGACCCGAATCAAGGTCAAACTCAAGTTGGTCGATCGTATATCCTGGTAGTGAATCCGCCCCGTAATTCGATCTACCAGCAGCGCCGCGTGAAAATCCAAATTGTCGATAGTACGGGCGGGATTGGTAATAATATTGTGCGCTATCTGGCAACATCGTTGGATGGGCAGCCGATCAGTGCGACGGGAGATACGACGGTTGAGGATAATATCGCCTTTGTCACAAATGCAGAAACTGTTGGGTTGGATCTTTTAGCCTTGGAGTTTTCGCTGCAAATGTGTCAGCCGGATCAGATTCAGATTGTTAAAGCTGCCGATCGGACGACGACGGAACCGGGTTCTAGTGCGATTTATCGGCTTTCGATTCGGAATCGCGGGGATGCGGCGTTACAGAATATTGACGTGACGGATATTTTGCCTGTTGGGTTTAAATTGCTGCCGAATTCGGTACGGGGTGAAATTGACAATCAAATTGTTCCTGTGACGACGGATGTCAATGGTAATACGCTGCGCTTCCGCACAACCGCCGCAGTACCGACGAGTCGTGTGTTGAATATTGCCTATGCGATGCAGGTGACGAGTGATGCAATTCGCGGAACCGGGCGTAATTCGGCGGTGGTGACGGCGGAACGGTCGGATAATCGCTTTAGGCTGAAGGATGGCCCGGCGACGCATCACATGAAGGTGCGATCGGGTTTATTGACGGATGCAGGGGTGATTATTGGTCGGGTCTTTGATGATCGGAACTTTGATGGGGAACAGCAGCCGAATGAACCGGGAATTCCGAATGCAGTGATTTTTCTGGATGATGGTAATCGGATTACGACGGATACGAAGGGTCTATTTTCCGTGAGTAATGTGCTGTCGGGATATCGTACTGGCGTTTTAGATTTAACGAGCATTCCTGGTTATCAGTTAGCGATTCAGCAACCGCTGAAAAGCAATCAGGCGAATCAATCGCGATTAGTTAAATTAGCGCCGTCGGGATTGGTGCGAATGAATTTTGCGGTGATGCCAGTTTCTGCATCTGTGGTGGCTGCGCCCGTGGAGCCCGTGGTTGCGCCTCCAGCGATAGACCGATCAGAGTTTTCCGGTTCGCCAAAAATTGGGGGTTAGGGGGTCTAAGGTGCAGCAATGACCGATTGATTTGGTGTTGATTGCTTTTCTCTTGATTGCTTTTCTCTCTCATTCACTTCCCCACAGTATTTTCAGTCGGTAGGCTCAAGCATGAAATTTACGGCATTCTATTGGCAGGTTTCTTTACTTTGCCTGACCTGTGAGCTGATTGTAGCGGGTACGCTAGCGCCATCAGTTTCGGCAACTCGCTCAATATCGAATGATGATGCACTCGATTATAATTCGCGTGATCGCACGACTGGAAAATTCATTCAGCTTGCGCCGCAGCAGCGATCGATGGCATCGATTGGGCAACCGGAACGGTCATTACAACCAGAGTCGAGGCTTTTAGCGCAGTCTTTATCGATTAGCAATTCTGAGTCGATTGGCAATTCTGAGTCGAGTAATCTATTGCTCAAGATTTTGACTCCAACGCCGAATACATTGCTTGATGTGCCTGCGGCGACGGTGGTGATTCAATTCCCCAAAATGGAAACAATTGAATTGTTAGTGAATGGCACTGCGGTTTCTGACCAATTAATTGGGCGGACGGAAACGGATGAAAGTAGTGGTCTGGTGACTCAAACTTGGTATGGAGTATCGCTGAAGGAAGGAGATAATCCAATTGTTTTGCGATCGCGGTCAAATCCCGATCGGACTACAGCAATTACAGTACAGGTAAAAGGTGAACCGAAGAAGCTGACGGTAAAAACCCGCGAGGCGCAGGTACCGGCTGATGGTCGATCGATGGCGATGGTTAGCGGTGAATTGTTAGATGAACGAGCTAATGTTAGCGCACGGGATGCTTTAGTGACGCTGACGGCAACGGCGGGGGAATTTGTCGGGGAAGATCTGGAACCCGCGCAGCCAGGATTTCAGGTGCAGGCTACCCAAGGGCAGTTCAATGCACAGTTGAAGACGGATTTGGCGGCGAAAATGGTGCGGATTCGGGCGGCGGCGGTGAATTTAGAAGCCTATACCCAGGTGGAATTTGGGACGAATTTACGACCTTCGATTGCGACGGGGGTGATCGATTTCCGGTTGGGGAAACGGGGGACGGACTTTCATGGGAGTTTGCGGGACTTTCTGCCGCTCGATCGAGATAATGGTTATCGGCTGGGAGGTCATGCGTCGCTGTTTGCGACGGGGAAGGTGGGCGATTGGTTGGTGACGGGGGCGATTAATACAGCGCGGAATTTGAATCAGGATTGTAATGGGGAGACGCGGTTATTTCGGGATCAACAGTTTTGTGAAAATAATTATCCGGTTTATGGTGATGGTTCACAATCGACGGTGATGACACCCTCGAAGGATAGTGTTTATTTCAAGCTGGAACGTAATTCACCGATCGCCCATGCAGGAAGTGATTTTGCGATGTGGGGTGACTTTAACACGGAGGAATTTGCGACGAAATCCCAGGAGTTTACGGCGACGACAAGGCAATTGCATGGTTTTAAGGCAAATTATAATTTGGGGGATTTGCAGCTATCGGCGATATATGGTAACAATATCCAGGGCTATCAGCGCGATATTATTCCGCCGGATGGGACGAGTGGGAGCTATTTTTTGTCACGGCGGATTTTAGTGGCGGGAAGTGAGGATGTCTTTTTAGAAATGGAGGAACTGAATCGACCGGGAACAATTATCGATCGTAAACGCTTGAGCCGTGGCCCGGATTATGAAATTGACTACGATCGGGGTTCGCTGTTGTTTCGCCAGCCCGTATTGCGCACTGATGTTGGACTGACTGGAGAAACGCTAGTCCGGCGAATTGTAGTGAGCTATCAGTATGATAATCCGGGGCAGGATGCTAATCTCTATGCGGCCAGGATGCGCTATCACCTATCACGCCAGCAAGATCAGGAAAGCTGGATTGGTGCGACTTATCTGAAGGAAAATCAAGGCGATCGGGGGTTTGAAATCTTTGGGGCGGATGCCTATGTGGCTTTGGGTAAAAGTGGCAGTCTAATTGCTGAATATGCTCATTCGGATAATAATTTGGCGAATGCTGAAGTGAGCGGTTCCGCCTATCGGGTGGATTTGCAGGGAGAATTAGCTAAGGGGTTGCAGGGGAAAGCCTATTACCGATCGGCAGCGGCAGGTTTTGCGAATAATGCAACGACGAGTTTTATTCCGGGGCAAAGTCGGTATGGGGTGCAGGCAAGTGCGGCGCTCAGTCCGCAGACAACGGTGCGGGCGCAGTATGATCGGGAGATAAATAAAGGGATTGCACCACAGCCGACGACGTTATTCTCGGATTTATTCCAGCCGTCATTATTTAACCGTCCGGGAACGGCAGTTGATAATGGACTGACAACTATTTCTTTGGGGATTCAGCAGAAGATTGGGCAGTCGGATTTGAGTGTGGATTGGTTGCATCGCGATCGGACGGATAATGTTGGTACTTTGGATAGCGTTTCTGATCAACTGCGATCGCGCTTTTCGATGCCACTGGCTAAAAATCTCACGCTTCTGGCCCAGAATGAAACGACTTTATCGAGCCAGGTTGATGCAATTAATAGCGATCGGAGTTTGTTGGGGCTAAATTGGCAGGCGATTCCAGGGGTGAATCTGCAAGTGGCCCAGCAGTTTTTCCATCGGGGTCAGTTTGCGGGGAAGTCGTTGACCAGTTTTAGCATTGACGGCGATCGTAAGCTGGGACGAGATACGACGCTCAAGGGACGCTATAGCGTTTTTACGGGGGCGGATGATGTGACGATGCAGGGGGCGATCGGGCTGAATCACAAGCTGCAAGTTTCGCCGGGGCTGCGGATGGATTTTGCCTATGAACGGGTGTTTAGCACGATCAACAGTAAGACGGCGGCGGGAAATTTATTTGCCCAACCTTTTGCGTTTGGGTCGAGTAGTGCAGGTTTGGGGTTAGTCAGTGGTGACAACTACGGTGTTGGGTTGGAATATAGCGAAAATAAGGATTTCCAAGCCAGTGCCCGGTATGAAAAACGGGCCAGTACGGCGGGGAACAATACGGTTATTTCGGCGGCGGCGACGGGACGGTTGAGTCCGGCGCTGACGGCGTTAGTTCGCTATCAGCAGTCGAATATTGCGAACCAAACAATTACCGGGCTAGGTGATACCACAAATCTCAAGGTGGGTCTAGCCTATCGCGACCCTAATAGCGATAAGTTTAATGCTCTGCTGCGGTACGAATATCGCAAAAATCCTGCGATTTCGCCGGATACGATTCTGTTTGGCAGTGGGACAGGGAGCAAAGATCATTTGTTTGGTTTGGAAGCGATTTATGCGCCGGATTGGCAATGGGAATTTTATGGGAAATTTGCGCTGCGGAATAGCAGTAGCTATTTAGCCAATGACTTAATCAGTAAAGGGACGGTCACCTTAGCTCAGGCCCGGACGACCTATCGGCTGAATTCTTCCTGGGATTTGACCGGGGAAGCCCGTTGGCTCAATCAATCGACGGCGAATACCAGCGAATTTGGCTTGTCCTTGGAAACGGGGTATTACCTTTCTCCCAATCTGCGGGTTGCGGCTGGGTATAGCTTTGGGCGAGTGCGCGATCGGGACTTTGGCGACAGCCGATCGGCGGGTGGGCCATATCTGGGACTGACCTTCAAAGTGAATGAATTATTTAATGGATTTGGGTTGCAGCGAGTAGCGTCTACACCACCAAAATGATGCAGCCAAAATAGATTCACCTCCCAGATTTTTTAATTTACTCAGTTTTCAATGTTCTAGACTCAGACAGGATATCGCACCATGAATGCTAGTTTTAAGTTGTCCCAAAAGTTGAAGCAATTACAACAACACATCGGAGGTCGGCGATTGCACGGCTGTTTAAAGACCTGCGTACTTGCTAGCTCAATCAGTTTAGTCAGTTCATTAATGGGGGCACCTGCACAGGCTGAAGGAACAGCGCAGTGGGGATTAAATCAGCCTTTTATTGAATATGGGACAGTTACATTTAATCCAGCCCAAACACGAATTTCTTCTGCAAGTCGTGCGCTCTACGTAGACGTTTTAACACCAGGGGAAGTAATTAATATTTCAGTTTGTGGGGCATCGGATACAGACGACGTAAATATGCAAATTTTCCGTACTACACCTAACTTAATTGATCCAGCTTTCACCCCAACTACTTCAGGTACCGCCGTATTAAACCAAACACTAACCAGTGGGAATATTAGTTGTACTGACCCATTGACAGGAACGCTGACTAACCCCGTACGATTTACAGCACCAACGTCTGGCACCTATGAAATTCGCTTGGCTAGCGTAGGAGGAACGGTCTTTCAGCGCGTTGACGTAACCGTAACTCCGAATGCGATAACGCCAGTCAATCCAACGGCGCTACTAGGAAGACTGCACGCCTATGTGTATTCATTTAATACGGGGAGCTTTGCTCAATCATT
>JBJORF010000055.1:0-27853 GCA_046049545.1 Cyanobacteriota bacterium | reverse complement strand
CCCCGCCTGCACCTGCTGCCCCGTCACCAGCAACGCACTCACGACCAAAATCCCCGCCGCCGCCGCAAACGCAATCCATTCCAGACTCGCCGATACGGCTGAATCATAGAAAATCGTCGCGTCAACTTCATCAATATATTTTTGATTATTTTTGCGAAATTGTTGACTGTTCAACACCTCGCGCCGAAATAATTGCACCACCCCGATGCCACTGATATTTTCCTGCAAAGTCGCGTTTAATGAAGATAGCTCTTCTCGGGCCTTATAGTTAGCAATCCGATATTGGTTCTGAAAATATACCGTCAACCATGCCATCGGCATCAATCCCGCAATCATCAGCGCCGCCAACATCGGCTGAATTGAGAACAGCAATGCCGCCATAATCACGATCGAGACAAAATCGGCCAAAATCCCGATCGCTCCTGTCGAGAAGGCTTCCCCCAGCGCATCGACATCACTGGTCAAGCGGGTAATTAATTTCCCCACGGGTGTACGCTCGAAGAACCGGACAGCCAACGATGTCACATGCACAAACAAATCATTGCGAATATCCGCCGTAACATTTTGTCCAACGATTTGCACTAGATAGTTTTGGATTGTATTTAGCACCAATCGCACCAGCAGCACCAGTAGCATAATTACCACCAGCAACTGCATCCCTCCAGCCACACCGCGTTCCATCAAGATTGGCCAAGCCGACGACTCACCCTGAATCAGCGACACTGCTTGTCCTGTCAGAATTGGCTGTAAAGCGTTCCCCAATGCGCTCGGTACCAGCAGGAGTAACGACCATAGCAGGATTGATCGGTGCTGTTTTGCATAGGGCAACAACCGCACTAATAAGCGCCAATCATTCGGACGGGGACGGGACATAACGCTGACCTAAATAAATAAATCGGGGAGATGGGCATTGCCTACGAAACGGCTGTAACGGCATTCACCCGATCGCGAATCCGTTCAACACAATCGCCAATATTATCGGTGTTCAAGCGGTAGCTCAACGGATGGGCAATCAACCGCGCAGTGCTGTAGAACAAGGTCTCGATTTCGATTAAGCCATTTTCCCGCAATGTATTTCCAGTGGCGACGAGATCGACGATCGCTTCGGACATGCCGGTAATTGGCCCGAGTTCGACGGAACCGTAGAGTGGCACAATGTCTACGGGGAGATCCAGGGAGTCGAAGTGCTCCCGCGCACAGTTGACAAACTTGGAGGCGACGCGCCCGTGCATCGGTAGATCAAGGCTCGATCGGTAGTCACTGGATGCTTGCACCGCCACCGACAGCCGACAGCCCCCATATTTGAGATCGACTAACTGCGCGACATTGGGCCGCTGTTCGCGCAGCACGTCGTAGCCCACGATTCCCAGGTGCGCTTGCCCATACTGTACGTAGACAGACACATCACCATTACGCACCAGTAGAGCCTTGGCAGTATTGGTGGGATCGGTGATTTGGAGCTGGCGGAAGCCGGGTTCGAGGAAGGCGCTGAAGTCTAGCCCGATCGACTGGAGGAGTTTGATGCTGTCTTTCAGCAGTCCACCTTTGGCAAGGGCGAAGGTAAGCATAGCAGTTGCAATGAGGGAATGGGATCGTGATGGCATGGGCCGTTTCCTATCCTACCGCGTTGACTCACCGATCGCCGCGATCGCCCGCTTGCCCGATAAAATATGAACAGCGCAATCAGCAAACCGACCATGCGAATTCTGCTCGTTGACGATGAAATGGAAATGGCTGACCCCCTGAGCCTGATGTTGAAGCGGGAGGGCTACCAAGTGGATGTGACCTACGATGGCGATCGGGGTCTCAATATGGCAATGGCTAACCCCTACGACCTATTCATCCTCGATTGGATGATGCCAGGGCCGTCGGGATTGGAGATTTGTGATCATTTGCGTCGTCAGGGTAACAGTACGCCTGTTTTGATTCTGACGGCGAAGGATACCGTGGACGATCGGGTGGCGGGTCTCGATGCTGGGGCCGATGATTATTTGATCAAGCCGTTTGAACTGCGGGAGTTGATGGCACGGGTGCGGGCTTTATTGCGCCGTCCCACAGTATCGCCTGCCAGCCCGAGCGCCACGATCCTCGAAGTCGATGGCCTGACGCTGAACATCCCGAATCAAACCGCCCAGCGCGAAAACCGCACGATCGAGCTATCAGAAAAAGAAACCCAGCTCCTCGCCTGTCTGATGCAAACCCCCCACACCCTGCTCACCCACGATCAAATCTACCAAGCGGTTTGGGCCGACGATTCCAGCCCGAATAGTAATACCCTCGCCGCCCAGATTCGCCTGCTGCGCCGCAAAATCGATCGCAGTGACGAACTTGCCTTGATTCAGACCGTTTATGGTAAGGGTTATCGATTTGGGCTAGTTGGCGGCCAGCTACGGTAACCGCAGTCGGTGCAGCCACATATAGTCATTGCCTTCCGGTGAACATTTACTCTGAATCAGATTATTCGAGTAATACAAGTTCGCGCCGTTTACCCCTTTGCGGTAGCCATCGGCTGTCCATTCGCCGTAGGGATCATTCACGTAGAAGCCATTATCGTCATAACCCCGCAGCACAATGATATGGCCAAACTGCGTGAAATAGCCATGGACAATGCAAGGTTTGCCCTCCGCGATCGACTTGCGGGCCTCAAACAAACTGCCTCGGGGCGTAAAGTCACTGATCAGCCCGTACTCCTTGGCCATTTGTGCCAAATCGTAGGGGTCATGCCGACTCAAGCCCGTGCGCTCCATGTAGTCGTACAGCTCATCTTCAAACTGTCCCGTGTCCCAGCGACGAATTTTGAAATAGCTCATCACCATTGCGAAGCAAGTGACATTGCAAGCCCCGCTGGGATTGAGCCAGTTGTCCACCTGACTTTTATAGGGAATGTTAAGCGCTTTCTTGAGGGGCAGTCCGGTCTTGAGCGATGTGGTGGGCGAAGTTGTGCGTCCGCCGCCAGTCAGTTCAACCACTTTACCCTGACTGTTAAAAAATTTGACATCGGGCGTAAATACATACCAGGTATTGCGCGGCGGCTTACCGAGAAAATTACCGACCAGTGCTACCTTGACATGATACTTGCCAATGGGCTTCCAGGAATGAATCGTAAACTCCCGGCCCGCAGGCACCGTCACCTTTTCCGCTGCGGCCAGTTGCGTCGAATCCCGCGCGTACTGCTTAAAGATTGTACTCCGGACTACTTTCAGTTTCATGAACCCGAACCAGATTGACTTGTATCAGATGCGACCACCCATAGGATAGCGCAGGAACTTCAGATCGCACCCGCAATCCCACGGGGACGGAAATCCCTCCAGATCAATCGCGCACCGGACACCCCAGAAATCGCTATCCTAAGGGGACAGCAGTCCCGCGATCGATTCCCCATGGCGCAATCCCTCGAACAGATCAACCAAACCCTCAAACAGCTTGAGCAGCAAGCAACCGATCTGGGTCAAAAACTCCATCGTGCCCACCAAGGTTACCGTAACGTCCTGGCCCAAACAGCAATGGAACAGACCATCATGGCCTGTTTCACCCTCTGCACCGAAGCCTATCCCCAGGAATTTCTCAAGCGTTCCCTGGGCGATCGCCACAAGCTCCAAACGCAGATCAAAGCGATCGCCCAGCAGATGCAGCAAGACCTGCGTGAGGTTCCTAGTCCGGATACACCCAGCAGTGAGCTGATTTCGCCAACGCCGGAGTTTACATTGCCCGCAATGTTGGCGTTGCCGCGCGGTTATCCAGCGCCTTCGGATGGAGATCTATTGGTCTTGGACGATCGCGATGCAGCTCGCGGTGAGGAGGAGGAGGGTGACGATGAGGAGGGTGATCATGATTTTGAGACGCTGGATGAGACGATCGACTTTGATGAGGACGATGAAGATTTAGCAGCCGATGCACCGGACGCGCGTGACGATCGTAACCGCCAAATCGAAGCCGAACTCAAAGCCCTCTTTTCCCTTGAATCCCTGCTGAACCGCCCGCCACAACTGCCGGATAATCCGGTGGAGCAGGTCAGTTTTTGGCAGCGTTACGTTGAAGAGCAGGTGACCCATTGCCTACGGCGGGTTTCGAGCGAAATCAATCAGGCACTTCAAAGTCAGAAGATTCTCCCGGCCCAAATTCCGGCACCGATTTTGGAAGCGGCGGCGCTGGCTGACGGCGGCGAAACCTTTGGTAAAACCCCACATCTGATGCGGATGGTACTTGAGGCACGCGAAAAAAGTCAGGACGACGATCGCGCCGAAAAAGCCACCCGCCGCCGATCGCGCGAAACCCGTCGTCCGGCGGCGGTGGTGAATCTGGTGACGCTGCAATTGCGGCTCGGCGACCTGGAGTTTTATGACACGAACTTGATTTCCTGGCGCAACCAAATCCGCACCCTGCTCAAAGAACTCAAAGGCATCACTAAGGAATACAAACGGCAGCAGCAGCAACAGGCGATCGCAAATGCGAAAATGGCTTGGCGATCGACCTGGAGTAATGAATGAGCGAGGCTGTGACGCGACCCATCAACCTGGCGATCGTCGGCGATGTGCATCATCAGTGGGATGCGATCGACCATGCGGCCCTAGAATCTTTGGGTGTGGATTTGGTGCTGTTTGTGGGTGACTATGGCAACGAAGCGATCGCAGTGGTGCGCCAAATCAGTCAGCTCAATCTGCCCAAGGCCGCGATTCTCGGCAATCATGATGTTTGGTACAGCGTTACCCATAAGGGCAAAGAACATGCACCGGAACCGCGTGACCTTGATCGGATGCAGCTCCAGCTCGATTTGCTCGGTGATTGTCATGTGGGCTATGGCTTTAAGGATTTTCCGGAACTGGGGTTGAGTGTGGTGGGGGCGCGGCCCTGTAGCTGGGGCGGTGATGTCTGGAAATACCGCAAGTTCTGCAAAGATCGCTTCGGGGTGCATAGCTTTCAGGAATCAGCCAATAAGATCGCCCGATCGATCGCGCAAACCGCGTTTGACCAAGTGATTATGATCGGGCATAACGGCCCTTTCGGGCTGGGGGCGACCGCCGAATCAATCTGCGGGAAGGACTGGGGCGAAGCGATGGACTTTGGTGATCCCGATTTTGCGGCGGCGATCGCTCAAGCGCCCGATCTCGGAAAACGCATTCCCCTGGTCACCTTCGGCCACATGCACCATCGGCTCAAATCCGGCGAACCGCGCATTACGGAGCGGACGATCGGTGCCACCGGCTATTTCAATGCCGCCTGCGTGCCCCGTCACCGCACGATCGCGGGCGAACCCGTCCGTCACTTTGGATTGATCACGTTGGCTCAAGGTAAAGTCACCGAAACCCGACAGGCTTGGGTCAACGCGCAGGGCAAAGTGGTTGCCACGAATCCAAATATGACTGGCCCAAATATGACTGCTCCAAATCCCGCGTCGCCAATTTGAACAAATCGGGTAGAATGATGCACATGACATCGGGAGAGGTGGCAGAGTGGTCGATTGCGCCTGACTTGAAATCAGGTGTGCCGCAAGGTACCGTGGGTTCGAATCCCACCCTCTCCGTTAGCTTGAACAACTTAGCGGCCATCCCTGTGCTTAATTATCTGTAACCTTTTGCAGGGAGTTCTGCACCAATTGGCGTAACACTGTGCGGTAAGGTGGAAAAGTATGGTGGGAATTGGGCGATGTTGGGTCGCCTATTCGCCATACCCTTTGACAACCAGGTTTAACTCGCACTGTATCAATATGTCCTCAACCCGCACAATTCGCATTGCATCCCGCAAAAGCCCGCTGGCTATGGTTCAGACCGAATGGGTTCGGGACGAATTAAGCAAGGCTTTTCCCGACATCACCTTTGAAATCTCCAGCATGAGCACTCAGGGGGACAAGATTCTTGATGCGCCCCTCGCGAAGATTGGCGATAAGGGCTTATTTACGAAGGAACTCGAAGTTCAAATGCTCGACGGTAAGGCTGATTTTGCCGTGCATTCGTTGAAGGATTTGCCGACGAATTTGCCCGAGGGCTTGATGTTGGGCTGCGTCACGGAACGGGAAGATCCCGCTGATGCCCTGGTCGTCAATGCAAAGTGCAAGGAATACCGTCTGGAAACGCTGCCTGCGGGTTCGGTGATCGGGACTTCTTCCCTGCGTCGCCTCGCGCAACTGCGCCACCATTACCCGCACCTGACGTTCAAGGATGTGCGCGGTAACTTGAACACCCGCCTCGCGAAGCTCGATGATGGTGAATATGATGCGCTGATTTTGGCCTACGCGGGGCTGCATCGGTTGGGCTTTGCCGATCGCATTCACCAGTCGATTCCTAGCAATATTTCGCTCCATGCCGTCGGCCAAGGTGCCCTTGGAATCGAGTGCCGGGAAGGCGATGCCGATACCTTGGCGATCATCAAAGCGCTAGAGCATACGGCCACAGCCCAGCGCTGCCATGCGGAGCGGGCGTTCCTGCGTGAACTGGAAGGCGGTTGCCAGGTGCCGATCGGGGTCAATACCGAAATCAACGGCGACATTCTGACCTTGAAGGGTTTGGTGGCCAGCCTTGACGGTCAGCAGTTGATCAAAGACGAAGTTTCCGGGCCGGCGGCTGATCCCGAAGCGATCGGGCGCAAATTGGCCGCGACGCTGAAAGAACAAGGTGCAGCGGCAATTCTGGAAGAGATCTTCACCACTGTGGGTCGCGGTTAAGGCGATCGAACATCCCTCAATGCTGATATTTTCCCCGCTAGAACTGCTCCTGCTTTTGATGACGGCAGCGCTAGCGGGGATTTTTAACGCGATCGCGGGGGGTGGGAGTTTTCTCACGTTTCCAATGCTGATTGTGCTGGGGATGCCCGCGATCGAGGCCAATGCGACCAGTACGATCGGGCTATGGTGTGGCGTTTTGACCAGTGCCTATGCCTATCGCCGCGCGGTATTTGATCCCGACAGTTCGACCTGGAAGCGATCGGATGTGGTGAACTTCAGTGCGGTCAGTTTAGTCGGGGGGATGATTGGTGCGTGGTTGTTGCTGCGATTGCCTGCCCAAACCTTTACGGGGTTGGTGCCTTACTTGATGCTATTTGCGGTGAGTTTATTTACGCTCAACCCGGTGATCAATCGCTGGCTGAGACAACGCCAGGGTGCATCGCATTTACCCATGCCGATCGCGCTGGTGCTTCAGTTCGGCATCGCAATCTACGGCGGCTACTTCGGCGGTGGGGCCAGCATTTTGATGTTAGCGGTGATGGGCTTTATGGGGCTGACCCACATTAATGCGATGAATGGGATGAAAAGCTGGCTGGGGGCGGTATTTAACTGCATTGCGATCGGGCTATTTATTCAAGCGGGGAAAATTCTCTGGCTGCCCGCCGGGGTGATCGCGCTAGGTTCGATGCTGGGTGCTTATGTTAGTGCTATGATCGCCCAGCGCATTCCGGCACCAATCCTCCGTCGCATTGCCGTCACGATCGCTTGGGCCATGACGGCCTATCTATTTGGCAAAACTTTTCGGCTTTTTCAAAACTTTTAGGCAATAATAACTTGCATCCCCGTGAGGCATTGGATTATGAGTCAGAACTGGCCGTTGAATGCAGTCCGGATTTTTGTCACTGACATCGCTCAGGCCCAGACTTTCTATTGTGATTTACTCGGCTGGGTGCCGACGGCGATCGAACCGGGCGGCAGCTTTCTCCTGTTCAAAGTCGGCGGTGTTGATCTTGTGATCGAAAATGTCAAAGACGACATTGAGGCCCAGCAAAATTTGGTGGGGCGATTTACAGGCGTTTCCTTCACCGTACCCGATGTCCAAGCCATCTATGATGACCTGAGCCAAAAAGGCGTGAAATTTGTTCAGATCCCCGAACAGCAATCCTGGGGCGGCACGATCGCGAGTTTTGTGGATCCCGATCGCAATGGGATTACGCTAGTTTCCGGGGTAAATTAGCCTCGGATTATTCGTTGTTTCGCGGGTTGCGATTGGTGATGCGGATAATCGAGTAGCCGATCGACAGCCCGACGATCGCCACTGCCAAACCCACCAAATCCATCCCCGAAGTTTTATCCAAATCCAGAATGACCAGCTTTCTGGCAACCGCAATAATCGCCGTCAAAATCACCAGTTCGACTTGAAATACATGTTTTTTCAAGTAGCCCGTGATATTTTCCATCAGCTCCAACGCAATCAGCAAATTCAGAAATAATCCGAAAATGCTGATTAGCGTCTTGCCTAAGGACCCAGGCCGGATTGTCCAGATTTTGTAACCCAAGGTAATGATCAGATCCAGCGCCGCATAGAGCGTAATGAAGACGATCGCGATCAATAGGATCTTGACAATAAACGTCTCAAATAAGTCAGCGCCTTGCAGAAATGCGTTGTCGCTGAATGCTCTTGTCAATTGATGTTTGATGCGTTGTTTCATTACGATTCAATCCGATAATTGCCCATCATCCCATTATTTTAGGAAGATTAATGGTTTCCGCTATACAGGAATTCGAGTGCCCGGTTCCGCAAATCATAGTAGCGGGGGTCTTCGAGAATTTGCTCACGATCGCGCGGGCGCTCAAACGGAATTTCCAAAATCTCGCCGATTCCCGCCGCTGGCCCCTCCGTCATCATCACCAAACGATCGGCGAGGAACAAACATTCATCGATGTCATGGGTCACCATCAGCACCGTTGCCTTTTGATCCATGAAGATTTGCGAGAGCTCTTCCTGCATTTCTTCTTTGGTAATGGCATCCAGCGCCCCAAACGGTTCATCCAGAATCATCACATCGGGCCGTAGGCAGAAGGCGCGAGCGATCGCCACCCGTTGCCGCATCCCCCCAGACAGTTGCGGCGGCGTTTTTTCCATGGCATCACCGAGCCCCACCATGGTCAAGTTTTCCCGCACGATCTGGTCTTTCTCCGATTGGGATTTGTTTGGATGCACTGAATCCAAGGCGAGATAAACATTTTCGTAGGCGGTCAACCAAGGCATGAGCGAGTAGTTTTGAAACACCACCATGCGATCGGGGCCGGGTTCGGTAATTAATTTGCCATTCATATGCACCGTTCCCGCATCGGGCGTGGCAAATCCCGATACCGTATTCAGCATCGTCGATTTACCACAGCCGGAGTGCCCAATGACGCAGATAAATTCATTTTTCTTGACGGTGAGATTGATGTCTTTAATGACGACATTAATTCCCGCTGTCGCCGGATAGGTCTTCGTGACATTGCTCAAAACCAGAAAATTATCGTCGCTAGCGAACGGGACTTCAGCTTGGCGCGATTGCGCGATCGTTGTTGCCATGGATTCCTCCTTGTAATGATTTGATTTAATAAACAATTAACGACGTAGGATGCGTTGTTCCCAACGGGCAACGCATCACCCACCCATCGCCGCCCCTCTTAAGCCACCAAACCCCGCGATCCCAGCGGAATCTCCGCCATCGTCACATCCCGCTTAATCTCCAGATTATTCAAATAACGAATCGGATCTTCCGCATCAAACGTCGAACCATCCACTAACTGAATCGAACTCCGGCTATAAGAAATCTCCGTCATTCCCAGCTCCCGCGCCGCCGTACTAAACGTCCCCACCTGGCAAGTATTTTCCAATACCTCCACCCAATTACGCGGGAACGGCACATCCCCCCAGCGCGCCATCTGCACCATATGCCAAAGCTGCTCCGTCCGGCTCGGTCGATTCACACCATCGCCAAAAAATACATGGTGCGCCACCGACTCAACCCCCGGCACCACATCATTCGGCCCGCCCAGATGAATAAAGTCAAGGTTTGTCCCGATATATTCCTTCCGTGCCAGGATATCCCGAATCTCCTTGGCATTTACCGGATCACTGCAATAGCGGCAGGCATCCATCATTGCCTTTGTTAGCGCGATCGCTGTATTCGGATAAGCTGCCGCCCAGTCAGCCCGGAAACCCAATACCTTGCCGGGATGGCCATTCCAAATATCAATGTCACGGGCGATCGTAAACCCAATTCCCTCCATTTCCGCCCGCAGGTTCCAAGGATCACCGACGCAGAAACCATCAATTGTGCCCCCTTTCAGATCCACCACCATTTGTGCGGGCGGAATTTGCTTCAGGGTCAATTCCCGATCGGGATCAATGCCCGCTGAAGCCAACCAATAGCGCAGCAGCAAATTGTGCATCGATGACGGATGTACCACGCCCATACGGTGCGGCTGATGGGGCGATTGCCGAATCATGTCGCGGAAATCTTCCAGGGTTTTCACACCCCGATCTTGGAAGCGTTTATCCAATGTAATCGCATTCCCATTGCGGCTGAGCGTTAATGACGTTACCACCGGAACGCTTTGATTGCCAGCACCGCCGAGAGTAATCCACAAGGGCATCCCCGAAGGCATCGCCGAGCCGTCAATATAGCCGCCCGTAATTCCATCGACCACACCGCGCCAGCTCGATTCCCGCACCAACGACACTTCATCCAAACCATGTTTGGCAAAAAATCCCTTTTCCTTGGCGACAATCATCGGGGCGCAAGCCGTCAAGGGCACAAAGCCCAATTCCAGGTTGACCTTTTCCAAACCATGACCCGGCACGACCTGCACTTTCCGGGCCCGCATTTTCTTCACCTGTTTCTGCTGATTCAGAAAATAGATAATTTCGCTGCGGAGTTGGTAGTAGCTCGGGTGCTTCACCGCTTCTAGGCGTTTGCGGGGACGGGGAATATCCACTTCCAAAATGCCGCCGACTTTTGATTCGGGGCCGTTGGTCAGCATGACGATGCGATCGCTCATCAGCACCGCTTCATCAACTTCGTGAGTCACCATCAATGCAGAAATTTCGTTATCCTCACAGATTTTGACCAGTTGTTCCTGCAAGTTACCACGTGTCAACGCATCGAGTACGCCGAAGG
The DNA here is from genome assembly GCA_046049545.1 of Cyanobacteriota bacterium. GTDB lineage: Bacteria > Cyanobacteriota > Cyanobacteriia > Leptolyngbyales > Leptolyngbyaceae > Romeriopsis. Next base: position 17,014 of record JBJORF010000055.1, on the reverse strand, counting down.
GTTCATCGAGCAGCAGCAGACGCGGTTGCACCGCCAGGGCCCGGGCGATCGCCACCCGTTGCCGCATTCCACCGGACATTTCATTTGGATATTTGTCGATTTCCTTGGTGAGACCGACAACCCCGATGTAATGCTCAACGATTTGTTGGCGCTCTTGGGGCGTTTTCTCAGTCAGGACTTCATCGACGGCCAGACCGACGTTATCGCGAACGGTGAGCCAAGGCAGAAGCGAGTAATTCTGGAACACCACGATCCGATCGGGCCCTGGCTTGGTAATCGTTAAGCCTTCGAGTTCGACTTTTCCTTCCGTTGCCAGATCCAATCCAGCAATCATATTCAGCAGCGTCGATTTACCGCAGCCCGAGTGACCGATCAAGGCGATAAATTCACCACGCCGAATTGTTAAATCAATTCCTCGTAGGGCAATATATTCCTTGCCGCCGCCGAGGGGGTAGGCTTTTCCAGCATCCTTAATCGTAACTAAATCCATGGTCGTCATGGCTCGTTCTCCGCAATGATGAATGATTCGGCATAAGTGATTGAAAATGCATTGCAAACTAGCGGTGCGTTGTCGCTGAATTGTTTGATCTCGGTGAGCGACCTGCCCCACCTTGAAATAAATTTCAAGGCTAACAGCGTAAGTCCGTTGAAACGGACTGAGAACCCCAATCTCGACTCTTCTCAACCCATTTCAATGGGTTTGAGCTATCAGCCTTGAAATTGATTTCAAGGCGGGATTCGCAATAACCGATCGCCGCCGCTACCTCGCAGTTCAACAATGATGCTCCACTACGATTTGACAATCTTGTTCTGCAACCAACCCATCAAACTGTCCAAGAGCAAACCCACTGCACCAATCCAAATCAAGGCCAAAATCACTTCGCTGATGTAATTGTTCTGGTAGGCTTCCCAGATGAAGAACCCAATCCCGACAATCCCGGACATCACAATCTCCGCCGCAATAATCGCCAACCAAGCCAAGCTAATCGCTACGCGTAACCCGGTGAAGATGTAGGGCAATGCCGAAGGCAGCAAAATCTTCAAGAAATACTTCTGGCGCGAAATCTGAATCACTTTACCGACGTTGATGTAATCTTGGGGAATCTGCTTCACACCCACCGCTGTATTGATCAAGATCGGCCAAACCGCCGTAATGAAAATCACAAATAATGCCGCTGGTTCATTCTTGTTTAATGCAGCTAAGGAAATCGGCACCCAAGCCAGCGGCGGCACTGTCCGCAGGAACAGAAACAACGGGTCAAGGGCGCGGGATAACCAAGGTGTCGTCCCGATCGCGATCCCTAAACTAATTCCCACGATCGCCGCTAGCGTGTAGCTAATCCCCACTCGCTGCAAACTCGCCCAAGTCTGCCAGAACATCCCCTTATCAATACCACCACGATCGTAGAACGGAAACTGCACCAATTCAAACGTCCGCTTATCCGTAAACAGACTCGAAGGCCCCGGCAGCAAAGTAATTCCCGAAGCCGAAAGTGCCTCCCACAGCCCCAAGAAAATCACGATCGCCAAAAACGGCGGCAACACATTCTTCTGCAAATCCTTCAGCGAAATATTGAAATTCCCAATCTTCAAACCCGAAGCATTACCCGTACTAGTCGCCATCTTCCATTCTCCTTATTAAATCACAGTACATCTCCCGCTTCCTCTTCGAGGAAGCACTCCCCCCTTCCCAAGGGGGGCCAGGGGGGATTAGCCCTTCATCGCCTTAATCTTCAAACTGCTGAGATACTCCAGCGGCTTCTCCGGATTAAATTCCGCCCCATCAAAGAACTTCTCAATCCCCCGCGAAGTCCCAGCGGGAATATCCTTCAAGCCCAACTCCTGAGCCGCTTCCCGCCAATACTTCTCACCACTCACCGCATTAATAATCCGATCGGCCTCGCCCAAAATGCCCTGCGGCAAGAAGCCCCAGCGGACACTCTCGGTCAGGAACCATAGGTCATGGCTCTTATAGGGATAGGAGACACTACCGCGACTGTCTTGCCAATAGCGGATTGCAAAATTCGGATCTTTGACGCTTTCACGCCGATCGCCCAAAATATATTCCCCTTCATAGGGTGCGACCAAAATCTCACTCGGCACATTGAAATATTTGCGCTGGGCTAAGATCGCGGTCATTTCCGCGCGATTCTTTGGATCATCACACCACATTTGGGCTTCCATGATCGCCTTGAGAATGGCTTTAGTCGCCTTGGGGTAGCGCCCGACCCAATCTTCCCGCATGGCAAAATATTCTTCCGGGTGCGCGGGCCAAATCTGCGCGGTCAGCGTCGCCAAAAAGCCAAACTTCCGCTTATCCAGCAAAATTCGTGAGGGCCAAGGATCACCCGTGCTGAAGCCATCCATTGACCCCGTGCGCATACTCGCCACGGTCTGCGCCGCTGGCACCGCGATCAAGTCAATATCTTTATTCGGGTCAATCCCCCCCGCTGCTAACCAGTAGCGAATCCAAAAGTCCTGATTTACCCGTGGAAACGTATAAGCGGCCTTAAACGGCTGATTATTTGCTTTCAAGCTGCGGACATAGTCTGCGGCCCCCGAGACATCTAGCCCAAAGCCTCTTCCAGTATGCTGTGCGGCGATCGCGATGCCATTGCCCTGGGTACTCAACTGAGCCAGCGAGAGCATCGGAATTTTGCGATTACCTTTGGTAATAATCCCTTCCGAAATCAACTGCGGCATCGGCATCTGCCATTGACCGCCATCGATCCCACCACCCGCCGAGCCAATCTCAATGTTGTCGCGGGCCGCTCCCCAGGATGCTTGCTTGGAAACATCGACATTGAACATGCCATGGCGATCGAAGAAGCCCTTTTCCTTGGCAATGATCAGCGGTGCAGACTCCGCGATCGCGATATAGCCCAGCTTCACGGCGGTGATTTCTGGGGTCGTTGCCGGACTAAGGGTCACAGCTTCGGCCCGAGGAGACAGACCCGCTGGAGATGGCGGGTTAAGGCTACAGCCTTTCAAAAGGGAAGCACCCGTTGCGGCGCTGGCGGCCAACAAAAAGTGACGACGGGATAGATGTTGCATAGTCCTGGGTGACATCGGTGAATAAATAGATGAAACCAATGCTTTTTAAGCAAACAATAGTCATCAACTCTTGTTTGCTTGAAGCCCTTGCGCGCAATCAAAGCCCACAAAACTTAGTCTTTTATTGCTTGAGTACCATCATAGGCCAATCTTTTCATAGAAGAAAGCCAGAGTTTCTAATAAAAACGATAGATTTTGCAAATGGCATTTGATGGCGCTGAGGGTTTGGTGGTGATAGCATTCATAGATGCAGCAAATTGACTGTCTTAATCAAATAGATTTCCTCTATTATGGAGAGAGCGGAATTCCTGATCCCAGTTCATCTCATTTTTTTAGGCAACCTCTGTGAAACAGGCGACGTTCCATCAACTGCAAATTCTTGAGGCAATCGCGCGCCATAGCAGCTTTACGCGGGCAGCGGAGGAGCTGAATTTGACGCAACCGACGGTTTCCCAGCAGATGAAGCAGCTCACGAAGTCGATCGGGATGCCATTGGTGGAGCAGTTGGGCAAGAAGCTCTATCTGACTGCGGCGGGCAAGGAAGTGCTCTCGGCGGCAACGGAAATCACCGATCGGCTCCACCAGTTGGAAAGCTCGCTCAATGATCTTCAGGGCTTGGAAAAGGGGCGGCTGAGTCTTGCGAGTACGACAACGGCGAAATATTTTGTGCCACGATTGTTGGGAAAGTTTCACAAGCAGCATCCGGCGATTGAGTTGCAATTAAATATCACGAACCAAGCGGAAGTGCTGGAACGTCTTTCGCGGAATGAAGATGACCTTTACTTCACGGGTCGTCCACCGCAGGATCTCGATATTGAACTGCGCCCGGTTTTGCCCAATCCTTTAGTGGTGGTAGCGGCAAGTGATCATCCCCTTGCCCAAAGTAAGCAAGCGATTACCCTCAAGCAGCTTGCTGATGAGCCGTTTATTATGCGGGAATCGGGTTCGGGGACAAGGGCGATCGTGGAGCAATTTTTTGCGGAGAATCGGTTGGATCTGAATGTGGTGATGGAGATGAGCAGCAATGAGGCGATCAAGCAAGGAATTGTCGGTGGGCTGGGAATTTCGGTGCTGTCGCTGCATACGCTATCGCTGAGTGCGGGAAGCCCGCTGACTTATTTGAATGTGGAAGGGTTTCCGATTCAGCGGCGGTGGTATGCGGTGTATCCCAAAGGCAAGCAGTTGTCGATCGCGGCGGAAATGTTTCTGGAGTTTTTGCTGAATGAAGGCAAGGAAATTGTCGAGCGATCGTTGCTGGATCTGCAAGCGTGATTAACCGAAGGGCAAGAGAACAGTGCAGTTGATGCGAGGGTCGATGTGGTGAGCTGTCATCAACGTCAAAAATTCTAAGTCCACACAAAAACCCCGATCACCTGCTGATAAACCAATGTCATCACAGTCAAACAGTCAAAACTGTGAAATTTAGTGCAGGAAGCTCAAATCATGACTTGGCTAATCACATTGCCACCACTAAAAGTACGTATCCGTACAATTTTCTTTGCGTTTATTTTGCATTTCAGAAAGAAAATTGTGTTATATTTGTGAATAATGTAGTCTATGCAACCAGTTTTGTGTTGTCTAAGCTGCATTTTGCAGCCACTTAAGTCGTTTGCATCTTAGTCTTTTTGTATCACTCCAAGCGCAGATCTGCGCCTTGGGAAGGTTTTTGGGCGGCTTAATTCACATGCTGTGCTGCTCGCAGAACCCGAGGTGACGGCTTAAAGACTGCATAAGTCTTTCCGACTCATGCACTAATTCAGAATATCGCTGCCCTGAGATCGCTGCCCTGAATAATGAAGTAACGATCCAAATTAGGGCTCGATTCGTTTTTGCCACTCATTGCTCACCTTTAGGAATTTACAATATTTATGTCGCACCGTCATCACTTTGCGCCAGATTTCTCGGCGCTGAACAAGTCCTATGGCCATTCAGGAGCGATTCAGGTTCCAGATTCGCTACACTTTTCCCACGACATTGGCCGATCGTTCGGGGCAAGCGCATTTCATGGAGGGCGCACGCCGTTCTGGAAAATGCTGCGGGGATTTTTCCACACTTCTAAGGCCGCGATCGCCAAGACTTCAATTAGTCTTGCGGCAGAATCCGATACTGGATTTGTTGGTGATCGTCAAACGACGGCCCAATCCGTCAGCTTAACAGGCCAGTCAGGGGCGTTTGCCAAGATTACAATCAAAGGTCTGGGCGTTTCCACGATCGCCAATCAGGACGGTAAATATAGCTTTAGTAACGTTAATCTGAAGCAAGGTGATAATCGTTTAACGATTGTTGCGACAGATATCTTTGGTAATCAAAAAAATATCAAAACCGAAATTCATCGGGCGAAAAAAGATGACAGCGGCATTATCGTAGACTGGAACGATACCTTACTCAAAGCGATCGCGACCGATCGCACCGCGCCGCCGCGCGCCGCTCGGGCCATGGCAATTTTGGGTGTCAGCATCTATGATGCGGTGAACTCGATTACCGACCAAGGCCAGAAATACCTGGTGAATTTAAATGCGCCCAAAGGTGCTTCTGCTGAAGCGGCCGCTGCCGAAGCGGCTTATCAAGCGCTGAAAGCCCTGTTCCCGAATCAGACCGCATTATTTGACACGACCTTGACCCGATCGTTGGCAAAAGTCACCGACGGTATTTCTGAGGACCGTGGGCGTGAAGTCGGTCGCACCGTTGCAGCCCAAATTCTTGCCAGTCGCCAAAACGATGGTTCACTGAATACCGTGACCTATCAGTCCGCTAACGCCGATGATAGCTGGCGGCCGACCCCACCGGGTTTGCTTGCGCCAGCATTGCCCAATTGGCCGCAAGTTCGCCCGTTCACGATGACCAGTGGCAGTCAGTTCCGTCCCGCTGGCCCGCCCGACATTCAGAGTGAACAGTTTAAGGCGGAATTGGCCGAAGTGCGGTCTTTGGGTAGCTTGAATAGCACCACCCGTACCGCCGATCAAACGGAAATCGCCAAATTCTGGGCCGATGGCCCGGGGAGCTTCACGCCGCCAGGGCATTGGAATCAAATCGCCCAGGGCATTGCGGTTGAAAAACACAATACCCTACAAGAAAATGCTCGGCTGTTTGCATTGGTTAATTTAGCCGTTGCCGATGCGGGAATTGTCGCCTGGGATGCGAAATATACCTACAATCAGTTCCGTCCGATTCAGGGTATTCGCCAGGGGGCGACCGATGGGAGTGCCGTCGGTTGGACTTTAGATCCGACTTGGACACCGTTGCTCACAACGCCCAACTTCCCGGATTATATTTCCGGTCACAGTACCTTTAGTGGTGCGGGTAGCACGATTCTGGCGGCCCTTTATGGTGATCATGTGGCATTCTCGACCACATCGCCATTGCCAGAATTAGCTGGGGTGACGCGTTCCTTTAGTAGTTTCTCCCAAGCGGCTGATGAAGCGGGCCGCAGCCGGATTTATGGTGGGATTCACTGGGAGTCCTCGAATCAAGATGGCTTGACCGTGGGACGACAGCTTGGCAATTACGTTGTCCGGAACTTCCTAGTCGCTTAAATCCGATCGTCTTACCGTTGCTGCTTCGGTGCGCAGCAACGGTAAGACTAGAGCAAGTCGGCGATTTCCCGCGCCTGACCATTTCGCACTACAATCAAGGACGACCTGCACGTCATCGGTGGCGTGATCAGCTAGAGCCTCATTCATGTCTTTTTCTGACCTCGGCCTTTCCCCCGACATCGTTCGCGCGGTCACCGCTTGTGGCTACAGCGTCCCGACCCCGATTCAGCAACAGGCGATCCCCGTTGTACTGGAAGGTAAAGATTTGTTGGCAGGTGCCCAAACTGGAACGGGCAAAACCGCAGGCTTTACCCTGCCGATTCTCCATCGCCTGAGCCAATCGCGTCCGACCCAAGCAGCAGCCTCCCCATCGCCCAAACCCCAGCCCAAACCTGTGCAATCGGGCAAACCTCAACCGCGTCCTCAGCCCACTCGATCGCCCAGCCATTCCCCGGTGCGCGCCCTCATTCTCACCCCCACCCGCGAACTCGCCGCCCAGGTAGAAGACAGCGTGCAAACCTACGGTAAATATCTGGACATCGAGTCGATGACGATCTTCGGCGGGGTCAACATCAACCCCCAAATCCGGCGGCTTAAAGGTCGGGTGGACATTCTGGTCGCTACTCCGGGTCGGCTGATCGACCATATCAATCAAGGTACAGTTGATCTATCCAAAATCGAAATCCTGGTGCTGGATGAAGCCGATCGCATGTTGGATATGGGTTTCATCCGTGATATTCGCCGGATTCTCGCAGTGCTGCCTCAATCCCGTCAAAACTTGCTGTTCTCCGCCACCTTCTCCGACGAGATTCGCGACTTGGCGGGCAAATTACTCCATCAACCCGTCTCCGTCGAAGTCGCCCGTCGTAACACCAGTGCGGAACGGATCAATCAGCAGATTTATCGCGTGTCGCGCAGTTATAAGGCAGCATTGCTGACCCACTTGATCGAGCAGCACAACTGGTATCAGGTGTTGGTCTTCACCCGCACGAAGCACGGGGCCGATCGCCTAGCGAAACAGCTGACCCAGAAAAGCATTCCCGCCCTGGCGATCCATGGCAACAAGAGCCAAGCCGCCCGCACGAAAACCCTGGCCAAATTCAAAGAAGGCGAGGTTCAAGTTCTGGTCGCAACGGATATTGCTGCGCGGGGGATTGACATTAGCGATCTGCCCCAGGTGGTGAACTTTGATCTGCCGGATGTGGCGGAGGATTATGTCCATCGGATTGGCCGGACGGGGCGGGCAGGGGCGGATGGCGCGGCGCTGTCCCTGGTGTCCGACGACGAAATCAAATTGCTGAAGGCGATCGAGCGCTTGATCAACCGATCATTGCCCCAGGAGATCATCTCAGGCTTTGAGCCAGGGCCAGAACCGGAGCCGGCACCGCGCGATCAGCGTTCCCGTGGCTCCTCGCGATCGCAGTCCACCCCACCGCCCCGACCAGGGAACCGTAATCGGCCATCGCGGCCCGGCAGCCATAGTGATTCACCGCGCCACGATACTTCTCGCCCTAAGCGATCGGGAGATTCGCGGCGACGTTGATTGGGAATTGTGCTGAGTGGTTTGGTTAGCGTTGAACAATACATTGCACAAGTGGGCTAAATACCGCTTGCAATTCTGCTCTTGCCACAACCAGCGTGGGAAAGGCACGTCTACCATAATCCGCCCCTGGTTCCAACGGAAAGATTGGTTGTTCATCGACAGCTTGCCAAGTGGCTCCGGCGGCTTGCACGATCGCCCAGACAGCGGCAATATCCCAGATTTTTGGCGTTGCTTCCACCCCCCCTAGGGCAGAGCCTTGGGCGATCGTCAGCAAATTATAGGTCGCTACCCCCCACATCCGAATTTTTGCAGGGACGGGATTTTTCAGCATCGCAATGCTGCGGGCGCAGAGATTGAAGAAATGGTTGCCGCTGGTGTTATCTGAGCTAACTTGAATGCGATTGCTATTTCGATAAGCACCGCTGGGCATTTCTAGCCCCGAATCCCCGGGCCAATAGCCATGGTAGGTCTGGTGAATCGGCGGAAATTCAACATAGCCAAACACTGGCACACCCTTATACAGCAATCCGAGCGAAATTCCCCATAGCGGCAACCCCCGTGCAAAATTCGTCGTTCCATCCAATGGGTCAATAATCCAACACCATTCGGTTCCAGGAAATAGATGTTCCGTCTCTTCGCTGATCACGCCATGGGTGGGAAAGGTTGCGCGAATCGCCGATCGGATATAGTCGTCCGACCATTGATCACAGGCCGTCACCAAGCTGCCATCAGCTTTTTCCTGGCCTTGCACCGTCCCAAAATCCTTGAGTAACCGATCGCCCACCATCGCCGTCACCTGATCGCAAAATTCCAACACCTCATCCCAAAAATCCATCATCATTTCTCCTAGGGCATTAAGGCTTTGATTAAAATTCGTTCAAAAGTTTCAATTTCGCGGGGAACAGAATAGGACGCTTGGCTGAACGAAGAGAATTGATTGGGGTTGAGAATCGGCATTGCAATTAGTCCAACTCACTCTGAAACACATTTGCGATCACTTGCTTGGCCGTAGTGCGAAACTCCTGAACATCAACGCGACTCAACAAAATAATCGCCGCAATCATCCCAATCACCTGCAAACTAAATACCCCACCATAGGCCATCGGCAAACTGCTGGGAAACATCTGCTTACTCACATCCAAAGCCACACCCCCGATGACTGTCGCCAAGCCCCGTGCCATCGCCTGGGCCAAGCCCCAAGCGCCAATAAATGTCCCAGCGGTTTGCACGGCCGTCAGATCCAGCATCAAACTTAACGCTCCCGTTGTCGTCACCCCCGAAGCCAAACCAAATAAAAACACCGCACTTTTGAGCAACGTCGGATTGGCCGTAAATCCCGACAGAATCAATAACCCGGCACAAACGGCAACCAAAGCACAGCCGAGCTTTGTGGTTTTCTGTTTGCCAAGTTTCGGGACGATCGCGAACCCCGTCGTCGCGATCCCGATCAACGTTCCCATCCCCCATTGCGCGTTTAGTTGAGTCGTCGCTTTAATCGACATCTCAAAAACCTGTGCCCCATAGGACTCCAGCACCGCATCTTGAATAAACAAGCTAATCGTCATCAACAGCAAAAAGCTGAAAAAGATCCCCGTTTGCGGCGATGCCGTCAGCACCTTGACCGCATCACCCAGGGTGATCTGGTCTTCGCGGGCAGTGGCTTCCCCGGTTTGTATCCGGGACTGAAAGCGCGAGAACTTTTGCTCAATACCCGCTGTCGCCGCGATCGCCAAGCCAAACACGATCGCAGGCACGATCATAAACACCCGATTAATCGAAGCCTTCACCGCGACCAAATCCGTCACCACGGTCTCCTGAGGCAACAGCCGCGAAATCGTAATCGCTCCGATCACGATCCCCACCATCAGCATCGACCAAACGGTGCCGACCAACTTCGATCGCTCCTCTTCATCCGACACATCCACCAACAGCGCCGCAAACGGAGTCGAACTCATGCTCAGCGCCAACCCATACAGCGCGAATACTCCGCCCAGGGCCACCACCGCCAACTGCGTCATCCCATTCCACCCATTTGCCGCCACGCTATCGCCCAGCCACCACATCACCTGCACCGCCGAAAATGCCGCGATCGCCAATAATGCCGCGCCTGTCCAGACATAGCCCGTCCGATGATAGCCAAACAGCGGCTTCGCATCCGACATCTGCCCAAACCACAGCCTTGCCGGAGACATGAACTGATTCACCGCGATTACCCCCGCCGCGATCGTCGCTGGAATCGCCAATTCCTTGATCATCACCCGGTTTAACACCCCCAGGGTCAGCAACGACATCATCCCCAGCCCCATCTGAAACAGTCCTAACTGGAACATTTGAAGTAGACCAATGCGGGGACGATAGGCTGTCGATGCCTGATCCGCAGAGATGTGGGAAGAATTGCTTGCCATAGAAGTCGGGAAAAAACTTTATTAACGCTAGCTTCCAGCATAAGAGCAAACCGCGATTCCCGTCAGCCGCTTTGTCGAAGCCAGCCGATCGCCGCGTTCCCCCAATTTCTATCAGGATTCGCTAAACTAGCACCATCGGGGGATGCAGTGCCAAGTTGGATCCGTAAATCTTGTTCATGAATGCACAAATTTTGAGGCTTGTGTGGTTCTGGGCTCGACTTGGTGAAAACTAGAGAGTAGCTCCCATCCAAGTACCCCTACCGAGGGAAACGCTAACGGGTGCGGCGTAAACTCGTTTACAATGCCCAATCTCCCAACTGTTGGTTAGAAAACATGCTGATGAGCGTGGTTTTAGTCGTCGATGATAGTGCCACTGCCCGCGAAATGCTGGTAGCTGAGTTGCAGCGCCATGGCTTTCGGGTAATGGCGGCGGCGGATGGTGTGGAAGCCATGGAACACATCAAAGCCAACCCTCCGGCTTTGGTGATCACGGATTTGATCATGCCGCGAGTAAACGGCTATGAGCTTTGTCGGAACATCAAGAGCGATCCGCAGACGAAACATGTACCAGTGATCATGTGCTCGACGAAGGCCGAAGAATTCGATCGGTACTGGGGCATGAAGCAGGGCGCAGACGCTTATATTACGAAGCCCTACCAGCCCAAAGACATGATGAATGCGGTGAAGTACCTGCTCGAAGAAGCGGGGCATTACAGCGAAGATACATCGGGTACCCCCGTGGTGCGGTAAACCAGAGCGATCGGGTGGAGGTGATGCGTTGCTTTTCAGTACAGCACACCACAGGTCGCAACGTCGCAATTCGCAGCGTCGCAATCTAGGTTTGAACAGTAACGGGTTGTGCTGCGGGTTGGGTCGAGCCGTAGGTCGCAACGCCCCGGCGGGCGGCTTCGACAAAGCGGCTGACTCGAATCGGATCGATCGTGTTATTGATTTGCCCATGACGCTTGAGCGAACTGGAGACAATTACCCCATCGGCGGGCGGCATCAGTCGGCTGACGTTTTCCCAGTCAGCTCCGCTACCGATGAACAAAGGTTTATCGCCGGCTGCGGCTTTGGCCAGTTCGACATCGGCCTGCAAGGGCGGACTACCCGTAGCCCAACCGGACAGAATCACCGCATCGGCTAAACCCCGATCAAGGGTTTCCTGGACGGCGGTCGTGAGGTTGGGGGTGCCGAGAGGACGGGCGTGCTTGACCAGGACATCAGCGAAAATTTTTACGTCGCTGCCGAGTTCGCGGCGGTAGCGCAGCAGCTGGTGGGCTTGGCCTTCGATTAAGCCTTGATCTGTGGCCATTACCCCTGTTAGGACATTGACGCGGATAAATTGGGCATCGGTGGCCATGGCGATCGCGATCGCGCTGCGAGCATCATTGCGGAGGACATTGAGGCCGATCGGCAAAGTCACGAGGTTTTGGAGCCGTTGGACAACGAGGGTCATGGTGCTGACCACAACTGGGTCAACCTGATCCTTGGGGAACGGTGCATCGAAGAAATTTTCAACAATGATGCCATTGACCCCGCCAGCGGCTAGGGCCGCCGCTTCCTGTTCGGCCCGATCAAAAACGGCTTTGAGACTGCCGCCCCAGCGGGGTGAAGTCGGTAGCGGCGCGAGATGGATCACCCCAATCACAGGCGATGCGGTCTTGAAAATACGATTTAAATCCACGGGGTTTGATGCAAGGGTTTGGTATCAAGGTCTATGATTCCATCCTATATGATGGGAAGACACGATCGCGCACATTGCAACGGAATCATGCAGCTACATCTCTCGACCTGGACGGAAGTTGAACAGTATTTGCAAATCTCTCAGGCGATGATTATCCCGATCGGCTCGACGGAACAGCATAGCCCGATCGGTCTGATTGGTACCGATGCGATTTGTGCCGAAGCGATCGCCAAAGGCGTGGGGGGAGCGAATCAGGCTTTGGTTGGCCCAACGATCAATGTGGGCATGGCGTTGCACCACTTGGCGTTTCCCGGCAGCATGAGCCTCAAGCCCAGCACAATGATTTTGGTGTTGCGGGACTACATTAGCAGCTTGGCGCGTCATGGGTTTCGGCGATTTTTCTTCATCAACGGCCATGGGGGGAACGTGGCGACGATGAAAGCGGCATTTGCGGAGACTTACGATTATTTGGCAACGATCGGGATCGATGACGTGCAATGTGTGGTGAATAACTGGTACATGGGCCGATCGGTCTATCAACTGGCGCAGGCGCTGTACGGCGATCAAGAAGGTTCCCATGCGACACCGAGCGAAGTGGCGTTGACTTGGTATGTCTATCCTGAAGCGGTGAAGACGGGCGAACTGATGGGCAAACCCGGCAAAGGTCACGCGATTTACAGCGCCCAGGATTTTCGGCAACGCTATCCCGATGGTCGGATGGGATCGAATCCGGCATTAGCGACGGTAGAGCATGGTCAACAATTTTATGAAGCCGCAGTCAAAGAGATTAGCGAAGACTATCGAAAATTTATTGCATAATCTCAGCTAAAAGCGTTTTAAATCCTTGCCAATCATCTTTCTCAGTGATTTTTTCCCATACGGCTTCAATCTCGGGGCGGACGATGACTTTGGCTGGATTCATTTGGTGCAGGCGTGATTTCATTGCGGCTTCAGCCGCGATCGGGAATGCCTTCAAGGCTCGCTGATATTCGCTCCGCCAGGTTTCGAGTAGGGTTTGCGCTTCGGCATGGGGCAGGGTGATGTTTTGGAAAATCAAGCTCGCATCTGCCCACCAATCGGTGGAAAATTCAGCGGCTAACTGCGCAAAAAATTCGTGGTAGCCCACTTGGGATTGGTTCAGAAATTCCAAAGTGCTGCGGATTAATTCACGGGCGATCGGTTCGTCCCAGTCCCCAGGGAAGCCAAGTTTCTGGATCATTAAATGGCGGTACGATCGGGCATAGCATTCCTCAAATGTATTTAATCCCGATTCTAAATCCGCTGCACTAATCACTAACCGTAACGGTACCTGCAACGCTTGCAAATTCCAACGACAAATGCCCGGTTGATTGGCATAACTGTAGCGGCCAAAATAGTCAAAATAAGCCGCAGTAAACTTCGGATTGAGGCTGGGAATAAAGGCAAATGGCCCATAGTCAAAGCTCTCGCCCGTAATTGCCATATTGTCCGTATTCAACACAGCATGACAAAATCCCGCTGCCATCCATTGAGCGCAAAGCGTGGCAACACGTTCAGTTAGCTCGGCATAAAACCGCGCATAGCGATCGCTGTATTCCATCAAATGCGGGTAATAGACTTCAACCACATGCTCCAGCAATGTCGCAATCAAGTCGGTGCGGCCAATGAAATGCAATCGCTCAAAGGTACCAAACCGAATATGCGATTCCTGTACCCGAATCATCACTGACGATCGAGTGGGCGATGGCTCATCACCGCGATAGAGATCTTCGCCCGTTTCGACCAAGCTGAGACAGCGTGAAGTTCTTACCCCCATCCGATGTAGCATCTCCGCCGCCAGCACTTCCCGCACGCCGCCCTTCAGGGTTAAGCGACCATCGCCGCCGCGCGAATAGGGCGTTGTCCCAGAGCCCTTGGTCCCAAGGTCGTAGAGTTTGCCGTCGATGCCGCGTACTTGGCCGTACAGAAAGCCCCGTCCGTCACCGAGACGGGAATTGTACTCGCCGAACTGGTAGCCATGGTAGCGTAGGGCCAGCAGCGGTTCGCGGCCAATAAATTGACCAAAAGCTGCGACAAAATTGGCATCGCTGACTGCGGCTGGATCAACGCCTAACTGCTTGAGTACCGCGTCATTCCGCCAACGTAACTGATGCATGGGGAAATCGGCCGCCTGCACGACATCATAATATTCATCGCCCAGACGCTCGATCGACGGCTCAAAGCTCAATCCAGCGATCGGGTTAGCCGTGGGCAATGGGTTAGACATGATTTTCCTGATAAATGGCTTTATTCTATTCAACCATGCCCGATCGCCCAAGAATCCTACATCATTTCCTTCCGCCGCCGCAGTTCACCAAATACTGCTGCCGCTTCACGCATTCCCACCGCCTGCTGGATATTCGGCACATCCCAACGCAGAAACGGATTGATCTGCCTTTCCCGCCCGATCGTGGTCGGAATTGTAGGTTGATTTTGGTGACGCAATCGCTGTGCTGCCGCCGCCCAATCCTGGAGGGCTAAATTCTCCGGGTCGATCGCTAAAGCAAATTTTAGATTCGTCAGTGTATATTCATGGGCACACCAGACCCGCGTACTATCGGGCAACTGCCGTAGGCGATCGATCGACTGCACCGCCACTGGAATTGGCCCATCGAAAATCCGCCCGCAGCCCGCCGAAAAAATCACATCACCGATAAATAATTCCCCTACGGCTGCCTCCGTTGGCGCAAAGTAGTAGGCAATATGCCCATGCAAATGTCCCGGCAAGGCCATCACGATCGCCGATCGCCCCGCAAATTCAACCCGATCGCCTTCCTTCAGAAAATGCGTTTGTCCCGGCAAATAACCGCGATCGACCGGACTGCCATACACCGGAATGCCGGGATAAGCCGCTAGCAACTCCGCATTGCCGCCCATGTGATCACGATGACGGTGGGTATTCCAGATCGCGACTAATTTGGCATCCAGTTGCCGCAATCGACGAACAACAGGGGCCGCTTCTCCAGGATCAACCACCACAGCTGATTGCGTTGCCCGATCGTGCAGTAAGAAGATGTAGTTATCCCGCAGCGCCGGGATTAGATGAATTTCCATAGCATTTTGGGGCGATGTTAGTGATCGCGGTGACTTGTCCATACTAAACGGCAAGTCAGTTACGCAGTCAGAAGTCTACCCTGGGACAGCATCATTATGGTCAGCGCACGATCGAAACGATCGCAGGCTTCGGCTTTCGATCGACTGGAGAAGATTTTCATGACCGGGCGAATGCAGCGATCGGAATATTTGCAATATGCCAATTTACTGCTGTCGGGAGCTGATCTGACTGACCACCAACGCGAACGCTTGGGGCGTTTGTTTGACCATTTGCGCCTGGGGCGGATTCAACTGCTGGACTGACGTTTACTTGTAATTACCCACCCCACCGCCGTGACTTCTTCTTTGAAAGTATCTCTGATCGTTAGTGACCTCTCCGGCGGGGGAGCCGTGCGGGCTTTTCTGCTGGGGCAAGTGCTGCGGCAATTGGGCTATCGCGTGGAAGTTGTGGGTTGTCAGTTTGGGGCCGAACTCTATGCCCAGCCCCCCGCCGGAATCCCAGTCAAAGCGATTCCTGGAAAAACCTATCCGCAATTTTTCGGCACGGCTAAGGCCCTGCTCGCCGCCCTCGATGGCGATATTCTCTACGCCGTTAAGCCCAAACCCACAAGTTACGGTCTGGGCCTGATCAAACGCTGGCAAACAGGTAAACCATTATTGCTCGATATGGATGACTGGGAACTGAGCTGGTGCGGTGGGGATGACTGGCGCTACAGGTTTTCGCCGAAGCAGTTTTATCGCGATGTATTTAAGCCCCACGGCCAGTTGCGTGAACCTGATCATGTGCTGTATGTAAAATGGCTCGAAAGACTCACATCCAAGGCCGACGGCATTACGATCGACACACAATTTTTGCAGGATCGCTTCGGTGGGATTTACGTACCGAATGGCAAGGATACGGAATTATTTAGCCCCGATCGCTATGATGCGGAGGCCGCGCGGGCGAAGTATGGTTTATCCGATTACCGCGTGCTGATGTTTCCTGGTGCGCCACGTCCCCATAAAGGTGTGGAGGATGTGCTGGATGCTTTGGAAAAACTGAATCAGCCAAATTTGCGCCTCGTGATTATTGGTGGCAGTCCCTACGATGACTATGATGCCAAGCTCCAGGAACGTTATGGTGATTGGTTGATTAAGATTCCCCGTTTGCCTGTCGAAGAAATGCCCAATGCCGTGATGGCTGCCCATGTCGTCGTGGTGCCGCAACGTGAAAGTCTCACCGCCAAAGCCCAATTCCCGCTCAAACTCAGCGATGGTATGGCGATGGGTAAACCCATCATCTCTACGAAAGTCGGCGATATTCCTAAGATTATGGCGGATACGGGTTATTTGGTTGAGCCAAAAAGAGAAAAAGCCTATCCGCTACCATGAGCAAATTGCAGGCAAAAACTTTACACAACTTTTTTATTTGCTAGCTGCTTTGATGGTTGGTTTTTTATTACTCGTCAAATATTTAGAAGTCAGAACCTGGGATTAAGAGTGAGATAAGTAATGATTAAAATGCTCAATACAAGAAAACTAACGTGGCTATTCATACTACTAGCAATTGCTAGTTCGGCAGGGGCCGCTTATGAAGTCCATAGAATCTTAGAAATTCAAGCATTTAATGATGCGATTTTGCATGCAAAGTCCCCCAAAACAGATATGCAAAGCTTTCAAGCTAAATATGCCACTGCATACTGGTTAGCTAAAAATGAACGCTATAAAGAGTCAACCTTGC
>JBJORF010000054.1:0-28004 GCA_046049545.1 Cyanobacteriota bacterium | reverse complement strand
TTTTTAAACACAATTCCTAATTTCGATATACCAACCTAAAAACTATTGTAGTCGCAAGCTCAGCTTACCTGGTCCTCCTCAATCTCCCGGCCTTAACCAAAAACACGTTGCGGTTCGCAGGCTCAGCCTGTGTGGCTCGCAGCAACCTACGGTGTTGCCTGGTTTTCGGGGTGTAACAGGTCGGTATGATTGAAGCATAAGAACGTTAAATAACAAAACGTAACTGCCACTGGAATCTCTGCAACTGTTCTTAATGCTACCACAATCACTGCCGGTGCGATTAATGCATCTGGAACTTCAAACTTCCAAAATGTATTCTTAGGAGATGGAACTCAAGCAACTGATGCAACGCATTCAGCATTATCTTCAACCCCATTGCTATTCTTAGTTTCCCATGAATTATCCACTGATGCCGAATGTCTTACCCATGGATCAAACTTCACCCACACCCCCCATCCATCCCCCGCACGACCACCCAACCCGATTATGGGTGGTCGATGATGAGGTCAATAATTTCACCGTAATTGAACTGCTGCTGGCCCAATCGCCCTACCAGCTTGAGTACTTTGATGGGGGGGTATCAATGCTGGAAGCAATTCAAGCGGATCTGCCCGATTTGTTTTTACTCGATGTAATGATGCCGGGCATTGACGGCATTGCACTATGTCAACAGTTAAAAAACAACGATCGGACAAAGCACATCCCGATCATCATGGTCACCGCACTGAGTAGCCGCGAAGATTTAGCCCGCTGTCTAGATGCGGGGGCCGATGATTTTATTAGCAAGCCGCTGAATGGACTGGAGCTGCGGGCAAGGGTGCGATCGCTATTGCGCATTAAGCAACAGTATGACGAATTACAATCACTGGTGCATTTGCGCGATGATATGCTGCAAATGCGGTTAGATTTGTCGCATATGGTTATCCATGACCTGCGCAATCCCCTAGCAAATATTTTGCTCGGGACGCAGATCTTGCAAATGCGGGAAGTTGACGCGCGCACGCGGGTAAAACTCGAACAAATCGAATATGCTGGGCATCGGCTCGAAACCATGATTGACAGCTTACTGATCACCGCCAAGCTAGAATCCGGGAAGCTCGCCTTGCAGCCAGAACCCGTCGAACTGGCGAAGCTAATTCACGCTGTCCAGGCCGAATTCCAATTAATTGCACAACAACAGCAGGTGGAACTGGTGACGATCATCGCCCCCGCCTTTGAGGCTTTGACGGTTAACGGTGATGCTTTATTATTGCGCCGCGTGTTGGACAATTTGCTGTCGAATGCGTTGAAGTTTTCCCCACCGCAGACCACCGTGCAGATTACACTGTTGGCTCAGGCCGATCGCATCCTGCTCCAAGTCGCCGATCAAGGCCAGGGAATTGATCCCGAATTGCGAACCCAGATTTTTGCGAAGTTTGAGGTGGGGCAACATTTGCCGCAGGTCAAACAAATGGGACTCGGGTTAGCCTTTTGCAAGCTCGTGATCGAAGCCCACGACGGGACAATTACCGTCGATGATCATCTACCACAGGGCACGGTGTTTACGGTCGCCTTGCCAGACAACCCCGCCCAGGCCGAAGAAGCCATGATTTAGCGCCAGGATTTACGGCCAGTGATGATCGGCGATCGGCTATGATGGGCACGATAGCATGAGGACGAGCACATTGCCTTACAACGAATTCGGCGACTGCTGCCGTCCTTAGCCTTTTCCCCCCGCTGATCATGCCTGTTCGAGACCGTTTCTATCGTGCCTGCGGCAAAGTCATCCATGCCTATGGCCGACTCCGCCAACGCGCCCACCACTGGCGTACCCAACCCTCCTCCGATGATCGCCCCAATGCCCAATTCCAACGGGCGCTATTGGCCGTCGAGCAGCAGGATGACGCAGGGGCGATCGCGGCATTACAGTCAGTCCTGGCCGATCCCGCCGCCGCCGATTGGCACCCGGCGGCCCAGCGCCAATTGCTTCAGATTTATCACAGGCAGGGGGCTGTGGCCCAGGGTATTCCCCTGGGGAGAGCGTTGATCCAAGCTGATCCCAAAACCGCCACCAATTACCAACTGCTCGGGAAACTTTACCTCGCCGCTGACCAACTCGACCCCGCCATCAGCCATCTCCAAACGGCAGTGAATCTCGATCCCAATGATCCCTGGAGCCAATTCCATTTAGGCGAAGCGCTGGTCAAACGGGGTCTCTGGACAGCGGCGATCGCGCCCCTCCAGCAGGCGATCGGGCAACTGCCCGAATTTTGCTGGGCGCATTTTTATTTGGCGGAGGCACACTCGGCACTGGGGAACTTAGATTTGGCTTGGCCCGCCGCGCTGCGGGCGACGGACTGCAACCCGGAGCACCCGCACTTACGGCAATATGCCGATTACCTCGCCCAACTGCAAACCCAACTGACCGAACTCACCGCCTACGTTCAACAAGCGCAGCAGCGGGACGCGGACGATCGCGCCGCCGGACGCAAACGCATCAAACCCCGCGTTCTATTCCTCACCCCTGTCCCCGCCTATCCGCCGACCACGGGCGGCGTGATTCGCATGTTTCACCACTTGCGATCGCTCCGGGATCAGGTGGAGTTGGTGATTGCGAGTCGATTTTATCTGCAAGATTTGCAGACGCGAGCCGATCTGGCACCCTATGCAGAATTTGTACTGACCGTGGATGCAAGTAACCGCCCTCCGCTCCAACCCGGCCAGTCGAAGCTGGTCAATGACTACAACTGTCTCTATTTCCGGCAGTTGCTGCAACAGTTAAGCGCGGCGAACTTCGATATCGTGGTCGCCGAATTCACCTACATGGCGCAGTACCGGGATCTATTTCCCCGGGCATTTCATGTCTTGTCCGAACACAATATCGAGTCACAGTTAGTCCGTCGTCAGGCCCAAATCGAAGCCCCACCGCCTGCCTTAGTCGCCCAGATTGGCCTTGCTGCCGCGATCGCTGTCGGGTTGCGCGAAGCCGATGCCCTGGCGGAATTTGAAACCGAGATGTGGCCGCAGTTTCCGCTGCGCTATGTCGTCAGTGACCTGGATCGCCAGCAAATTATGGCCCGCTGTCCCACAGGCGAAACGATCGTCGTCAACAATGGCGCCGATACCCAGGCGATCCCGCTACTCCCCGATCAGAGCACCCCGCGAATTCTCTTGTTTGGCACCCTGAACTACTTTCCGAATATCGATGCGGCATTTTATCTGGTGAACGAGATTCTGCCGTTAGTCTGGGCAGTGAACGACGCAGTGGAGTTTTGGGTGGCGGGGGCCAATCCCTCGGCGGAATTAGTAGAGCTGATCGGACGCGATCACCGTTTGCGGCTGATCGCCAATCCCGAGGACATGAGCGATGTGGCGCGGGAATGTTGCCTTTCAGTGGTACCACTACGCAGCGGCGGTGGCACTCGGATTAAAATTCTCCATGCCTTAGCCATGGGCTTGCCGACGATTACGACAAGTCTGGGCTGTGAAGGTTTAGCAGTCGCCGATGGCCAGCATTTGCTGATTCGCGATCGGCCCGAGGACTTTGCCGCCGCGATCGTCACATTATTAGCCGATGCCGAGCAACGCGAAGCCCTACGCCGATCGGGCCGGAATTTAGTGGCCGCGAAGTATGACTGGCAGCGGATCTTCGATCAGGCAGTGGGGCTGATGATCGATCGCTGGCAGCAATGGCGCGATCGGGCGAATACTAGCCAAACCGCCCCCTAGCCCCAATTCTGGGGGAACATGAGTTGGGTAACTAGCGAGTGGGTTGAGGTTCGACCGTTGCGGCAACGGGATTCATCACCTGCCATTGGCGTGGGGGCGAGAGCAATGTGTGTTCGCCGTGGAATGGTGATTCAATCCGCAGGGGATGGCGGTTGCCCTGGTAGTCGTGGGTGACTTGCCAATCCGGGGAATGCAGGCCGACATTGACGAAATAGTTACCGCGCGGCAAATCCAACCGATCGATCCGCAGTTGTACCTGGTGCATTCCCGGCTGGGCTGGCAGTTCGATCTGGGTTTGGCTGTGGGTGTTGAGGTACATTTGCCCCGCTTCGTCGCAAAGACAAAGGCTCAGGATCGGACTGGCGATCGCGGTGGGGATCTGGTACTGAATCGTCACGCCGAGGCCATCTCCGCTATGGAGCAATGGCCCCAGGGGTGAACCACGATCGGCACAATTAGCGGGCGGTTCCAGGGTGACTTGGGTGAGCAAGGCTTGGTGCGAGAAACCGTCATACTTCTGCGGGGCAGCGGCCTGATGATTCATTTGGCTGACGTACTGCGGCACGATTAAGCTCGGCTCCCCGATTTGGCGAATTTGGCCCTGGTCGAGCCAGATCGCCCGATCGCACAGTTGTTTCACCTGGTCGGGATTGTGCGAAATCAAAACGATCGCGCAGCCATTGCGCTTCAGTTCCAGAATCCGATCGAGACATTTGGCCTGAAACGCCAAATCACCGACCGACAGAAATTCATCAATGAACAACACATCCGGATTCGTGTGGATCGCAACGGCAAACCCAAGCCGCATCTGCATTCCGGCGCTGTAGGTGCGGAGCGGATTGTCAATGAAGGCTTCCAGTTCGGCAAATTCCAGAATTTGGTCGAAGCGCTTCGTGGTTTCCCGGCGCGTCAGACCGCCGATAATCGCATTGATGTAGACATTTTCGCGCCCTGTCAGGTCTTCATGGAACCCCGACCCGAGATCCAGCAAGGCCCCCATCCGGCCTGTGACCTGAACCCGGCCCGTATCGGGACGAACAATGCCGCTGAGAATTTGTAGCAGGGTCGATTTCCCCGCACCGTTGTGGCCGAGGACACCGACCATCTCCCCCGGCAGGACGCTAAAGCTGACATCCTGCAACGCCCAAAAGGTCTCCGCCGCCCGCAATTTGCGAAATCCGGCCAGGGCCGCTTCCATGATCGTGCGCGGCCGATCGCTGTGCATCCGGCGGTAGCGTTTGCCGAGTTGTTCGACTTGGACGACGGGTTGGACGACGGGTTGAACAACCAGTTGGTTTGAATGAGTCGGATACATGGCCTAAGTCTCCTCCACAAAACGCGCCCGTTCATGTTTGAAAATGCGATAGCCGATCGGCAGCAGGACAATCCCCGTCCCCACCAGCAACAGCAGTTGCTGCCAGTTCGGCACCACCCCCTGCAACAGCACCCCGCGATAGGCTTCAATCAGCGCCACCATCGGATTCCATTCGTAGAGTTGCCGCAGCAACGGATTTTTGATGCTCTCCATGCCGTAGAAAATCGGCAACAGGTAAAACATTAATTGCAAAATTACACCGAGGGTATGCTGCGTGTCGCGGAATTTGACATTCAGGGCCGCCAAGGGATAGGCCAAGCTGACGGTCAAGATAAATTGCAACAGCAGCAGGGCAGGCAAGGCGAGGAGCGTGACGTGCGCGGGCACACCTTGCTGCCACATGATAATCGCCAGCGCGGGCAACGCCAGCAGGAAATGCACCAGCCCCGTGGTCACAGTGACGATCGGCAAAATCGCGACCGGAAACCCCGGCTGGCGAATCAGCGCGCGATTGCTGGTAATCAGCCCCGTCGCTTGGAACAAACTCGACTGCGTCCACCCCCAAATCAGCAACCCACTAAAGGCATAGGCGGAATAGTAGGGAATATCTTGGCCTTGGCCCAGGACTTGCCGAAAGACCAGGGAGAAGACAATCAGTTGAAGCAAGGGATTGATCAATGTCCAGGCCACACCCAAGGCCGATCGCTTGTACAGCACCTTCAGTTCGCGGCCCACCAGTTCGGCGACCAAATCGCGCGCATAGATCAGCTGGCGACGTTTACGGCCAGACTGGCGAATTTGAGCCGGGGTTTGGATACGCGAGTACATGCTAAATACTAAACTAACGGCGCGGGCAAGATAGATGCGAGACGACTCGATGGATGCGAGACAACTAGTGGGACGGCGTGGGGAGGCTAACCGGAACGGGCACCTCAGGCTGCGCCCGCAGGGACGGGGGGATATAGGGCGCACTGCGACCTAACCGCGCCACCCGTCGCTTGCTCTTGTAGTAAGCCCAAAAGCCACTCCAATAGCCCCAAAACTCCGCCCAGACAACCGATCGGGGCAATGGATTTTTGCGGGTAACGCTGCCCCAAAGGTAGCCGATCAAGAAGCGCGGCATATCCCGCACCAACTGCGGGAAGGCGCGGTGATCGCGATCCTGCTCCCAGACCAACAGTTGGAAGCAGCAGGCGCTTTGCATATAGGCATGTTGTTGCTTGCGGAGGGCTTCGATTGTTTGGCGATGGCGGTGCCAGACATGGGCCGTGGGTTCGTAGCGCAGGGTATAGCCCGCCCGCAGAATCCGGTAGAACAGGTACATTTCCTCCCCTGCACCGCAAGGCGTACCGGGGCCGAGCAGTTCATTCATCAGGCCGACCTTGGGATCAGCAAACAAACTCGCCCGAAACGCCGCATTTGCCGATACGCCCACTTCCCACATCGGCGGCGCATGGGTGAAGCTATCGACCCAGGCCCGATCGACTTCAAAGGCCTGCCAGCCAGCACTCAAGCCGCCTTTGAGATCTTCGCAGATCCATTGGGCATGACTGTCCAGTTCGATCGGCAGGACATTGCCCGTAACCGCAGCAATTTCGGGTCGGGCGAAGGGGGCGAGCAGCTTTTCGAGCCAGTCCGCAGGAATCACCACATCGTCGTCGATCATCACAATAATCGGATGATTCGTGGCCGCGATCGCCCGGTTTCGGGCGTAGGAAGCCCCAGCACGGGGTTCGCTCACGTAGGTCACTTCCGGAAACAGTTCGATCACGGGCGGGGTCAGGCCCGACTGCGGCCGATTATCGCAGACGATGATCTCCACCTGTCGCGGCGTTTGCTGTTGACGCAGGTAATTCAAACAGCGGGTGAGGTCTTCCGGGCGATCGCAGGTCGGAATGATAATGCTGACCGCGTCGGGAATGGCTAGGGATTCCGGTACGGGAGCGGGGTGGGGCGGGGCAGCGGCGATCGGGGGCAGCCAATGGTTGTACAGATACCGATCAATTTCCGCCTGGGCCTGGGTTCGGTTCTGGTCGTAGGGGCGGCTCAGCAGCAGCCAGAGCTGTTGCATTGTGATTGTTTCCGCCAGCCGTTGGGCATTCACCACCGCCCCATCATGCTTGAGATCGACCTTGCCCCAAATCCGATCGCCCTGCTGCAAAAACACCCGCAACCGCTGATAGTCGGCAATATCGGTGAAATCCGGCAGCGGTTGATCGAGGTCGATCGTGCGGACAGCCATGAATTTATCCGGCGTGGGCAGGGCGATCGATTGCGGCGACGGGGGTGCGAGCTGATGACGACGCTGGGCCTGGGCATACTGCTTGCCGCTTTGCCCCGCGCTGCGCAGTTCCTGAAGTGACCAAGCCCGGGGAATGCCATAGGTGCGCACGCACCGCGCGAGGCTCATGCCCCATTGCCAGAATCCGAGTTTGAGGAAGGCGAATTTGGCACTGGGATAACGCGCCATCCCCTGCTGCAAGCGGCTATAGAAGCCACTGTGCTGTTGGTGAATATAGCGCTGGATCGCCGCCGGACTGCGGGGCAACTGCCATTGGGCGACGATGCTGGGGTCGTAGAGAATGGTCAAACCCTGGCGCAGCACTTCGATCAGCCAACTGTGATCGCCGCCGCTGCCCGTCTGATCGGGAATGTCCAGAGCCAAGTCAAAGTCGCCGATCGTAGCGAAGAGCGATCGCCGACAGGCCAAGTTGCCGCCGTTGCCAATCTGCCCCGTCCCCAATCCACTCCAATGCCACGCCCCATCCCAATGGTAATAGCGCCGCTCAAAGCCCCGTTCACGGGCATAGTGCTGGGCAAACTGACGATGCTGGGCGGTCGGCAACGCATCCGGCAAACTCAACCCCGCAATCACCGGAACCTGCGGATGGGCCGCAAAGGCCTGCGCGATCGCCATCGCCCATTCTGGTTCTGGTCGGGTGGCCCCATCGAGGAAGGCAATGTATTCCCCCGTCGCGGCGGCGATCGCCCAATTGCGCGCCGCATTCAGGCTCGGGTGCGGCACCGCTTGGTACTGGAACTGCGGAAAATCGCGGGCCACGGTTTGGGCAATCTGGTCATCGATCGGCAGCGCTTCGACAATCAGCACCTGCAGCGCCGGATAGTCCAAAGCGGCGATCGCCTGAAGGGCTGTCTGCCAATCCAGGTCGCGGCGATCGCCACAGCAATAAGCAACGGTGAGCAGGGGGGTCTGGGTGAGCGGTTCGGGCCGCGCCTGCACAACCTCAGCAAATTCCCAGGTTTTGGGGCCGGGTTGGCGCAGATAGGTTTCGGCGAGTTCGCGTTGGACATGCCAGGTGTAGTGCGGCACGATCGCTGCCGCCAACACTTCACGGCGGCAAACCCCACCGACCACAGGCAAATCGATCCAGCCCAAAGGCTTGTGCCGCCAGCGAATCAACGCCCGAATTTGGCAATGGCCCGTTGGGGGAACAAGATCGATCAGCGGTTGGCTCAGGTCAATATTGACGATTGCAATAGCAGTTGACATAACGGAGTTAGAGGCGCGTTGTGAGGGTTGAGGGATTAATAAAAAATACAATTAGTCATACTACGAGTGGGTGGCGACTTGCGCTTCAGCCATCCCGATCGCTGGTAGTCAATATAACAGGGCCTGCTGAGCCTTGCGGCGCGATCGCCAGATTTGTCGCGATCGCCACCAAGTCCATACTCCCGTGAAATCACCCCAAATCTCCCGCAAAATCAGGCCCAAGGGATAGTCAATCTGGCGACGCAGCCGCGCTTGCACCCGCCAGCCGTCATAGAGCGGCAACCACACCAGCAATTGCGGCAGCGTCCGCCAATCCCCTTCTTCCACCAGCGCCGTCAAATGATGAGCAATATGCCCTTGGCGATAGCCCTGGACTTGGCGGGCAAAGGCGGATAGATCGCGCCGATGCGCATGCCAGAGCCAAGCCGTCGGTTCATAGACCAAGCGCCCCCCGCCCTGCAAAAATTTGTAGAAAAAGTAGGTATCCTCACCGCCCTGCACCGGCAATCCCCCACCCAAAGCTTCATGAAACAGGCCGATCGCCGGATCGCGAAACACCGCCGTGCGAAACGCCGCATTCACCGTTGCCCCAAATTCCCAGGACGGTACGGCAGTAAAGCGATGCTGGTCGGCCCAGGCCCGATCGACCTCCCGCCGCTGCCAGCCGCGCCCCAACCCCCCAAACACTTCAAAGAGCTGCTGCGCGTAGGTTTTCAGTTCCAACGGTAGAACTTGGCCCGTCACTGCCGTGACCTCAGGCCGACTCAGGGGCGCGAGTAAATTTTCCAGCCAGTGGGGCGGCACCACGACATCATCATCGACCATCGCCAGAATGTCCGTGGTCACGGCTTGAATCCCACAGTTGCGGGCGCGGGAACTGCCCGCTTGGGATTCGGCGATCAGTTGGATACCGGGAAATTCCGCCACGATCGGCGGCGTGAGCTGGGAAGCCGGGTGATTGTCGATCACCAAAATCTGAATCGGGCGGGATGAATCCTGTTGCGTCAAGCTCTGAAGACAACGCCGCAGGACATCGGGCCGATCGTAGGTGGGCACCAGAATCGTCACCGCAATGTGGTCGGGCAAGGGCCGATCGATCGGCGCCAGATCAGCGGGGGGCTGGGTACGCAGGTGAATGATTTCGGTAATGCGGATCGGTTTGGGCATGGTGCAAAGACGGGATTAACCAAGACGGGATTAAACCAAGGAAGTTGGCGCAGGGACGCGGGTGCGGTGGCCGAAATGACCAATGCTCCAATGCAAGATTCGGGTCAATTGCAGATGGATCAGGACAAGGTGACGGGGCGGCGGTGTCGGGAACGGGGCGGTGGCGGACAGCGGCGGCGGGGATTGCCGCTGGAGGTAGCGCTGGAAACTCCATTGCGATAGCTGCGTGACCCAAGGCCGCAGGTGCGGACAGGGGTGGGCCGCTTGCAGTTCGCCATACCAATAGGCCATCCGATCGCGCTGCGTCGAAGCACTGTCAGGCTGTTTCCGATAGCCGACCAAAAACTGTCGCACCGGGTAAAAGGGTGCAAGTGCCGCCAGGCGCAGATAAAGATCCCAATCCTCGCAAATCGCTGTGCCCATGACGGGATTAGCCTTCGCCCCAAACTGTGGGCGATAGCCCCCGATCGTCCGTAACAGCGATCGCCGCATCACCGTGCAACTGCCATTTCCCAGAAAGTTGTGACAGCGCAACGTGTCCGCCACCCAGCACCGCACCGTCGCCGCTTGGAATCCCCCGAGGACAGCATCCGCTGGGTCGATATCCAGCGACCAGGCGTAGCTCACGCCAATGTCAGGGTGGCGCTGGTGACAATGCCAATGGGCCGCGAGAAAATCCGGGTGCCACAGGTCGTCCGCATCGATCGGGGCAATCAAGTCCGCCTGGGCCAGCGCGATCGCCCGATTGCGTGCCGCCGCCACACCCTGGTTAGCCTGGCGAATCACGCGAATCCGCTGATCGTGCTGGGCCAACTGCTGCAAAATCGGCCAGGACTGGTCAGTCGAACCATCATCCACCGCGATCAGCTCCCACTGGGATAGCGATTGGGCCAAGATATGGCGCAACGTCTGCGCCACAAAAGGCGCAGCATTATAAACCGGAAGAATGATGGAAATGCAGGGCTGGGTCACAGGTTGCTTCGGTTGAACCGGGCTAATCAATCGCCTTTCACCATACTCCAAACCGATTGCGCCGATCGGCAAGGTTCGATCCACCCCTTGGTAGAAAATTCACACAAGCGATCGGCAGCCATCTTGTAAAATTCTATCGTGAGCAAATATTTACTGGTGCGGCCTGCATTCTGCCTAGTCCTGTGCCTGCTTAACTTTGCCAGACCGTTGGCAAATTGAGCGGCGGCGGTGTCATTGCTTCCCCACGCCATAATCCGGACGAAAGTGGGACCTTGGCAATGAAGAGTCGATGAAGTCGCAGCAAAATTCCTAGGCACTCGCGGAAAAGGTTTCTAGGATACACGTAAGCGACTTTACTGAGGCTGCGCCGCTTACGCGGGGAGCCAAAACAGTCGCCTCAACGGGGACGCTGACTTTGGACGCAGATCGGTTGACTGGAATTCGGGTGCATTGAAATCCTGAGTTGTAGCGACCTCAACTGCGGCAATGGAATACCGAATATCACTCAGTCCGACACCCTATGGACTGATACCTTTTCTCTATGACCCTCGGGCGGAAGCCGTTCTATTGGCCATTGTCCACCAATGGCACCATGCTGTGGAGCTGTAATGCATCAAACTAGTTCGATCGGGCAATCAGCGACGTTACACCACCGGATTTCCGTGGTGATTCCAGTTTTTAATGGCGGGGCGGCCTTTGATGCCTGCTTGCGATCGCTCGCCGTTTGCTTGCCGCCGAGTGTTGAAGTGATTGTCGTCGTGGATGGCCCCGATCCAGTCTCGGCCCAACGCGCGGAGGATTTCGGGGCCAAGGTGATTCAGCTATCGCACAACTTTGGCCCGGCCCATGCTCGCAATGTCGGCGCGGCGGCGGCGAAGGGCGAACTGCTGTTTTTCGTCGATGCGGATGTGGCACTGCATCCAGAAACAATCGGGGCGATCGATGGCGTATTCGCCGCCCAGGCGGAGCAGGCTGACCCTTGGGTCGCACTAATCGGCTCCTACGACGATGCCCCCGGCGCACCCAACTTCCTGTCCCAATACAAAAATCTGCTGCACCACTACACCCACCAACGGGGTCGCACCGAGGCTTCGACCTTCTGGGGCGCTTGCGGGGTGATTCGGCGGGATGTGTTTCTGGCAGTGGGGGGCTTTAATGTGGCCTACCGTTCCCCCTGCATTGAAGACATTGAGCTGGGCTACCGACTGCGCCAGTACGGCTATCGAATCGGTCTGAGCAAGCATATTCAGGTGAAGCATCTGAAGCGCTGGACCGGCCGATCGTTGCTGCGGGCCGAAGTATTTTATCGGGCGATTCCCTGGACAGAACTGCTGTGGCGCGATCGCACTTGGGTGAATGACCTCAATCTCGATCGCACCAACCGACTCAGTGTCGTCGCCGTCTATGGTTTACTCGCCAGTTTGGGCACGCTGATCCTATGGCCCATGCTGAGCGGGGTCGCCGTTACCTGTGCGGCCATGCTGCTCCGGCTCAATTGGCCCGTCTATCAGTTTTTCTATCAGAAACGCGGCGGCTGGTTTGCGGGACAAACCGTGATTTGGCACTGGTTCTACTACGCCTACAGCGGCTTTGCCTTTCTGTGGGGGACAATTACCTACTGGTGGAATCCCGATCGGGTTCCCCCCGTGGTTCCAGCCGCAGCAACGGTGACCCAACCGGTCTACAGTCTTGAATCGTCGGCCTCATCGCTCTGATGAGCACGATGCTACAACCATCCCCGCACTACGGTCATACCGGAACTGCGGTATTGTTTAGTCTAATTTGATTCCTATCCCTCTTCGTCATCCCGAACCCATGAGCATCCAACCCCCTTCAATTGTTGTTATTGGCGGTGGCCCCGCTGGTCTAACGGCAGCCTATGAATTGGCGAAACATGGACAGCGATCGATCACCCTCGAAGCGGGCGAACAGGTGGGTGGGATCGCCCGGACGGAGGTCTACAAGGGCTATCGATTTGACATTGGTGGACATCGCTTTTTCACTAAAGTGGATGTGGTGAATCAACTGTGGCAGGAAGTGCTGGGCAATGACTTTATCAAAGTGCCCCGACTGTCGCGGATTTATTATGATGGGCGGTTCTTCAGCTATCCCCTGGAGCCGAAAAACGCCCTGCAACAGCTCGGCATCGGCGAAAGCATCAAGATCATGATGAGCTACACCAAAATCAAATTCTTCCCCTACAAGCAGGAAGAGACCTTGGAGCAATGGGTGACGAACCGCTTCGGCAAACGCCTATTCCGCACCTTTTTCAAAACCTACACCGAAAAAGTCTGGGGAATTGAATGCGACAAGATCGGCGCAGACTGGGCGGCGCAGCGGATTAAGGGACTGTCCCTGCGAACAGCAGTGCTCAATGCCCTATTCAAAGTCAACAACACCAAAACCCTGATCAAGGAATTTGACTATCCCCGCCTCGGGCCAGGGATGATGTGGGAGCGCTTCCAGGAGAAGCTGAACGCCAAGGGCTGTCCCGTGCAACTCAATTCGCCTGTGGTGAAGATTCGCCGCGACGGCAATCGCATCACCCAGGTCGTGGCCCGATCGCCGGAAGGAATGCAGGAATTGCCCGTGACGCAGTTGATTTCGAGTATGCCCGTGACGCAGTTGGTGCAGCAGCTCGATCCGCCTGCGCCTGCCCCCGTCCTCGAAGCCGCCAAATCGCTCAGCTATCGCGCCTTCATCATTGTGCCGATCATCATCGATCGGGCGGATTTGTTCCCTGATAACTGGATCTACGTCCATAGTCCAGATGTCCAAGTGGGCCGCATCCAGAACTTCAAAAACTGGAGTCCCGAAATGGTGCCCGACCCGACCAAGACCTGTCTGGGCATGGAATATTTCTGCGATGAAGACGATGACCTGTGGAACTTAACGGATACCGAACTGCTGGATCTGGCCGCGAAGGAAATTGGCATTCTCGGTTTGGCCCCGACGGAAGCGGTAGAAGATGGCTGTGTGATTCGTCAACCCAAGGCATATCCCGTCTACGATCGGGACTATCGCCAGCATTTGCAGGTGATCCAAGACTTTCTGAGCGGCTTTGAAAATCTGCAAACCACAGGTCGCAACGGCATGCACCGCTACAATAACCAGGATCACTCCATGTTGACGGGCGTACTGGCGGCGCGTAACCTCTTGGGTGACGGCCCCCACGACCTCTGGGAAGTGAATACCGAACGCTCCTACCATGAGCAATTCACCCAGGAAGAATGGCAGCGCAATGCCCCTTCCCCCAACGCGATCGAGGAGCCATCACTGGCTTCGGAAGTTTCCTAGGAATCGGGTGCTACCTCACCCCAAGTTGCCATGATTTATTTAATTCTGCTCTGGACGATTTTACTGGTGCTGACCCAGGCGATCGGGCTGGGTTGGTTGGCCCAACTGTCGATTGGGGCTGACTGGCGACGCGGCGATCGGTTGATCGTGGCCCATTGGCTGGGGGTGATTTTGCTGGCGGTGCTGGCCCTGGCGCTGGCATTGGTGCAGCCGCTGACGGGCCGCATGGCCTGGGTCTTAATCGGGCTGGGGCTAGTGGTGGCGGGCAGATCGGGCCTCCGTTCCCAGTGGCAGTTGTGGCGATCGTGGCGGCGAGCGGATTGGGGATTGGCGATCGCGGGCATTGCCGGGATGGCCGCCGTGATGAGTCGGGCGGTGACTTGGCATGATGCGGGCTATTACCATGCCAGTGTGATTCGCTGGATGACGGAATATGGCGTGGTGCCGGGAATCGCGCTGCTGTTTAGCAATTTGGGGTTTACGTCGAGCTGGTTTGCCTTTGTCGCCCCTTGGACTGGCCCCGCGCTGGCCCAGACGACAGTCCTGGGTAATGGATTGGTGGCACTGCTCTTGTTGGGGCAATGGGCGATCGTAATGCGGCGGCTCCTACAAGGGCACGGCCAGATGCCCGATACCTTCATGGCGATTTTTAGCAGTGGAGCCTTGGCCGCGAGTCTCATGGTCGAACCCTTTGCGGCGATCGCCCGATCGCCTTCACCGGACTTTCCCGTGCTCGCTTTAGTCGGCGTTCTGGCCTGGGTTTTGCTCCTGATCACCCAGCCCCAACCCGCGCTGACCGTGCCCGAGACGGCCCCCAAACAAGCCGCTTTGCTACCGCTGACTTTGGCGGCGGGGGCAGTGGGGATCAAGCTGACCGCATTGCCGTTGTTGGCGGTGGGATTGGGCTTTTGGCTGTGGCAGGGGCAGCTCTGGCAGGGCGGTCGATCGGGCCGCAACCTGCTCACCGGATTCGCACTGCTGGTGGCATTGCTCGGCCCCAATCTCCTCGCCAGCATCACCATGTCAGGCTGTCCACTCTATCCATCAGCGGCGCTTTGCCTAGATTTACCTTGGTCGCCGACGACGCAAGCGGTCGCCAAAATCGCAGCCGGGACGCATAACTGGGTGAGCTGGCAGGGCACACCGCCACCGGGAATGCACCCCTGGCTCTGGGCGCTGCTGCAAGTGATGAAGAATCCCAAGGATGGGTTGATCTTTGGGGCGATCGGCTTGGGCCTAGCCACCGCGATCGCCGGGCTGTGGTCACAGCGGCGCAGCATTCGGCTCCGACAATTACCGGGAGAAGTTTGGGTGACGGTGTTAGGAGGGATAGGGGTCGGATTTTTATTAGTGACTTCGGTATTTACGCGATTCCTATTGCCCTATCTCCTCTTGTTTGCGGCATTGATTGGGGCTTGGATCGGAGCCTGGATCGGATCACGTACTGATCAGCCGCCACTGCTTGCGCTCCGGCGCTGGATCGCGGGACGGGGTCTATCGCTGGGGTTAAGCGCTTGGGCGACAGCGGTGATGCTGGTCAATCTGGTGCAGGCACAGGGAACGAACGGCTGGTTGCCACTGCCATTGCCCCAGAGCACGATCGTCCAGAAAGTCACCAACCGCATTATTTATTCCGCACCCGCCAGCGGCGATTTGCACATTGGCGACGGTTCCCCTTACAAAGCCGAAGATCTCGATCGGTGTTGGGCCGCCGCGCTGCCATGCAGTTACAACATTCCGGCGGATGTTGAATTCCGCGATCCCAAACGCGGAATTGCAGGTGGCTTTGTGCGGCGACGGGTTTCGGCTGACGCTCAACCCGCTGGTTGATCGGGTCATGCAGCTTTGTGCGGCGGCGGGTTTCGGCTGACGCTCAACCCGCTGGTTGATCGGGTCATACAATCCATATGATTGATCGAGTCACCTAGAGGGCTGAGCGACAGCCGAAGCCCGATCCAATGGTTTATCGTGGGCTGAGCGACAGCCGAAGCCCGATCCCCTGATGTGTTGTAGGCTGAGCGACAGCCGAAGCCGATCCCTGTTACAAAAACGGCAACGTGGGCCAAGTCGCCCAATTCTGCTCGTCATAATGTAACCACAATCGGGATTTCACCGTTGCGTGGGACAGCATTATGACGATCGATGCGAGACTGTATCAAATTAGCTGCTTGGCGACTTTTTTGTTGCTGGGCTGGTTGGCCCGAGATTGGACTTTGCAGTGGGAACTGCTGGCGACGCTGCTGGCCGTTTGTCTGGGTGCCCAGGGATTATGGTTGTGGTGGCGAAATTTGCCGCGAACGATCGACCAATTTTATAGCCCAACCATTACGGCGTTGGGATTATCGCTGCTATTACGGGCCGACCAGCCCTGGATGATGGCCGTTGCGGGAATGGCCGCGATCGGGTCAAAATTTCTGCTGCGGTGGCAGGGTAAGCATTTATTTAATCCCGCTAATGTCGGCATTGTCGCGGCCTTACTCTTAACCAATGGCGCTTGGATTTCGCCGGGGCAATGGGGGGCGAGCTGGTGGCTCGTGGGGCTATTTCTCGGGGCAGGGACATTGGTGCTAAAGCAAGTCGGCCATTGGGAAACGACAGCGACGTTCCTGGGGAGCTATGCCTTGCTAGAAGCCGCCCGCAATGTCTATCTGGGCTGGACTTGGGATGCCTGGAGCCACCGCTTAATGAGTGGATCGCTCCTGCTGTTTGCACTCTTTATGATCAGCGATCCAAAGACCACGCCCAATCACCCGATCGGACGTATTCTCTGGGCCTTGTTGGTTGCAGTGATTACCTTTGTGCTGCGCAATGTCTACTTTGTCAATACAGCCATGATTTGGGCGTTGTTTGGATCTTCGTTGGTGGTGCCATTGTTTGATGCGGTATTCGCCGCTGATCGATTTGTTTGGAAACGCTATGCCGTTGAATCACTTTAGGGGAAATAACATGATGCGTTTTGTATTAGTAATCGCGCTATCGCTACTGATCTTTTTCACGGGCAGCACTCCGGCTTGGGCCTTCTGCGGTTTTTACGTCGCGAAGGCAGACTCAAAACTGTATAACAAGGCTTCCCAAGTCGCCATTGCCCGCGCTGGCGATCGCACAGTTTTAACCATGGCCAATGATTATCAAGGGGATGCCAAAGATTTCGCCTTAGTTGTGCCTGTTCCCACGGTATTAAAACAAGAACAAGTCCATGTGGCGGAAGCGACATTGCTCGATCGGTTAGATGCCTTTAGTGCACCGCGTTTGGTTGAATATTTCGATGCTGATCCCTGTGCAATGCCCAAATATTATGACCATGACTTTGCGGGGGCACCTCAGATGCTTGCACCAGTAGCACGGGAAGCAGCGAATGCGGAACGGGCGAAGGCTTTGGGTGTGACGATCGAGGAGAAGTTTTCCGTCGGCGAGTACGACATTTTAATCCTGGGTGCGAAAGCATCCGACGGTCTGCAAACCTGGCTCAAGGAAAATGGCTATAAATTGCCATCCGGGGCAAACGGCTTACTCAAACCCTACATTCGCCAAAAAATGAAGTTCTTCGTGGCGAAGGTGAATCTGGATAAATTTGACGAGTCAGGCTTTACGCGGTTGCGTCCGTTGCAGATTGCCTATCAATCCCCACGATTCATGCTGCCGATTCGTTTGGGAATGCTGAATGCCGAAACAGCGCAGGATTTAATCGTCTATATCCTCTCACCAGAAGGCCAAGCGGAAGTGACCAATTATCGCACGGTGAAAATCCCGTCTAATTCCAATATCCCGACCTTTGTAAAAAACGAATTCAATCAGTTCTACACATCAATGTTTGATACGGCCTACAGCAAGGAAAATCGCAATGTCGCCTTCCTCGAATATGCCTGGGATATGGGCGGCTGCGATCCCTGCTCCGCCGACCCGCTCAGTCGCGAAGAAATGCAGCAAGCAGGCGTATTTTGGCTGGATCAATCCCCATCGGACGCACCGCAAAATCGGGGTTTCATGCCTTCAACGCGGGTATTTTTGACCCGTTTGCATGTGCGTTATACCCGCGACAAATTCCCCGAAGATTTGATGTTTCAAGCGACCAATAACCAGTCCTTTTTCCAAGGACGCTATGTGCTGAACCATCCATTCACCGGGGAAATGAAATGTGAACAGGCGAAAAATTACCAGCGCGGCTTAGTCAATCGCATGGAAGAAGAATCGCAAACCCTGGCAAAACTCACAGGCTGGAATATTCAGTCAATCCGGCGCAAGCAGCCAAAATTAGCCCTCACCGAATTATCTTGGTGGGAGCGTATTAAAGCCGCACGCCGGAAGTAAATCAGGCCATTCAGAATTTTGTGCATTCATCCCGATCGACCTCCATCAAAAAGGCGGCTGTAGCGAATTGCTGCAGCCGTTTTTCTAGTAATACGGTGTGGTGATCAAAATGAAAAATTCAACTACTTCAAACTCACCGCTTGCACGTTGCTGGCAGGCTTACTTGCAGTTTGACTGCCACTGCTTTGGGCGCTCATCGCCGTTACGGTTTGCTCATGGCTGAAATAATAGTGACCCAGCACTTCCCCATTAAACACCCGATTCGTAATCCGCCAACCCGGTTCTAGCTCAATTTTGGCAAATCCCGGAGTCAATCCTTGCACTCGACCGATCGTGAGATCCGCCATTTTGCGATTGGCTGGACGACCAATCAATTTCATTTCACCATCACGCTTGGTTACGATCAAACTATATCGCCAACCGAGATCCTGCCCAGCCATACGAATCGAATAGCCATTACTATCCGTCGCTCGACCACAAATTCCAGTGAAATCGAACGTCCCGAGCAATGGATCAACCGTCTTCACATCGGTCCCACTTTCGCTCCAGCATTGCTTATCCGCACTAATTTGCTGGATTACGAGCAATTGGTGCTCGCCTTCACCATAGGGCGATGCCACGGCGACAACTTTACTGGTATCAATATCTTTTTGGGTAAATGCGGCCTGTTCCGCAACCGCTGGCTGCGGTGCCGGGATACCGCTCACCAAAGCACTTACAGCGACACAAGAAATAGCAGAGAAAATCGACTTACTGATAAATAAATTACGTTGCGACATCGTTCTGAATAGTAGATGTAGGTGAACACATAACAAATCTATATTCAGAAATATACCGTTCATTTTCTTCGGTAGA
Organism: Cyanobacteriota bacterium; assembly: GCA_046049545.1. Classification (GTDB taxonomy): domain Bacteria; phylum Cyanobacteriota; class Cyanobacteriia; order Leptolyngbyales; family Leptolyngbyaceae; genus Romeriopsis. Next base: position 8,871 of record JBJORF010000054.1, on the reverse strand, counting down.
AGTGCTTGACTGCGCAATAAATTATCCCGGAAAATAAAAGTAACTCCACACTTGCCAAACAGCAACGCACGGAGTAATAAGGCAAACTATGATGAATAATCGCAAAAAACTCGAAAATGCTTGGAGTTTGCCGTGAAAAGACAGTCGTGATGGTGGCTCAGTTTATGGTTGTGTCAGTGAATTTGAGGATTGCCGATCGGTGCTGGGGGAATGATTCGGCGATGGTCGCAAATTCCAAAGTCCGGTTGACTGGGGGGTGAACGATCGCCCGATTGTGGTGCAGCGGGTGGGCATTGGGGATGATGAGGTTGAAGCCACCGTACTGCTTCTCAATATAACCTGTGGCGTTCGCGGAAGGTGCAGCTGTTGCGCGGCACGACTAGGAAAAGGGCCGCATTCAGCAATAGCAAGCCGACGGAGAAGAGGGTGGGGAGGTTGCGCTCGGGGGTGAGGTTGAACAGGCGAAAGCCGATTTGAAGGGCTTCATTCGGGATCAGGCTAGTGAGGAGAAGGCCGATCGGTCGTAGGCCGTCATGGTACGGATGCTATGCCCGATCTTTGCGATTCAGTGCACGTGAGGTTTTGGCGGACTTGGGTGCGGATGTAGGCCCAGTCGTCGTCGGTCATGGGGGTGGCGGGGGAGTCGAGGGCTTCGAGGAGTTTGGTTTCGAGCTGGGCTTTGTGGGTGAGGTCTTCTTCGACGAGGGCTTGGATATAGTCGCTGACAGTGAGGTATTGTCCGGTGGTGATTTGGGCTTGGAAGTAGGGGGCGAGGTTTTCGGGGACTTCAAAGTTGGTTGTGACTTGCATGGTGGTGGTCTCCGTTGGGTGGATTGTTTTGAGTTTAGCGGATTCGGATTAGGGTGGTGGGTCTCTGGGTGGGGATGCGTGGTAATCGTCGATATGTTCAATGATTTTGACTTCGGTGGCGTTGGGGAATGGGTAGATAGGATTTGCTGGGGTTGGCTGTTGTTTTTCTGGGGAGTGTCGGGCTAAGGCTTTTTGGTGGATTTCGTAGTTGTAGAATTTACAGTTGGCTTGGATGGCAGAATCTAGCGTTCACCGGCAAGGCTTAAAACTTGTTGATATAACTGAGGGCTGATGCGAAAACTCGCTTGATTAATTAAAGCATCCATTACGGGTTGGACTTTGGGGATTAAGTTACGCTGTTTAGCGGTGATCAGAATGCCCAGAATGCCGATGATTGATAAACCCAGACCTGTGGCTTCCCGTCGTCCTAAGCGTTCGTCAATCAAAAGGTCATCGGCCTTCAGTTCTAGGGCAAGGGCGATCGCGTTGGCTTCTCCAGCGTCGAGTCCTCGATCTCGTTGTAGTCGGGTGGCGATCGTGAGATTGGTCAGTGATCGCGATTCAATCCAATCGAGCTGATGAATCGTGGCGATCGTGGGATTTTTTGCGGCTGCCAGTTCATCAGCGACGATCGTCGGGATGATGACGGTTTGGTAGATTGATTTTAGGAGCCAAAGGTGATCAATCGTTGCGAGATTGCAGAGGGGAGAGGTGTCGCTGACGACGATCATAGCCAACCTCGATCGCGCAGATGTTGAATGTCCTGTTCAAATTCTTCGACATCGTAGTGGACGCAAATGTTGCGATCGGCGATTAGCTTTTGGAATTCCATGAGGTCGATTCCGGCGATTTTGCTGGCGCGGCTGAGGGTGATGCGTTCTTGCTGGAAGAGGGCGATCGCGATTTCGCGCATCCAGTCGGTTTGGGTGAAGCGATCGGTTTGGGTGAGGCTATCGGGGAGATTAATTGTAATTTGCATGGTTTAGGCTCCTGGAAGTTGTTTGCGATTACGATCCCAAATTTCGTAAAGACGCTTAAGAATTTCGATCGGGATGCCTGCAACGGGGACGAGAACTTTGGTGGCTTCGACTCCGCCTGCAAAGACAATGCTGAAAATATCCTGCCAGCGTTGCCACGTTTGGGGGTGATTTTGGGGCATGGTGGTAAAACCGTTGAGCAGGATCTCGAAGATTTCTGTGTCAGTTTTGTCGGGATATCTGTTGCGGAGTTTGATGAGGAGATGAGTGAGTTGCTGATGGGCTTCGGTGATGTTGGGATCGGGGGGGTAGTTGTGCTGAATGCCAATTTGATCACCTTGGATAGTGACATCGCCAGTGTTGATGTTACCGACATTTTGAATGTTGAAAGTGGGTTGATTTTTGCTTGTTTCAGTCATGGGATTTGATGGTTGGGCGATGGTGACGAGGGCGGCGATCGCGGCGAGGCGAAGGTCTGTGTCTGCTTCTTCGAGGGCAATCTGACAGAGACAGGGAATCGCAGTTTCAGCCTTGAGTCGGCCTAGGGATTCTGCGGCTCGAATCCGAATTTTACGATCGGTGGCCTCTTCGAGTAGGGTGCAGAGGGTAGCAATGATGATTTGACGGTTTTCTGGTCTCACAGTGGGCTGTCCTATGCGACGGAACGGTCAGTGGCATTGCCAAGTTTGCCGAGGGCTTCGATCGCGCTTTCGCGAACGGCGGTGTCGGGGTCTTGGAGGAGTTGGACGAGTTCGGGGATGACAGATTCTTGGTGGAGCTGGCCGAGGGCGATTGTGGCGTTGATGCGGGCGTTGGTGTATGTGGTTTTGAGGGTTTCGAGCAAGGGTGGAATGACGCTGTCGGCGGGCATTTGGCTGAGGGCGATCGCGGCGGCATGGCTAACGCTAGGTTCGGGTTCGTTAAGCAGGTGGAGTAGGGCGGGGATGGCGATGACACGGCTCAGGTGGCCGAGGGCTTTGGCGGCGGCGGTGCGAACGCTGGGGGCAGGGTCTTGAAGGGCTTGGATGAGGATGGGGGTGATGGTTTCGCTGCCGATGTCACAGAGGGCGGTGGTGATGCTTTCGCGGACGCTGGGGCTGGGGTCGTCGATCGCGGTGATGAGGTCGGGGAGGATGGTGTCATTGCCGAGTTTGCCGAGGGCGATCGCGGCTTGCTGGCGGACGATCGGTTCGGGGTCTTGAAGGGCGGTGAGGAGATTGGGGATGATTTGGGTGGGGCCGATTGTGCCGAGGGCTTGGGCGGATTTGGCGCGGATTGCCGGGTTGGTATCTTGGAGGGTGGTGCAGAGGGTGTCGAGCACCATTTGTTGATGTTGGGGATTTTGGATCATGGTGTTTGCTCGCCGATTTGGTTGCCTTGGATGTAGACGGGGCCTGTATTGATAATGCCAACATTACCTATTGTACCTGGCACTTGGGCTTGCTGTTGGTTGGCTAGGGTCGCTCGATCTAGGTCTTTTTCGTGGATTTCGTGGTTATAGAATTTGCAGTTGGATTGGATAGCGGCGATCGCATTTACAACTTGATAATCAGATGAGCGTAATCGTAAATGCTGTAATAGTTCAAGCGCTTGCGGGGCGGGAATTCGTCCTAAGATTTTAATAATTTCCCCTTCCTCTTTTGACTTGCCATGATTCAATAAGTTGATCAGAGCGCCAATAACTTTATCTCCTAAGTTCCTCACACCGCCAACTGCGATATGGCGAATATTAATGTCTTCATTCTCTAAATTTTCTACTAGCAACGACATTCCCACTTCTTTTCCTAAGCTGGCTAGTTCTGAAGCTGACTCAAGCTGAATTTTTATAGAGGAATGATTCAGAAGTTGCAGCAATATCTCTAAAACAGCTTCTTTTGATTCAACCCTGCGAAGCGTCCATATAACAAGAGTACATACAGTTTCATCACCATTTTGAATAATTCGGCGAATAATGGGGAGAATATTTTCACTCAACTTCTCTTGTTCACGCAGAACGCTCATCAGTGAATCTCTTGCCGACAAATGAACCTGAATACTTGGATGAACTAAAACATTTAGAAGGATAGGAACTGATGTTTTAGAAGTTAATTCGGCAAACAAATCAGAACTCAAATAACCTGACAAAAGTCCATTCGCATTTTCCAGCTTTCGAGCTAAAATCAATGTCCCTAAGCAACAATCTAGTTTGATGAGTGTGACTGCCAAGGTGATTATCAGTAATTCTTGTAACTCCGGCTTGTCCAGGAGGTCAGGTACTACGATACTCTTCGACAGTAAAAGTCTTTCTTCAACAGGTGTGGTTTCGTGCGCTAGTGCTTTTATCAAATTGGGTACTACTGACTTATCACCAATCAATCCTAGAGTCCTTGCCGCAATTTGACGAGTTTGAAGATCATAATTTGGTCGCAAAAGTTCACATAATTCTCTGACGGCCTCATCACCACCGATTTTCCCTAGAGAATCTGATGAAGTTCGTTGAATGCTATATTCTCCATCTAATAGCATTTGAATTAGCCTGTGAACAGCCAATCTATCCCCTATCAAGCCCAAAGCTCTGATAGCCTCTTCGCAGATTCCAAGATCGTTTTTACAAGTACTCTCTATTAAATCTAATAGACTTTGGGTTGCATCTTTATCACCGAGATTACCTATAGCAATTATTGCTGATGTTCTCACAAATGAATCACTATTCGACAAGCATTTTCGCAGCAGGGGTTTAGACGACTCGCAACGAAGTTCTGCAAGTTTACTTATTGCTTTACTTCTAATATATGAATCATTATGGTGTGCCGCGATATTCATCAGCGCATCGATCGACGCTTGACTTCTTATTTGCCCTAAGCCATCAATCACACCTTCATCTAAAATAACTCTGTGACTAGTAGGTGAGTCGTTGTGATTCAAAACTTCTATCAAGTTGGGAATCCATTGGTCATTGCCAAGTTCACTTAATGTATCAACTGCGAATTTGCGGACATTAAGAATCGGATGATTTAGAGCTTCAACTAAGGCATTTTGTGCAGATTCATTATTAATTTTCTTGAGTGCAGAAATTGTCATCTTAGCAATTGAAAGATCTTGTTGATGGAAAGATCTTAGCTGATGAAGAACTTCGGTCAACTTTTGAATTCCTATGGGATGTCTCAAAATTCCAAGCTCATAGGCAAGATTGACATAGAAAGTATCGATCGTGGTCATACATTCTAAGGCGCTCAAAAGAGCATTAGTGTCTCCTAAATGCCCTAACGCATGAATTGCTGCCAGACGTACAAATACCTGAGATTGTTCGTCCTTGGAGATTTGTAGAAGTAATTGTGCTGTTTCTGAAGTAGGAGGAATTTGGCTTAATGCTGTTACAGCTTCCCATCGAGCAGAAGATTCTTTATTTCGTAGGATTTTTTTTAAATCGGATAGAGCTTCTACAGATTTAGTTGCGCCCAAAAGCTGTGCTTTAAATACTTCGGAAGTTGGTAGATCTCTAATCCAACTAACGGTTTGAGGTTGGTAATCTAATTGCACTTCTCCCGCCAACCGTGCCCCCAACATTGAGTCTACACCCAAAGCCTGCTTAACGACTTTCTCAGCCTGCGATTCAGTGATTTCAGGAAGCCCTAGCATAAGTGCGATCGGTTCTTTCCATTTTTCATAATTCAAATAATGAATCTGAAACCAAGAATGACCTTCTTCATCCGTCACATCGCGCCAATCTGGATGATTCTCTAGTTCTAGCCTCAGATGTTCAGCCGCATAATATTCTTGAAGCGACTGGTGACAAAAACTGATTTTTCTTCCCTGCTGCTTTAGCAAATGATTTAACATGCGATTCAAATCCGTTTCCGAACCAAGAATCTGCTCTGCCTGTACCTCAGAGACCTTGAGTTGAAACTCAATAGGCTTTTCAGGATTAGGTGACTTCATCATTTCAAATGCCAGTTTGCCTAATAGCTGTCGTGCATTGGTCAGATCGATGCCAGCTTTAGCACGTTTAGCATAAAGCCTCATAAATGATTGATATGCCTCACCACGAGTTTCAGGCATTGAGCCACCATCACAGAAAATGCTAAATAGCATCCAAGCCATCAGTGGGGTTTGTCCAAAGTCTTGAACTCGATTCACTAAGTCTTCTAAATCTTGCCGCTTGGCATTGAGTAGGCGCGTATCAAAGAAATCCTGGACATCACTACGTGATAGAGGTTGAATCTCAAAAACCTCTTTAATCTCTGAATAGTCACCAGCCGTCCGACTTGTTACAAAAATAGAATGCGGTTGGCAAAATCGTTTGATTATTGACTTGGCTTTCTCATCTGAAAGCTCGTTCCACCCGTCAATTAGCAATAGCAATTTCCTATCCTTCAGCAGTTGATCCACTGCTGCCGAATCCAAATAATTCTCGAAGGCTAGATAAATTAATCCCTTGAATCCCGAAAACTCTCCTGATGAGTCATAGTCTTTCAATTTGATCAGAACAGGAATCTCTAAGTTGCCATCGTCCAGTGCTCTACATGCAGCCTTTATCGCTAACTTTTCGAGAAAAGTCGATTTTCCGGCTCCTGGATCGCCTGTAATCAGAATCGATCGTACCCTACTCTCATCGATCGCATCCCGCAGAGACTTGGATATTGCGTCTTCTGGTTTTCGATCGCGTTTTTTGGACTCTTCCCAAACCTTCGTTGATAGCTCAAACTCATACCACGTTGACTCATTGATCTCAGGCAGCCACCAGACTGGAGAAGCATCCACCATATCTTGTAGATAAGAGACCAGCCCTGATGAATCCAGACGAGAAAGAACTGGGCTTGAATTTTCAATCTCGAAACCAGCCCGCTCCTCCGCTTGCTGTTTCCAAGTCCTCAATAACTCCATCGGAAACTTCTGTTCATCGCTATCGATCAGCTTGGCGTGGGTCTGACATAGCCATATTCCATTCTCGATCGACTTCCGCTGCTCAGAAGAAAGACTTGAATCGTAGCGTGGCCCACCCGAAGCCGCTGCTGTGATATGTGCCGCGACACCAATACTCACAGCCCTACTCGAATCCTGATGCGGGCCACTGGTCAGCCTCCCGCAACTAGGATTAGCGCATCGATAGCCAACCCGCTTGGCCAATATATCCTTTACTGATTGAGTGAAATCATCGCGCATGAACTCAATCCAAACTGCCCGAACTTTCTCCTAGCATAGCGAAAATTTTGCGCACTGATCGCCTACGACCTATCGAAATCTGCTCAACTGCTATTCCAACCGCTCTAAAAAGGAATTCACACCAAGCAGCTCGATCTCATAATCTGCCATCGATCGTCGCAAATCCTCATCCGCCCGCAAATCATCATCACCCGAAACAATCACATTTGCTTGACCATCGATCGCCGTTGCGAGTACGGGTAAATCCTTCGGATCACGACAATTCGGAAGTACCGTTGTCACCTCAACCCAAATCCCCCGACCTTGTAATTGCCGCTCCAGCCGAATTGCCTGTTCCGCATCGATTCTAGCTCTGAGACGCGGACGATTCCAAACCTGATGCAACTCATCAAGTAGCGGCTGACTGATCACAACTTGGAATTTCTCTTCATTGAATGCTGTCAAAATTGGCAGTGTCACCCGACCTTTCAGCAGAACCCGAATCCAAATATTGGTGTCAATTACTACCCTTAAAGTCATCGTGAATGGGCTGCATGGCGAACCGCTTGAATTTCAGCCAGAATCTCATCATCCGTAACATCATCATCGGGGGACTGGGCATACAGTTCTTGAATCAGTCCTGCTAAGTCAGACCGCAAGCCCGCTTGACAGAGCACTTGGGCAACTTTAGCCTGTTCTGCTGGCTGGAGCTGCTTAATCGCCACAATGATTTGATCCAGTGTAATTGGAATAGAAATCATGATTTCTTACATAGAAACATTTCCCCGTAATTATAGCGTCATCCTCCCCATGGCATCACCACTGACTTTTCCAACCGATCCAGCAGCACATGCTCCCGCTTCTCCCCAATCGCATACTGGCGTAAACCCGCCAACACCGGGAACTGCTCTGCCTTCTGTTCAAAGCCGAGTTCCTCACGATCGTCCTTCATCAACGATGACCTACGGTCGGTCGGAGACCATCGTACCTGCAACGGCAAAATTGCATCCGTCGGCTTGTACAATCCCTACGCCGCGCCATAATCGCGCCATAATACTGCCGCACAAACTCAAGCTCAGGCTGGAAATCAAACTCCGATATAGACGAGGCTGAAGAAACTTTCCATCAGTTTAGCGAAAAATCACAAATTCAACCGATCGGAGCCTGGCGAGATCGACCGATCCTTCCTCAAAACCAGAACCATGCTTTAAAATAGATTCATCAACAACTCCACCTAGGCCACCGCCCATGCAACTTGTCCTCCCCCCAGAACTAGAAGCACTCGTACAAAAGCGGTTGAACACAGGGCGCTATAATTCTCCCCTAGAAGTCCTCATGGCAGGCGTTGAACTTCTGAGCCAACAGGAAGACATTTATCAAGGCAAACTCCAACAACTCCAAAAAGAAGCCACGATCGGTTGGGAAGCCGCTCAGCGGGGAGAAATTGTCGATGGACCAACTGCCATGGCCGAAATTCGCGCCCATCTTCAAGCGAATCACGCTGCATCATGACTAGGGCATTTCGGCTGACTGCTCCAGCGATCGCAGACATGAAGGAAATTGCGGATTATTTGGCAACCCAAGCAGATTTTAACCAAGCCGATCGGTTCCTGCTCAAAGCCGACCAGAAATTCAGCAAAATCTCCCAATTCCCCAACCTGGGCAAAGTCCGTCCAGAAATCTTACCCGGACTGAGAAGTACTCCTCTCGACAATTACCTCATTTTGTACACAGTGTCGGACAGTAGCGTTGAAATCTTACGTGTTGTGAGCGGATACCGTAATCTGACGGCATTATTTGAAGACCCTGAAAGTTAAATCAATAGTATTCAGTTTGCGCTGCTGATCGATTGATTTTGCCCTCGCCCGATCGCGCAGCTCCTCGGAATGCTGACCAGGATGGTAGACAAAGGTTAATCCCCCAAGGTTAATCCCCCAAGGTTAATCTCCCAACCTGCGGCGCG
>JBJORF010000053.1:0-32741 GCA_046049545.1 Cyanobacteriota bacterium | reverse complement strand
TAGGAAGAAAATCAGAATAGTAGCAACGAGAACTTTAAATCATTGAACAAGATTCCGTTATTGATTCACAGGAATCTACTATTTCCGATAAAGTTTAATATTTGCCAGATGATGGTTTCAACTTTGATTATTTGCCCGATCGGACACCCCAGCGATGAAAATTGAATAAAGTCAAATCGCATTGGCCCATGCCGATGCTGATTATCTGCCCAAACATCCGTACGATCTGGTCGTTGGCTCTACTTCCGTCACGTCCATCTCATTTTTGATGAGGAAAGGCAATTTTTCTCATTATTGTACGCTATGGACTGCACAGTGGAAATTGACTTTGGTGCAGCAGGGGGCAAGCAAACGTGATCGCTACTCCAGTAACCCAAACCCCATACAAAAAAAGGGGGAAAGTTCTCTCTAGAGGGCGTGATCAAAGAACTCGAAGTCGAATTCGCGATTGCTATGCCGTAGGCCAGAAATAGGAACCCACTGGCGAAAATATGAGTCCAGAGTCGCGCCCTAAAACCAAACAAACATCTCAACCACCTGAGCCTTTAGACGACGCACCGTTTGATTATCACTCGATAAGGTGTCATCACCCATAACCAATCGGCACTCTCCTTGGCTACAACTGTTCTCCGGCAAACCCAGCGAAAAGCCAAACTGCCGCGACTGACGATACCGATCGAGCTTGGCATTACCCCGAACCACTAGCCCACTATAATCCCAACCAAAACCATAGAAACTAAACTTACCAAACCGCTGATGCAATTGGCTCACCGTTGTCCCGATCGTAATCCCTTCCGCCGTATGCCAACGGGAATCCATAATCCGCACTGAACTGGGCTGCTGACGCTGCTCATCCGTCCACCAAACCACGATCGACCGTTTCCCTGCGATCGTCACCGCCGTCGCCGGAATCTCCCCCATCCCCTCCGGCCCATGATCCGTATAATCTTCCAGATTCGCCGCCCCAAATAACCGCACCAAATCCGCACGAGTCGTCGCCTTGGTAATCTTGCCAACACGTCCCTTCTGAATCAAATAATCAGACTGTACTTTGGTCGTGATCGGAGCAAGTTTCGATTTCGCAACTGACGGTGCAGCAAGAATTGTAGCGGGACTCAAGACCACTGCCAGCATCAGGGAAATCGACAGCGATCGGGCAAGTTGAGTATTCATAGTTCAGGAACGAAAAATCATGAGAGTAGTTACACCTACCTTCATCCCCGATCGCCCCAATTCCGTAAACCAGCACCAAACACCCTACGCGCCCAAGGGGATCAAATCCCGATCGATCGCCAATATCCCATCTTCCATATTCACAATCCGATGTAATTGGGTGATTCTGGCCTCAAAGTAAGGACCCACACGTTCGACTATTTCTGATTGTGTAGCTTATTTTGGAGTGCTTGAATTGCTTCGATCGATCGGCCAGAAGCCTGAACAATTACCTCTAAAGATAAATTTTGGCGCAACATATTCATGATCATCTCTTTCCGGCCTTCTTCTCGGCCTTCCTCACGACTTTGCTCAGCCAAAGCCCGCTCAAGATTAGTAATGTAGGGCATCTTGCGTTCCTCCTCGTAGGCTAATACGTCTTGCCAGAACTCAATTTCCAACGGTTTCGGAAGTTGCATGATCCAGTCCACAAACCGAAACAAATCCTGGATCTCCTGTCTATTATAGCCCTCCTCATACAACTGCCGCACCAGGCTAAACTTCCAAACCTTCCGCTGGGCCTTATTATTCCGCGTTTCTTGGGTCTTCAGATGCGCCATCACCGCATTCGCAAAAGGATTCCGACTGGCTGCCAAGACGGCCCATTGTGGCTGATAGTCCAGCAGCTTCACGCTCGTAAACTGAAAATCTAGCTGTGTTCCGGCCAGCGCAAACTGGTAGCGATCGGGTCGTCAATTCTGATTGCGATCGCACAGAATCGCCAAACTAATCAGCATCTGTTGGAAATAATCTTTCTCACATTCCAGCACTGACCAATTCCCGATCGCTGGCCAGCATTCCATCCTCCATATGCACAATCCGATCGGCAATATCCAAAATCCGGTTATCATGCGTCACCAGCAAAATCGTACAACCCTGCTCCTTCGCCAAACCCTGCATCAATTCCACCACTTCCCGCCCCGATTTACTATCCAACGCCGCTGTCGGCTCATCCGCCAAAATAATTTGCGGATGACTGACCAAAGCCCGCGCGATCGCCACCCGTTGCTTTTGGCCGCCGGATAAATCCGATGGGTAATAATTCACCCGATCGCCGAGGCCCACTAATTTCAACATTTCCACCGATCGCTCCTGCATTTCCCGCGCGGCGATCGCCGGATGCACTTCTAGCCCCATGCGCACATTCTGAGCAGCGGTCAAACTGCCATGTAAATTGTGCGCCTGAAAAATATAGCCAATCTTGCGGCGAGTAATCATCCGCTTACGATCGTTCGCCCCGCGCAAATCATCCCCCAAAATATTTAATTGCCCTTCTTGGCCCGATCGCAATCCCCCAATTAAGGTCAGCAGCGTCGTTTTACCCGAACCCGATGGCCCGGTCATGAGGACAATTTCGCCCCGATCGATCTGCAAATTAATATCGTAGAGTACCTGCTTTTTCAGTTGCCCTTGGCCGAAATAATGGTTCAAATTTTGAATATCAATGACTGGATTCATGGCTGCTGGATTCATCACCTTACCTCCCTAGAAAATATCCGCTGGGTCAGCCGACTGTAATTTACGGGTCGCGATCGCGCCGGAAATCATACAAATCACCATCGTCAAAATCAACACCGTAATCGCTCGCGCTACAGTCATCAGAATCGGTAACTTGGTGCCATTGCGGGCCATATTATACAGGCCGATCGCGCCGATCAGTCCGGGGAAAAAGCCCAGCAGCGCCAAAATCACCGCCTCTTCAAAAATCACCCCAAGTAAATAACCATTGCCATAGCCCATCGCCTTAAAGGTGGCATATTCCGCCATATGCGCATTGACATCAGTGGAAAGCACCTGGTACACAATCACAATTCCGACGATAAACCCCATGCCCACACCGAGCGTAAAAATAAACCCGATCGAGGTATTCTTCTGCCAATACCCCTTTTCAAATTCAATAAATTCCGCCTTCGTCATCACCGTCGTATCATTCGGCAAATGCTGACGCAGTTGGGCCACGACCGCATTGGGGTCAGCGCCGGGATCAAGTTTCAGCAGCCCGATCGAAATATTCTGGGCCTGTCGCCGGGGAAATAGCCGCAAAAAGTTTTGATCACTGGTAACCAAGTGGCCGTCGGCCCCGAAGGATGAACCGATCGTAAATGCCCCACCCAGGGTAATGGTTTTGCCATCTACTTCCGTTTTAACGGGTTGATTTTGTTGTAATGCAGCGATTACTGCTTTGTAATCCCCGCGCGAAGCCTGGTCAAACAAAAATGTATCGGGTATTTTCGTGCGATCGATCTGCGCCGCCAAATCCGGCAACTGCAACGCCACAAAATCCGGCTCAAACCCCAAGACCCGAATTGCCGTTTCTTTGCGCGTCGTCGGATGTCGCCACACGACGTTGTTGATGTACATCGCGTGGGCCGATTTCACGCCCTGGACATCCTGGGCTTGGAGCAATCGCCGCCGGGGCAGGGTCGCCAAGTTCCCAAAGTTCAACGCCTGGGGACTAAAAATCACCGCATCCATATCGAGAATCTGATGGGTGCGCACGCTACTGTCGTACAGCGCTGCCTGAAAGCCCATCTGCATAAACATCAGTACATCCGCAAACGCAATCCCCGAAAGGGCCACCAGCAGCTTCCCTTTTTGGTGACTGAGCTGCCGCCAACCGAGGGGCGTGCGGCGCTGAATTAATTGCCATGGATTAAACATAAGATCCCGCTACTGGTTGCTCATCGCTGAATTAATCGATCTCGGTGAATCACCCGCCCCACCTTGAAATGAATTTCAAGGCTCATAGCGCAAGTCCGTTGAAACGGACTGAAAACCCTGATTCTGAATGTTCTTAACCCATGCCCATGGGTTTCAGCTATTAGCCTTGAAATTAATTTCAAGGCGGGTTTTGCCGACAACCGATCGCCGACGTAACCCCGCAGTTCACCCATAACGCGCGACTACGCCTCCGTCACAATTTGAGCCGTTACCTGAGAATTGCTAAAGCGGCGCGACCGCTCACTGGAAGCCGCGTCCAGCTCAATCTCCACTTCCATTACCCGCGCATCGGTATTGCTCGTCGGGTCGGTATTGACCACACTTTGCCGCAATACTTTTTGGCCGATATCGCTGACTTTCCCCGTGAGTTCTTCGCCGATCGCGTCGCTGGTCACTTTCGCGGTTTGTCCGAGTTTGAGCCGTTTGACATCAGTTTCGTAGACCTCGATCCGCACGGTCATGCGTTGGGTTTGGCCGAGATCGACGACCCCCTCAGGCGCGATTTTCTCCCCCACCCGCGTGTGAATTTGCAACACCGTGCCGCTCTGGGGTGCCCGCACGTAAGCCTGCTCCAAATCGGCTTCGGCTTTGTCCACCGCCGCTTGGGCTTGGGCGACTTCCGCCGCTGCCGCTTGCACATCGACGGGCCGCACTTCGGCAATCCGATCGAGGGTCGATTCTGCCGAATTGACTTGATCACTGCGAGCGTCCTGACTGCGGGCGAGGGCCGCTTTCGCTTCCTTAATCTGTTGGCGCAGGGTTTCGCGGGTGCGTTCGGCACTGGCGGCAGCTTCTTGGCCTTGGCGGAATGCAGTCTGGGCCGCTAAGCGTTTGCTGTCGCGCTGGGAAGCGGATGTCGCTCCGGCCTGGAAAAGCTGTTCATAGCGATCGGCCTCTGCCTGCGCGGTTTCATAGTCCACAATGAGCCGTTCGCGGGTCGCTTTCTGGGTATTAATCGCTCCGGCCAAATCGGCTTCTAACCGCGCAATCACTGCCGTTTGGGTGTTGTAATCGCCCGTGCGCTCCGCTTCTAAGCGGGCAATCTCCGATCGCTGGGCATCAATTTCCCCGGATTTTGCCCCGGACTTGACCTGACTGAGCTTTGCTTGGGCGACGCTGACTTGGCTCCGGGCCTGGCTGAGCGCGGCCAGCAGGCGGCTTTCACTGTTCAAGACAGCAATGATCGCGCCGCGCTCTACCCGATCGCCCTCCTTCACCCGCAGCGATTCCAGCCGGCTGCCATCATTGGCATTGGGCGCAGAGACTTGGAGAATCTTGCCACCGGGTTCGAGATAGCCCAGGGCCGTCACCGACTTCAGCGCCAACGGAGCGACAACCGGGGTCGGCGCGGAGGTCGCCGGATTGGTCGGACGCGACAGCAGTTTCGTGCCTGCCACTCCTGCCAATAAAGCGACCAACGCCGTCAGAATCAGTGGCCCCTTCGCCCCCAATTGCCCATCTTGCAAGGGCAGTAATTGCTTTAGTGTGACCATCGGTAGTATGCCTCAGCGTGCTACAAACCCAATTCGATCGCGGATATACCGCGCATCTAAGCGTCAAATGATTAAATGAAGAAATAAAATTCAAGCAAACTAAAACTAAACCGTTCAGTTTAGATCTATATTAGAACTAAACCGTTCAGTTTAGTCAAGTCTTTTCGCCAGACTGAGGATTCTCCCCCAGCTGCTCAATTCTTTCACCTGTTTTAACCAACACCGCTTATGAAACCCGCGATCGCCCCGGTCATCAACGATATATCCCCCAGCCGCGAATCGACCAAGGCTGCCCAGATTCTTCAGGGTGCCATGCAGGAATTTCTCGCTAAGGGCTATGCGGCTGCCAGTATGGATCGGGTGGCAGCGGCGGCAGGTGTTTCTAAGGCGACAATTTATAGTCATTTTGGCGATAAGGAAACGCTGTTCAAATACCTTGTCGAAACGATGGCGCAGGAACATCTGCGCACGATCGTCGGCCAACTCGACCAACAACTTGCCCCCCGTGCGGCAATGCGACAGTTAATCACAGCCAGCATGAACAACTGCTGCGACAACCCTGAATTTCAGGAATTTAAGCGCATGCTGATCGGGGTATCCGGGCAGTTTCCCGAACTCGCCAAAACCTTCATTCAGCACCTCGCCAAACCCGGCATCGAAACCCTCACCGAATATTTCGAGGAATCCGCTGCGTTTAATTTTCCTGATCCGGAAGCGACCGCCCGCATTGTCATTGGGGCCATGGTTCACTTTGGCCTGGAACAGAAAATTCTGCATGGCGCAGAAATTATTCCGATGGCTCCCGATCGGCTAATCGACGCGATCGAATATTTGCTGTTTCCGGCTTAAATCTACCGACTATGCGGTCGCAGTCGATGGCCAAACCGCATGTACAACGCTGGCAATACCACCAACGTCAACGCTGCTGAACTGAATAATCCCCCTAAAACCACGATCGCCAACGGCTGTAACAGCTCCTTCCCCGGCCCCCCGCCCGGCACACCGCTCAACACCAAAGGCACCACTCCCAAAGCCGAAGTCAAGGCCGTCATCAGAATCGCAATCACCCGCTCCATCGAACCTTGAATAATCGTTTCCTTCAGCGGCATTCCCTGGGCGAATTTGGTGTTGTAATTATCGACCAACAGCAAGCCATTCCGGGCCGCCACCCCGAATAATGTCACAAACCCCACTAAAGACGGAATCGAAACCACTCCGCCCGTCAGCACGATCGCCATCACACCCCCCACCAGCGATAGCGGCAGATTCAGCATAATCATCAGCAAAGCGGGCAACGACTTCACAGACAGATACATCAACACTGCGATCGCGAAAACGGAAACAATTCCATAAATCAACAGGTTATGACTCGCCTGTTGCTGCGATGCAAACTGTCCACCAAACTGAATGTAGTAGCCCTCGGGTAATCGCACCGCTTGCCGAATTCGCGCTTGGGCCTCATTCACCACTGCACCTAAATCTCGACCCGCCACATTCGCCGAAACCACAATCAGCCGTGAGCGATTTTCGCGATTAATCGTATTCGGGCCAGTGCCATAGTCGATCGCCGCGAGTTCACCCAAGGTGACGGTTTTACCGATCGGGGTCGCAATCGGCAATTGGCGGATTGTATCGAGATTACGGCGCGCTTCTGCCTTCACCCAAACCAGGACATCGACCAATTGCTGTTGATGGGCGACTTGGCCGACCACTTGGCCGTTCAACGCCGTTTCTGTTAGTTCTGATAACTGCGCGATCGTTAGCCCATACTGGCTTGCCGCCGCCCGCTTAAATTCAATTTTCACCTGCCGAATCGGTAATTGCGGTTCCAGTTGCAAGTCAACCAGGCCAGGGACTTCACGAATCGCTTGCTCGACTGCCGTGCCGATTTCGCGCAATTGATTGAGATCCGGGCCGTAGATTTTGATCGCGATCGCGCTACGCACCCCCGACAACACCTCATCCATCCGATGACTAATAAACCCACCGACATTCGACACCACCCCCGGCAAGCGCAAACTGTCACGGATCGCCTGCAACGCTGCTGGCCGATTTTTCATCGCCACTGCACTCAATTCCACATCCAAATGCGCCAAATTCGCCGCTGCCGCATCTGGGTCGCCAGGAACGCGCCCCGCCCGGAGCTGTACTGAATCGATCAGCGGATTGCCCTGGAGCGAAGTCTGAATTGCCATCCCGACACGATTCGTCGCTTCCAGGGAAGACCCCGGAAATAGCGCGATCGCGTTCATCAGCGATCGTTCCTGGAACGCGGGTAAAAATTCCCGTCCCAAGGCGGGCGCAATCATCACCGTCGCTACTAAAGCCGCCCCCGACAGGCCCAAAATTACATTCGGACGCTGCATCGCAAACGCCAATACCGCCTCATAGATTCCCTTAGAAAACCGCGTCAGCCAAGGTTCCCGAGGCATCATTCGACTCGCAGGCAATAAGAGCGCGCAGAGGGCCGGAGAAACAAGCAGTGATTCCAAGCTGGAGATCACCACCACCACGAGATAAGCAATCCCCATCGGCGTAAAAATTCGACCTTCCACCCCCGACAACGTAAACACTGGTGCAAAAATAATCATCCCAATCAACGTCGCACTCAGCAACGATGACCGTACTTCCTGAGTACCTTCAAAAATAATTTCCATTGTGGGCAGCGGCTGCGCCGCAAAACGATTTTCGCGGAGGCGACGGAAGGTATTTTCGGCATAGACGATCGCATCATCCACCGCCGTCCCGATCGCCACCGCCAATCCGCCAAGAGTCATCGTATTCAGCCCTAAGTCCAACCAATCACACACCCACAGCGCAAACAGTAACGTCAACCCAAAATCCAACAAACAAACCATCAGCGTCCGCCAATTCATCAGAAATGGAATCAGAATCAGCGCCACAATCACACTGCCTTCAAGCAAAGCCGACTTGACGTTATCCACAGAAGCCGCAATGTAGTCGCCTTGACGAAAGGTTTCGCGCACCGTGATATCGGCTGGCAATCCGGTTTTGAGTTCGGTCATGGCTTGCATCACCGCTTGCGTTACCGTGGGGGTATCGGTCAGTGGCTGCTTATTGACCATGATAATTACCGCCCGCTGTGCATTCCAGCTTGCATCACCGCGCTGGGGTGCCGCCCCGAGTTTGACCTCGGCCACATCTTGCAACAGGACGTTTGTGCCTACCTGGGTTTTGACGACCGACTTGGCCAATTCCGCGATCGACTGCACCTGCCCCACGCCGCTGATCACCATTTCCTGATCTGCATTAATCAGCAGACCACCCACGGCTTTACCATTGGCCGCCTGCGTCGCCGCCACCACTTGCTCCAGGCTCACGCCTTGGGCCTGTAAGCGCTGCGGGTCAACCATCACCTGAAACTGCTGAATATCCCCACCATAAACTAAAACCTGAGCGACCCCCGGCACCGCCATCAACCGCTTGGCAATTACCTGATCGACCACCGTGCGAATCGCCATCAGAGAGCTTTGCTCCGAGGTCAGCGCATACTGGATCACCGTCCCGATCGGCGGCGTAATCGGCGCAATTTCCGGCGCATGACTCCCGACGGGCAACTGCGCCTGCACCTGCTGCAAGCGCTCCGCCACAAACTGCCGCGCCTGCTGAACATCCGTGCCCCACTTAAAATTAATCCGCAGCACCGACACCCCCAGCGCCGATGCAGTTCGCACCGCATCGACATCAGGAATCCCATTGACAGCGCTTTCCAGCGGTATCGTGATCATCGATTCCACCGCTTCCGGGGCCAATCCTGGCGCTTCCGTTTGCACTTCGACCTGCGGCGGGGCAAAATTTGGCAAGACATCCAACGGCATTTGGCGAATCGCGTAGACACTCCACAGCGTCAACAGTCCCGCCATCAGCACCACAAACCACCGCTGCACGATCGTCCAGCGTACAATTGAGTTCAGCATAAAATTTTAGTACAGCCGTGGTTTTAGTACAGCCGTCAGTCAGGCCATCGGAATTATTCTTGGGTGGGCTTTTTCTGCCGTTTGGATAGCCCAAACATAATCCCACCCCCCGTCACCGCCCCTGCTAAAACACCCGCTGCCAGCTGCTTCTTGGAAATCCCCGCAATCCCGTCGTGGGTGTGGGTATGGGGGCCATGCTCATGGGTTGCATTCGGCTTATTTTGGGTCGCGGCTTCTGGTTTCCGGCGCAATGCTTCGGAATACAACAGTGGCGCACCTTGGCTCACGACCGAATCGCCCGCTTTCACATTGCCTTCTTCCAATACAACCGAATCTCCTTGCGTTTTGCCGAGCTTCACTGGAATCGGGTGGTAAGTGCCATTACGCTGAACGTAAATCAGTTGGGCACCATTGGCTTCAACCACACTCGTCGTCGGCACCACGACGGTATCACCCGCTTTAATCGGTGTGGTTTTTAGTCCCAAGACTTGCGCCGTAGCCGCCTCGATCGCCAGCGGCTGCATCACCTGCTCCCCATTGCCCCCACTGAATTCATGGTCGTGACCCGCATGGGCAGTGACTGCCTGCGGTGCAGTGAGCAAGATAACCACCGCCAAAAACATCGCCCCACGATAAGGCGAACCAAGGCGGGAAAAAAGAATAGCCATAATTAGAGAAAGTTCGTTAATTGATTTCGTAATCTAAAATTGCATGATCTAGCGCTCTGAACTTAGCATAATTTACCAAGCCAAACAGGAACTTCACTGAAGGTACGATCGGCGGATGAAATCTTGATGAAACCCTCGCCATGAGGGAGATCGCATTGATTCGAAAATTCATCTCAAGGTAGGACTTGTCCGCTGGTTTACCGATTCAGTTCGCCAATGAAGCGCAATTGACTTCCCAGACACTAAGACTTCCCAGACACTAAGACCCCCCAAATACTAAGACTCCCCAGACACTAACTGCCCAATTTAAAGGCTTCCAGAAACAAACTGTAGGTCACACCAATCTTCACCGCATTCAAAATATCACCCGTCAGCGATGGCGTTTTACTCTTATTCCCGTACACCAACCGACTAATTCCCTCTGTCACCACAATCAGCAGCGCCGCGACCGACACATCCAGCTTCGCCGCCTGCCCCGCCGTGGTCGAAATCACGCTCCCTAGAAAAAAGCCCCCCAGCAGCCCAATCAACATCAACGAGGATCGCCGCCAAGGATTACGTAGCCAGGTCATGAACCGGGCCGAAAGATTGTTCGTCAGGCGATTGAGCCGAGTATCTTGCATGGGAATAGGCACAGCCCCAAATGGGCCTCAAAGCATGAACTTATACTGCTGCTAATGTACCGCAAAACTCCAGATCTAGCGCTTTAATCTGACAAAAAAGTTTTCTAAACGCTATACGTAAAGCTCCATCACCCGATCGACCCCCAACCGCGACTGGGCGACCAGATCTAAGGGCGATCGGTGAGACTGCTCAAAATGTTCTGCCGCCGCACAGGCAATCATCGCCGCATTATCCGTGCAGTACTGCATCGGCGGGAACAAAACTTGAATTCCTTGCTGGGCCGCTTGCTCCATGAGGTGCGATCGCAGTCCCCCATTGGCGGCCACGCCTCCGCCTACGGCGATCGTCGTCAGCCCATGATCCAGCGCACAGGCGATCGCCCGCTTGGTCAACGCCTTCGCCACCGTCAACTGAAAACTCGCCGCCAGATCCGCCACTGGCAACGGCTCTCCCGTCGCTTCGAGCTGCTGCACCAATCGCAGCACCGCCGTCTTTAATCCACTAAAGCTCGAATCGTAGCGATGGAAGCCCCCCTCCGGTAGCGAAATTTTTCCCTCCGGCAAGGCAAAGGCTTTGGGATCTCCTTCTTGCGCTAAGCGATCGATAATCGGCCCACCCGGATAGCCCAGCCCCAGTAACCGCGCCACCTTATCAAAGGCTTCCCCCGCCGCATCATCGCGGGTCTTGCCCAGCACCGCATAATCACCGCAGGCTTTCACCTGGATCAAGCTGGTGTGCCCACCGGAAACCAATAGACAAAGAAACGGCGGCTGCAATTCGGGATGCGCCAAATAACTCGCATAGATATGCCCCTCCAAATGATGCACCCCAATAAACGGCTTCTGATGCAGCATCGCCAAGGTCTTCGCCGCCGTCAGGCCGACCAGCAACGCCCCAATCAGCCCCGGCGCACAGGTTCCCCCGATCGCATCAATCTGGCTCCAATCTAGCCCCACCTGGGCGATCGCCTGCTGGATCAACGGGTTCACCGCCTCCACATGCTGGCGCGAGGCCACCTCCGGCACCACGCCGCCGTATTGGGCATGGGTTTTGATTTGCGAGGCGACAACATTGCTCAACACCTGACGATCGCGCACGATCGCCACTGCCGTTTCATCACAACTTGTTTCAATTGCTAAGACAGTCGCCATTTGCTGTTAATGTTCTGATTGAATTGCTGTGTCTTTCTTCAGCATAAACTCTTCGGGGTCAAGTTGGGAAAGCTATATATCAAGGCAGTTCAGCCCTCATTTGAACACAAGAAGACTTCAATCTTTTTGTAAATAAACTTTGCATTTTGTAATAAAGGGAAACAATTCCATGCGACGATTGTTGGCTCTTGCGTTTTCGGTCATGCTTTGGTTCGGGTTTACGGCAAGCCCAGCCCACGCACTGTATGACAACCTGAAGCCCTGTAAAGATGTCCCCGCATTTATGAATCGGGCAAGCACCTCGAAGGGTGGCGATGTGGCGAACCGCATCGACTTTTACGCAAATAAAGCAAATCTCCTCTGTGGTGAAGATGGTCTGCCGCACCTGATCATCGATAACCCCGCCCACGCTGGCGAATTCATCATTCCGGGTGTGATGTTCCTGTACATCGCGGGCTGGATTGGTTGGGTTGGTCGGGCTTACCTGCAAGCGATCAAGAAGTCCGGCAACCCGGAAGAGCAAGAAATCATCATCAACCTGCCGCTGGCGATCGGCTGCATGCTGACAGGGTTTGCTTGGCCGTTGGCCGCTTTTGGCGAGTTCAGCACAGGCAAGATGTTGGCGAAGGAAGAAGAAGTCACTGTTTCGCCGCGCTAGGTTGAAATAGAATTGCTTCTTGTTTCGATCGTCCCCTTGAATGTTTGCTTGTTCAATATCTTGCTTTTGTTTGGAGGAACCGATGGCTAAATTTTTGACGACAGCACCTGTGCTGTTCATGGCTTGGATGACGATCACAGCGGGAATTTTAATTGAATTCAATCGCTTCTTCCCGGATTTGTTGGCACATCCGCTCTAAGCCTTTCGAATCGATGCTCAGTCGCTTGACTGAGACCGTTTGTACGGTTACGAATTGAATCGCGATTGACGCAAGGGGCTGATCACCGTGAGTAATCAGCCCCTTGCGTTGTTTTGGCACCTCATTTTATGTCGATCAAGGCACGGGTATGGGGCGATCGTGATGTTGCCGAGACGACCATGAGTCCTGAACCGATCACGTGCTTCAGCCGACTCATCAAATCGCGCAAAAGTTTTCAGCGATGCAATCAAGTCCCGAATCCGCTCTGACCCGGTGTGCATCGCGCCAATCAAACGCGGAAAATCTTCCCGGATGAAGTCAACATCCAGATCCGCGATCGCCGCTTTGGCTTCCTGTATCGCATGGACTGCATAATGCTCGATCGCCTGTAGCAATTCCTGCACATACTGCTGCAATTCAACGCCGCGCCCGGAAATTCGGCAAAAATCACTTAAGTCGAAGCATTTGCACCGATCGCCGCAAATTGAGTGGGGTCTTGATCGCGGCGGTGCTGCGTCGAAATCGCTGGGCCTTGCCGATCGCCGTCCAGTTTTGCCGTCATTTCCAAGGCTTCCCGCAGTCGTTTAGCGGCATAAATCGACATATCACGGGGCACATTCACCCGATCGCGCAGATACCGCAGTCCCACATCACTACCAGCGGGCGGCGCACATGCTTCCTGCTTCACCAAATAAGTCAACGCGCAACGCAGCGCCAAATCAAAATTCTCACTGGGATTGACCCGAATAATATTTTCGCGATGTTTAATCACGCGATAAAGCGCTTCTTGGCGCGATGTCGCGGGTTCAGGATAGGCCACATCCGGCAAGTCTCGCCACGGGCCTTGATCGACCCGATCGCTCGCGGCCAAAGCAATATCACTGCCACTAGTATAGCAACCGCCCATCTGCGGGGGCAAATCATGGGCATGGGTATGAAAATCACTTTGGGTACCCCGGTAGGTCGATCGGCTCTCCATCGCATCAAACCAAGCAGCCATGCGCGGGTTCACCGATCGCATTTCATAGCCCTTGTAGTAATACAAACTCGCGTGCATCCGCTCCACATAGGGCGTAAAAATCACATCCGCCGTGCTGAATTCCTCCAAAAAGTAGGAACCAGGCGTATTGCCAAGCGCTTCTTCGACATAACCCATAATTTCCTGAAACTTAGCTTGGGCCGCTTGTTCTTCGCGGGGCGACCTCGCAGGATAGCAAAGCCAGTTACACCAAGCCCGAAATAACAGTCGTTCCAAACGGCGCAAGGGCAACACGCGAGCATCTTCCATCCCCCAGGTCAGCGGGCCATACACCCGTTCGAGCGCAATTAAAATATCGTCGCTTTCGGTGATGATTTTGCCATCTAGTTCGATCGCCGGGAGCATTCCCGAGGGCACTTTGCGTTTGTACCAGGCTTCCTTTTCGCCGTAGCAGAACATCGTGACTTTTTCGATCCGGTAGGGAATGCGCTGTTCTTCCAGCCAGAGCCAGATTTTTTGGCAGTAGGGACACCAGGCATGGTTATCGCGAAACAGGGTGACGCGAATGGCGGACTCATCTTGATCGAACAGCCGCAGGCGGGATTGGGCGTTGGTGGGGCCGTTGGTGTAGTCGATTTGCCAGTCGGCGAGGGCTTCGAGTTCGGGCCAGGTGAGGGGAGTCGCGGTCATGGGAAAAAACAGCACAGGTAGGGACAGAATCGATCATACCAAAATGGCATCGACGATACTAATTGACTTGGGGCTGTGACCATTCGCAAAATACGTCAATACCAATATGGGCGATGTACAAGACGATGCCTGTGGCGAGGGCAGGTTCGATCGGAAAGGGAATACCAGAAAGATTAATGACGTAAGTGATTGCGCCTGTGACTAAGGCAGCGTTACCAGGATTTTTCTTTAGCGCTTGAATCATGCTGCGAATGCTATCGTCTTCACCGCAGACTTCAGCTTGGATACGCTTTTTGAAAAGCTGCCAGATGTTGGGGCGTGCATGTGCAACAACTTTAGGTAGCCCACCTTTCCTGCCGGGGCCATTGAACATCGAATCACCAAAGTGATCTTTCCCAAACATCTGCGGTGTACCTGCTTGGGCTTGGAAGAGTTGGTTGATGGCGGTTTCAAAGTCTTGGGTTTGTTCGATGAGGTCGATCGCTCTGAGGGTTTCAGGATCGCTGATCAGCGCTTGGCGATATTGGGCGAGTTCGGTAGCAGTTGGGAAACTCATGGTCATAGCAGGCTCGAGAAATAGGTTGAATTGATTAGAAATTACAGTTGATCGAAGGGCACGGGAGGGCGATCGGGGACTTGTGCCAAAATCGCTTGAAAATCTTCCCAGCTACCTCTCTGCGCACGTTCGCTGAGATATTTTTGGTCTGCCCAGGCTTTGACTTGGGCTGAGAGCGCAAGCTCAATGATTTGATCAAGGGAAAGATTTTCTTGAGTGGCGATCGCCGCTACTTGTTCGTATAGGGTTTCATTGAGTTGAGTGGTGAGTTCAATCATGATGGGAGTTCTCCGACAAATTGCAGAAATTCCTTGGGTGTGATGACTTTGAGGCCAAATTGGCGGGTGGATGGGCTGAGATCTTTTTGATTGTAGGTGATGATGTAGTCAGCTTGGGCTTTGATAGCCAAATCAACCAGAAAGTCGTCGTTTGGGTCTTTAACGGTGGGTCGCCAAATGTAGAAAATTTCATGGTGATTAGCAATCGCGCAAATGTCGTTCAGGATACGATTAATAATAGTTGAATCGATTTGTAGGACTGCCGATTCGCGGTTTAGGAGCGTTTCATATTCGAGGATAAGTGGGACAGAAATGTTAATTTGCCAATGATCGTCTTTGAGACGGGTCAGCAATTGATAAGAGGCTCCTTGCTTAGATCTCAGACCGCTAATCAGAACGTTCGTATCGACAATAAGTTGGTAAGGCTTTGCCATAGTTTGTATTGTACGGATTTTTGGCGGAATGGGTGATTTTGAATATTTTGTGAAGAGTACAAATTTTCTGGAATTGGAGCGTTAGGGTGTGAAGTGATTGAAAGTTAAATTTTTATTGCTGCATCTCTATGAATTCCATCACGATCGCGCAGGGACAAACAACGGCAGCCGGATTTGCGGCGGTTTTGACGATCGGTGGTGATTCGTTTGCGATTAATGTGAGTGACCCGTTTGCCAGTGATCCCCAGCGCGAGGGGCGGCTGGAGTGGTATTTCGAGCAGTGAATTCGGTTTCCGTTTACGGATACGACGATCGCCGAGAAGGCGGCAGCGAGTGTGAAGGAGTATGGCACGGAGCTGTTTGAGCAGGTGTTTGGCGATCGGCGGGCGTTTGCGGCCTATCAGCGGGTGGCGGGGAATTTGAGTCAGTTGGAGATCATGATTCAGGGTGATCCAGCGTTTCAGGGATTGCATTGGGAGGCGCTGTGGGATGGGGATATGCCGCGTCCGTTGGCGTTGGATGCGGTAGTGGTGCGGCAGCGGCGGGGGCTGAATGGTGGTGGGCCGGTGGTGGTGCGGCAGGACGCGACGGTGTTGAATTTGTTGGTGGTGACGGCAAGGCCAAATGAGGGACAGGATGTGGGCTATCGAACGATTTCGCGGCCTTTGGTGGCGGCGATCGCGAATGCGCAGTTGCCTGTGAATGTGGAGTTTGTGCGTCCGGGGACCTATGAGGCATTTGTGCAGCAGTTGGCGGCGCGGGGTGAGGGCTATTACCACATGGTGCATTTTGATCTGCATGGTGGGTTGATGACGTTTGAGCAGTTTCAGGCGCAGCGCGAGGCCCAGAGTCAGACGTTTCAGCGGGGTTATGATTTGCCGGAGTTGAAGGCGTATGAGGGAGTGCAGGCGTTTTTGTTTTTTGAGGGGGATGAGACGGGGCAGGCGATCGGGGTGACGGCGCAGGAGTTGAGCGATCGGTTGAAGACCTATGGGATTGCGGCTTGTGTGTTGAATGCTTGTCAGTCGGCGAAGCAGGTACAGCCCTCTCCCCTGGCCCCTCTCCCTGAGGGCGAGGGGAACACCGCGATCGCGGTGACGGAAACCAGTCTGGGGGCGCGGTTGATGGATGCGGGGATGCGGATGGTGGTGGCGATGGCCTATAGCGTCACGGTGGATGCGGCGAAGCTGTTGGTGACGCAGTTGTATGGGGAGCTGTTTGCGGGGGTGGCGATCGATCGGGCGTTGCAGCGGGCGCGGCGGGCGTTGCATGGGCGGAAGGAGCGATCGGTGTATTTTGGGCAGAAGGTGGATTTGGAGGATTGGTTGTTGCCGGTGGTGTATCGCAATCAGAATGTGGATCTGAAGTTGCGGCGGATGTATCCGGAGGAGCAGGAGGCGTATTTTGCGGCGGCGGGGGCGCGGTTTCAGTTTGGGCAGGGGTTTCGGACGGAGTATGGGTTTGTGGGGCGGGATTTGGAGATTTTGCAGATTGAGCGGGGGCTGATTCGGGAGGGTAATGTCTTGATGCTGTACGGCATGGGCGGGACGGGGAAGACGACGCTGTTGCAGTATTTGCGGGATTGGTGGGTGCAGACGGGGTTTGTGGCGGGGGTGAGCTATTTTGGCTATGACGATCGGGCTTGGACGTTGCCGCAGATTTTGTTCAATGTGGCGCGGGATGTGCTGACGGAGGTGGAGCTACGATCGTTTCAGGCGATGCCTCAAATCGCGCAGGTGGGGCAGTTGGCGCAGGTGTTGCGATCGCGCGATTGGTTGATTGTGTTGGATAATTTGGAGTCGGTGACGGGGCAGGCGTTGGCGATTATGAATACGCTGGTGGAGCCGGAGCAGGAGGCGATTCGGGACTTTTTGTTGCGGTTGGTGGGGGGACGGACGCGGGTGATTTTGGGTTCGCGGCGGCGGGAGCCTTGGTTGGCGGGGGTGTATGGCGGGAATGAGTATGAGCTGCGGGGGTTGGATCAGCAGGCGCGATCGGATTTGGCGGAGAAGGTGCTAGAACGTCACATCAAGGATGGGGCGAAGCGGCGGGCGGTTTTGGCCGATCGGGAATTTAAACAGTTGATGAAGTTGTTGGCGGGGTATCCGTTGGCGATCGAGGTGGTGTTGGGGAATTTGGGGCGGCAGTCGGTGGGGGAGGTGCTGCGGGGGTTGGATGCGGCGGATGTGCAGTTGGATCGGGCGGGAAGTAAGACGGAAAGCATTTTGCAATGTGTGGAATATTCCCACAGGAATTTGTCGGTGGCAGCGCAGGAGGCTTTGTTGTGTTTGGCACCGTTTAGTGGGTTTTTGGTGCGGGGATTGTTGGAACAGTATGTGGATGAACTGAAAAAACTGGAACCATTTCGAGATTATCAATTTGCAGATTTAGATCGGGCAATTTCCGAGGCAATTAATTGGGGATTATTATCGCCTCATGAAATGGGAATTCCTGATTTGCTGACGATTCAGCCTGTGTTTCCTTATTTTCTAAAGACCAAGTTGGCAGCGCAGGATAAAGCATTTCAATTAGCGTTGCGGTTGGGATTTAAGAATCATTATGAGGGCTTGGCGGGTTCTTATCAGCAGTTGATGCAGTCGAAGGAACCGCAGGAGCGGCAGTTGGGGATTGTGTTTTGTAAGTGGGAATATGAGAATCTCTACGCGGCATTGTCGATCGCGTTGGAGCAGCAGGAGAGCGTCGCTATTTATTTTTGCTTATCCACATACTGCGACCACAACCAAGATATTCAACTCAAACAATCTCTGTCTGAAGAGGTTGCAGAAACGCATAAAGCCTATAGTCATGAAATTATCACAGGCAAGATCGGGCTTGAAGTTATCATGGTTCTCGATCGGCTGGCGAACTGCTATTTGATGACTAAACAATACAAGGATTCACGCGATAGTTATCAGCGGGTGCTCACACTATTGTCAACGCTACAGGGAGTCGATTTGCGCCAAATTCAATCAGCCCAAGCCATCACCTACCACCAGTTAGGCAGGGTGGCCGAGGAATTGCGCGAGTTTGACGAGGCCAGGAACAACTACCAACAAGCGCTCCAGATCAATATCGAATTCAACGATCGCTATGAGCAAGCGGGCACCTACCACCAGTTAGGCATCGTGGCCGAGGAATTGCGCGAGTTTGACGAGGCCAGGAAGAACTACCAACAAGCGCTCCAGATCTACATCGAGTTCAACGATCGCTATGAGCAAGCAGACACCTACCACCAGTTAGGCATCGTGGCCCAGGAATTGCGCGAGTTTGACGAGGCCAGGAAAAACTACCAACAAGCGCTCCAGATCTTCATCGAATTCAACGATCGCTATAGCCAAGCCAGCACCTACCACCAGTTAGGCAGGGTGGCCCAGGAATTGCGCGAGTTTGACGAGGCCAGGAACAACTACCAACAAGCGCTCCAGATCAAAATCGAATTCAACGATCGCTATAGCCAAGCCCGTACCTACCACCAGTTAGGCATCGTGGCCCAGGAATTGCGCGAGTTTGACGAGGCCAGGAACAACTACCAACAAGCGCTCCAGATCTACATCGAATTCAACGATCGCTATGAGCAAGCGGGCACCTACCACCAGTTAGGCATGGTGGCCCAGGAATTGCGCGAGTTTGACGAGGCCAGGAACAACTACCAACAAGCCCTCCAGATCAAAATCGAATTCAACGATCGCTATGAGCAAGCGGGCACCTACCACCAGTTAGGCATGGTGGCCCAGGAATTGCAGGAGTTTGATGAGGCTAGAACCAATTATTTGAAGGCGTTAGTAATTTATGTTGAATTTAACGATTGGCATAATTTAGCGATCGTTGTTAGAAGCTGCGGGAGAATTTACAAAACCCAACCGTCTCCCCAATTCCTCACCCAAATCAGCCAGGGGTTAGGCACGAGCGAAGCGGAAGTTTTGCAATTGTTTGCAGCGACTCCGACCGAATAAACCCTGCCGAACCGCCCCCCAATCCTGGGGGAGCATCGTCAGCTCGATCGTAGGCGCACTCTGTCAGTCAATTTGGATATCACACTGCAATTGCCGCAACGGAGCAATCAAAGGTGGCAAATTATTTTGAATCGTCGCCCAAGTGACACGGAGATTAACCCGGAAATATTCATGGGCCATGATATTCCGCATATCACTCATCAAGCGCCAAGGTATTTCGGATGCGCGGATCTGAACTTCAATCGGAATATTGATGGCGGCTTCACCAATGATGATCAGATCGTAGAGTACCGCTTTCACGATCGTCTCATTCTCACTAAACGTCTCAAAATCCATGCCAGTAGTGCGTTGCTGAATACTATCGATCGCACTGAGAATATCCCGAATCCGGGTTTCCACATTTCTAGAAGACACGAATCACCTCATTAAGCACGGGTTCGCGGAGATGTTCTTTAAGAGAATCGACCGTGCCGAGGTCGATCGAGCATTGCAGCAAGTCTTCCAGGTAATGCTGAATCTGGAAAAATTCAAAAAAACCCGATCGCTCATTGAGTTCGATGAGAATGTCTACATCACTTTCAACAGTCGCTTGATCACGGGCAACTGAACCAAACAGGTGAAGATATTTGACTCCCAGACTTTGAAGCTCTTCTTGGTGCGATCTAACTAGCATTAGTGCATTAGCTCTTTGCATAAATCACCTCAGTTCAAGTAACTAGGCACGATTCGTCATAGCAGACACCTTGCTCGCTTCCCCCAATTCTAGCCCATCGGACACTTTAAGGAATCGCCACCGTCTTCAACAACCGATCGACGATCGCCCGCGCCCCCCGTCCTCCCGCCGGAATCACCCGATGGGCCAACACATAAGGTGCCAAATACTTCACATCATCCGGCAACGCATAATCGCGATTCTCCAGATAGGCCATCGCCTGCACCGCCTTCACCAGCGCCACCGTCCCACGCGGACTCACCCCCAGCGTCACCTCCTCATCCGCCCGCGTCGATCGCACCAACTCCAGAATATAGCGCTGCAACGAATCCTCCACCCGCACCGATCGGCAAGCCTGCTGCAAACTCGCAATCTCCGCCAAGGTAATGCAAGGCCCCAATTCCCGCTTCGCTCCATCACCCTGCAACCGCTGAATCATCAGCAACTCCTCATCCATCGCCGGATAGCCCAACGATAACGACAACGCAAAGCGATCCATTTGCGCCTCCGGCAAAGGAAACGTCCCCTGATACTCCACCGGATTCTGCGTCGCAATCACAAAAAACGGCAACGGCACCGGGCGCGTCTGCCCATCGATCGACACCTGTTGCTCTTCCATTACCTCTAGCAATGCCGATTGCGTTCGCGGTGTCGCCCGATTAATCTCATCCATTAATAAAACATTGGCAAACACTGGCCCCGGCATAAACGCAAACTCTCCATCCCGGGGATTCCAGATATTCGTCCCCGTCACATCCGTCGGCATCAAATCCGGCGTACATTGCACCCGCTGAAATTTGCCCGCGATCGATTTTGCTAAAGACTTCGCCAGCAGCGTTTTGCCCACCCCCGGCACATCTTCCAGCAGCACATGCCCCCCAGACAGCAGCGCCACAAGCACCAGCCGGATCGCCTCATCCTTGCCCACCATCACTTGATGAAGATTCTGATTCAGTTGCTCTAAACGATCGCGCATAAGATTGAGTCGGCGGGTAGGGCTAACATAGCCGGACTGTATCAGTTTACCCGTGGAATTCGCCTTAGCGTGAGGATTTTATCCGCTCAAAACAATTCAATCTACCGGGCGGCAGAGGACATTGCGTTTACTCGGACGGGATAACGTCCAACGGCGGGCGATCGCGGAATTGCTAGCTTTGCCAAAACATCATCCCTATCGCGATCTCAGTCTGCGCCACATCGCCGTCTTGCACAAAAACCTCAAAGCGAGGCAAAATTTAACTAATGACCTGCGGGAGATCACCATGAGTCTAGCCATAACCTACGAACAGATCGAAACCGAACTGCTTCAGCAAGGCCGTCAAGAAGGCCGCGAAGAAGGCCGCGAAGAAGGCCGCGAAGAGGTGGCTCGCGAACTGCTGCGCGAGGGAATGCTGCCCGCACAGGTCGCACGCTTAACCAAGCTGCCGATCGCCACTGTCGAAGGTTTTGCCGAGGCGCAATCACCCCAATCGCCTGATTAAACCAACCGCTGCCGCGCCACCGCACAATCTTGGGAAATCTGCTGCTTCAACGCATCAAGATCCGGGAAGCGCTGCTCCGATCGGATAAATTCCAACAGCTCCACCGTCAGCTCCTGCCCGTACAGATCGCCCTGCCAATCGAGCAAATGCACCTCGATCGTCTGCGTGATCCCATCCACCGTCGGACGATTGCCGATATTCATCACCCCATTCACCGCATTGCCGTGATTCAAGTCCTGGCCCGAAACCCGCACGCCGTAAACTCCCTGGGCAGGAATGAGCTTATTCGGCGGCAATTGCAGATTCGCTGTCGGGAAGCCGATCGTCCGGCCCACCTGCTGCCCTGCCACAACCTTCCCGATTAACCGATAGGGCCGCCCCAACAGCGTCGCCGCCATCGTCACCCGACCTTCCGCCAATGCCTGCCGCACCGCCGAACTGCTGATGCGCTCCCCCTCCAAAATTTGCAGCGGCACCTGCGTCACGCCCACACCATGCTTCCCGGCGAGTTCATGAAGCAAATTCGCATCCCCCGCCCGTTTCGCCCCAAACCGAAAATCCTGCCCAACGCTGATGTGTTTTGCCTGTAAGCGATCGATCAAAATCTCCTGCACAAACGCTTCGGGACTCAACTGCGCCAAATCCAAATCAAACGGCAGTACCAGCAATTGATCCACTCCCGTCTGGGACAACAGCCCCACCCGCTCCTCAAACGGCGACAATAGCGCCAACGGCTGCCGACTAAAAAACTCACGCGGATGCGGCGAAAAACTCACCACCGTCGCATAAAGCCGCAGCACCGCCTGTTCCCGCGCCGCCAACACAGGTTCAATCACCTGGCGATGGCCGCAGTGAATGCCGTCAAAATTCCCCAGGGCGATCGCCGTCGGAGTCAGAGCCGTTTGTAACGAAGTCGAAGTCCACACAGGCAAAAAAAGGGGTAGAAGAACGCAGCGGCAAACTGGGCAATGAACCGAATCAAACGGTTACGAGGATTTTAGCCAGCTTTGTAGGCGATCGACGCGCCCGAACGC
Organism: Cyanobacteriota bacterium; assembly: GCA_046049545.1. GTDB lineage: Bacteria > Cyanobacteriota > Cyanobacteriia > Leptolyngbyales > Leptolyngbyaceae > Romeriopsis. The sequence continues at coordinate 9,960 of JBJORF010000053.1, read as the reverse complement.
GGTCAAATTATATTGCAACGGGGTGATCGTAATAAAATTCTCGCGAATCGCCGCCACGTCCGTGGGCAAGGCATGGTCAGGGGTCGGATCTTCGACTTCCTCCACCACTTCTCCGGCCAGCCAATAGTAGGTTTTGCCACGGGGATCTTCGCGCTTTTCAAACACCTCCACATAGCGCCGCAACCCCTGTCGCGCCAGTTTGACCCCCGCGATCGCCGCCGTAGGCACCGGGGGCACATTCACATTCAGCAAAATCATTTCATCCAACGGCTGGGCCTGGAGCTGCGCCACCAATTGCGCCGCATAGTCCGCCGCTGGCTGAAAATCCCGCACCGTAAAACTCGTCAAACTCACTGCAATACTCGGCACCCCTTCCACCAGCCCTTCCATCGCTGCCGACACCGTACCGGAATAGATCACATCCGTGCCGAGGTTCGCGCCTTGATTGATTCCTGAAATCACCCAATCTGGCTTCTCATCCAGCAAACACCAGAGTGCTAGCTTCACACAATCAGCGGGCGTTCCCGAACAGGACCAAGCCTTCACCGCTGGATCGAACAGTCCTTCCACTGGGTTGGCGCGAATCGGGTGATGCAAGGTCAAACCATGACCGACCGCCGATCGCTCCCGATCGGGGCACACCACCGACACTTGGTGTCCCGCCTGGGCTAAGCGGTTTGCCAACGCTTGCACACCCGGCGCAAAAATCCCATCGTCATTACTTACCAGGAGCTTCATCGATCCACCCACCCACAAGGAGTCTACAAGCGCGCCAACTCGAACCCAGATCCTACACCAAAATTCCCCACCAAGATATTGATCGCGCCAAAAGGGACAGCTCTCTTCTAAACTAAATAGACGTAATTATTTCCCGGCTTATCCCACGACCGGCTGATCTCATGACTGTTAGTGAACTCGAAGCCCAACTTGACGCGATTTGCCAGGAAGCGCAGCAAGCGATCGCCGCCACCGACAGCCTCGACGACCTCGAACAACTGCGGGTCAAATACATGGGCAAAAAAGGCCCGATTCCCCAGGTCCTCGGCGGCATGGGCAAACTCGATCCTGCCGATCGGCCCGCGATCGGGGCCAAAGCCAACGATGTCAAGAACCTGATCCAAGCCGACCTCGACGGGAAGAAAACCCACCTCCAGACCGCCGCGATCGCCGCCCAACTCGCCGCCGAAACCCTGGACGTGACGATGCCGGGCAACTATCGGCCCCAAGGTCAGAAGCATCCGCTGAACAGCACCACCGATCGGATTCTCGACATCTTCGTAGGCTTGGGCTACACCGTGGCCGAAGGCCCGGAAATGGAGACGGATTACTACAACTTTGAAGCCCTGAACTTCCTGCCCGACCACCCCGCGCGGGACATGCAGGACACGCTATACCTGCCCGACGGCAACCTACTCCGCACCCATACCTCCACCGTCCAAGTGCGCTACATGGAAGAAACCGATCCGCCGATTCGGATCGTCGTCCCCGGCCGAGTCTATCGCCGCGACACCGTGGATGCCACCCACTCAGCGGTATTCCACCAAATCGAGCTGCTCGCCGTGGATGAGGGCCTCACCTTCACCGACCTCAAAGGCACCCTCAAAGTCTTCCTGCAAGAATTCTTCGGCGAAGAACTCGAAGTGCGATTCCGGGCCAGCTACTTCCCCTTCACCGAACCCTCAGCGGAAGTAGACGTGATGTGGAAAGGCCGCTGGCTCGAAATCATGGGCTGTGGCATGGTCGATCCAAATGTCTTGAAATCAGCGGGTTACGACCCCGAAGTCTACACGGGCTTCGCCGCCGGACTCGGCGTTGAGCGGATGGCCATGGTCTTGCATCAGATCGACGACATCCGGCGGTTATACAGCAGCGACTTGCGCTTCCTCAAGCAATTTGTATAGCCCCGTAGGTTAGGCACCGCCCAACATTACAATCACGCGATCGGCTCACAATCCCGATCGCGTCATCCCCATCCCCAAACACTGTCCCAAACCTACCGCCGATAATCAACACAACCCGTCACGGCCCGAACAAGCCAATCATGTCCAAACCACGCATTCTCGATCCCAAAAAAAGCTACACATATGGACGGAATCGGATACGGCGATCTTCTACGGATGCGTCACGACGGGCGGTACATGGAAATTTGGGAGGTTTAATCGGGTCGATCAGGTGATTCACAAGGACATCAACAGTTATTTGGTGCCAGGGGACATCGATCGGGTGTTAGCGATTTTGTTCGGCATCAGTGCAGAACCGGAGAATTGAAGGGCGATCGCTAATCCATGGGTGGATGCCACTTTGCTTGAATCCAGAAACTCCGAACGATCAGGGCTTCCGGGTCATCGGCTAAATGTAAAGCCGTCACTGTCGCTCGTCCGATCGGGGTCAAACCCTGAATTCTCAAGCCCGCATCAATCCAGCGAAAATGCTCTGACCAGATTTGCGATCGAGGATTGAATAGCGGAACAACTTGCCTGCTTTCTGGATCGATCGCTTCTACCCGATCGCCTTTGGCCCGATTGCATAACGGACAAGCCAACCACAAATTTGATTCATTGTTGGTTCCACCCTTCGAGAGCGGCACGAAATGCTCAATCTCCAACCGCGCCATGACCAAATGCTGGGGGCTGAGGCAATAGCCACACCGATTGCGGGCAGCAGTACGCACCCGCCGATCCAATTCGACTGAAATATAAGCGCGTCCCATTAGCCAATCCCAGCCCGCAAGCCTCTTTCTACGGCGATTTTCCAGGCTTCGGCTTTGCGTACCATGCCAGCTCGATAGATCCGCATCAAGGCATCGAGCCGCTGCTGTGCTGGTTCGGTCAACAAACCTTCGCGGTGTTGCTCTAGGAGTTGGCTCATTTCGGTTTGGTCGTCGTCGGTCATCATCCGATCGCACAAGGCCAACACCTGGACATCCGATAGCTGCTCGATCGCGCGTTCCTGGGTATCGGTGAATCGATCGTGCAAAAACCCAGCCAGGAATGGCCCTGGTTCTAATCCTTGCCGGGTGGCTTCGAGGCGGATTTGTTCGACTATTTCGGGTGGAAGGTCGATCGTGATCGCAGCCATGGAACTACCTAACGCATCTCGCTATATTGTAGCGAATCCGGGTGGGGAATCGAATGGGGTCGATCGCTATAGAACTTCGGCGGCGAGGAGTTGGCCTTGAACCCGATCGTATTCGTCTTCGAGTAGCCAATCTTGGGCAGCTTCGTAGTCGGGGTGGGCGACGACGAGTTTGTAGTCGGCGGCGGGGTTAAAGATGCGGCAGGAGCCATCGGCATCACCGATGAGCATGAGGACTTTGGGCGGGAAGAGGACGGGATCGACCCAGAGTTCGAGGAATTTCCAGGTTTTAGACTGTGCGGCGAGTGTTGGTGCGTGGGGTGGCATGATATTTGTCTGTGGCAAGCGCGTTCTGATTCGTCGTTAGCCAGACATCTTTAAAATGAAATGTAATTGTAGAGGCGTTTACGGAGAGCATCAGGTTGATCTGAAAGCCAGATTAATAAATCAGAATTTTCCTTGGCAATCCTTGATATTTCCTCTTTCTCAGAAATGCGTGAATTTGAAAGTTGTTTATCAGTGGAGTAGAGTTGTACAGCTTGCCGATATATTTCCTGAATGTAATCTGCAATACTTGCATCAAAAAGAAAAATGATCTCGTCAGTTTTTTTGACAAAATCTCCGAGTTGCTCTAATTTTATAGTTCCTTCACGCTGTATCATAAATAGAAAATCACGGACGAAGCGATAAACTTCAATTCTGCGATCGTATACTTCTATCGATATGGCTATTCTCTCCCCGCTCATATTTTCTCCTTGAGTAAGTCTGCGTTTTTCCTCCCGTATAATCTCTTGCTCTTCAGGAGATGCCTCATATATCTCCTCTCCATCTGTACGCCGAATTAGTACCACGTGAGGAGAGAACGATTTCCTTGGTGTTTTCAAATCCCTACGAAGACGGTGTAAATAAGGAGATGGAGGAATTTCAACAACAAACAATTTTCTACCATCCAATTCCTGTTCAGAACATTCTATGCCTGGAAGATAAGGATTGCAGTAAGAATTAAATTTATCAAGAATCTCGCGTCGAGTAGGCAGTTCATCAGAGACTACATCTTGCAAATGTCTTGTCCCATCCGGCCTGATTTCATCGCCCGCACCTACAATCAAATACCCAGTTTTATCCCACGTCCCAACATTGCCATTGACAAGTGAAACTAAATCTTTAACAAGTTCTGCCCATTGCATTTCCTTGTTGTTCGTCCACTCTCGTATGTCGCTTTGCTCCGTTGGTCTTACAAGTTTTATTTCATGCATTTTAAGCTTGAAATCGAGCTTTGAACTTTCATGGCATGTATGGACAAGTTCTCGTAATTTGTTGGCATCCATATTGACGATCTCTAATAATCACACCTAATTTTCATTGCTAACCGATCGAACTTAGTCGCACGATCGCGATACCCGATCTAATTTTTTCCGGCCTGGGATTGGAGTTGTTGGATTTGCTCGATCGGCAACCCGGTTGTGCGGGCAATCGTCTCCAGTGGAATATTTTCTCGTAGGAGATTCAAAGCAATTTCCATATTTCTAGCTTGCCGTCCTTTGTTTTCAGACGCTTGTTCCAAAGCCAAAAATGCTTCCGTGAATGCCATGATTTCCTCCTGTTGCATGAAACCTTCCAGCTCACCCATATCCATTCTAACCTTCCAACTCCCCACCAACCGCAACATTGTCCACCGTTGGGAGGACTCCATCGGTAGCGCAATCACTTCCTCAATCGCCTGCCGCTGCGTCTCACCCCGACCCAAGACCCGCAACAACAAAGTCTCTGGTGCCACTGGTAGCTGATCGATCGCTCAGCTTAACATCACGGTTAGTTCAACGGCTGGTTTAATGCGAACCCGCTGAAACTCAATTCGTTAATCTTGTTCCACTGATACACCTGCTGCCGATAGGTTTTCCAGGACTCATACACCTGCTTAAATCCGGCGTTCTCCCGCGCGGTATCTTCGTACAAGCCAAACGCAACTTTCTGCGCTGCCCCCAGGATTTCCGGACTATAGGCCGTCAACTGTGTCCCGCCAGCGACTAACCGTTGCAATGCCGCCTGATTCCGCGTCTCATACTGCGCCAACATCGTCAGATTCGCTTCATAGGCCGCCGTCGTGAAGGCTTCCTGATACATTTTGGGCAATTTATCCCAAGCACCGCGATTCACCTGCGCTTCCAAGGTCGGCCCCGGTTCCCACCAACCGGGATAGTAATAGTATTTCGCCGCTTTGTGCAGTCCGAGCTTTTCGTCGTCATAGGGCCCCACCCATTCCGCCGCATCGATCGCCCCCCGATCGAGGGCCAGATAAATCTCACTCCCTGGCAATACCTGTACATTCACCCCGAGTTGGGCCATCACCTTGCCACCCAGCCCCGGAATCCGCATCTTCAACCCCTTCAAATCCGCCACCGACTGCACCTGCCGCTTAAACCAGCCGCCCATCTGCACCCCGGTATTTCCCGCTGGGAAATTCAGCAAATTAAATTCGGCATAAATCTTCCGCAACGCCTCCAGCCCGCCGCCTTGATAGAGCCAAGCATTCTGCTGCTGGGCCGTCAGACCAAAGGGCATCGCCGTACTCATGCTAAATGCCGGATGCTTGCCAATGTAGTAGTAGCCTGCCGTATGCCCATCTGTAATCGCGGCAACGCGCTTACAGAGGGTATCCGCGCCGCCAAAAATTGTGTCCAGGGATTTCGGCCAGCTCGTTGCCATCCGCCAGCGCACCTGCGGCAAACTGCTGGTCTGCTCCGCCCCCGCCCGCCGAATCTTAATGCAGCCACCGAGGCCGATCGTGCTCGCCCCGATCGCCCCCGCCATCCCCGTAATCAATTGCCGCCGCTTCATCTTGCCGCTCCCTCGCCGCTTCAATCCCACCTAAAATATTAGGCCACAATCACTCCCATCCACAGAACTGATTAATCGAGTCTGGTCAATGGGTACGCCTTACTAGACAATGGATTAGGGCCAAATATGGTTATGCCGCCCATCACCTACCCAACGATCGTCCATGAGAAAGCTAATCACCGGGATTCGGGAATTTCAATCCAGCTACTATGCTGATCATCGCGATCTATTTGAACAATTAGGCCATGGCCAAAGCCCTCGGGTATTGTTCATCACCTGTTCCGATTCGCGGATTGACCCGAACTTGATCGTCCAAGCCGATCCTGGTGAACTGTTCGTCATTCGCAACGCGGGCAACATTATTCCCCCCTACGGTTCCGCCAACGGCGGCGAAGGTGCTTCGGTCGAGTACGCCCTCCAAGCCCTCGACATCGATCAAATCATCGTCTGCGGTCACAACCATTGCGGCGCGATGAAGGGTTTGCTGAAACTCAACAAACTTCAGGAAGACTTGCCCCTGGTCTACGACTGGCTAAAGCATACCGAAGCCACCCGCCGCATCCTCAAGGACAACTACAGCGAATACGAAGGCGATGAACTGATCGAAATCGCCGTCGCCGAAAACATCCTCACCCAAATCGACAACCTGGAAACCTACCCGATCGTGCGATCGCGCCTGCAAGCCGGGAAGCTCCACATCTACGGCTGGCTCTACGAAATCGAAACCGGCGAAGTCAAAGCCTACAACCCAAAAACCGAACAGTTCGAGGCACCCCAGTCCCAGCTCTACCCAGAAGATTTTGCCGATCCCCTAGAAGTCAAGCCCGGCAAATTCGTCAACAGCAGCGCCCCACCCGTTAGCGCCACGGCTGCACCCGCTGCGGCCAACAGCTATCAGCCGACCCCGCTGGGCAGTCGGTGGTTATCGCCGGAGCAAGCCGATCGGATCTATCGCGGCAGTCGCAATCGCTAGAACACAATTGCGCGCTGCCCATCCGTCAATCCATCGCGTAATCTGTCAGAAAACCCCCGGCTAACTCAGTTAGCCGGGGGTACTTTTAGGCATGCATGCCGAGAATTGGACAAATCAGCCGTGGATTAACCAGCGGTTGACCGTGCGACCCCATTCACACCAGCAATATTCCAAGCAGGAGATAGCGTCTTGAAGACACCCCCCGATGAACCCGGCTGCCGATCGAGGATTTCGCCCGATCGGGTCAGATCCAGCTGGGCATTGCTAATGCGCCAGTAAGCGGTGAGGTCATCGGCATTCTTACGCCAGAGAATATCCGTGGTGCCATCACCATCAAGATCAGCCAACGCCCCAATTTTCCAATCCGCCCCATTCACCGTCGGCAGCACGGAGATATTCGACGGCAGACCTTGGTTATCGAATAGCCAAATCACCGTCTTATTCGCCGCGACACTCCGCCAGACCACATCTTCGATGCCATCGGCATTAAAGTCACCGACCCCTTCCAGGACAAAGTCTTGAGGTGAAGTTGCCAAAGTTGGCGCAACATCAATCTGCCGGACAAAGGTACCACCATTCATCTGCCAAGCAAAGATGCTGGAACCATTGCGCCAGAGGAAGTCCTTATCGCCATCGCCATCGAGGTCGAGAATCGCTTCGAGCTTGCCAGGGAGAGCCGGGCCACCGACCACTGCGCCATTGGTGATTTGGTTTTGGCGATTGGCTGTCCAGATCACAACATTATTTTCCGCCGCCCCGGTGAATACGTAGTCCGCTTGACCATCCCCATTCATATCAGCAATGTCCACCAACTGGTAGGAGCCGAAGGAACGGGCAGCTTGACCGCTGAGTGCCCCAAAGAATGCACCGAAGGTCGGCGCCGCTTGGGCCTCAACACTAACTGAACGACCGTTAAATTGACCGATCGTCGCCACAGTAATGTCACGCCCATCCAGAAGCACGATGTCATTCGCGCCATCACCGTTCATATCCGCGAGACCGACCACCTGCGCGGTGCTGGGAAACAACACTGGTTGTCCAGCACGGGCATCGCCAATCCCTGCACCGTAGCGCAGTTGCGTACCCCCGACCAATTCCCGGGCATTGTTCAGGTTCCAGAAAATGCTGGAATTGCTGCTGTCATTGCGCCAGTAGATCTCCGAAGACGGCCCGACACCCGTACTTAACCAGAAGTTTTGAGTGTATCGCCCACCGTTCGGGGCACCCGGATCGATCACCGTAATCGAGACATCCGGAATCACCTGCCCCGGCACGATCGTTGCTCCCGCCTTCAGCTTCAACTGACCGTTAACCACTTCAAACAGGTCACCGCCCCCGGTCACCACATAGGTGTAAGGGCCGCCATTGGGCGCATCGGGATCGGTCACGCTGACATTGGCGAAGACCGCACCTGCAACCCCGGTCGGCACTAACTGGGTCGAGAGGCCCAAGGCGGTGGGCAGGTCATTGGTCGCATTAATGCCGATCGCCGCAAAGCCTTGACCCGCCTGGGCACCCGTGCCCACGGTATAGGTCAGCAAGCGGGTCGCGAACGGCGCACTACTGCCGTTGCTATAGGTCACCTGTCGCAGGGCATTTTGGTAATCAGCCACCGTGCCCGCGCCGCTGAACGTCATCACCCCCGTCGCTGGATCGTAAACCCAGGTGATGCCAGTGCCCGCGATCGCGCCGCTGTTGGCGGCTTGACCCGCGATGCTCAGGCGTTCCGACTGAGCGGCACTGAAACCATTAATCGCGATCAATGCACCATTGAGGCTGCCACCCGCTGGGCCACCCGCGATCGTCAAACCGGAAGACACAACCACCGGTGATGCTTGGCGTTCAGCATAGGTTGCCGTTGCCCCACCGCCTGCGGGTAATAAACCCGTGATCGTATAAGCATCCGTCACTGGGGGTAGCACCGTCAGATTCAGATCCTGGTTCAAGGTCGCCCCCGTCGCCAGATCCGTCGCAATCAACGGAATCACATAGTTCCCCGCCGCGATCGTCTGACCGGGAATCAGGCGCAATTGCCAACCGTTTGGCCCCGATCCGACCACTTCAAACTGACTGGCCGCCGCGCCACCAATGGCCAGACGATAGCGACTGTCAGGGTCATTAATCCCGATCGCGCCGACCACAGCACCGGAGATTCCGGCAGTCAGGGTGGGGGCAGCGGCAAACTGGAAACTGCCCGGGCTATCGGTGGTTGCGATGTTGATCACCAAATTGGCCTGACCAAAAGGCAATGGCCCACCCCCGATCAAGACGTTAATTGTCCGGGCTGTGGCCGTGGCATTTTGGCTGGCGTTGAAATAGGTGACCTGACGCAGGACATTCTGGTAGGTGGCCACCGAACCAGGCCCCGAGAGGGTCAGAACGCCATTCTCAAACCTCCAAGTCAAACCATCCACGGTGCCACTGGTCGCTCGGCTGCCGGCAATACTGAGGAAATCTTCCCCGGCGATATAGCCCGTACCGATCGCGATCGACGCGCCATTGAGCTGGGTGGGTGCACCCGCACCGCCTACCAGGGTAAGGCTGGAGAGCACACTCACAGGCGCAGCACCTTCGGCATAAATCACCGTATTGCCTGCCCCCGCGCCGCCAACCTGCAAACCACCATTATTGGTGAAGAGATTAATGCCGCTCGATCGGAAGACATTGCCTTGGGCATCACGCGCTTCAATCACGAGGTTGAACGCCCCGCCATTCTGAAGCGTCACCCCATCCGTAAGGCGCAGTTGGTTATTTTCAACGATGAATCGGTTATCAATCACCCGCAGGCCATTAATGCTTTGGGTGCCGTTCAAGACCGTGAAGGTGTAATTCGAGGCATTGAAGCCTAGGATATCGATGCCGCTAACCACCGCATTGGACACCCCGGAAACGATACCCGCTGGCCCTTGAGGCACCACAAAAATCGGTGCCACTGTCCCGGTCGGAGTGGGACTCGGAGACGGGCCGGGCACAACAAACGGCGGCGGTGGTGGCGTTCCAGGACTCGGAGACGGGCCGGGACTGGGAGATGGGCCGGGACTCGGCGACGGGCCAGGCACAACAAACGGCGGCGG
>JBJORF010000052.1:0-28902 GCA_046049545.1 Cyanobacteriota bacterium | reverse complement strand
GGGGAGGGGTCGGGACTGGGGGAGGGGCCGGGACTCGGCGATGGGCCGGGACTCGGCGATGGGCCGGGCACCACAAAGGGCGGCGGTGGTGGCGTTCCGGGACTCGGAGACGGGCCGGGACTCGGCGATGGGCCAGGACTCGGCGATGGGCCGGGAATGGGACTCGGGGACGGTTCTGGCTTGGCACCAGGATCCAGGGAAGTGCCACTGCCATTGCTATTCGGGCGCGGCTCTGGTTTTGTGCCAGGTGTCAATGAGGTATTACTGGAATCACTCAATAGCGTAAGGGTTTGCCCCAGGTTGACGATCCACCGATCGGCCCCGTACAGACAGGCCAAATCGAACCCATTGACCAAGGTTTCGCCCGCATCGCTAAAATCCCCGTCCGCATTCCAGTCACCGAAGGCATCAAGCACGCCAGCAGCACTCACCTGCAACTTCAGCTTCACATCGGCGATCGTAATCGTGGCCGCCACACCATGCTCATAGGCTTGCAACTGTGGCCGATCGCTGCAGTGCGTGCGTAAACAATCGAGCGCTGTCTGAACGCCATCATACAAGACTCCATTAGCAAGCAAAGGGGCGATCGCTGTGTTGGCACTGAGCAACTGCCCAGCATTAAATGATTCGTACGTCATAGGAGACACCTGGAGCTTATAAGCAGAAAAACTCCATCCCCGATTCCCAAACTCTTTGCTCAAAGCACAAGCGATACACCATACATCTCCGGTAAGACGAACAGCACTGGGGGGATAGATAATGAGTGATTGAGAGATTCAACAATCGGCCTAGCATTGCGGTTCCTACATGGTAAAACCACGAAAAATAAAGCCAAATCAGCTTTACTCTTTCTTAAGAAAATAGACAAAATTTTTAAGCCTGTAAAGAAAAGATGAAGTGTTTCTACGAAGCTCCGATGAAGAATGTCGATGGCAACATAAAATTTTCATGAATTCGGATTAAACTGCCGCGATCGATGCAGGAATCCGTCGGGCAAAGCCAAATGGCTATTCTCCATTAATTAATCATTAATCAACCATAACTGCATTGTCACTGCCAATAAGCCCCAAATCCAACAAAAAATCCACTATTTCAAGTCTGGAAGCAAACTCAAAATAGTGGATTTCGTTTATTAGCCGTTATCCGGCTGATTCAACCACAATGCGATCACGCATCACTAGAAACGGGCGCGATCACGCATCACGAGACGGGCACGATCACGCATCACTAGACAGGCGCTGCCACTGGCGCAATACCATTGGCTCCGTCAATATCCCACTGCTTATCCGCATTGATGAACGTCTGCCGCGACGGATTCGCCCCGATGAAGTTACGCACCGTGGTCACCGACTTGATCGAACTGAGCTGGAAGGTGGATGCTGCGGACGGATTCGCTGTGCTCACCGCAGGCAGATTCAAGTTCCAGACCACCGCAAAGCTCTGCGGTACATTGCGCCATACCAGATCCGATTTACCGTCGCCGTCAAGATCGGCGATCGCTTCAATCTGGAAGTCGGAAGTGGAGAAGTTACCATTGTCCGTCAGCTTCGTCGCCGCCGGAGCAACACCTGTCGCGGTGGAGTTGTTGAAGTTCCAGAAGCTCGTGACATTCGCCGCCCGATCGCGCCAGACTACATCCTGCACGCCGTCGCCATTGAAGTCACCCACGCCGCGCAATTCTGTGCCCGCCGTGACCGTACCGACCAAGCGCACCTTGGTCAGATCCACGACCGTGCCGTTCAAGCCCCACACCACGATTTGGCCGGCGTTATTGCGCCACAGGATATCGGCTCTACCGTCACCCGTGAAGTCACCCATCGCCTGCACCGACCAAGTGTTGATCTGGCTGGTGCCTTGACCGTTGGGGGAAGCGGCGCTGGTGAAGAAACCGCTATCCACGATTTGGCTACCGTTGGTCGTCCAATAGACCAAGCGATCGACGGTCGGGCTGTAGAAAATCAAGTCCGCTTGCGCTGAACCCGATACATTTTCGACTCCCACCAACCGGAAGTCACCCAATGCCGCCGCTGCCTGACCATTCAAGCCACCAAACTTCGCATTGGCGAAGGTCGGCGTGACCGCACCACCGGACTTAACCCCAGAAGTTTGGCCGCCCGTTTGATTCAGCAGCAGGTAACGCACATCCGCACCCTTCTGGTAAACGTGGTCTTTGATGCCATCGTTATCCATATCGACCACCGCCGCCAAACGCCAGCTCGGATCGTAGGGGCTTTCATTACTGATATTCACCGCACCGACCAATTCCGAGGAGTTCTGCATTTGCCAGAACACTTCTTGGCCGTTGGGGTTGCGCCAGAAGAGTTCGGACTTCGGCTGACCAGGGGTGAGGTTGAAGTTCCGGGTGAACGGGCCCGCACCATCATCCGTACCATTCACCGTCAGCGCCGGGATGACTTCGCCAGCACCAACAACTTGGCCCGGTTTCAGCTTCAGCTGGAAGCCGCTGGTTGCATTGCCGACAATCTCAAATTTGTCGCTGCCGCCAGTCACGTTAAAGGTGTAGGAACCTGCATCGCCAGGGCCATCCGGATCGACAACGTTAATGTTGCCCACGATTGCGCCCGCTTGTCCCGTGGGAACACCCGTGGAAGAGAGGTTAATCGTCGTCGGCAGGTCATCGACTGCGTTGATCTTCACCAAGGCATCGCGGCTGGTGATAGTCGTCGCTGTTGCCCCCGTACCGGAGAGCAGGCTGTAGCGGATTGTCCGATCGCCCGTGGTCGGGGCATCGCTACTGTTCGAGTAGGTGACCTGACGCAGCGCCTCCTGATAAGCCTGAGCCGTTGCCCCAGTACCCGTCAGCGTCAGCGTCCCCGTCGCTGGGTCATAACTCCAATTGAGGCCCGAAGTCGTCGTACCCGAATTCGCAGTGGAATTCCCGATCGTCAGACGATCCTGGGTCACCGAGAAGTTGTTGGCAATTTTCACCGTCGCACTGGAAATGCCAGTTGCGGGGCCTTCAATCGCCAGACCCGTGGTGATCACGCCCGGAGCGGCATTTTCCACATAAGTCAAGCCCGCACCAAAGCCCCCAAAGCTGACGCTGTTCGGAGTTGGGCTACCCACGGTCTTACTGGGCGCGATCGCCAAGTTCCGGACTTCATGGATATTGGTCGAAGCCCCAGTCGATGCCGAGAACCCGAACTTGTAAGTCGAGGGGCGCGTCCCATCCGCCGTCGCAATATCAAAGTAACGCTCACTCTCATCGTCAAAGTCACCATCAGCATTCAAATCAATGCTGATATCAATCTTGCCCGCCGCATCCACATCGATTTCAATGGTGCGCTTTGCCCCAGCCCGAATCGTCACTCCAGGTGAATCAATCCCGCCAGCCGTCGTCAGGCTTTCTGTCCCACCGAGATAGGCATAGTCCGTTTCCGCTGTGCCATTACCCGCACCCCGGACACCGATCGAATCAATTTTCCGACCAGGGCCATCACCAACTTCCGTTGGGTTACCAAAGCTGCCGAATTCATCGAATCCGATCCCCAGGTAACCATTGGTAATCCCCGCCAATGGGACAGTCTCATTGATTTTCTTCGCATACCCCAAAGCCGCCCCAAAGCCACCCGGGGTCACGTTTGCACCAGGGGTCGCGCCATCAATCAAGAAGAACGCTAGACCATCTCCCGGCTGTTCACCAGCTGCAAACGGTGTTCCACCGTAGGCAAACAAATCAAAGGTGATATTCACCCCCTTAGAAGCATCAAAGGCTTGGTCATACAACACGAAGGTGGCTTGATTGGCCTCCGAGCTGGTCAACCGCAGAGCACCAGCCCCCACGGCATCAGCCCCAGCCCCAATCCCCGCAATCCCGCCAGTGGGCTTCGACTGATCAGAGCGTGCTGTCAAAACCGCCTGCCCTCTATCAACTTGGGTACTATCAAATCGGTCACTAGCAACCCAGCTGGCGCTTAGCACACCCGCGCCAGTGAAGGAGTCGTTGAAATAAAAGCCACTAGCTGGCACATTACCCACCGGGTTCGCTGGATTAGCCGGGACAAATACCACTTGAGATTCCATGGAAGACCTATCTAGTTTGAATAGAGAACTAATACTCGGACTGATTCGCGCAACAAGAGCATCGCTGGTAGTATCACCGAACGATCGCTGCCCGTGTTTCCATCGACACCAGATTTTACCGTTTTTTCATTAATCGGAAACAATTTTGAATTTTCTGTTTTGAAGCAACATCAGGAAATCTGACCCACTGCCTCCAACAGAAAGAACGGCATTCAGATTTGCTTTTAAGCCTGGATGCCGCTATTCAAAACATACGCAGAACCCAAGAATGTATTGGGCTGAAATGCAAAATTAGGGGGAATCTATTCTCCGTAAAAACCGAAGTTTTAATTTTTTAGATCACAGAAAAATCACATTTGATTCCGGGGTGAAGTCAGCAGATTGGATCGGCTTCGTTAATGCTTTCAAGCCAAAGCGCATTGATCAGGATGATTTGTTGAGGATTGAGGCCACATTGCGCGATCGTGAAGCATCCGGCCTACGCTTCGGCTGACAATGCGGACTAGAAGCGAACTAGAAGTTGTACTTCAGGCCGAAGTAAATCGCGGCATCTTGCAAGTTGCTACCGCGATCAGCGCCGCGCACCAACGGCAACCCGTAGTCTAATCGCAGTTCCCACTTTTCCGTCGGTTGCCAGCGCAGTCCCGCCCCGATCGCGGCCAGGAAATTCGGGGTGGGGCGGGGGTTGGCATTGGCGGCGGCATTCCAGACGGCACCCAGTTCGACAAAGGGGGTCAGTTGCAGGACAGAGACTCCGGTGGCATTCCGCTGGAGGGTGATTTGGTGTTCGAGGCTGAAGCTGAGGCCGTTGTCAGCGGTGCGGAGACTTTGACGGTAGCCGCGCAGGGATTGTCGACCCCCGATCGTGAATTGCTGGGTGGGCGGCAGCGCATCGGGGGTGAGCTGCCAATTGAGCTGCAATTGCAACGCCTGGTCGCGGCTGAGGCGTTGGCTCCGCACGATCGCCCCATTCCAACTGAAAAATTGCCCATCGGGGTCACGCGCCGTATCCGCCCCCAACCAAGGCAAGCCAAAATTCAACTGTGAGTTCGCCAGCCAATAGCCTTTGGGATCGCGCTGGAGCCACTCCTGACCGAATCGCAGCACCGTCGTGACGCTTTCATCCACCAGGAAATCCGAGACCAAAGTTTTGCCCGTGCGATGGCCCAGCCCCAGGCTCAACGCCACCTCTTGACGCGGCGATCGGACGATCGGCTGGCGCACGCTGACATCGTAGTAACCCGCTCGTCCACCGATGTCGAGCGCCTTGAACGGCCCATTGGTAATCCGATAGCGACTCGGAGCCAAGCGCAGATTCAAGCTGCCCTGCATCGGATTCAGCGGGTATTGATAGCCGATATCCCAGAGGTGTGCGCCCCCTGCGAAGGAGCGGGCATAGGACAGATACAACCGATCGCCCACCCCGGAAGGATTGCGGTAGCCCAGCGTGAACAGCGATCGCTCACTGCCTACCGCTGGGACTAAGTCATTATCGATCGCCACCGACCCAGAAATTACTGGGGCTTCCGCCACCCGCACGGTCAAAACACTACGTCCCGGTTGCGTCCCCTGGCGCAACGCTGCTTCGACATTTTCCAGCAGCGGATCAAGTTTGAGCAGGCGCAGCTGATCTTCCAGCTTGACCTGATTCAATGGCACCTGAATCCCTGGCTGAATCTGCTTGCGAATATAGTCCGTGCTGAGGCGCTGATTGCCCACAATCTCCACGGATTCCAGCGAACCTTCGCGAATTTGGATCGCGAGTTGACCGTTCTCAATCGTCTGAGCCTGTAAAGTTGCCCGCGAGGTCAGATAACCCGCTTGCAGATAACGCTGTGTCACCCGATCGGCAATGCCTTGAATTTGCTCAAAGGTCAGGGTTTGGCCAGTAAAAGGCTGCACGATCGCCGCCAGTTCCGCATCGGAAAATACGCTACTCCCCGTGACGGTGATTCGCTGAATCAAGACAGTCGGCGCTTGGGAAGGCGGTGGGGTGCGCCTCGATTGCGGCGGTTTAGCATCGGCGGG
This sequence comes from Cyanobacteriota bacterium, assembly GCA_046049545.1. GTDB lineage: Bacteria > Cyanobacteriota > Cyanobacteriia > Leptolyngbyales > Leptolyngbyaceae > Romeriopsis. Next base: position 22,830 of record JBJORF010000052.1, on the reverse strand, counting down.
CTGAGTCAGTTCAGGCAATGCTACAGTCCCAGACAGTGGCGGCGTGGGAACTTCAGACGGCGTGGGGACTTCAGACGGCGTGGGGACTTCAGACGGCGTGGGAACTTCAGACGGCGTGGGAACTTCAGACGGCGTGGGAACTTCAGACGGCGTGGGAACTTCAGGCAGCACCGTTTCCGGCTGCACGATTATTTCGGGCAACGCGATCGGCAGCGCCTCGACGGGCATTTTGCCTTGGTTTTGGGCTTGGGTATCGGCTTGAGCGAGCGCCGGCGGCAATTCTATGGGCGCTGACTGAGCCTCAGACTGTGCGACCACCCGATCATTTAGCCCAGCCAGACAGCCTAACACCGTCGATGAAACTGTAAAAGACAATTTGCAGGCAGCGTGCATGATAAAGCTAGCGCAGGTGGATCAATTCAATGTCGACCAATTCCCGATGGATCAATTCAATGTCGACCCAATCCGCAACACCTGACTCTCGCAACCGCGTCAACCCGATCGGGAGGCGCAAACTCATTGAAATCAAAATTTGCGATCAAAGTTTGAAATCATATTCACGGTCTCAATATTCCCCACAACTGCCACCGCGTTAACACTGAATTCAAAATTCTCATCAATTTGAAGTTATGACAGACAGCCCACCGTTCAGCCGCTAAAATATTAAGAAATGTAACTGATTCACCCCCAATCCTCCCCTATGGTAATGACCCTTGAGCAAGCGATTAGCGGCGGCGACCAGCCGATCGTGCGATGGCCTGGCGGCAGCGACCCCGATCGCTTTGATCCCAAGGAAGCCTGGTATCCGGTGTTTTATTTGCGGGACTTGGATCGCGATCGGCCGCAGAAGTTTACGCTGCTCGACATTGATTTAGTGCTTTGGTGGGAGCCTGCGAGCCAAACTTGGCGGGCGATGGACGATCGCTGTCCCCACCGTTTGGTGCCGCTCTCCGAAGGGCGCGTGAATGCAGCGGGCCAACTGGAATGCCCTTACCATGGTTGGTCGTTTGGCGGCGATGGGCAATGCCAACATATCCCCCAGCAAGCGCCGGGGGAAAACGGCTCAGAGTCCCGCCGGGCTTGTCTACGATCGTTCCCCACGGCGGAGCGGCAGGGATTACTCTTCGTATTTCCGGGTACGTCTGAGCAAGCCGTTGAAGTCCCAGTGCCCATTATTGGCCCGATGGATGCTGACCCCAACGGCTGGACGCTATTCGATACCTTCCGCGATCTGCCCTACGATGCCCTGACGCTGCTGGAAAATGTGCTCGACCCAAGTCACTTGCCCTACACGCATCACAACTCCGTCGGCAAACGCGAAAACGCCGCCCCAATGGATTTGCGAATTCTGGAATCGAGTCGTCAGGGCTTTCGCGGCACTTGGCCGGAGGGGCCAAGGCGCGGGAAATTGGGGACACAGGATACGCTGTTTGTTGCGCCAGGGATGATGTGGCATGAACTGAATTCTAAGCAGTTCGGCTATACGCTGACGGTGGTGTACGCAACGCCGATCCGGAAGGGGGAATGTCGCCTGTTTGCGCGGTTCCCGTTCCGGTTTAGCAGTAAGGTTCCGGCGTTAGCGATTTCGCTGATGCCCCGCTGGTATTCGCATATGGGCCAAAATGCAATTCTCGAAGATGACCAGATCTTCTTGCATTATCAGGAACGTTACTTGACCCAGGCAGGGGGCGGTGAACCGATTGCAAAGGCATTCTATTTGCCGACGAAGGCCGATCGGTTTGTGTTTGAGTTGCGGCAGTGGGCGAATTTGTTTGCGGCTGATCCGTTTCCGGGGCAGGTTTTACCGCCAGTTCAGGGCCGATCGCAGTTGCTGGAGCGTTACCATTCCCATACGCAGCATTGTGCGAGTTGTCGCAATGCGTTGCGGCGGATGAATCAAGTTCAGTTGGGCTTGGCGGCGATCGCGGTGGTGAGTTTGGCGATCGCGCCGATTTTAGCAGCGATCGGGGTGGGGTTAGCCGGGGCGATCGCGAATGCGGGGGTGGCGATCGGGTCGGGGTGGGGTTGGGTTGGACTCAATCAATTGAAGCGGCGGCTGGTTGAGGGGCGATCGGTTCCAGCGCGGAATTTGTAAGCGATGCTGTTGAATTGTGGCGGGGCGGTGGTGTTGGGCGATGCCAACCTACGGTTGATTGGTGCTGGCCAACATCTACGGTTTCTGGAGGGCGGCGCGGATTTTGGCGAGGTCGGGGTCGTCAGGGTTTGCGGCGGTGAGTCCACGCTTTAGGTTGTTTTTCAAATCAGCTAAGTCGGCTTCGAGGGTTTGCTGTTCGGTGAGCTGGGCGAAGCGGCTTTCGAGGCGGTTGGCGCTGAGTTCGGCGTTGACTTCGACTTGGGCTTCGAGCTGGTTGACTTTTTCGGTGAGCCGATCGAAGGCCCGAATGCTGGCGCTGTTGCTGGTCTGATCGAGCATGTCATTGAGGTCGAGGCTAGCTTGGGCCGATCGGGCGCGGGCAATTAACAGGTCTTTTTCGCTGCGGATTTCGATCAGGCGATTTTCGACAACTTGTAGGTCGCGGCGCAGTTGGGCAATCAGGGCAATTTGTTGCTGGACGGCAGCTTGCTGTTGCTGGGCGCTGTTGAGGTGGGATTGGCGACGGGCGAGGGCTTCACGGGCGAGGGTCTCGTCGCCTTTGCCCATGGCGATCGAGGCGCGGCGATACCATTCGTCGGCGAGGCTTTGGGCTTGGTGGGCTTGGCGTTCGGTCCGTTTTTGGGTGGCGATCGCGGTGGCGACGGCTTGGCGCTGCATGACGAGTTGGCCCTGCATCTGTTGGAGGATGCGGGTGACTTGCTGTTCGGGGTCTTCGCGCTGCTGGAGCCAGTCGGTGACGTTGGCGCGGGCGGCCATGATCAGGCGATCGAACAAGGTCATGGAGGGAAGGTGATGGGCAAATAAAAATGGTGTGGCACGATCCGCGATCGCGCTACACCATAGGTTAATCGATTTTGCTGGTTTGTGTGATGGGGTTACCGATGGGGATATCCCGATCCGTGGGGCGATCGCATGAACCATTGATGTTGGGCGGTGCCCAACCTACTTGACTTCGGCTTCGATGCCTTTTTCGCGCCACCGAGCGGCTTCGGCTTCGGCTTCGGCTTGGCTACTGTAGCTAGCACCCACGTTTGCACCGCTATCACCATTGCGGAAGGAGGCGTTGGGGTTATCTTTTTGAATCGCTTCGAGGTCGGCATCACTGGTGTAAGGTGCCTCGACCCGATATTCCCGTCGGGGTTCAGGAACGGCGATCGGCGCTTCGACCACGGGCGCAGGGGGCAGGCTCCGCACGGGTTCGATCGGGGCAACGTAAACAGGTTCCGGTTTGTAGGCCGGGGCTTCGTAGCGCGGCGGCTCATAGCTGCGGGCCGGACGCGAGGGCGGCGCGCTGCTGTAGTTGGGAGCATTGTAGCGCGGGGCCGGGGCGGGCTCGTAATTCCGCGCGGGGTCAAAGATGTTGCCGATCGGTCGTTGGTTGCCTTGATTACTGCCGCTGCTGCCCGCGCGACTGATCGCTGGGGTGGGTGGAACGATCGGTTTAATGTTCAAGGGGGTGAGTCCTGTGATTTTCTTAGCGCTGCCAGATTTATCTGTGGCTTTGTCACCAGACTGTTCGGGCGTTTTGGCGCCGGGTGCGGGTTGACCGTCTAATTGTTGCAGGGGCGCAACACCCCCTGGCTGGGGCATCAGATTCAAGCCACCTGGTCGCGTCCGTAGGGCAGAAATGTTGCCGAGGCTCAGGTTGAGGAATTCGTTCGCATCGAGGGCGGGGGAATTTGACATCCAGATGCCGTCGGCGGTGTTCGGGCCATCAACATCGACGCTGGCAACATTGGTGGACGGTTGGGCGCTGGAATTCGATCGAAAGGCGGCTATTTGCGTCGCCAGTCCCTTCACGGCATTCAAACTGGCGGGATTCATGATCAGATAACCGAACATGCCACTGCCAAGCAGCATCAGGAGCATTGACCCAACGCCCATGGGCGTCAACAAGCCTTCCAGGACATTGCGCTCGGCAGCGACGGTGGCTTCTTCTTCCGCCAGACTGCGGAGTAGTTCCTCGGAAGACTCGAAATAATCGTGGGGGCCTTGAGACTCCCCAAATCCCTGATCCGTCGCCAACCCATCCCCCAGACCAAACCCAAACCCATCCTGGGAGAGCTCTTCCGGCCGAATCAGCCCTTCAGCGCTGTCCATATCCGCTTGGATCGCCGATAACACCAGCGCCGAACTCGCATCGGGCGGTAAATCATTTTGGAATGACAGCGGGGTGCGCGGTGGCAATGGCGGCATGACAGCATCCGACACAATCGTTTGATTGACTGTCGTTTGATTGACTGTAATTTCTTCGTCAACGGGCGCTTCAACGATCGGGGTTGCTGTCGGGGCCGCTTGCGCCGGAGGCGCGACCAAATTCAACAAATCCAGCGACATTCCGGGGTTCGGCAAGTCGAGGACGGGTGGGGTCGTTGATCGGTGCCAAGCCGCCACTGCGGAAGGGGTCGGACGCAACCCCGCACGATAACGGCGGTAGCGCTCCAGCTCATCCTCCAAGCAGGCATCCAACACCCCCAAAGCCCGCCGCAGAGAAGGATGGAGCACAGCAGAAGCACTATGCAGAGAACGGTTGTGACCGAGGGTCAGGGACTCATTTGATAAAGATTGATTCATGGCGCTTTCAAGGTAGGATGAGCCGCTTTGCACGAATAAACTTCAGCACCAGCCAACTCAGTACAGACAAACCAGATAATCACTTGTGCGACGTGGAACGCTTACCAGACAGTCATACAACAAGGGAAATGCATTTAATACGGTCTAGCCTTGCTTTCACGTCAAAAGTATATGCTAGAAAACCCAAAATGCAGCAAAAATAACAGCAAATTGCGCTAGATATAGCGTCTTCTCCGTAGATTCTTCGCTCAACCCCTGAGCCTTCAGGGTTTACAGTTCAACTTTATCACTTCAGTGGTATCGCTGGGCACATCCCCTTGGAATCCGGGGACGGCTCATACTAGGATGAGAACTAATGCAATACCGATCGCGGCGCGGATTTGGGCTGCACGATCGGCGTTGCACTGAAGAAACGCCCTTTTAGCGAGCCTGACCCACGAGATTGCTTTATGAATACTGCTGTTGATCAAACTGAAAATACGGCTTCGGGGACGACCGCCCTGGATGGCAAAACCCTGGATGATAAAACCATTGTCCGCGAGTATTTCAATGCCACGGGCTTCGATCGCTGGCGGCGGATCTATGGCGATGGTGAAGTCAATTTTGTGCAGAAGAATATTCGCATCGGGCACCAAAAAACGATCGATACCGTGGTCGGCTGGCTGAAAGATGATGGGAATTTGAATCAGATCAGTCTTTGTGATGCGGGCTGCGGGGTGGGGAGTTTGAGTATTCCATTAGCGGAAGCCGGGGCCAAGTCGATCGCGGCCAGTGATATTTCCGAGATGATGGTCGGCGAAGGCCAGAAGCGGGCCGCTGAGACTTTGGGTGAGTCCAACGCGATTACCTTTGAAGCGAAGGATTTAGAAGAAATCACGGGGCAGTACCACACGGTGATTTGCCTGGATGTGTTGATTCACTACCCGCCGGAAAAAGCCGGGGAGATGATCAAAAACCTCAGCGCCCATGCCGATGAGCGGTTTATTCTCAGCTTTGCGCCGAAGACTTGTTTCTATGCGACCTTGAAAAAGGTCGGCGAATTTTTCCCAGGGCCGAGTAAGGCAACGCGGGCCTATCTGCATCCCGAGAAGTATTTGGTGCAGTTGCTGGCTGAGAATGGCTGGAAGGTACAGCGCAATACGATTTGTAAGGCCCCGTTTTATTTCTCGCGGCTGTTGGAGTTGACGAAGGCGTAAGAGTTTGGAAGATTGAGGGGATTGAGAAATGGGGGATTGGGCGATCGTCTACGGTGCTGATTCTCCCGCATTATCCGAGAAAATCATCCGGCGATACATCAGCTTGTTTAAGAATGGCTCTTAAAGTCCCTTCTGGCATGTCGCCGGGGTGGTTCGGTATGGTTGTGTAGCAATCAGTGCCAGGGTTGTACCAAATCTCATGACTGCCAGCCGCTTGACGATCGAATACAAAGCCCATTTGTTTAAGTCGTTTAATAATCTGACGATACTTAAATCCAGCGAGTCTTCCCATCACATTCCCACAACGATCGGATAGTCAAAAACATCAGCGATCGGTGTGAGGATGATCGGTGCTTGGCGCTCTTGACGGGATTCGAGCAACTTTTTGGCAACATCGCGGGCGATTTCGAGGGTTTCCGCGATCGTTCGACCTTGAGCAACCAGTCCAGGGATATCGTTAGATGTAGCGAGGTACAACCCTTCAGGGAGTTTTTCAATCTGGAGAGTAGCGATTTGTTCCATAAATTAGGCCAATGAACGAGCTGATTATCATCTTATCGCAAGTCACAATGACCGCCGCTAGTGCGCCGCGATGCCTAAATACAGCTCACCCACCTTCGGATCATTGAGCAGATCCACCCCCCGGCCTTCGTACTTATCCCGGCCCGCTTCCAGAACATAGCCCCGATCGGACATCTGCAATGCCTGTTTCGCATTTTGTTCAACCAGCAAAATCGCGGTGCCGGAGGCTTGAACCTGTTTAATTTGCTCAAACACATTCGTCACCATAATCGGCGACAGGGCGGCGGAGGGTTCATCCAAAATCAGCAGATTCGGACTCAGCATCAGGGCTTTCGCCATCGCTAACTGCTGCCGTTCCCCGCCGGAGAGCGTCCCCGCCGATTGATTGCGCTTGGGCACTAATGCCGGAAACCGATCGTACATCTCCTGCTTCAACGCTTTGATCGAACCGGATTTCACAAACGCGCCCATTTCCAGGTTTTCGTCGATCGACAAGGATTTGAACACATTCGCAATCTGCGGCACATAGCCCATTCCCCGCTCGACGATCCGATCGGGCGACAGGCCCGTAATCTCTTCGCCGTTGAATCGAATGCTGCCCGTGTGGGGATTGAGCAAACCAAACACCGTCTTGGCGAGGGTCGATTTGCCCGCGCCGTTCGGCCCAATGATCGTCACCAATTCCCCCGCATCCACGCGCATACTGATGCCCTGGAGAATATCGAGGTCTTTGATATACCCGGCAAAAACGCCGCTAACTTCCAAAACAGTGGTCATAGTGGGATTACAGGGGAATGGCAATTAGCGGGGCAGCTTCTGGACTTCGGGACGTTCTTCGGGAATGATCGCCCCTTCCACCGGGCAGACTTGCAGACAAATGCCGCAGTCAATGCAGGTCGAAAAATCAATCCAATACCAATCCGTTCCCTGGCCATTTTTGCCGGGGCCTTGGTCAATGCAAGCGACGGGACAGGCTTCCACACAGTCCGCAATACCCTGACAAACTTCCGTCACGATCGAATGGGCCATACTAAAAACCGCAGCTCAAATACAAAACTTCCTAATTTTACGGGTTTACGGCTTCGACGGTAATGCCCTCGGCAGTAACCCAAGCAATTTCTGGCATATTGCGGGTTTTGGCATAGGCGACGATCGCATCGCGCCCCAACCCTGCGGCTGGATCTAAATGCAGTTCCACCCGCCATTCCGGGTGGGCCGATCGCAATTGCTGGGCATGACGCAAGGCCGCCGCCTGGGTTTCAATGCTGGCCGCGACGACGAGACAATCATTGTGGGGAATCGATTGCGGCAGTTGATTCGCCGATCGCAGGACAGGATAGAGCTGATCAATCTGGAAACTAAAGCCAATCCCCGGAACCGATTCACCTTGGGGATGGTAGCTGCCGAGCAATTCATCGTAGCGTCCGCCCTGGGCCAAGACCTGCTGCACACCGCCCTGGGTATTTGCCACTTCAAAGACGATGCCCGTGTAGTAGTCAAAGGTACGAATCAAGCTCAAATCCAGAACGATCGGCAGCTTCACATCTGTCCCGATCGTTGCCTGCATCAGCTCAAACAGTACCTTCAGTTGCGTCACCCGTTGCCGCTGACTGTCATCGAGATCCCATTGGCTAACGCGATGCAGTACCGCCTCGGGCTGCCCGCGCAAATCCAACAGCTGCAACGCCCGATCGCGCAATTCCGGGGCCAAATCTAAGGTTTCTAACGTCATCCGATCGAGATTCGCGATCGCCTGCCGAACGCGACCTCGTACTGGTTCAGGGAAAATCGACAGCAGCGATCGCGTCAGCGCCGCCTCCCCCACAATCACCTGCCACTGGGGATTACGGCCATCCCCCAGCCCCACATTCGCCAAACAATCAATCAACAGCGACAAAATTTCCGCATCGGCTAACGTCCCGCCGCCGCCGAGCAATTCGACCCCGGTTTGATAAAACTCCTGCTGCGAACTGTGGGCCTCCGGGTCGGGCCGACAAAACACATTCGCGCTGTAATACAACCGTTGGGGAAACCGCGACACCGCCATCCGCGTCACCGCCGTCCGAGCGATCGAAGCCGTCAATTCCGGTCGCAGGCCGAGGTTTTCGTCTTCGGTGCCTTGAACCGTCAGAATCGCCGATCGGTCGATCGCTCCGCCCGCCATCAACGTATCGAGCCGCTCCAAGGTCGAAGTGATAATCCGGTGATAGCCCCACCGATGGAACACTTGCTGCAAGCGCTTCTCGATCCAGCGCTTCTGCGCCACATCCAAGGGCAATAGATCCCGCGCCCCAGTGGGCGGTTGGTACACCATGATTTGTTCCTTTCAACCGACAAAGATTAGTGATTCGGGCGATTTCTGGCTAAACTATTTGCGCCCGAACAGCCCCCCCAAGAAGCCCGATTTCTTCGACTTCGCGGGTTCCGGATTGCTCGCGGCATTCAACCGCTCGATCGAAGACTTACCCACCTGCGCTTGTTCATCCTGAGGATTGATTTCCAGCGCTTTGTTGAAGTGAATCTTCGCCATGGTCGGCTGCTTTTGATTCAAATAGGCCATGCCGAGCATACTATGGCTGGGGCCATGCTTGGCATCGATCGCCAGACCATCGCGCAATTCCCGGATCGTCCGCACAAAGTCACCCCTTTTAAAGTAACCCTCTGCCCGACGAAAATAGGGTTCGGCGAGGGATTCCCGCACCACGCGCTGGAACGAGTCAGCAGGCGTTTGGCCGCCGACAGCACCGACGGGGGACGTTTCGCTGAAGCTTGCGCCTTGGGTGTAGAGCGGCTTGGTGCTGGCGATCGTGTTTTCCCCCGAGGATTGCTTACGCATTAGAAAAGCCAGATTGATCTCGCTGATCCGGCCCGTCAACTCGATCGTTTGATTCAGTTGCTCAAACTGCTTTGCCAGCAGGTCATTCAGGGCCGCTTTATAGAAAAAGTCGGGATTGGGGGCGGTCAAGAGCTGCTGGGCCACCGAATTCAAATGCACAGACTGGGAAGCATTGGCCCCGGCAGATTGGGCCTTGAGCTTGAGCAGCAGATTATATTCCGTGCGGTTTTTTTCCTGGGAAAGGCATTCCCAAGCAGGGTTCACCCATTTCGACAGGAGCTGAGAAGCGGCGGCCCGATCGGCATCATTACTCAAGCTACTGCTATCCGGGTGCAAGCGGCGGGCAATTTTCAAGTAGGCTTTGCGAATGTCTTTGGGATCAATGTCCATGGGCACACCAAGGATCGCGTAATGATCGTTGAAGTCCCCCGAAAACAAACCTTTGTCGAGTTGCAAAACCATGACTTATGAACCGCCTGAAAATGTGATCGAACAATCAGCACACCTAGCTCTATTAGTCCCAATCCCAGGCGATTAGTCCCAATTTTTGCTAGTTTTCTCCATCAAAATTTCGTCTGTCCCTAGGGCTGATCCCATCCTAAGGAGGGAATCGAATGTTTCACTATTTTATCGAAGGGCTTCACCTGTAACAACTCTTGACTTAATGCACCATGGATCAGGCCATTCGTTGCTAAAGTGCGTCCCGATCGGATATCAAAATCAGCCTGATTATAGGCGGTGACGCGGCCCCCCGCTTCCTGTACCAGCACCACCCCCGCCGCTAGATCCCAAGGCGACAAGCCCCGCTCCCAGTAGCCATCGAGCCGTCCGCAGGCAACATCCGCCAGATCCAGCGAAGCCGAACCCGCCCGCCGCACCCCTTGGGTAATGTGGGTGAGATGGCAGAATTCGGCGTAGTTATTATCCTGGGTCTGGGTGCGATCGTAGGCAAATCCCGTGACCAGAAGGCTTTGACTCAGTTCGGCGGTGCGGGAAACTCGGATTGGGACGCGGTTCAATGTTGCCCCAAGTCCCGTCGCCGCCCGGAACAACTCTTGCCGAATCGGGTTGTAAACCACCCCTACTTCGGGTAGGCCATCCACCAGCAGCCCGATTGAAACCGCCACCGCCGGATACTGGTGGGCATAGTTTGTCGTGCCGTCCAGGGGGTCGATCGCCCATTGGTAGGGATTGCGCAAATCGCCAAGCTGCCCCGACTCCTCGGCCAGAATCGCATGGTCAGGCAGGTGGCGCTGCATCACGGCCAGCACCGCCACTTCCGAGGCCCGATCGGCCTCCGTCACCAAGTCTCCGGGACGCTTTTCCTGGACATCGGTCAAATTGCCCCAGTAGCGTTGCAGCTCCGCACCGCCCGCCATCGCCGCTTCCGTCGCAATATCCAATAAGCGTTGCCGATCGTTCAGGGAAAGGGAGGTCATGGGGAGAACGCCAAAAATACGCTGATCAGCCTAGCACGTCCATACGGTCGGCAGCTTAGTCATCCTCTAAAGGCAATGCGGCTCGAACTTTGCCTTTACCGAAGTAGCGGCCAAATTGCAGTTCGTAGACTTCATCTTCGTCCTGGGTTTCCACCACGAGGTCGGATTTGGCGTAGCTAACGCAGAGCAATGCATAGCCTTGGCGGCGCAGATCCGGGGACAGGCCCATGGCTTCATCCTGGTTCAGATCACCGGAAATCACCCGCACAGCACAGGCAGTACAGGCCCCGTTGCGGCAGGAGAAGGGCAGTTCCACGCCTTGGTTTTCGACGCAGTGAAGGATGTAGCGATCGCTCGGCACTTGCAGTTCGTGGATGGTGCCTTTTTGGCGGTAGTGGATGCGGACGGTGTGGCTTTTGGGCGTTGGGGAGGGGTGGCTATGGGTCATGGGATGAATGGGAATCCAGAGATTTGAAAAACTTTTTGGTTGGCATTTTTTCACTTGGCCTATCCAGTATGCCGTAATGTCTGATAGGATAGTTTGGCGTTGGTGAGAAATTTGTGGACTGCGGCGATTCGCTGTGGATTGACAAGGGTTGAGCTGGCGAGACAATTGGAGAGATGGCCGAGTGGTTGAAGGCGCAGCACTGGAAATGCTGTGTAGGGGTAACTTTACCGAGGGTTCGAATCCCTCTCTCTCCGTTTTTAGATACGCTTAATGCTCAGATATCTGATTCGGCTTCCCCGACAAACATCAGAACATTTTCATACAGCGGTTTTGCCACCCAGAATCCAGCTTCATTGACTAAAGCATTGAGTAAAGGCTTCACCTCAGGAATTAAATTTTGACTTTTAGCTTCAACCAAAATTCCTAGAATGCCTGTGTGCCGAAGGTTTAACCGACTTGCGACGAGGCGGCCTCGACGTTCATCAATCAAAACTTGATCAGGCTGAACTTCCACAGCTAGCGCGACCGCTTCCGCTTCACCAATATCCAGTTCGCTACTCAATTCTTCAACCAATGCCCGATTGTTGACAGCACGAACTTGAATCCAATCCAAAGTTTGCACCTCCGTTGCCCCTGCGACCGGGAAACTTGGATCGGTCAACTCTCGGAAAACAGCTTCAGGAATTAGCACGGTTCCGTAAAGTTGATGAAGCAAATCGAGATGGTTAATTGCCGCAAGATTATTAATCGGTGATGTATCACTGACAATAATCACAGTCGCCCGATCTCCCGTAGGCTTTGAATATCCTGCTCAAAATCCTCTACTCCGTAATTCACAGGAATATGGCGACTCGCAAGTAAATGCTGAAATGCAACACGGTGCATCCCGGCAAATCGGCTGGCCTGAGCAAGGGTCAGCTTTTCCCGTTGAAAGAGCATAACAGCAATTTCTTGATGCATTTCTGCTTCAGTCATACGCGCTACAGTCAAAATTTCATCTGGAACAACAACACTCATGGCTCAATTCCTCCCTATCCCATCATTTTACGCTAGCTTGAAAATTACGCTAGGTTGAAAAATGCTGAAATCCCCGATCGCGACTCAACTCCGCAATCATATTTGCCCCATCAACTAACAATACCGCTGGGTCAGCCGTGACTTGGCCCACGATCGCGGCCCCCGGCGGTAGCTTTGGTAATATCGCCTGTGCCCGCTCCAAATGCATACATAAAACTAATTCAAAATCTTCGCCGCCATATAATGCCCATTCCAGTGCTTTTTCTGGTGCGATTTTTGCCAACGCCGGACGCATCGAAATCGCCGATCGCTCAATTCTGGCACCCACCCCACTGGCCCGCGCCATCTGACAAACCGCATCCGCCAACCCATCACTCGAATCCATTCCCCCGATCGGATTACCCTGGCCGAGTAATCGGCGCACCGCTAATCGAGGTTGCGGATATTGGTGAGCGCGAATCAGCGCTTGCCGATCGGCTTCATCGAACTCATCCCCTAAGTCAGGATGCAGCAATAATTCCAACCCCGCCCGTGAACTGCCGTGAAAACCCGTTACAACAATTGCATCGCCAATTTGTGCCTGCGATCGCCGCATCACTCGTGCGGGTTCAACTTCCCCGATCGCCGTAATCGAAATTGTCCGCACCGTCGATCGGGCAATATCCCCCCCAACGATCGCCCCGCCAAATTCATTCAAACAATCCCGCATTCCCTCATACACTTGCTCCACCCAATCCACCGTTGTTTCACCGGGCAAGGCTAACCCGACCGTAATGCCGATCGGACTTGCACCCATCGCCGCTAAATCAGATAAATTCGCCGCCACCGATCGCCAACCCACGGAATGCGGTGGTGTCGTGCGATCGCTAAAATGCACTTGATCGACCAAAACATCGGTTGTGACCACGATCGATTGTCCCGGCGCTGTAGCGAATACAGCCGCATCATCACCAACGAGATTTTCAGGACAATAGCTTTGGACTAACTTGAGTAAGCCCTGTTCACCGATCGATTGAATTGTTTGAACCATAGCTAATTCACCGAAGCTAATTCACCGAAAAGTGCTCCATGGCGGAACTCAAATGCTTTTGCAACGTAGCTTTGGGCAATGGGCCTTGAATATGTTCCCAGGGCAGAACTTGATCTTGCTCCCAATTTTGGAAGACGTAAAAATCTAAATCTGGTAAAGTGCCCCGCAATTCCTTAAACGCCCGCCGATAACTGCCCAGCGTATCACCATAGTTCCGCACCAATTCCAGCAACGGTGCCAATCGTCGATCGCCCCGCGAAATCAGCGTTTGGATCACCGACCAGTTATAGCTTTCAGGCCGATATTCAATGCCTTGGGGACGCAGTTGTTTTTGCAACAGTTTGAGTCGTTTTTCCGCATCAGCATTAATCCCAAACCACTGAAAAGGTGTGTGCGCCTTCGGGACAAAGGTGCTGCAACCCCAGGTGAGCCGCAGTCCCGGAGCCGATTTTTTGAGGGATTTTAGCATTGTCGCCGTGGCTTCCACATCTTCTACAGTTTCACTGGGAATTCCCACCATGCCATAGAGTTTGATGCTGCTCAGCCCACCTGCTTTTGCATTCACCGCCGCATTTGTGATTTCATCATTTTCGAGCTTTTTATTAATTACATTACGTATCCGATCGCTGCCGCTTTCCACCGCGATCGTGATCGATTTGGTGTCCCGTTTGACCAAGGTTTGGGCCAATTTTTCGGTGACAGTGTTCGTTCGCACTGAGGCGACGCTAACGCGGGTGCCATCAAGTTGGGGGCGGTTCAGGTAGTCCAGCAAGCCATCAAATTCCGGATGTTGCGTCACCGATGCGCCCAGTAGACCAATGCGATCGGTCACCTGCAACCCCCGCTCGATCGCCGGAATCAGCGACTGCTCCAAATCCGGCGTGCGAAACGGCAAAGTCAAATAACTCGCCAAACAAAACCGACACATCTCCGGACAGCTACGCACCACCTCGACCATGTAGATATTCTCCCAAGCCGATCGCGCCGTGACGACCGTGGAAGTGGAAAGCGTCTCGCCGCGATAGGTGCGTTTCTGGACAGTGGCGGGGATCGACGATTCGACGGGCGCAATCGCGGCGATCGGCCCCGTCGGATCGTGATAGCTCACTGCATACAAACTCGGAATATAAATTCCCGGCACCTGCGCCAAATACTGCAATTGCGTCTGCCGATCGGCCCCGCGCACCTGCTGGTAGGCATCGATAAACTCGCCCAACAGCTCCTCCCCATCCCCCAGCAAAATCACATCAAAAAATTCCGCAAAGGGTTCCGGATTCGCCGTCAGCACTGGCCCCCCGCCAAACACGAGCGGCTGCCGACCCCGGCGCTGCTTCGCCCACAGGGGAATATGCAACCGCTCCAGCATCGCCAAAATGTTCACATAGTCCAGTTCCCAGGAGACCGAAAAGCCCAGCAGCGCTGCATCTCCCGGTAACGGCTCCGCAAAGTCCATGAACATCCGGGCGATCGCCACATCCGCACGCGCCGCAAAGGTTGCCCAAACAACCTGATAGCCCAGACTGGTAATCCCGATCGTGTAGTCATTCGGAAACGCAAAAATTAAGGGAACCGCGTCCACTGCCGGAGTCGCGGGTGTAAACAGTAACCGTTCGTCAGTTAAGGGGGAAGTGGGAGAGGAGACGCTCACAGTCGTGAATATTGGCCCGAATGGCGACGGAAAATGTGCTTATCCAGCCTAGCACCATCGCTCCCCTCTACAGACGCTACTCCCTACAGAACCACACCCAAATTGCACACCAAATTGCGCTATAGTTATGCAGCCATCAGTCAGAACGCCAGAAATTAAAATCTGGGGCAGAATAAAGAGCCACCGCAGAAAATTGCATCAGCTTTGGGGAGACAGGCCATGGCATTTGTCATCGCGACAACAAATATGAAAGGCGGCGTGGGCAAAACCACCCTCACAGTTAATCTCGCGGCCTCCCTCGCCCGGAATCACGGCAAGCGCGTCCTGATCGCCGACCTCGATACCCAAATCAGCGCCACCCTCAGCCTGATGCCCCCCGGCGAATTTGCCAAGCTGCGATCGGAGAAGCGATCGTTGCGCTACCTAATCCATCGCGCGATTACCTCTGACCCCGATTTATTCAACCAAACCCGCGACACGATTCGCAACTACGTCTGTAATGTTCCCAGTCTGAGTCTGCTGCCGGGGGATATTGATCTCTACGATGAATATCTCGTCTCCGAAATGCTGCATCGCCATGCCGTTCAGCAGCAAACCGAGATGAACTTTGAATCAGTCTGGAACGGCTTCGAGAAAAACCTCATCCGCAGCATTCTCAAAACCGTTGATTCGGAGTATGACATTATCATTCTCGATTGTGCGCCAGGCTATAACCTGATTACGCGCAGTGCATTGTTGGCGAGTGATTTTTATGTGATTCCGGCGAAACCTGAACCGCTGTCGTTGATTGGGATTCAGCTATTGGAACGACGGATTACCCGCCTGCGGGAAGCCCATAAAGGCGATTCCAACGTCAAAATGGAGATGCTCGGCATCATTTTCTCGTTGTCCGGCAATATGCTCACAGGCCGCTACTACAGCCAAGTCATGAAACGACTGAACGATGACTTCAGTGACACGAAGCTATTCAATACGCGCATTCCCATGGATGTGAATGTATCGAAGGCCGTCGATTCCTTTACCCCCGTAGTCCTGAGCAATCCCAACTGTGCCGGGGGCAAAGCATTTAAGCAGTTAAGTGATGAATTTGTTCAGAAGCTCAATGTGCTGGCCAGGGTGAATGAGCCCGCCAGTAAATTCGCATTAACAAATTTAGGGGATTAAGCAGGAGACGCTGCCGTGAACGATCGACCCGATTCTCTGCCGCCCTGGCGATCGGCCCTAGCTCGCGCCCTGCATCGCAACCGATCACTCGTCTACAGCCGCTATGCACAATTAGCGACGGTGAATCATGAGGGCCGACCGAGTAATCGGACGATCGTGTTTCGGGGATTTGGCGAGGGCGATCGCGCCGCCGAAATCAAATTCATCACCGATCGGCGCAGTGCGAAAATCAATCAGCTTCAAGCTAATCCCTGGGGCGAACTATGCTGGTATTTTCCCAAAACGCGGGAACAGTTTCGCATTACGGGTGATTGCACGATCGTTGATGGGTTGAATCCCAATTCCGCTGACCAAAAAAGTCGCCGCATCACTTGGCATAACCTATCCGATTCCGCCCGCGCTCAATTCGCTTGGCCTGCGCCCGCTGCGGATTTAGGCGCACCGGAGGCGTTTGAACCATTGAATCTCGACCCGAATCAACCGCTTGAGGATTTCTCGCTATTGTATTTAGCGCCCATGCAAGTCGATCACCTCGAACTCAAAGGCCAACCCGATGCGCCCTATCCACAAAGTCGCTGCCGCTACTCCCTGGAATCCGGGGAATGGCGACAGCGATCGGTGAATCCTTGAGGGCTAACAGTCCTAGATTAAGACAGGAAACCTAGGGGCAATTAAGCCGCGCGGCGACGACGACGCATCAGGCCCAGACCACCGACCACAGCAATCCCCGTCAGGAACATCGGCTCCGGCACTTTCTTGGTCAAGCTGGAGCGGATGGCCACACCGTCGTTGCCGCATTCCATGAACAGGTTGGAGACGAAGTTGCCGAGCTTGAAGCCAGGTGTTTTCTTGAACGTGAAACCCAGGGTCTTCGTACCATTGATACCAAAGTTACCGAAGTTGAGACCAGCGCTTGTCAGTTCCGCTTGGGTCATCATGGTGATGTCGCCAACCTTAGTCCCAGTGCCGATCGCGTTCAGAATCGCATTGTTTCCTGTTTGTTGCCCTGCGAAGTAGCGATCGTCAGAAGTCAAGTCGCCATAGGAGTTATTGCCTCGCACTGCGTTCTTCCAAGCATTGGTATTATGCCAACCGTAATTATGGATCGTTGTATTTTTCGCTTTCACATTGGCGTAAACCCCCGTGGAAGTTGCGCCACTTTCCGAACCCAGACGGGCAAAGTTGACCGCCATCAGTTCACCGGCATCGCTCGCTTCCTTGAAGCTCTTACCAGTGAAGTTGAAGAACAAGTCACCATGGTTGATGATCCGAGTGCCAGAACCCCCATTCCAGGTTTGACCGTTCAAATCCATGCCACTGTTAATCGCGATCGTAATCGCATCACCGCTTTCTTTAACCGCCATCCCTTTATAGTCGAATACCGAACCACCAGTACCATTACCAAAACCCGCTTTTGTGTAGTCCCAGCCGTTCAAGGTGAATGCGTTAGCTTGGTTGGGTGTAGCGGCGATCGCGACACCAGCGACAGCAGCAGCGGCAACGGAGATTTGAGCAATTTTACAAATGTTGAGAGACATGAGAACTTACACGGGTGAAGGGTTTACAAGAGAAGCAATCGTAGCCAGTCCAAGACAATCAGTAGCTCAGCCGAGCCAATCAGTGTCAATTCACAAAATGGTAGAAATGCAGCATTACGAACAACAGAATGACAAATCATCCTTGAGATGCAACACCATCGCTAGCCCCGATACAAACACTTGAGACAAAACCCAAGCTCAGTTCAGCAGTTGTGGTGTGTTCGCTTGATGTCCCGAGTATGGCAATTGTGAACAAACAGTGACAAGCGGCAGTCGAGGAAGATTATTGGAGATTAATAAAGTCAGCTCAACCTAAGGGTTTATGCGGAAGGATTAGCCCGATACAATCCTTAATGAGTCCCGATCGAAACTCAAATTCCGGTACGGCACTGAGTGATCAGCGACCGATTCGGGACTGTTCCGGCGATTTGCGGAGAATGCGGATCGTGGATTTACAGACAGCTTGGGTTCCCGAACAATATTCCGTTCAGTGGACAAAAAATAAATTGGCCCAGACGATCGTGAATTTCGAGAAAAAACGGGCATATGCCACGATCGAATGTGAATTCACGATTAAGACAATGCCGATTGGGCTGGCATCTTCCCACGGATTTTCCCATTTTCTACGCCTTTAGGTGATTCCTGTAGAAATTCAATCATCGCTGTAACCAGATCGCTTTGAGTCCTGCCGCCATCGCCGCGCGGTAATCTTCGTCTAAACTGTCGCCAATATGCCAAGCCGCCACCGCCGCACAACCATGCTTTGCCAGTGCCGCTTGAAAAATTGCCGCATCCGGTTTCGCCGCCCCAACTTCAGTGGAAATCGTCACCGACTCAAAATAGTCACTCAACCCCAAAGCGGGCAGCACGCGATGCAGGCGCGAATCAAAATTCGACAAAATGCCAAGGGGAATCTGGGCCGATCGCAGCGTTTCTAGGGTCGTCACGGTGTCACTGTACAATTCCCAAGGGGCAGCCGTCGCAAAATACTCAAACAGCGTCGCAAAAAACGCATCAAAATCCGCAAACTGCGGCAAGACTTCAGCCCGATCGAAGGTGACGATCGCCACCTCACGCCACCAACTGTATTCCCGCGCCGCCAATTCCGCTGGGTCAACCCCCGGAAACGCCGGATTGCCCGCCGCCTTAAACGCCTGCCCAAAGGCCCAGTCCAAACTCTGCGGCGCAACCTCCACCCCAAACTCCGCCGCGATCGCGCCATAAATCTGCCCAACGCTGCCCTTCACCCCGAACAGCGTCCCCACCGCATCAAAGAAAATCACCTTGGGCCGGGGTTCAATCATCGATGTGGGTTCAGTCATGGGCGCTAGCTCACTTGTTGCAGGAATTTCACCAGCGGCTTGGTCATCCAGCTCACGCCGACTTTGACCTGATGTTCCAGCGTCGGCATCCGCATCAGATAAATCATCCGCCGCGCCACATGGGCGGGCAATCCCTGCAAGTTCAGGCCCAACCCCGAAAGCGTGGCATTTTCCTGGCCCAGCGTGATCATTTCCCCCAACGCCTGATAGCGGAAGGGCAGCAATGGCCGATCGCTCAAACTTGCCCAGACATTCCAACCCGCATAGTCAGACTGCTGGAAGGCAACCTGCGCGGTGGCCGGAACGAGCTGACCCGAAGCATCATGACATTCGGCTAAGTCCCCGAGGGCAAAGATTTCGGGATGACCTTCAACCTGCATCGCGTTGCTAACGATCACCTGGCCCCGATCGTTATGGGGAATCGCCAAATCGCGAATAATCGGCACCACCCGGTTGCCCACTGTCCAGAGCACCAGATCAACGGGGATGGTATTGGTCTCATTCTGGTAGCTCAGCGTCATGCTGTCCGCCGCAATCTCCGTCACATTGGTTTCCAAGTCGCGCCACACCGATCGTTCGCTCAGGGCTTTTTCCGCCGTCTCGCGGTTGAAGGCCGGGGAGTTGGCCAAGATCTGATTGCTGCGTTCGATAATCCGGAGCCTGCCCCGATCGCCCAGTCGCTCCGCCAGTTTGCAAGCCAGTTCGACACCGCTGTAGCCACCGCCAACGATCGCCACCCGGATTTTTTCCGCATCCGAAGTCTCTAATTGCCGCAACCGTTCCGCGACCCGCTGGGCATCGGCGACATTGCGAAAGGGCATGGCATGGTCAGCAGCACCGGGCACCATGTCGATCGGAGTTTCGCCGCCCATGGCGAGAACCAGCCGATCGTAGTTCAGAATTTGACCATTACCGAGGGTGACACTTTTAGCATTGATGTCGATGCCCTGAACGGTTTGCTGTTCAAACCGGATGCCCGTGTTAGCCAAGAGTGTGCGGTATTCCGGGGCGATTTCCCAGCTTTCGAGTTCCCCCGTGAGCAATTCGTAGAGCAGCGGCGCAAACACGAAGCGATCGCGCTGATCGACGAGGGTGATTTCGGGGGGATGTTCCCAATTCATCTGAGTGAGGCGCAGGGCACTGTAGAGGCCACCGAAGCCGCCACCGAGGATACAGATTTTTGCGGGTTTGGACGGGGATGGCTGGGTCATGGATCAGGACGGCTGGAGGACAATTACCGTTTAATTCTCGGCTTGACTATTGTAAGTCACTTCCTTCAAAAGTCCGGATGACAACCAAATCGGCAACTTGGCGACGGAGTGCAGCCGGGATGTAGGTTTTGCTCATGCCGCAGTTGGAGTTTGGAGCTTTAGATAGGCTTTGGCTTTAGCGATACGAATGACCTGTTCAAGATACTCATATTGTTTCCAGAGTTGGGCTTCTTCGGGAGCGAGAGATTGATTTTGGTATTTTGTAGAGAGTTGATCAATCTGAGTTTGCAAAGCCGGAGAAGGTCGGAGTGCCAGGATTTCTGCGGGCGTGGGGAGATTAGCGAGAAACTCCAAGACTTCAGCAAAGCCATTAAAGCCCTCCTGTGGACGCGCGACTAGCTCCTGCAGAACGATCTGTAGAGCTTGAGGCAGGGCTTGCTCTAAGGCTCCAAGCTGGGTGACAACTTCTTCGGGAATATTGAGCGTGATTTGCATAGGATTGCCTGTAACTGCTGTAGGCGATCAGTTGACTTCATTTTGGCATGTCAGGGGCGCGATCGCGTTTGGCATAGATGGCTTGGCACTTGAGCACAACGACAGGACTACCTGCGCCACAGTTGAGAATCAACCCGATTCAAGTACCAAAGGAACGCAATCACAATGCCCGAGACAGTAACTTCAACTCCAAGTTGGATTAGACCTTCCCCTAGAGACTGAGTCGATTAACGAGATCAAACAGTAGGTGGCCGAAAGTCCACACAGCCCATGAGCCGGAAGCCAATAATGACAAAGCAATAATTGTTACACCAAGTGGCCTGGATCTGGGTTCTCTAGCTTGGAGAGACATGTCACACGGAACGAGTAGGTGGCCTCAGTATACTAACGAACCGATCAGCATCAGCGTCAATGCAATTGGCCTTTGGTAGACTGAAAGCATCATCATTCCAAGGGCAGCGATATGACAACTCGTGAGTTAATTCAGACACAGATCGATCGGTTGAACGATGATGAGTTGCAGCAAGTTTCCCAGTTCATCGAAAACCTGCAAAAACCACTGACCGCTCAACAACCAGCCTCTGGCTTACTGGCAAAGCTACGCAAACTGACAATATCTGGGCCAGCCGACTTTGCGGAGAACGTCGATGCCTATTTGAATGGAGCACAGCATGACAGTGCAAATCTTCCTTGATACGGGTTACTTTATTGCCCTACTGAATGAGCGCGATCAGTACCATGAACAAGCCGTAAAACTATCTGAGCAATATGACAACGCATCCTTCATCACAACGGATGTCATCCTACTCGAGTTGGGGAATGCCCTATCCCGCAGCCATAAGTCGACCGCGATCACCCTCATCAACTGCATCTTGGCGGATGAACGCACAAACATAGTCCACCTCACACCTGAGTGGTTCGCAATCGCCTTTGAACGCTATCAACGTTATCTTGATCAAAGTTGGGGCTTAGTTGACTGCTTTTCATTTGTCGTCATGGAGCATTATCGGGTCTCGCAAGCCTTAACATTTGACCAACACTTCACTCAGGCAGGTTTCCAAGTACTAACGACCAATAGGAAATAATTGCATCCCATCCAGCCCACACACCCCAGGTTAGCACCATGGACGATCGCGATCGCATTGACCATTTATTAGCGACTGCACCGCCAGCAGAATCGCCGAGCAGCAGTTTGAAATTGATGCTGTACTTCATGCCCGTATTTGGCATCATTCCGGCACTGTGGACCTTGAATCACGACGACAGCACCAAAGCCGAACGCAATGCCAGTCGGGTCGCGGTGAAGCTCGCGCTGACTTGGTTTGCCAGCTACATGTTATTTGATGTCGGAGCGCAGCAGATTGATGGGCTGCACCTGCCATTGCTGCTGACCAGTAGCTTGATTACCTCAGGTTACTTTGTGATGAACCTCTGGCTGGTGATTTTGCTCTGGCAACGCAAATCGATCGATGTGCCATTGTTGGGTCGCGTCGATCGGTTGGATTAGCGGCGTGGGTTTCGGCTGTCGCTCAACCCACTGGGCGATCGGTTGGATTAGCGGCGTGGGTTTCGGCGGTTGCTCAACCCACTGGTCGATCGACGAAAGTCCAACTGAAGCTCAACCCATTTTCAACCGAGGGCTGAGCGACAGCCGAAGCCCGACTCAACTACAATGCATCCCCAAGTGGGCTGAGCGACAGCCGAAGCCCGATTCTATTGCGCCCACCGATCGAGGGCCTGCTGCAAATGGCTGTGGGTAATTACAAGTTGGGTAATTACAAGTTGGGAACTGGTCGAATCTTGGGCCGCTAAAGCCAACATTGCCGCCGATCGCGCCACTTGAACAATTTCGCCACCCGTCAGCGATCGCCGCGCCAAAACTGACCAGTCAATGTCCGCATCGAGTTCAATCGGCGGTGGAAACACCTTGCGCCAGATTGCTTCGCGTTCGGTGGGATTGGGGCATTTGAAGTTGAGCTTGTGGGTGATGCGCGATCGCCAGAATTCCGGCAACGCGATCGCGCGGCGGCTGGAAAAAATCGTGAGCTGCCCCGATGTCGATCGGGCCTGCACGAATTCCGCAAAATCCACTTCGCACTGCCGTCCCAACCACCGATCGGCATGACGAATTAGCAAAACTGGCGGTGCATTGGGGCCAACTAAGGCAGCAACCAGGATCGGCAAATCAACGGTTTGGTCTAAATCAATCACGGCCAATGGCAAACCTGCGGCTTGGGCGATCGCTGCTGCTGCCGTCGCTTTTCCCGTTCCCGC
>JBJORF010000051.1:0-47946 GCA_046049545.1 Cyanobacteriota bacterium | reverse complement strand
TGGAAGGCCAAGAAGGACGTTTCCCTGGTCTCAAGCTGCTGCCCCTTAAAACGGTAATCGTCGGCCAAAAAATCGCCCGCCAGCGCCAAGTCACCTCGCATTTCCCCCAGGATGGCTTGCCAATTTCCGGCTATGAAGTGCATCAGGGGCGGACGCGGGTGATTGAAGAAGAAGCGGATGGGGCTATGGCGCTATTCGATGATCCGAGCTTAGGTGTGGTTGACCCGAGCCAAGCCGTGTGGGGCACCTATCTGCATGGCATTTTTGACAATGGACCTTGGCGGCGATCGTGGCTGAATCGGTTGCGTCAACAGCGGGGGCTGCGGGCTTTGCCGACGGGGATTGCGAATTATCGCGATCAGCGTGATCAACTGCTCGATCAGGTGGCGGAAGCGATCGAACCCCATCTGAATTTAAAGCCGTTGCTGGATTGATTGCGTTACACTAACGGCGGCTGACCAGTCGCGAGCCATGGGGACGATAGTCCGCTCCCAACTGCTCGAAAAAAAGAAGCGCACTAGCCAAACCTTAGTGCGCTCGTATCCCTAACCCTTTCGGTGCAACGTACCCGTTTGTCCTTAATTCATAGAGTAAGGGTGAATTTACGGAATCCCGCTGAGATTTAGACTCTCTTTAGAATTGTCCACTTAACCCCGTAACCGCCTGATGTCGATTCAAGTTCATTTCCTGCCGGATGACGTGAAAACCACGGCCGCTGTAGGTGAGTCGCTGCTCGAAGTTGCCGATCGCGCGGGGGTAAATGTGCCTCGGGGCTGTATGGGCGGTGCCTGCTATGCCTGTGAGGTGAGTATGAACGAGGAAGATGTCCGCAGTTGTATCACCGCGATCCCACCGGGGCAAGAATTGTTGACTGTGCATCTGTTTAGCGATCCGACTTGGTAATCGTGGTCGGACTTGCGAATCGCGATTCGACTTGGTGACGCTGGACTCTAAACTGGTAGGGTTAATTATGCTGTCGCTCAACGAAAGGTTGTGAATCGCGCATGCGCTTTGACATTGTCACCTTGTTCCCAGATTTCTTTGCGTCGCCCCTGACTTCGGGGCTGCTGGGAAAAGCCTTGGACCGGGGGATTGCAGCGGTGCATTTGACCAATCCCCGCGATTTCACCACGGATAAGCACCGCAAGGCCGACGATGAGCCCTATGGCGGTGGTGTCGGGATGTTGATGAAGCCGGAGCCGATTTTTGCGGCGATCGAGTCGCTGCCCGTCTTGCCCAAACGCGAGGTGATCTATCTCACGCCCCAGGGCCAGCCGATGCATCAGGAATTGTTCAAGCAACTCACAACCTATGACCAAGTGGTGCTGCTCTGTGGACATTACGAAGGGGTGGACGAGCGGGTGATGACCTTGGTCGATCGGGAATTATCGTTGGGCGATTTTGTCCTGACCTGCGGTGAAATCCCGGCTTTGACACTGCTGAATGGGACAGTGCGGTTGTTGCCGGGGACGATCGGCAAGGAAGACTCACTGAAGTTTGAGAGTTTTGAAGGCGAGGGGCTGCTGGACTATCCCCACTACACGCGTCCGGCGGAGTTTCGCGGCATGATGGTGCCGGATGTGCTGCGTGGCGGCAATCATGCGGAAATCGAAAAGTGGCGCTATGCGCAGCAGATTGCCCGCACCCGCGATCGGCGACCGGACCTGTATCAAAAATGGCTGGATCAACATGGCGCTAACCAATCGGGCCAAGCAGGTTAGAATGCCTGACTGATGGTGCCAGCGACGGGCCCGATCGAACCCAATTCATCCAGAGGGGTTGCATAGTTCCTTTGTACTTGCTAGGATTTATGCTATAAGATTTCAACGGTGCACACCGCTCCCCCAATCAACACCCATCAAACTGAGGCTCGGCATGGCTACTAAAACGGACAACTCTTCTTCGGATAAGCAAAAAGCGCTTTCCCTGGTGCTCAGCCAAATTGAGCGCAACTTCGGCAAAGGTAGCATCATGCGGTTGGGTGATGCGACCCAGATGAAGGTGGAGACGATTTCGACGGGGGCGTTGACGCTGGACTTGGCCTTGGGTGGCGGGTTGCCGAAAGGTCGGGTAATTGAAATCTACGGGCCAGAAAGTTCGGGTAAAACGACGGTGGCGCTCCATGCCCTGGCGGAAGTGCAGCGTCAAGGTGGCGTGGCGGCGTTTGTCGATGCGGAACATGCACTTGACCCGGTGTACGCGGCGAATCTGGGCGTGGACATCGAGAATTTGCTGGTTTCCCAGCCGGATACGGGCGAAGCGGCCCTGGAAATCGTCGATCAATTGGTGCGATCGGCGGCGGTGGACATTGTGGTAATTGACTCGGTGGCGGCGCTGGTGCCCCGCGCGGAAATCGAAGGGGAAATGGGCGACACCCACGTCGGTCTGCAAGCGCGCCTGATGAGCCAAGCTCTGCGGAAAATCACTGGGAACATCGGTAAGTCTGGCTGTACGGTGATTTTTATTAACCAGTTGCGACTGAAGATTGGTGTGACCTACGGTAGCCCCGAAACCACCACGGGCGGTCAGGCGTTGAAATACTATTCCTCTGTGCGCTTGGATATTCGTCGGATTCAGACCCTGAAGAAGGGCACTGAGGAATATGGCAACCGGGCAAAGGTGAAAGTCGCGAAGAACAAAGTCGCGCCGCCGTTCCGAATTGCTGAATTTGACATTATCTTTGGGAAAGGGATTTCGACCTTGGGCTGCTTGGTCGATATGGCTGAGGAAACGGGCATTATCGTGCGGAAGGGCGCTTGGTACAGCTACAACGGCGAAAACATCAGCCAAGGCCGCGATAACGCGATCAAGTACATGGAAGAAAATCCTGAGTTCACCGCCGAAGTGGAGAAGCTGGTGCGCCAAAAGCTCGACATGGGCGCGCAGGTGTCAGCTAATACGGTTGGCGCAGCGGATGCGGAAGATGATGACGATTTTGATCCCGATGCGGATTAGCTTCGGCGTGGCTCAGCTAGCTCGATGTGGCTCAGCTAGCGATGTTGAGTTGCGGCTCCTGGTTGAATTGAAAATGCGCGATCGGGCGGTGTGCGGATTGTACGTCGCCCGTTTTGCCGTTAAGATTTGGGGGAATTAAGGCGGAGTTGGCGCGATGCAACTCGGCTTGACCGCCCAGGCGGTGTGTTTTGTTGAGGTGTTCCCCTTGTTAGCAACTGTACTGTATGGCCAAGAAGATCTCCGTCTGGAAACCCGGCCCGACCCCGAACCCGGCCCCGGCGAAATTGTCATCCAAGTTGTGGCGGCGACGACCTGTGGGACTGATCTGAAAGTCTGGCGGCGGGGGGGACATGCGCGAATGCTGAAGCCGCCGACGCTGTTTGGCCATGAAGCGGCGGGGACGATCGCCGCGATCGGTGCGGGCGTAACGGGCTGGCAAATCGGCGATCGGGTTGTGCCGAACAATTCCGCCCCCTGCGGCAAATGCTTTTTCTGCGATCGGCAGGAATATTCTCTCTGTAAGGATTTGCTGTTCAACAACGGCACCTTTGCCCAATATTTGAAAATCCCCGCCCCGATCGTTGCCCAGAATCTCCTGCCGATTCCGGCGGGTCTGCCCTTTGGGATGGCCGCAATGACCGAACCCTTGGCCTGTGTTCTGCATGGGGTGGCGCGATCGCAGGCGCAGATGGGCGATCGGATTGTGCTGTTTGGCGATGGGGCGATCGGGCTGATGTTCGTGGCGGCGCTGGCGGCGGGCTATCGGGTGGGCAAGCCCTCGGAAATTATTGTGTTTGGCGGCAGTCCCCAGCGCTTGGCGATCGCCGAACAACTCGGCGCAACGAAAACCTACTTACATCGCCAGGTCGCCGATATTCCGGCCTTGGTGAAATCGCTTACCGACGGCTGGGGGGCGGATACGGTGATTGAGGCGACGGGGGTGCCGAGCGCTTGGGAACTGGCGATCGCCTGCGCGCGACCCGGTGCGACGGTGAACTTATTTGGCGGCTGCCCCCGCGACACAACAATTTCGGTCAATACTGAACAGCTTCATTACAATGAACTGACGCTCAAAGGGGTGTTTCACAACACGCCGGAGTTTGTCCGTGAAGCCCTGGCATTTATTGCGACGGGTCAAGCGCCGCTGGAATTATTGCTGAGTGACCAGCGTCCCTTGGCGGATTTGGGGACAGTGTTTGCGGCAATGCGCGATCGGCAGGTGATCAAAGTGGCAATGGTGCCGGATTAGGTGCAATCTGAGGATGACGGAGAGCGTGCAATTGGGTGTTTGGATCTGTCGAAGTTGAAGTGGAGCTTGTGATGAAACGATTGATGGCAATGGCGGCGATCGTCGGTGGATGCGGTACCGCCGGATTGGCTTGGGTACAGCCTGTCCAGGCGTTGCCCGGGGATACGGTGGCCGATGTCCGCGCCTGGATGAAGTCGAATCCGACGATTCGGCCCAGTGCGACGGAGCGGCTGATTGTGAATAAGCGCGACAGCGCCGCCCAACGCTTTACCTTTGAAGCCTCGCAGTTTGCCCCCGGGGCCTTAGACGCGAGTAGCCGAGAAAGCCGGATCCGCCATGAATCATTTAAGCTATTCGACATGCAGAATGGCGTGACTCAAGCGCGTTTGGTTGAGTCCTTGCGGGCGATCTATGGGTTGGAAGTAAGTCAAGACTTCGATCGAGCGCAAACGATCTATAC
This sequence comes from Cyanobacteriota bacterium, assembly GCA_046049545.1. GTDB lineage: Bacteria > Cyanobacteriota > Cyanobacteriia > Leptolyngbyales > Leptolyngbyaceae > Romeriopsis. The sequence continues at coordinate 43,282 of JBJORF010000051.1, read as the reverse complement.
TTACCCAACCGCAGCGACGGTGCGGACGGGGCAGAGCCAGAATCGCCTCGTGCTGAGCGGTCTTCAGGGAGAATTGCGCCAAGGGGCGCGGTTTGCTTATTGGGTTGAAGTCGGGGCAAACCCAGAAGGGAAAGCCTACGCCGGACACATTATGGTGTTTCAGGCCCGTGACTTGGATGCCCTCGAAGCTCAGATCCGGAATCGTTAGGGAGTTTCTGTCAACAGGAGTGCGATCGCGTGAAGGCATATCAGTTCATCCCATTTTTCGATACGACGGCGAGGGATTGGTCAACTGAGGCGCGGTTGCTGCGCTGGCTGACGTTTATTTGGCTGATGCTGGGGATGATGGTACAGTTTTCGGCCTCTTTCCCAGCGGGCATTCAGGAATTTAATAATGGCTGGTACTACCCGATTCGCCATGTGATCTTCATCCTGCTGGGGGTGGCGTTCTTTTTTAATGGGATTATTCACACGCCGTTGAAGCGCTTGCTGGATGTGGCCCAGTGGGGCTTGCTGATCTTCTTGGGCTTGATTTTCGCGACGAAGTTACCCGGGGTGGGGACTTCGGTGAATGGGGCGGCGCGGTGGATTCCGTTGGGGCCATTTCTGTTGCAGCCGTCGGAGTTTATTAAGCCGTTTTTGGTGTTGCAGAGTGCCAAGATTTTTGGGCAGTGGGATGATCTGTCCTGGCGCACGCGCTATACCTGGCTGGGAATTTTCGCGGTGGTGCTGTTGGCGATCCTGATGCAGCCGAACCTGAGTACGACGGCCCTGTGCGGGATGACGATTTGGATGATTGCCCTGGCCTCGGGGCTGCCGCTGCAATACATGGGTCTGACGGCGGGCGGCGGAATTTTGCTGGCGACGCTCAGTGTGACGTTTCGGGAATACCAGCGCAAGCGGATTATGTCGTTCCTCGATCCCTGGGCCGATGCCTCGGGGGATGGCTATCAGTTGACCCAGAGTTTGTTGGCGGTGGGGTCTGGGCGGCTGATGGGTGTCGGCTTCGGCCAGTCGCAACAGAAGATGGGGTTCTTGCCGATTCAGTACACGGACTTTATCTATGCGATTTTTGCCGAGGAATTTGGACTGGCGGGGGGGATTTTTCTGCTGGCGATGATGGTGGCCTATGCGACGCTGGCGCTGTGGATTGCGACGCGGGCGAAAACCAATGTTTATCGGCTGTTGGCGATCGGGGTGATGGTGCTGATTGTCGGGCAGGCGATGCTGAACATCGGTGTGGCGACAGGGGCGCTGCCGACGACCGGGTTGCCGTTCCCGATGTGGAGCTATGGTGGCAGTTCGCTTTGGTCGAGCTTGATGTCAGCGGCGATCTTGATCCGAGTCGCGCGGGAGAACACCGAAGCGGAAGTGGTAGAGATGCTGGGGAAAGGCCGATCGGCCCGCCAACGAATTTTGGAGTTTCCCGGTCGCCGATCGCGGCGACGGTAGGAAAGGCGCTTGTGCTACGATCGGCTTACATCTGAGTTAAATCCATTGGGCCAAATCCATTGAGTGATCCTATGCTCGTTGCTGCGCCGGAACCCCAAATTGCTGCCCCGAGAGCGATCGGTGAACAGCGGGTGGTTTTTCGTGGGATTGATTGGGCGGGGTATCTCCAAATTTTGGCGGCACTACCCGAATCGCGCAATTCCCGGCTGACCTATGATGATGGCGTTTTGGAGGTGACGGTGCCGCTTGAAGAACATGAATTCTCAGCGGAGAATATTGCCTATTTTCTGTTGACGTTAGTGGGCCTGGTGGGTCTCCGGTTGAGGTCGATGGGTTCGACGACGATGAACTATCCGGGTCTCAAGAAAGGTGCGGAGCCGGACAAAGCGTACTATATTCAGAACTATGGGCGAGTGCAGGGTCGAATTGTTGATTTTGCTCAGGATCCGCCGCCAGACTTGGTTGTAGAAGTTGATATTACCCATACTGATATTGCGAAAAATCAGTTCTATGCGCGTCTGGGGGTGCCGGAATTTTGGCGGTTTGATGGTAAGGTGCTGCGGATTTATCAGCTTCAAGCGGCTCAGTATTTAGAAGTTGAACAGAGTCCGACGTTTTCGATGATGCCGAAGCAGTGGCTTTATGATTTTTTGCGGGTGTCTCAAGCAGAGGGTGAAACTGTCGCTGTGCAGGCATTGCAATCCACTTTTGCAGCACATCAATCCAATCCCAGCTAATGTCTGAGGCATAAGGTTTTGAGTGATTCAACCCCATCCGCCCCATCAACCCAACAGGCCAAATTCAAAGTGGCGCGATTGGCGATCGTCCAAGCGCTGTCGATGACGAGTATCACGATTCTGTTCACGGTGGCGGCGTTGATTGGCATTCGGTTAGCGCCCACCCCGACGTTATCCACGCTGCCGATCGCGCTGCTGCAATTGACAGTGATGTTGACGACGTTGCCCATGTCTTGGTTGATGCAATGCTATGGGCGGCAGTTGGGGTTTGGGCTGGGGACGATCGTCGGTCTGCTGGGTGCGGGGGTTGGGGTGGTGGCGGTGCGGCAGGAGGATTTTCTCGGTTTCTGTGGAGCGATGATTTTGCTGGGGGTGTTCAATGGCGTAATTGGGTTTTATCGGTTTGCGGCGGCGGAGGTGGCGGAGCCGGACTGGCGGCCCCAGGCGATTTCATTGGTGTTGGCGGGCGGGGTGGTGGCGGCCTTGGCGGGCCCATACTTGGCGAATATGGCGCAGACTTGGATTCCGGCGCTCTCCTGGGTGGGGCCATGGCTGCGGTTTGAGCCAGTGGGGGGTAATCTGTGGGGAGACCGCTGGCCTGTACAGTTTGCGGCATCGTTGGTGCCGATCGCCGGACTGCAATTATTGGCCCTGGGCGTATTGGCGACGATTCCCATGCCGCCGTTACCCGCGACGGAACGGACGGGGGGCCGATCGTTGATCACGATCATGCAGCAGCCGGTGTTTTTGATTGCCCTGGCGGGGAGTGTGATTGGCTATGCGGTGATGGCGTTCATCATGACGGCGACACCGTTGGCGATCGTGGGCCTCAATCATCCCTTTCATGAGGCGGCGACGGTGCTGCAATGGCACGTGCTGGGAATGTTTGCGCCGTCATTTGTGACAGGGACGTTGATTGCGCGGTTTGGGGTGCTGCGGATTATGCTGTGGGGCATCGGCCTGAATCTACTTTGTGTGGCGATTAATACCCTGGGCATCGATTTATGGCATTTCCGATCGGCGCTGTTGCTGTTGGGCATTGGCTGGAACTTTTTGTTTATTGGTGCGACGACGCTATTGACCGAAGCCTATCGCCCCGAGGAAAAGGCAAAAACCCAGGCGACCCATGATTTTCTGATGTACAGCTTTGTGGCCCTGGCGACTTATCGATCAGGGCCAATGCAGACGGTGTATGGCTGGCAGGCGGTGAACTATGCGGCAATTCCGGGGTTGATGGCAGTTTTGGCGGCGGTGCTGTGGTACGCGCGGCGATCGCGCCTTAAGCCGACGAGTGGGGATTAGCTTCCGGTGTCTAACAGTCGGTTGACCGTGAGCGTTAAACCGGGAAATTGCAGTGAACTAATGGTTTGTTGACCCATAAAGTCCTGGAATTGGTAGCGGCCATTTTCGAGTCGGCCAACTTTCACTAGTCCTTCATCGGGGTCGATTACCCAATATTCCAGAATTCCCCGATCAGCATATTCGGCTGGCTTTTCGGTGTAGTCGCGCTCCCGTGACTGCCGATCGCTCTTTGTACTCGAAGCGACTTCCACCACCATCAGCGGCGCGAGCATGTTTAACCGCAGCAGCTTGCCATCGCCAAAAATTGCGGCCCGTGAAGCCTCAGAATGCACGATTAAATCGGGTTGGCGGGCAGAGGCATGGGGCGATCGCACTTCGATTTGATGACCGATGGCTAGATGTTCTTCCGGCACCCCCAAGCGCGCTAAAGCAAAGACTAAGCGCATCGCGATCGCCGGGTTGAGTGGATTTTCCGCGCCCATATCAACTAAAACTCCATCCACCAGCTCGTAGCGCCCATCGGCTCCCCAATCACCAGTGAGATACGCTTCCAACGTCATTCGGGCTGGAGTCGTAGGGTGTTGTGGGCGGTCGGCAGCGATCGTCATAGGGTATTTCCTGGAATGATTCTGCTGGCTCCATTATACAAATCGCGCCGCTAGCCTTGGTCGATTTCGAGCCAATGGATGAGCGATCGAGTTTTCAGTCGGTGGCCGATCGCGGCGGGGATGCGATTTTGGTAGCGGTGGGGGAGTTGTTTACGCAGACTGCGCAACACCCAGCGGGCGCTTTCTTTGAGGGCAGTGACTTGGTTTTTGAGCGTCCATTGTTGCTGGGCGGCGATCGCTGCTTTAATCAGCCAGGGTTTGTGTTCGCCGACGTAGTGAATGACTTTCACCGGATTGTGCTGACCCCGGAGCTGGTAGCCGTGGCGCTGGGCATAGCGATCGAGGTGGATGTGGAACAGGTTGTAGCCATGGTCGAGATGTTTTTCCGGTTGCTGGGGCCAATCGGGATAATAGGCATTGAGAAAATCCTGGTCGCCGCCGTTGGGTTTGTACAGTTTGGGCAATTGCACCAGCATGTCGGCATACAGTGCGGCGTTGGGTTCGACAACCATGAGGCCCGAGTTGAATTCTCGCCAATGTTGGTACTCCGCTAGCATTCCGCCTGCGTTCACCGCTGCCATGTGGGGCTTGTTGAACAATTCATCCAGGTTCTCGTAGACCAACATATCGGCATCGAGATACACCAGCTTGGCAAACTGCGTCTGGTTGAAAATATGCAGCTTCACGTAAGTCCATTGCCACCGCCGTTGATGCTCGGGGACATCGGTTTCGACCACGATCGGTGACACTTCCAGCCGCTGAATGCCATGGCGATCGAGCTGTTCGAGGGTTTTCGGCTCCAGATTCGGCGTGGTCAACACCCAAAAGGGATAATGGCTCCCGACGCGATGCAAGGATTTTGCTAAAACCACGACCCCTTCAACGTAGTGATCGGTGGAAAGTACCGTGATGTAGCTGTAGGTAGGGTTGAGCTGGGTCGTAGTGGGAATCAGGCGATCGGATTGCATGGGAAATCTTCAGAAAGGGGAGTGAAGATAGACGATCGCCTGACAGGGTTGAAACGCGGTTTGAAACGGGGGTTGAAACCGCCGCTCGAACTAATCGAGGTCGCTGTAGTTTTCGCTAACCATGGGTTCAGTCAATTCCCCGAGCCATTCCTCAAGCTGCTGGCGCAGGTGATAGGACGAACCGAGTTCGGCAAAATAGGCCTGGTCATTCAAAATTGCCAAGGCGCGGTGGTACTCGGCGATCGCGCAGTTCCAGTCGCCTGCTAAATGGTAGGCATGGCCTCGTTCAGCGTAGATATGTCCTTCGAGCATTTTCTGCACTTCGGGGTCGCTGCTATGTTCGTTGATGTCGAGGGCGTAGAAGAAGTTTTCGATCGCTTGGTCGTACAGCTCCATTTCCCGGAAGGTGATGCCTTGGTTAATCCAGGCGCGCACGTTCATCGGGTCGATCCGAATGGCCTGATCGTAGTCCTCGATCGCCAGGGTCAACTCACCTAAGGCAGCGAAATAGTTGGCTCGGTTATTGTAGACGTTGGCAAGATTGGGTTCGATGGCGATCGCGTGATTGTAGTCGGCCAAAGCCAGGGCCAACTGACCGGCTTGAAAATAGACTAGGCCACGATTGTTGTAGTCTGCTGCATTGTTGGGATTACGCTTGAGCAAGTGGTTAAAGGCTTGCAACGCAAAAGCGCAGTCTCCCGTCTGAGCGGCATAGAGTGCGCGCTGTCGGAGCAACCGATCAGCATCTTCCGGCAGAAAATAACTGGGTGCGGTCGGCGCACTCTGGCGGCGTGGGTTGGCCCGCCGTTGCGATCGTGGGCGAATCGCGAGCCAGCTCCCCGATCGAGAAAACCAAGTGAGGCGATGTTGCCGACTGGTTTGACGCTTGTGGAATTTGATTGCCATACCAATCTCTAAACGTGCGTTGACAAAGGACATAAAAATCATCGGGGTGCTAGAACTTAGAGTGCCCGTCGATCGCGCTACAGGAACAGGCGATTGACCGGGATTCTAGCTGCGTGATTACCGCAGATTCATCGTCGTATGGGGTTGGCAGTGGCGAATTGTTACGCGAACTAGTGATTTCTTGGGGTAGACAGTTGAGAATCCGTATGCTGAGTGCATAGGTTGAGGTGCTCAGTCGTTAGGTTAGAAGCACTGAAGTGGTTGTTCCTGATGTTGACCTTGTTCTCCCATAAAGCCTCATTGCTCTACGTTGGTGGTTGTGTGCTGGTGGCGACGATCGCGGTGGCGCAATTGGCGGATGGTCAGGGAAGTGATCAAGTTTTAGCGGGCGATCGGGCCCATGCGGTCATGCCCGATCTGGTTGTCACTGCCAAATTGCTGGAAACCCAAATTGAATGGCCGATTACTGCCCGAGTGCAAAAGTCCACAGGGATTCAAAAAGCGGCTTTGGCCTTTTCGCAGGCGGAGGTGGCACGGTCACAAGGTCACTCTTCCCAGGCACTGACGCATTATCAAGCGGCGTTGGAATTAGCGCAGCAAGCGGGTCATCGATCGTTTGAAGCGCTTCTGTGGCATCAGATTGGTAAGACCTATCAGGGGGCTCAGAATCAGCGTCAGGCCGTGATCGCTTACCAAAATGCTGTGGTTTTAGGTCGTGAAACGGACAATCACGTGGTTTTGGGCGAAGCGCAGGCGGATTTAGCGCAGTTGCATGAGCAGCAAGGCAATTTGAAAGCCGCGTTGCCGCTCTATCGCCAAGCGCTAATCAGTTCACAAAAAGTGGGCGATCAGCTAACGGCTCAACGGCTCCAGTCCCAAACCCGCAAGTTAGAAACCACCATCGCCCAAGCCGCGAAAGCCCGATCGCAAAAAGCGGTGGCCCAGGCGGCGAGCCTCACTGCACTGAAGTCAGCAAAATCCGCACCGCCCGCGAAACTCACCCCGCAGGCGGCAGCACCCAAAAATCGTGAGCATGCCCCAAAAGTTCAACCCCGACAAGCTCAACCCCGGCAAGCTCAACCCCGGCAAGCTCAACCCCGACAAGCTCAACCCATGGTTGCCGCACCCCCCGTACAATCTGTTTCCCATGGCCCCGAATCGATGGTTATGCCGGAATTTGCTGGCGATCGGGGCAATGCCGATCCTGAACCGCCGCTGGCGGAGCCACGCACTGCCGAGGATTTGCCACTGGACGCTGCAACGATATAGCTGCGACATGTAGCCGCAACGATATAGCTGCAACGACGTAGCTGAATCAAGGCCATCCCAAAAGATTTCCATCAAAAAAGCGGCGCGATCGCGCCGCTTTGGATGCGTTGTGGATGAGGTATCAAATCAAAACGCTACGCTAACAGTTAATTGCGGCCCTTCGGCATGAGGTGGGGCAGGGTCATCACGTAGCGATAGCCCGGTGCGCCACTGCCTTGAATTTGGATCTCGCCGCCGTGCAGCTCGATAATTTGTCGTGCTAGGAGCAGGCCCAAATTCTTCTGGAAGCCTTCGCTGTTCGAGCTGCTGATGGCGGATTTCGCGGGGGGCGTGAGGACGGCAGTGGCAGCGCCATTCCCTGGCGATCGCTGAAAGTCCTCGTAGTCGTTGTGGAAGTAGTTTTGGTCGCTGAAGGGGAGCCCTTCACCCAAATGGGGGTGGGATGTCCAGATGGTCAGGCGCAGCCCACTGCCTTTATTCGACACATGCAGACGAATGATGCTGCCAGCGGCGGCGCTATGGATCACGCTGAAGATCAGGTGATACAGCATTTGGCGAATTTTTTCCTTGTCCAGATGCCAGATCCGATTGCCGGGTTCCACACTGAGCTGAATCTGCTGGTCGCGGCGGTTAGCGGCTTGCTCCAGGGTGCCGATCGCTTGCTGACAGAGCATTTCAATATCGAGGGAGGACAGATTGAGCTGTTCTTGGTGAATATCTAAATTGGACAGTTCGAGGACTTCCTGCACCAACGACAGCAAATATTCGCCGCTGTGGTGAATGATGTCAAGGTATTCTTTTTGCTTGTTGGTCAGCGGGCCATAGACTTCGCGGGTGAGGACACTGGCCATGCCCATGACCGATGTTAATGGAGTGCGTAGTTCCTGGGTTAGCTGGGCCAAGAGTTCAAACTTGAGCGGATTGGCCGGGGCGGGTGCCGGGGTGCCGAAGCCAGCGGAAAACTTGCTTACCGCTGGGGTCGATCGAGTCTGGGATTGCTGACGTTCAAGGTGCTGGCGTTCGTATTCGCTGATCGCGAGTCGGGCGTTCAGGACGAGGAACTCAACATCGGCTTGGCTAAATTCGTAGGGTTCGGTGCTCACGACCGCAAGTACGCCAACGCAGTCACCCGCTGCGGTGATCAGGGGTGCGCCGAGGTAAGCCCGGATTCCGTATTCCTGGGTCATGCGACTGCTAGCAAACGCGGGATGTGCCAGGGTGTCGCGGAGTACAAGCACCTGTTGGCTGTCAACGACATGGGTGCCAAAGGACTCGGCGATCGGCCATTGGCGTTCGCGGGCCATGGCGTTGAGGGTACCAAGGCGCGATAGGCCCGTGGCGGATTTGATCAATTCTTGTTCAGGATCGATGATCGTTAATAGCGCGATCGGTAAATCAATACATTGCACTGCGGTTTGGACGGCCGCTTCAAATACGGCGGCGGAACTTTCGGTGTCCAACAAACCCAACGCGGTCAGCATGGCTAGCCGTTGCGCCGATCGCGCCTCGGCGGTGGTGCCATCTAAACGACAGAATAGCCGATTCTCAGGGATTACCATTCCAGTCCTAACCCAAATAAAACAGATGCAATTACACAGGTTTAACCCATGAGATTGCCTTGGACTTTCCCAGCGTTCCCCTTGCTGGGATCGGGACAACGGTGTTTTGGCTAGCGACTTTACGGAACTTTAGGATAACCCGTCAGGGGCCCTCTGCGGGATTACGGAAGCCGGGAGTGCGGTTAAGCGGGGCTGTCGGGGGTCCAAGCGGGATGTTGCATGAGGGCTTTCATCACCTGTAGACCCCGCAGTTGATTGGATAGGGGTAGGTGGCCACGCGGGGCTTCCAGATTCCAGGTAAAGCTGCCGGGATAGCGCGTCCAGGTATTACCGTCCTTCCACTGAATTTTCGGCCAAAACTTATCCCAGTTTTTGTTCGCACCGAGCCAAATTTCGCGCTGCACGGAATAGCCAAACTTATTTTCCGAGTGAGCCATCCAGAGTGCATTAAGTGTTCGCAGGTCGGCGATCGCGACAATGCTGACTTCGGTGAAGTAGATCCACTTTCGCTGGAGTGCGGCTTCACTGGCCGCTTCACAGAGTTTGAGATTGTGGAGTTTATCGGCTTCTTGCCATTCTTCCTGGAGTAGGAGTTGCTGGAGCGGCTGGTAATCGACGTTATTTTCCGATCGCAGTGGCACAATCCCCTGAGGAAAAGTGGTCTTTAGAAAATCCGTGGCGAGGCCCGTGTGATAGAGGCGGTGGTAGGCTTTGGCGGTGACGGCGGGCACCAGGCCGATCGGACTGAGGGGTGCGCCCTGGGCTTGATACGCCTGAAGATGCTCGACCAATACGGCAATCCCCGCATCGCCAGCGGCGATTAAGGAATCGACCAGCGGCAGTTGTTGTTTTTCCGAAGCGGCACGAAACTGCTGGCCGAGGTTTGATTCAGGCCGATCGAGGTTCGCAGTCAGGGGGCTGTCAACGTTGGTCATCAGGCTTCTTCAAAACGTCCCATAGAATAACGACCGTAGGACACAACATTCCTGACGGTCTGGCTATTTCTCTATTCTACGAGAGAGTGCGAAGTCCTCGACTCAATTCCCAGGAGAAATGAGTATTTTGATCTACGCCTGGGGACTGATCACGTCGATCCGCCCGTGGGTCCTGAGCTTTGGCCGATCGAAAAAATTGCGACTTTTTATTGCGCAGGATGTTGGTTGGGGTTGCCGTTAGACTTCGACCGTCGCCAACTCAGCGGGGGGATTGTAGCCATGCTCGAAGGCGTAGCGCACCAGTTGCGAGCGATTTTCCAGCTGGAGCTTGTTCAGAATGTTGCTCAGATGGGTTTGCACCGTACGCGGACTGACAAAGAGCTGTTCACCAATTTGCTTATTCGTTAATCCCTGGATCACTTGCCAGAAGACTTTCTCTTCGGCGGGGGTCAGGGGTAGGGGCTGCGGACTATGGGATTGGGTGGTTGCGATCGCGCCACTCTGCTGCATCAGCCGCACGATTTCGGCGTGGGTTCGGCGCGATCGTTCAAGCTGGGCTTCAATTTTTGCCAGTAGTTCGCGGGGTTCAAAGGGTTTGATGATGTAGTCGTCGGCCCCGATCGCATGACCATGGACGCGATCTTCGACTTCGGCCTTGCTCGAAAGGAACAGAAATGGCACAAGCTGCCCCATCCGGCTGGCGCGCAACCGCCGACAAAATTCAAAGCCATCCATTTCCGGCATTAAAATGTCGGAGACGATGAGGTCGGCGGGGTCACGTTCAAATAGGACTAATGCTTCCAGTCCGGAGGCCGCATCCAAGACCGCATAGCCCCGCTTTGTCAGGTAGCGGACGAGAGCGGTGCGGAGGGTAACGTCGTCATCAACAATTAAAATTCGCTTCATGGATTCGGCTGACCAAAGGACTGTAGATACACGGATTCCGTGTTTCACTGATACTTCGCAGAGCGGATACGCTGCATTCAGTTACCAGTCTGCCCAAGCGTGATTGTAATCATCCTCCCAAGGATTACTCAATCTCAGGCGAATGGCGCTGGCCTGATCGGCGAGAAATACCCAAAGCGGGTTGGCGATCGCACAACACAAAAAAGCGCGAACCCGAAGGCCCACGCTGATTTGATTTAGCTAGCTAACGTGAATTATTGTCCAGCTTACTTTTTCCACTTGCGAGCGACCACTTCCGCCAGATCAACTACCCGCTGGCTGTAACCCCACTCGTTGTCATACCAAGCCATCACTTTGATCAAGTCGCCGCCCATGACCATGGTCAAGGATGCGTCCACGATCGAAGATTCATCGGTACCAACATGGTCGGAGGAAACTAACGGCTCATCGCAGTACTTGATGATGCCTTTCATCGAAGTTTCCGCCGCCTGCTTCAACACTTGATTGATTTCTTCAGCGATCGTGCTCTTCTCAACTTGAGCCACTAAGTCCACCATGGAAACGTTGGGGGTCGGTACGCGCATGGCGACACCGTTCAGTTTACCCGCCAGTTCCGGCAGCACCAAAGCCACAGCCTTCGCGGCCCCGGTGGAAGTCGGGACGATATTCACCGCCGCCGCCCGTGCCCGCCGCAGGTCACGGTGAGTCGAATCCAAGATCCGCTGGTCACCCGTGTAGCTGTGGGTGGTGGTCATTGTGCCTTTGATGATCTTGAAGTGCTCATGCAGCACTTTGACAATCGGTGCCAAGCAGTTGGTGGTACAGCTGGCGTTGCTGATCACCTGGCAGCGATCGTGGTCGTAGTCGCCTTCGTTCACACCGACAACGAAAGTGCCATCATCGTTCTTACCGGGAGCGGTAATCAGAACTTTCTTGGCCCCAGCGTTAACGTGACGCATTGCGCCTTCCTTAGTGGTGAAGACCCCAGTGGATTCAATTACCAGGTCGATGTCCCACTCTTTCCAAGGCAGGTTGTCGGGGTTGCGATCGGAGCAACACTTGATCACCTTGCCATTGATCGTCATCGAGTTTTCGTCGGCGGACAGTTCGCCTTTGAACGTCCCCATCACCGAGTCATACTTAAACAAATGCGCGCTCGTTTTCGGGTCTGAGGTCGCGTTGATCGCCACCACTTCGAAGTCGCTCTGCTGGCGCTCTGCCCAACAGCGTAAGAAAATCCGACCAATCCGTCCGAAGCCGTTGATTGCGACTCTAACCACGTCTCGCCCTCTGCACTAAATACAAATACCTATTGACAGGGCAATCATATCGCAAAACGGACACGCATACTGTCAGCGCCGCGTAATCTTCGCGGCGGAAATTAATCCCGCTAAATGGCGGATTGTCACGGGCTAAAAGCCTGTCAGACTTAACTTTGATGAATTGGGGAGTAATTGTTAGCGCCGCAGCCATTATTTTTTTTAATTCATTTGGCTGGATTTGATTAGTGTTGCAGAACAGTCTGCGGCAAATTTGGAGAAAATCCGGCGCGATCGCTTGGGCCAACCTGAAAACCACTTATCACCTTTGGGGGATTTCATCGCCAGTGATGGCTGCTGGTAATCATGCTGTGTGCGACTTCGTGCCGTCGCCGAAAATGTATTCAGTATGACCAACATAAACGATCGCTCATGCGACCTTAAGGCTGTCGGTGATTTCAGAGTTCAGGCGTGCAGTTTGGGGAAAATCGGATATAACGGGCCGTAGTCTTGTCGCGGAAAAAGCATTCCCTGATATGATGGCGCCTAAGATTTGGTGTGTGGTGTGTTGAGGAATTGAAATGGCTGGTTTGCCTGATTTCAGTGGGAAACCCTTCCACTTTATCGGTGTGGGTGGGATTGGCATGTCGGCGATCGCGCAAGTTCTGGCAGAACAAGGTTTGCCAGTGTCGGGGTCGGATCTGCGTTTGACCCATATTACGGAGCGGTTGGAGTCCTGTGGAGCCAAGATTTTTCTGGTGCAGGAAGCGGCCAATATTGAGTACTTTTTAACGGCTTCAGCGACTCCGAATGGGGTTTCCCTGCCGCAAATCGTCTGTTCGACGGCCATCAATGACAGTAATGCCGAGTATCGCCGGGCGGTGGAATTGGGATGTTCGATCTGGCATCGATCGGATGTGTTGGCAGGGTTGATCCAGGCGAAGCAAAGTATTGCGGTGGCGGGTACCCATGGGAAGACGACGACCAGTAGCCTGATTGCCCATGTATTGACTTTGGCTGGTGTTGATCCGACGGTGGTGGTAGGCGGTGAAGTGCCCAGTCTGGGCGGCAATGCGCGCCAGGGGAAAGGGCCATATTTGGTCGCGGAAGCGGATGAGTCCGACGGTTCGCTGGTCAAGTTTCAGCCCTATATCGGTGTCTTGACGAATGTTGAGTTGGATCATCCGGATCACTACAGTGATTTGGCCCAAGTGGTCGCGACGTTTAAGCAATTTGCCGATCGCTGCCATCAACTGGTTGGCTCGATCGATTGTCCGGTGGTGCGGGAGCAGTTTCAGCCTGGTGTGAGCTATAGCTTGGATCCGTCGATGGGGGCGGACTATAGTGCGCGTAATGTTGAGTATGGTGGCCATGCGACCCGAGCCGAAATTTTGGAGCGGGGTCAGCCTCTGGGTGAAATCACGCTGAAACTGTTGGGGCGACATAATTTGAGTAATGCCCTAGCGGCGATCGCTGTGGGTCGCATGGTCGGGCTGGAGTTTGCGGCGATCGCGACGGCGTTAGCCACAGCGGAAGGGGCGAAACGCCGCTTTGAGCGGAAGGGCGAGGCGAATGATATTCGCTTCATCGATGACTATGCCCATCATCCGAGTGAGTTGCAAGTCACCCTCGCGGCGGCGAAATTGCAGGCCCAGGCGGAAGGTCGACGGTTGGTGGCGATTTTTCAGCCCCATCGATTTAGTCGAACGCTGAAATTTTTGCCGGAATTTGCTCAGTCCTTTGTGGATGCAGAGGTAGTAGTAATCAGTGATATCTACAGTGCGGGCGAAGCAAATCCTGGCAATATTACCGGTCAGCACCTGGCGGACAAAATTGCGGAGCATCAGCCGACGGTCTACTATCAGCCGACTTTGGAGGCGATACAGGACTTTCTCAATCAGACGTTACAACCCGGTGATTTGGCGATTTTCCTCGGCGCGGGGAACCTTAATCAAGTGATTCCCAAATTGATTGCTTTGCAGTTAGCGATGGTGGGATGAGGTTAGCTCAGCCATTGCGGCTAGCGCTCTGACCGGATACCTCGATAAGCTCGATCTGAATTTCCACTCCCCTGATCATTCACCTGCGGAATTTACTTTCTTTCTATGTTGACTCTGAATGCCCCCATGACTTTACGCGCTGATACGCTGCCTATGCCTGTGACGCTGGGTGAGAACTGTGTGATTAAGCCGCAGGTTTCGCTGGCGAAACTGACGAGCTTCCAGGTGGGCGGTGATGCGGAATGGTTTATTGCACCCCATAGTCTGTCGCATCTGCAAATGAGTTTGCAGTGGGCCGCATCGGAAGGGTTGCCGGTGACGATGTTGGGGCGTGGGTCGAACTTGCTGGTGAGCGATCGGGGGTTGCCGGGTCTGGTCGTGGCGACAAAGTACCTGAAGCAGGTGCAGTTCGATCGGGAACAAGGTTTGGTCACCGTGGATGCGGGGGTGTACTTGCCGCCGTTGGCTCGGCAGATTGCCCAGTTGGGTTGGCGGGGCTTTGAATGGGCGGTGGGTGTGCCGGGGAGTATTGGCGGTGCGGTGGTGATGAATGCGGGGGCCCACGGGGGTAGCGTATCGGATACTTTGACCGAAGCGAAGGTGCTGTTGCCCGATGGGACAATGCAGATTTTGACTCCAGACGCGTTGGCTTTCCGTTACCGGACTTCGAATTTGCAAAGTGGGGGGCGGTTTGTGACCCAGGCGACCTTCCAACTGGAGATGGGAGCTGACCCGATCGCGGTGGAAGCGCAGATGAATCAGTGGTACGACCAGCGTAAAAGTTCGCAGCCCTACGACAAACCGAGTTGCGGCAGCGTGTTCCGCAATCCGGAGCCGCAAAAAGCGGCTTGGCTTATTGAGCAAGCGGGGCTGAAAGGCTATCAGATTGGTGGGGCCAAAGTGGCAACGCGCCATGCGAATTTCATTCTGAACTGCGGCGGGGCGAAGGCGAATGATATTTTCCACCTGATCCACCATGTGCGAGCGCAGGTTAAATCCCAGTGGGACTTAGATCTGGAGCCGGAAGTGCGGATGCTGGGCGTGTTTGATGCGGTTGCGTAGCATTGGGGGGCTGGGGCTGGGAGAATCCCCCGTCAGTTTTCGGTTTCGATGGCATAATAAGACTGCTCAAATTCCGAGCAATCCATTTGTAAGCAAGCTAAGCATAAGCGACTAAATCTATGGCACAGGGACAAGGTTTCGGCTTCGGCCTCGGCAAAATGAAGGAACTGACTGAGGCCATTAAGAAGGCCCAACAGGTCCAGGAAGGCGCGAAGCAGCTTCAAGAAGAATTGGAGCAGATGCGGATTGAAGGTGAATCCGGCGGCGGTAAGGTGAAGGTGACAATGAGCGGTAACCAAGAGCCGATCGATGTGAGTATTTCGGCCGATGCCTTGGGTGAAGGCGCAGAAGTGCTGTCAGATTTGGTGTTGGCGGCGGTGAAGGATGCCTACGGTAAGTCGACGGCGACGATGAAAGAGAAAATGGAAGAGCTGACCGGTGGGTTGAATCTGCCCGGTTTTTAATTTGGTTTTGGGTTGATGATGAATCCGGTGGGACGTTTTGAGGATGTCTTTGCCGGGTTTGTTTTTTGGGCGGTGGAATCGGTCGGTGATCGATGAGTCATGGGGGCGGGCGACTGTTCGTCTGCACAGAATGTTCGCTAGTTCAGATCAGCTTGATCGGAGGATGTCGCTGATGTATCGTCTGCTGTTTGTGTGTCTGGGCAATATCTGCCGTTCGCCATCGGCGGAAAATATTATGAATCATCGCTTGCAGTTGCGGGGTTTGGAGGCACAGGTGAGTTGCGATTCGGCGGGGACTTCGAGTTATCACGTTGGCAGTGCGCCCGATCGGCGGATGAGTGCGGCGGCGCAACGCAAGCTGGGTTTTCCGTTGGTGGGTGCGGCGCGGCAGTTTGAAGCAGCGGATTTTGAAGAATTTGATTTGATTCTGGCGATGGATCAGGATAACTTCGAGCACATGTATCACGTGGATCGCCAAGGTCAGTATCGTAATCGATTGCAACTAATGTGTGAGTTTTGCCGTGAGTATGATTTGAAATCGGTGCCTGATCCCTATTATGGTGGGGAAGAAGGATTCAATTTTGTGATTGATCTGCTGGTCGATGCCTGTGATGGACTGATTGATCACTTATGCGAAACTGGTGCGATTGCGGCAAGGTAGATGGAGCGAAGTCCGTGGACGTAAATCGGTGAGTCTAGGTGACGAGATGATGCTCGATCGCGTAGCGAACGAGTTCCGATCGATTGTGCGCATCGATTTTTCGTAAAAGACTGCTGACGTGTTTTTCGACGGTGCGGGGGCTGAGATGGAGGGTTTTGCCGATCTGGATGTTGGAGCCGCCGGAGCTGAGGAGCTGGAGGACTTCGAGTTCGCGACTGCTGAGTTCAGGTTCGGGGTGATCGTGGCTGAGGGGGCCACTGGGAATGAGTTCGCTGGGGCGGTCGGGGACGGTATGGCGGGAAAACTGAATTTCTAGGGCGACGGTTTGGGCCCGATCGAGCAAATTCCGCACGACAGCGAGCAGTTCGGGAAGTTCGAAGGGTTTGGCGAGGTAGGCATCGCAACCGAGTCGGTAGCCCATGACCCGATCGGTGGTGCCGTCACGGGCGGAGAGAAAGACCACGGGCAAAAGGCGCAGTCCTGGTTGACTGCGCAGATTGCGCACAAATTCATAGCCATCCAATTGGGGCATGGCAATATCAGTGATGATCAGGTGGGGATGAAACTGGGTCACCATCGCGAGGGCCTGCTGTCCGTTCTCAGCCCGCAATGTATTGAACCCATTGAGCTCTAGGTAGTCGCCGACGGCTAATCGGGTGCCCAGATCATCGTCTGCAACCAAAATAGTGAGGGGCATGGCGCATGACTTGTATAGATTGATGTCCCTAGGATAGTGCAAAAACAATCGCCGCGCCCCGCTTTGGTACGGCGATTGTGAGGAATCCGCAGTTTTTGGGTTGGGTGTCGCTCCGAGGCGGATTAAGCGGCCTGGATCGACGATCGCGCCAGCACCTGCCGCGCTTGGTGCAGATCGTAGGGGTGATGCAGGCGAATTGGTTGGTAGTCCTTGGCGTGGGGCTCTCCATGGCGGAGAACGGCATTCACGAGGACACAATTCTCCGTACTGGGATTAATTGCCCCGTGGGGTACACCGGGGGGAATCTGCACGACGACCGGATTGGCTTCGGTCAGGGGAATGTACTGGTATTGGCGATTCTGGAGGATGACCAGAACCATACTGCCGCGCACGACCAGCAATTGATCTGTCTGGTAGTGATGCACAAATAGGTCGTCCTGGGCTCCGGCGGGAATCTGTACCAGCATGGTTTCATGGCTGGCTTGGGGGGTAAAAATTCCGCTGTGCCGCCTTTAAAGGAATCGAGCGATCGCACTTCAATCCGTTTGACTAACGCCATATCCGTTTCTCCATTGCTTAAGTGGGTCTCGAAGCTTAAGTGGGTCTCGAATGAGTTGCGGGTCTTTGATTGCGGATATTGACTATTGACGAATTAACCGTGGTTTTAATCTAGCCAAGATTTTTGTAAATGATTGTGTCGATCGGCACGAATCTGCGTGATTTAGCGGGGTTCAGCCATTTGGCGGGGACTGCAGCCAGTATTAGTACGGATGCTCGGCCAGAAAAAATCTCAAAAAAGCGTGACAAATGCATTTTGGTATTGCTATAGTACGGTTGTATTAGCTCAAACGTACTAATTGAATTCTGGATTTCGATCCGACCATTCGCCCCAATAAGCGTTAAGTCCCCTGGAGGTTGTATTTGATTATGGTGAGAGAAGCAAAGCCGTTAACGTCGATTATGCCTGTGCCGACCCCGAAGAAAGGGCGGCTAGTGTTGGAGGTGCAAGACCCGGCTGCGATCGCGGATTTGGGTGAGCAGTTGAGTTTGGCGAATCAGCTGTTAGATTTGGCGGATTTGTCAGATACGCCAGCGGATGGGGTTGCGGTGGCTGCGCCGAAATCAACCCGGAGTAAAGCGACCAGCCGCAAGTCAACGCGCCAAGCCCCCGCTGCATCCCGCGCTAAAGCCAAGCAGCAAAATCGACGGGAATCATCGGTGTCGGTGCCCTTGGTGGACGCGGGGGCGGCGGATCGGGATGTGGTCGATCGGGATGTGGTGGATGGAATGGATGGGGCGACGGCCGCTCAGATGCGCGATCGGATGGCGCAGATGGGGGCGATGATTGAGCAGATGCAGCAGCGCTTGAGTGATTTGCAAGCGGCTGCCGAGGTGTCACCGCAAGCCTCGAATCCACCGGCGATTTCGCCGACATTGTCTAGTCCTGGACGATCGCGCTCGACCCGGACGCGCCATCTACGACTGCCGGATTGGCAGGAGCCGGAATTGCGATCGCACTATACGTTACAGGAGTCGGCCCGCGCCTATGAAGCGCTGGAAGCTTTGCACCAGCATCGCAAGCTCCAAACAGCAGAAATGACCGAACTCGTCCAGGCAAAAGCGATCGCCGCGCAGTTGCGGCCGCCAGCGGAACTACCCTCAGTGGAACGACCCTCAGTGGAATTGTCTGGGATGCGATCGCCGCTGCGAGGCCTGGGCAAGCCAATGGAGCGGTCGACCGTTCGGCGATCGCGCCGGACTCGCAGCGATCGGTCTGCCTTCCGGCTAGCGCTGAATGGCCGCCAACTGCTGAATTGGGCCATGGCGCGGTTACCTGTTCCCGCCGATCCCAGCGCCAAGATTGTTGATTTGGCGCTGTGGGTGGCCGGGGCGATCGTGCTGCGGTTGCTGGTGAAGTCGATGATTTATCTATTTCCGGCGTTGGTGGTGCCATTGAATTTGCTGATGGCGTTGCC
Source organism: Cyanobacteriota bacterium (assembly GCA_046049545.1). Taxonomy (GTDB): domain Bacteria; phylum Cyanobacteriota; class Cyanobacteriia; order Leptolyngbyales; family Leptolyngbyaceae; genus Romeriopsis. Next base: position 24,521 of record JBJORF010000051.1, on the reverse strand, counting down.
CGCGATCGTCGCCGCTTATCTGGCCTTTTGTGTGCCGAATGGGCGATCGGATGTGATTTATCGCTTGTTGTTGCTGACGTTGGGGTTGTTTTTGGGCAGTCGTTTCTAGCTGTCTGATCGAATCCCGGTTCCGAATATTGGCCCAATTTTTCTTTGAGGTTGTTTGCTGTTTTATGCCCCGAGATGCTCAATTTGTTGAGGCCCAACCCATGTCCCACGCTGCGAATGATGTGTCCCAAAGCCTGAGTCGCCCTTCCTGGGTGAAGCGCTGTTTGATTGGTGGAATTTGTTTACTGTCTGGCGGACTGCTGTTTGAGCAGACGGATGTGGCGGGGCTGTCCCGCGCCCTAGCCAGCCAATTTCAGCCGCCCGCCCAATGTATTCAAGTTGTTCAGCGGCAGGCGACGATTTCCCGCACGACGCTCGCGAAATTGCTGGTGATTCCTGAAGGTCAGTCCCGCGCCCAAATCCGGCAGTTGGTGAAAGCCCCCTACTGTCGCCTATCCACGGTGCAAATTCGAGCAGGCGAAAATACCGAGCGGGAAGCCTACCCCCTAGAATTCAAACCGGATACTTGGCTGGTCGTTACCTATGAGGGCAATAGCTATGCGGGCTTTGACTTTTTGGTGCGCTAGGGGGGCGAGATGGGGACTCTTGGGACTCTGTCTATGGAGTCTGATTGGCTGTGGCAAGACTCCACCCCCGCCGATTAATGTCCAAGTTTTTCAGAATTGGCAATTGAAGCCGGGCGATCGGATTGCGGGGTATGCCGTGACTGGGGGGTTGGGGGATATTTCGATCGACCTACGCGGTCAGGCAATTTATGCGCCATTTGCGGGGGAAGTCCAGCGGGATGCCCAAGGCTGTTTGTTCTACAGCAGTGCTGAAGTGCCGGCCTATTTGTTTCGCTTGTGTGGCGTGAATCGGGGGCAATGGTGGCACGGCCGTCCCGCCGTTGGCCCGGTGCCAGCGGGGGCGCCATTGGGTCATGCGACGACCTTGCACTTTGCGGCGCTGCGGCGACAAGCGGACGGGAAATGGGCGATCGTCGAGCCGGACCAGACCTTGATTGCCCGGTTGCTGAAGCCGCCGCAGTCTTAGGTGGGATGAGCCTTAATGGGCTATTTGCGTGGGGATTGACGTTCGGGATTTGTGGGTGATTGTTGTTGCGTGGGATTGGGGGATGTGGCGTGAGCGTGAATTTGATGTGGATGGATGGTGAATTGGCCGATCGCCGATCGGTGGTGCCGTTTGATGATGCGATTGCGCTGGCTCCCTCCGGGGAGGCAACGCAACATAATCGGATTCGGCTAATTAGCTGTGTGGCCTTAATGGCGATCGCGGCCAATGTAATCACGGTACCGGAACAGCCCATTGAGGGGCCACGCGATCAGCCGGAATTGCCCACAGAATCACCCAAATCCACAGAATCACCCCAATCATTAGGGAAGCAGAGCTTTCTCAGTTTTGCGGTGCATCACATTGAAGATGTTGCCGTGAATGTTTCGCAACGGGTGCAGACGACGATTTGGCCGGAGTCTCCCACCGGTGGTGCTTGGTTGGCGTTGCCGGTACAGCCCGGTTGGCAGGCGGACAGGTTATTTGCCGCCCATACAAAATCCCTGGTGGCCAAGGCCGTGGGTAGTGCCGAAGGCACCCGTCGCCCGGATGGTGCGAAAAACCAGGCATATTATGGCCATGTCGATCCGGGGAATGCGGTGTGGAATGTGGGGACGTTTTCCTATCAGCACTGTGGCCGCTGTGCGCCGGAAGAAGCCGATCGCCGCCAGTTGGCCCGCCTCGCCGGACAATTTGCCCAAATCCAAGCCCAAGCCCAGGGGCGCTATGGATTGCAATTGAGCTTAGAAGAACAACTGAATGCGATCGATTTGGCGAATCAGGCCCCGCTGGCAGCGTTGAGTGAAGGGGGCTTTGTCGATCGGCTGCAAGCGGCAAAGCAGCAGGGATTACAGGGATCCGACGCGATTCTGCAAGCGCGGGTCTATGCCTATAAAAACCCCCGCACCCAGCGCTGGGAAGCCCCCGGTCTCGGCAATACCAAAGCCTCAATTACCCATGACCAAGCCCGTCGCCAAGCCGCGATCGCCGAAGCGATTCGCCAGCATGGTCGTTAAATCGCCCGTCTGTCCTAATTTCGCTGAGCAAGCCCGTGATAATCTGAGCAGACAAAGATTTTCCCTTGGATTTGGAACCTTCTGTGGCAGGTACAGCGTCACGGGGAAAGTGAAGTTTTCAGCTGGGATGTAGCAATTGTGGTGTCTTGTATGGGTTTGATGGTGGGCTGTCGGGGCGAGCGGCCGCTCGCCCGTGCGGGGTTAATGGGTGGTGGGATGGGGTGGTCGCGGCGGATTATCAGCGCGATCGGGCTGACGGCCCTCGGTATCCCCAATTTGGCGTTGATGCCAGCGTCAGCCCAGCAATTTGCGCCCTATTGTCAGCAGACCTTGCAAGCAATTACAGATAAGGAATTGCTGCGTCAGGCCGTGCAGCGCAAGGAAAAGGATGCCGAAAAGCGGTATCGCGATTTGGTGGCGGATCATGCCCGCCAGATCCAGACTTGCCGACGGCAAAATTCGTTCCAGCGTCAGGGGATTTGGCTGCGGCTGTATGACTGCGATACGCGGGCGGGCCGGATCGAAGAAGTGCTCGATCGGATCGTTGAGCGGGGCTATAACGAAGTCTATGTCGAGACCTTTTTTAATGGCTCGGTGCTGTTGCCGAAGGGGGATAATCCCACCGCCTGGGAATCGGCAATTCAGGTGCGGGGCCAGGATCAGCGGGACTTGTTGGCGGAAGTGATTCAAAAGGGCCGTGAGCGGGGTTTGAAAGTTCATGCCTGGATGTTTAGTCTGAATTTTGGCTATAACTATGCGATCCGACCCGAAAAGCAGGCGCTGCTGATTCGCAATGGCCGGGGCCAAACCAGTATTCAAACGGAAAATTCGCCGGGTTTGGGCACGGAACTGGGGGCGGTGAATCCGAAGGAGGCGTTTGTTGATCCGTATCACCCGATCGCCCGTCAGGATTATCAGCAAATGATTCAGGAAGTGCTGAAGCGCAAACCCGATGGGATTTATTTTGATTACATTCGCTATCCGCGTCTCCAGGGGCGATCGGCCTATATGAGTCAGGTGCGGGATCTGTGGGTCTATGGCGAAGCCTCCCGATCGGCCTTGCTGAATCGGGCCCAAAATGCCAAAGGCCGTGAAGTGATCCAGCGCTATCTGGACAATCAAAAAATTACGGCGACGGATCTCGAAGCGATCGATCGGCTCTATCCCCGGGAAGCCAGTCAGCCACCGCTCTGGCAAGGGCGCAATCCAGTTGTGGGGGAAAATCAACTGGCCCCGCGCGATCGGCAAACCCTGCTGTCGCGGGAACTCTGGGGCTTGGCGGTGGCCCATAGCTATCAAGGCGTGGTGGATTTTCTCACCTTGGCGGTGGCCCCGGCCCAACAGCAAGGCATTGCGACGGGGGCGGTCTTTTTCTCCGATGGCAATAACCAGCAGGGCCAAACCTTTGATTCGCGCTTGCAGCCCTGGGATCGGTTTCCGGCGAATGTGGAATTTCATCCGATGACCTATGCCAATTCCGGCCGGGTCAGTGACGTGATGACTCAGGTTCAGCGGGTGGTACGCTTGGCTCCGCCGGGAGCCAAGATCTATCCTGTATTTGCTGGAATTTGGCAGCAGACGATTAATGGGCATCCGCCGCTGGAACAAAAGATGCAGAGTTTACGTGAAGTGGCACCACAGATTGACGGTGTGAGTCACTTTGCCTATTCCTGGCAGGAGCCGATGTCCGATCGCGATCGCAAGCTATGCCGATCGACCCTGCCGCCCGTTAAGCCTTGAGGATCACGCCCGGCGGGTTTTTTCTTCGGCGTTAAGTATTGTGACCCCTGCATGGTATGATTGCCGATGGCTTGGCTGGTTGTTTTCGAGCGATCGGTCGGCTAATTCGTGAGTTTCACAACCGTTGAAATTACCCCATGGAAGTTCCTGTTCCAATGGCGGAGCAATCGCCAATATCTGAGCTAGATTCGGAACCTGTTGAGCAATCAACAGACTCGATGGCTGAGTTTTATGAGTTGCGCCAGCAACTATTGACGATCACGGCGGTGTTGATTGCCATAATCTTCCCCTGTGTTTGGTTGGCCTATGGGCTTCAGATTGCTTTGAACTATTTGTTAGGGGCGATGGTGGGGCTGATTTATCTGCGGTTGTTAGCTAAAAATGTTGAGCAGATGGGGAGCGGATCAGGCGGCGCGGGTAAGTCGCACATCGCTGTGTTTGTGGGCGTGATTATTATCTCGACCCAGATTGATCAGTTGAGTGTGTTGCCAGTGTTTCTCGGTTTTCTCACTTTTAAAGCCACGCTGCTCGTATACACCTTGCGAGTTATTACCGCATCCACGAACTGAGATGTTGAATTTCTTAGACGCACCCCAATCATTGACGCTGGCCAGTTTAGAAGTGGGTCAACACTTCTACTGGCATCTTGGCGGTCTGAAGGTGCATGGGCAGGTGTTCATGACGACTTGGTTCGTTATGGCCGTCTTGTTGATTGCGGGATTCCTCGGAAGCCGCAATCCCCAGCGCATTCCCAAAGGGATTCAAAACCTGATGGAATATGCCCTCGAGTTTGTGCGGGAGTTGGCCAAAAATCAACTCGGTGAAAAGGATTATCGGCCTTGGGTACCGTTCATTGGTACGCTGTTCCTATTCATCTTCGTGTGTAATTGGTCGGGAGCACTGATTCCTTGGCGCTTGATTAAGCTGCCGGAAGGGGAACTGGCTGCGCCGACGAATGATATCAACACGACCGTGGCGCTCTCGCTGCTGGTGTCCATCGCGTATTTTTACGCAGGATTCAAGAAGAAAGGTTTGGGTTACTTCCGTAAGTATATCGAACCGACCCCTGTTCTCTTGCCGATCGCAGTGCTAGAGGACTTCACTAAGCCGCTCTCCCTGAGCTTCCGTCTATTTGGTAACATCTTGGCGGATGAATTGGTGGTGGGTGTGTTGGTGCTTCTGGTGCCGTTGTTTGTACCATTGCCGGTGATGTTGCTGGGCTTGTTTACCAGTGCAATTCAGGCGTTGGTGTTTGCGACATTGGCAGGTGCCTATATCCATGAAGCCCTGGAAGGGCATGGTGATGAGCATGAGGAACACGCCTAACTGAATGGGTTAGGTGCCTAACTTGATTCGTTAGGTGATTGTTGTTTGTGATTGCACCATTGTGGATATTTTTAGATCCGCAACGATCGACCGTATTGTTTGTATTTCTCGTTCACGTAAAAGGTAAGGTTTCACAATGGATGTTTCTTCCGCTTCCGTAATTGCTGCGGCTTTGGCAATTGGTTTGGCATCCCTCGGCCCTGGGATTGGTCAGGGTAACGCATCGGCCAGTGCCGTTGAAGGGATTGCTCGTCAGCCTGAAGCTGAAGGTAAGATTCGCGGTACGCTGCTGCTGACGCTGGCGTTCATGGAATCCCTGACGATCTACGGTTTGGTGATTGCACTGGTGTTGCTGTTCGCCAACCCCTTCAAGTAAGCATCGGGTCAGTGTTGGGGTGGGTCAGGTTGCGTTTGCGGCCATGACCCATTGCCCTACTTAATCCACGCCGCAGTTGCGAATGGCGACGACTCACGCCTGACCCGTAGTATACCTCAATGCTGTCTTCTTCAAGCCTTTAACGAAGGTGTTGGAAGAGCGATCGGCGCTGATCATGTCTTCCCAGAGTGGTGCGAAGGAAGGCTTGGAGAAAATCCAGGCAATGACCGCGCAGTACGAAAAAGAATTGGCCGATAGCCGTCGTCAATATCAGGCAACCCTTGATAGTGCGAAGGCAGAAGCGCAGAAAATTGCTGACGAACAGGTGGCGGCGGCGCAAGCGGAGGCAATTGCCCAGCGCGAGCAGGCCCAAACCGAACTCGAGCAGCAGAAGGCAGCGGCGATGGCGACCTTGGAACAGCAGGTCGATAGCCTGAGCCGGGAGATCTTGAATAAGGTCTTGGTCGGGGTGTAGTCGGGACGGGGGCGCGGGTTGCTTGCGGGCAACGTGAGCCGTTCCGACTGCATAGCGACAAATAATGTTTTGACGGCGCAGTTGTTGGTTGAGTGTCATGGATATTGTTTTACAGCTCGCCACAGGAGCCACCATCCTTGGCGCAGAAATGGCGGAGGCTGAGGGTAAAGGGTTTGGTCTCAATCTCGATCTGTTTGAGACGAATATCGTTAACCTCGCGATCGTGATTGGGATTGTGTTCTATTTCTTGAAGGGCGCTTTAACCAAGACGCTGTCCGAGCGATCGGCGGCGATTGAGAAAGCCTTGACGGAAGCAGAACGTAAGAAAGCCGAAACGGCGAAAGCGTTGGCGGCGGAACAGGAAAAGCTGAAATCGGCCCAGGCAGAAGCGGCGCAGATTGTGCAGCGAGCCCAAGCGGATGCCGCGAAAGCGCGCGAAGCGATTCTGGAAAAAGGCAAGGCCGACGTGGCCGCCATGAAAGCAGCAGCAGCTGCGGACATGGGTGCGGAAGAAGCCAAGGTGATGGCTCAATTGCGTCAGCGGATTGCGGAATTGGCGATGCAGAAAGCCGCGACTGCTTTGCCGGGTCAACTGGACGACGGCAAGCAGCAACGCTTGATCGATCGCAGTATTGCAGCGCTGGGAGGCAATTAGGATGAAAGGAAATACCGTTTTGGGTTCGCAGGTGTTTGAGCCTTACGCCCAAGCTCTACTTTCCCTCGGACAGTCGAGTAATTTGCTCGATGCCTTCAGTAGCGATGCCGCATCGATTGGTGAAACCCTCGCAGGTTCGACGGAATTGCAGCAGTTTTTAGAAAATCCATTTGCTACCGCTGATGCAAAGAAAGCGGTGCTGAAACAGATTTTTGGCGGTCAAGTGCAGCCGTTTATGGAAAACTTCTTGATGTTGCTCGTTGATCGACAGCGCATCGGCTTTCTCGGTGGCATTTGTAAGCAGTATCAGGCTTTGTTGCGTCAACTCAAGGGCGTGGTGCTGGCGGAAGTCAGCGCGACCGTTGAACTCAGCGATGCGCAGAAAGAGCAAATTAAGCAACAAGTTAAGGTCATGACGGGCGCGAACGAAGTGGAAATTCAAACCACGATTAACCCCGACTTAATCGGCGGTGTGGTGATTAAAGCGGGTTCGCAGGTGATTGATGCCAGCTTGAAGGGCCAACTGCGTCAACTTTCCCTCCGCTTGGCGGGGATTGCTTAGGGATTGAGGGGCTTTGGGGCCGGCAAGTCTTTGCGGCGAGTCACCCGGGCGACAAATCCAGCGTAAAACCAATATCCATTGCAAAGAGAGACACTCATGGTAGCAATCAGACCAGACGAAATTAGTAGCATTATTCGACAGCAGATCGAAGGCTACAACCAAGATGCCAAAGTCGCGAATGTCGGCTCCGTGCTGCAAGTCGGTGACGGTATTGCCCGGGTTTATGGCTTGGACAAATGTATGGCCGGCGAACTGTTGCAGTTTGAAGATGCCTCCGTGGGGATTGCCTTCAACCTGGAAGAAGATAACGTCGGTGTGGTGTTGATGAGCGATGGCCGTAGCATCTCCGAAGGTTCGACGGTGACGGCGACGGGCAAAATTGCACAGATCCCGGTGGGCGATGCAATGATCGGTCGCGTGGTCGATTCCTTGGCCCGTCCGATCGATGGTAAAGGCGAAATTAGCTGCTCGGAAACGCGCTTAATTGAATCGATGGCACCGGGGATTATTGCCCGGAAGTCGGTGTGTGAGCCGATGCAGACGGGGATTACGGCAATTGACTCGATGATTCCGATCGGTCGGGGTCAGCGGGAATTGATCATTGGTGACCGTCAGACGGGTAAGACCGCTGTGGCGATCGATGCGATTCTGAACCAGAAGGGCGAAGACGTGGTGTGCGTCTATGTGGCCGTGGGTCAGAAGGCTTCCACGGTGGCGAACGCCGTGCAGGTGCTGCAAGAAAAAGGCGCGATGGACTATACGATCGTGGTGGCCGCTAATGCCAACGACCCTGCTTCGCTGCAATTCTTGGCTCCCTACACGGGCGCAGCACTGGCCGAGTACTTCATGTACAAAGGCAAGGCGACCTTAGTGGTCTATGATGACCTGTCCAAGCAAGCTCAGGCTTATCGTCAGATGTCGCTGTTGCTGCGTCGTCCGCCGGGTCGTGAGGCCTATCCGGGCGATGTGTTCTATCTCCACAGCCGTTTGCTGGAGCGGGCCGCAAAACTCAGCGATGCCCTGGGCGGCGGTAGCATGACCGCCCTGCCGATCGTTGAAACCCAAGCGGGTGACGTTTCGGCCTACATTCCGACCAACGTGATTTCGATTACCGACGGCCAGATCTTCCTGTCCACTGACTTGTTCAACTCCGGCTTGCGTCCGGCGGTGAACGCGGGTATCTCCGTGTCCCGTGTGGGTTCGGCGGCCCAGACCAAGGCGATGAAGAAAGTCGCGGGTAAGGTGAAGCTAGAACTGGCACAGTTTGCGGAATTGGAAGCATTTGCACAGTTCGCTTCCGACTTGGATGCGGCGACGCAGAACCAGTTGGCGCGCGGTCAGCGGTTGCGTGAATTGCTGAAGCAGCCCCAGTTCAGCCCGCTGTTGCTGCATGAGCAAGTGGCGATCATTTACGCGGGGATTAACGGCTATCTTGATGACATCCCGGCGGCGAAAGTGGTGCCCTTCAATGCGGGTCTGCGCGATTATCTGAAGACCAGCAAAGCGCGTTACGTTGAAATCGTTCAGGGCAACAAAGTCTTGGATGATGAGGCTGAAGGTCTGCTGAAAGAAGGGATTAACGAATTCAAGAAGCAATTTGCTGCTTAATTTCCTGCTTATTAATAGCCGCGCCCGATCGGGCGCGGTCTGCGGGGAAGCGATGTTTAACTTCCATCAGCCGAGAATCTCATGCCTAACTTAAAATCCATTCGCGATCGGATTCAGTCGGTCAAGAATACGAAAAAAATTACGGAAGCGATGCGCTTGGTGGCGGCAGCAAAGGTGCGTCGTGCCCAGGATCAGGTGACGGCTTCGCGGCCTTTTGCCGACCGGTTGGTACAGGTGCTGCACGGATTGCAATCGCGGTTGCAGTTTGAAGAAGCGAACCTGCCATTGCTGCGCCAGCGGAATGTGCAGACCGTTGGATTGTTGATTGTTTCGGGTGATCGCGGTTTGTGCGGTGGCTACAATGCCAACGTGATCAAGCGGGCGGAAATCCGGATCAAAGAATTGCAGGCAGAAGGGAAGCAGGTGCGCTTGACGATCGTCGGTCGTAAGGCAGTGCAATATTTCCAGCGCCGTAACTATAATATTGATGCCACCTACATGGGCCTTGAACAGGTACCGACGGCGGCGGAGGCGGGTCAGGTTAGCGATAAGCTACTGTCGTTGTTTTTGTCGGATACGGTCGATCGGGTCGAGCTGGTTTATACCAAGTTTGTTTCGTTGATCGCTTCGAAACCGGTGATTCAGACGCTGTTGCCGCTTAGTCCCCAGGGGTTAGAGGTGACGGATGATGAGATTTTCCGGTTGATTGTGCGCGGCGGTGATTTCCAAGTCGATCGCGAGAAGGTCGAAACCAAAGTCGATCAGTTCCCTCAGGATATGATCTTTGAACAAGACCCAGTGCAGATTTTGGATGCGCTGTTGCCTTTGTACTTGACCAACCAAATTCTGCGATCGTTGCAGGAATCGGCGGCGAGTGAATTGGCAGCCCGAATGACGGCAATGAACAATGCGAGTGACAACGCGAGTTCCCTAATTACGACTCTGACCTTGAGCTACAACAAGGCCCGTCAGGCGGCGATTACGCAGGAATTGCTGGAAGTGGTGGCTGGGGCAAGTGCGCTCAGCTAGTGCCGATCACTTGAGAAATTGATTGTTCATTCCATGGCTCCTAATCTGGGAGCCATTTTTTGTGGGAACTTGGGCGGTTGTGTTTTTGGGCGGTTGTGTTTCTCGGCGGTTGTGTTTTTGGACGGTTGTGTTTCTGATCACTTGCGCTGGAATTGGTGTGACGCGGGTCTTGCCTTCCCGTAAAATAGGTTCAAGTTAGCAAGCACTTTAGTTAAGCAAGGTTTAATTCAAAATGGCGAACGTCTACACCGTAGAAATCCTCCATCGTGGGACGACACACACCATTCAGGTGCCCGACGATCGCGCCATTCTGGATGTTGCGAATGAACAAGGGTTTGATTTGCCCGCATCCTGCACTGCTGGGGTTTGTACCACTTGTGCGGCCAAAGTCCTTGAAGGTGATGTGTCCCAGGAAGATGGCGTGGGCCTCAGCCCAGAACTGCAAAAGCAGGGCTATAGCTTGCTCTGTGTCGCCTATCCCCGAAGTAATTGCAAAGTTGAAACCGATCAAGAAGATGCAGTTTATGAATTGCAATTTGGTCAATATCAGAAGTAAATCGGCAGTCAATCGCTGCCGATTTCCGGCTCAAATTTCCGACTCAAATTTCCGACTCAAACGCCCCGCACCAACCGTTCTGATTGCCCTATTCCCCCAATTATGTGCAATGTCTACCCAACTGATTACGATGACCATTCCGGTGCCGACTTCGATTAACCACATGCAAGCTGAAGTGATTGCAGCGCTGGAGCGCGAAGGTGAGCCGCTGCGGTGGTCAATTACCAAAGTCCATTCGGGGTTGCTCTATATTGAAGCGATCATTACCTGTGATGACGTGGCCTAATCCTCGTGCCCCCTATACTGTTGGTCTAATTGTGCCAACGGGGGTAGGCGCGGAAATTGGTGGCTATGCCGGGGATGCGTTGCCGGTATTGCGGGCGATCGCGCAGGTGGCCGATCGGGTGATTACCCATCCGAATGTGATGAATGGAGCATCGCTCTATTGGCCGGTGCCGAACGCGCTGTATGTCGAGGGGTTTGGGCTCGATCAGTTTGCGGCGGGCTTTTGGGGTTTGTTGCCTGTGCGCCAAAACCGGATTGGTTTGCTGCTGGACGCGGGAATTGAACCGGAGTTGCGCTGGCGGCATTTGCAAGTGGCGGATGCGGCGCGGGCGACTTTGGGGTTGGAGCTGACTGATTATGTTGTCACCGATGCGCCGCTGAATGTCGAACTGCGGCAGGCCGACTCGGAGGCGACTTGGGGCACGATCGGCAATCCTGATAGCCTATTGCGGGCAGCGGAGCGGTTGATTCGCGAAGCGGGGGCAGAGGCGATCGCGGTGGTGGTGCGCTTTCCGGAAATGGATGTGGATGACCCGGCGCTGCAAGCCTATCGTCACGGTCAGGGTGTTGATCCGCTAGCGGGGGCAGAGGCAGTGATCAGTCATCTGCTCGTGCGGCAGTTCAAAATCCCCTGTGCCCATGCGCCAGCGCTGTCGCCGTTGCCCCTCGACCCGGAGATTTCGCCCCGATCGGCAGCGGAGGAATTGGGGCATACTTTTCTGCCCTGTGTGTTAGTGGGCCTGAGCCGTGCGCCGCAATTTATTACAGCTACTGCGGGCGGTAATCACGGCATTTGGGCCGAGGATTTATCCGCTTTAGTGATTCCGGCGAGTTGTTGTGGAGGCAGTGCAGTGCTGAGCTTGAGCCAGACCCCAACGCAAATCATTACCGTGAGTGAAAACCCCACGCGGATGCAGGTCTACCCCGAAGACTTGGGGCTGAAAACCACAAATGTTCGCTCCTACTGGGAAGCGATTGGCGCGATCGCGGCGCATCGGGCGGGCCTCAATACCACCATGCTGCAACCCCAAATTCCTCATCTTCAACCGTTACCTTAGCCGTTATGTACCAAGCCGAACCGCCTGAATTCCCCGAGCTGTCCCGCAGTCAGATCCTGATTGTGATGGCCGTGACGGCGTTGATTTTGATGCTGTTGGCGCGGTTGGGCTTGTATCTTGGTAATGTGACGCTGTTGCCGTTGCGCTTTACATGGCAGTCCTGGGGCTGGGGACTGGGATTTGCGCTGATGATCTCGGTGGCCAGTGCGCTGCTTTACGAATTTTGGCCGCAGTATCGATCGAGCGCTGACCACTATGTGCAGATGGTCGTTAAGCCATTGCATTGGCTGGATTTGTTCTGGTTGGGTCTTCTGCCAGGCGTGAGTGAAGAACTCCTATTTCGAGGCGTGATGTTGCCCGCCTTTGGCCGTAATTGGGAAGGTGTGATCATCTCCAGCCTATGTTTTGGGGCCCTGCATTTAAGTGGCTGGAAACAATGGCCCTACATGCTGTGGGCCACGATCGTCGGTGGGATATTGGGCTACAGTGCCGTTTGGAGCGGCAACCTGCTCGTGCCCGTGGTGGCCCATATTCTGACGAATATCGTTTCGGGCAGCGTCTGGAAATATCGCCAGCGCTAGCGCCCGAGCAATGTTGCCAGCGTTAACGCTCGGCGATCGCTGGATTGGCGTTGCAAGTTTTGCCGAGGCTGATGTTGAAATCAAGCGGTAGGGAAATCCGGGCGCATTGATTGCTTTGGAGCTGAGCGCCCACCACAATCGTGGCGATCGAGGCGGTGGCGATCGCGCCCATGGCCAGAGCGGAGGCAAGACGTTGCATGATAAGGCTCCAGATGGTGTGCTCGAACGAAATGAACGCGTACTTAGGGTGGTCGGCGATAAAATTTGTGCTAATCGTAACTTGCAAGACTTGCTTTAGCACTTAGATCTAAGGTGGCCTAAAATTGCAGTGATTGGGGGAACCTCAAGAAAAATTTACCGATCGCGTTGTAAAAATCACCTTTACCCCGCTTCAGACAGAGTACTCTACGAGATAATACTGAGTAAAGTGTTGTAAGCTACATGCCTTCCCCTGGCCGATCTGCTGACAATTTTTATCTGCGCGACCGTAATATCCGCAGAGTCTGGTTGTGGATTTTTAAAGAAATGAACAACTCTGATCGCCAGTTGAAATTGCTGTGACGGCCCTAAAGCCTTGAGTGAAGCCAGATTTGGCAGATTGTAGCGACGGCGGTTCTATTGACTTTGCATAAAGTACTTTTTTATACAACTGAGAGAATTCTAAACTATGCAATTATGGGGTGCGGTGATCACCATTACCCATCGCTTTTGGTGAATCGCCATTGGCAAACCGACGACAGTTCAAACCTACGACAGTTAATGACGCGAAATATGGAACATCGTGAGGAATACGCGCAATCGAGTCTATTCGATTCCTGGCTAGAGGCCGCGCCGTTTCAAGAGTATCGAGGTTGGTATCTGCGAGCGTTCAAAGACGACCATGGCTGGACTTGGGATATCATCGAACCGAAGTCTCGGGGCGGCAGTTGGTTTGAGTCGGCGAAGGTTTATCCCAATCGATCGAAGGCGCTCTTAGAAGCCCGCCGCTTGATCATTCATAGCGTGGTCTGCTGGGAGATGACGCAGCTATTGCAAGATCTCTACGCCAATCAAGCGATCAATCTTGAAGAATACCGATCGCTCAATACCCATTTACAAGAGACAGAAGCGACTGCGCTCCAGGGATATCCTCGGGTTTAGGTGTTAGTGGTTTAGAGGAGTGGTTGAGGGCTTAGTGTGAATTGCCCCATTCAAATTTTTATGCATTGTTCCTTGACGGTTTATGATTCGGCCCCCTATTGAGTCTGTTATGTATTTTTGCGCGCGGCGGCGGTGATTGAGTCACCACCGCTGCTGATTGTGGGTGTTTGGTCAGTAATTGGTTGTCGATGATGATTCATCGAGTTGCTGACGATAGAGATACTGCATGAAATTTTCGAGGGTTGCTTCGGGACAGTCGGCAAGCAGCCATTCACAGGCTTCCCAAAGTTTGGCGGCGCTGTCGCCAAGCATGGGGCTGAGGCCCCAAACGTCTTGAACCCAATCTTCGGCGGTCGTTTCCTCGAAAATAGTGCGCACGAATAGGTCACGCAGTTCTGCTTGATCAAGTGCCATTGGCTGGTTTCCCTCCACATTTCCCCGCTGATCATAGCTTAGCAACGATCGGGCTTAGGCATAATCGGCGTGGATCGTTGGCGATGGGGCAAGGCAAACGGCTTGAATTAAGTCATGGAGTGCTTGGCGGGCGATCGCGTGATCATCGCTGGGCTGAATTTTGGTTTCGGCGGCGTAGAGCTGGCCCATGAGTGGCAAGACTTCGGTATCGAGGGCTTCGCGGAATAAATGTTCGGGCAGCAGTAGATCCGAGCATTCGCGCAGGTCATGCCAGGTGCCGCTGGCGTTAATCGAGGGGAGGTCGCCGGGGTCACCGATCGCCAATATCAGCGGTCGTACCCAACAGCGTTGACGTTCTCGGACATGCTGAATCATTTCGCCGAAGAGGTAGCGGTGGGCCGATTCAAGGCAGACAATTTGGTTGGGCGTAAACTGTACGTGGCTAACCACAGCATCCATGGGCGAATTTGAGCAAAAAGAACTTGCTTCGAACAGAGGTTAATCCTATTGTAGGGAAACTTGAGGGACGATCGCATCCGAGATCGTTCAGCGTAATGACGCAAATTGTACCGATATCACGGCTGTATGATGCGGCTGAGGATTGATCGAGTCCGAGGCGATCAAGTGCTATAACAATTAAGGTGAAATTCGTGTTTATGTAGGGAGGCTCGCGATCGTGGCGGTTGAAACGATTGAAAAACAATCAACAGTTCGCAAGCCAGCGCCGATGTACCGTGTCTTGCTCCACAATGACCCGGTGAATACGATGGAATATGTGATGCAATGCTTGATTGAGGTGTTGCCGAGTTTGAGTGAGCCGCAGGCGTACAACATCATGATGGAAGCCCATCAGAATGGCACGGGATTGGTGACTGTCTGTGCGCTAGAACCAGCGGAGTTTTATTGTGAGTCGCTGCTGAATAAGGGGTTGACGAGCACGATCGAGCCAGATGAGTAAGCTGCGCCAGATGCGTCAGCCAAGCCAGATGCGTCAGATGCAGTTCGAGGATTGGGGCAGACCTAGATGAGTAAGGATTCTATGAAATTCGCCGCGTTGGAATCGGCCTTGACCCCGCGACTGCGGCAGGTGACACAACTTCCGGCACCGCTGCGAATTCTGATTTTTGTCTTGTTGTTGCTGCTGCTATGGGCACCCTACGCGTTGTTGCTGAATGGGTTGATTGCGGATAAAAACTTGGTGTCGCTGTTGACGATGCCGCTGATTTATCTGTTGTTTCTGGGGCTAGCACAGATCTGGAGTCGTTGGGGGCGAGGTGAAGGCAATCCGTTGCCCCGCTATGGAATGCGTCGCCGTCGGACTTGGCTGTATGAATTGCTGGGTGGGCTGGGCATTGGCTATGGCTTTTTGCTGTTGGTGTTTGAGTTGTTGGGGGCGATCGGAGTCGTGCGCTGGTTCAATCCGATTAAGCCGATGCCCTGGTTGCTGCTGGAGGGCTTGGTGATTGCAGGGGGGGTGGCGTTGGCGGAGGAAATTTTCTTTCGGGGTTGGCTGCTCGATGAGCTGAAGCGCAGTTATCGGCCCCAGGTGGCACTGGCGGCAACGAGTTTGATCTATGCGGTGCTGCATTATCTCCAGCTTTCGCCGATGTCATTGCAGTGGTTTGCGTTAGCTTTATTGGGCTGGACGTTGGGGCTGGCAAAGCAGGTGACGGGGGGACGGTTGGGGCTGTCGGTGGGGATTCATGCGGGGCTGGTGTGGTGCTATTACGTGCTGAATGTGGGGCGCTTGTTTCAGTTCACGCGCCAGACTCCGCTGTGGGTTTCGGGCTTTGGGTTGAATCCGTTGGCGGGGGCGATCGGCATCACAGTGATGGCGATGCTGGCGATCGCGATGACAATTTCGGTGAAGCGTCAAACTAAACCTGCCTAGTTTTTGGAATGGATAATTTATGCTAAATCAATCGATCGAAGCAATCCAGGCACCGTTGACCGAGTTAACCCAGGCAACGGCAGAATTGAAAGCGGCTTTGGCGGCGGGCGGCATTGAACCTACGGCGCTAGCGGCGGTGTTAGCAACAGTGACATCCGCGGCTGAGGCGATGAGCGCGATCGGGCCAAGCCCGTCCGGGACGAAGCTGCCCGGTTTGTATGAAACTTGGTCGGAGCTGGTGTTGGCGCTGGTGGCTTTGCAGGGGCGGGATTTGGATGCGGCGCTGCGAACGCAGTTGGATCAAGCGATTGCAGCGGTGCGAGTGCTGCGCCGCCGCTTTAATCTGGCTCCGGGCGGTGCGTAGGAAAATCAGGAAATGGTGAATTAATCGCGGTTACGGTTGAATTCACATAAATTTTATGGGTAGGATCGCTGAGATGTCACAGCACAGATGTGTTTTGACTTTACCCCAATACCCTAAGGAAACAGATGATGCGGTTGAAGAAGAACTTTGCAAAAGGTCTGATTGCAGCAGTGCTGGCGATCGGGCTGGGCCTGACGATTTTGACGGGTGGGCCAGCGGCCTATGCAATGCGCCAACCGCCAGCGAAGCAAGTGGCCTTCGCGAAGCGCACCTATGACTTGATGTTTGCGACGGTGTTTGCGGGCTTGAGCCAGGAATTTGCTGAAACCACGCCCGAGAATGTGGAAGAAGGGAAGCATTCGATTTCGCTGATTTTCAATGATGCAAACCGTGACATGCGGTTGATTGGGAATGTCGATCGCTTGCGGGCGACAGACAAGCCTAGCGATGCGTTTGAAGTGCGGGCGAATGCGGCAGCGGTGACGACGGGGACGGCGATCGAAGCGGTCGAAAAAATTAATGGTAAATGGTACTACCGGAAGTCCACACCGTTAAATGAAAGCATCAGTCCTTCCTGCGTGCTTTGCCACACCACCTATGGCAAGGGCCAAAAAGTGGGGGCATTGGTGCTGCGGGTGCCGTTGAAGCCCAACTACCAGTAAGTCTGGGCACTGCGGATTGACGTAAGCCTAAACAAAAACCGCTCTCTATCGGAGCGGTTTTTGTTTGTTAATGTCCCGACGGCTTGACCGATGAACCGAGGTTATCTCAATGCCCCAACGGGTTTCATCCCTTCGAGGGGAGCTGATAGCGCTTCTTCGATCGGGGCTTTGCCCAGTTGTTGTTCCAGAATTGCCATGACTTCGCGGCCAAAGTCGTTGGGGTTCTGTTTCCAGGCTTGGAGGCAGACCTTGCCGAAGAACGCACCGAGGGGTTCGGGGTTCCAGAGCAGTTTGCGACCGTTAAATGGGGTTTGAATCAGGGGGTTGTAATTGCGGCTGATCATGTCCCGATCGAAGGCGTATTCTTCTAGCAGCGTGTTTGGCTGAAGTCCGATGAAGAAAATGGCGGGTTCGACTTTATCGACCCCGAAGATTGCTTCGAGTTCGCGATGGTAGGCGATCGTTTGGCGAATGGTCTCCATGGTTTCGTCGATCACGTTGAAGGAATAGTTCACCGAAACATGGGCGTTGAACCCGGCTTCCTTCAGATCGCGACAGTTTTGCAGGACGGTTTTGAGGTTGTAGCCCATCCGCATTTTCCGCACCAGTTCCTGGGAGCCGCTGGTGATGCCGATCTCGAAGTAGTTCATCCCCGTCTGCACCATCAGGTCGGCCAGTTCTTCATCCATGTTGTCCGCCCGAATGTAGGCCGCCCAGTGGATGTCGGTCATGCCGTCGGCGATGATTTTGCGCAGGAGTTCCTTGGCATCTTCGATGTAGCGGCGGGCGGGAATAAATTGTGCGTCGGTGAACCAGAAATTGCGAATGCCCCGATCGTAGAGCTGCCGCATTTCCTTCACGACTTCATCGGCGGGATTAATCCGCACCTGCTTGCCTTCAATTACCGTGTAGACGCAATAGCAGCAATTATGGGGACAGCCGCGTTTGGTTTGGACACCGACGTAGAAGTCGTCGGACTCAAAGTAATAGGCAAAGTCCGGCCAGATCGACTCGATGTAGTCGTAGTTGCAGGCGGACTTTTCGATCGGTGCAGGCGGCTCATGGATCAACCGATCGCGCGGTGTGGTTTCCCCGGCGATGTAGCAGCGTTCTTGGTCGATCGCTTCGCGTCGGATGAGTTTTTCGAGCAGGGATTCACCTTCACCGACGGAGACGATCGTGCCCTTGGGGAGTCGCTTTTGCAGTTGTTTATAGAATACGCTTACCGCGCCACCGCCGACGACGGTTTGGACGGCGGGATTATAGCGTTGCGCCCGCTGAATGCCGCGTCGAATCAAGCGTTCGTTGCGCAGTAGCTCGGTGTAGTAACTGGCTAGCATTCGCACACCACCAAAGGCACCCTTGGCTTTCAGTAGGGGATTGGGTGAGTAGAAAAATTCAAAGGAGAGCTGTAACGGGTTGCCGCCCCGATCGCCGACGGGGGCATAGATCTGAATGTCCCGCCAAGAATAGACCAACAGCGATGGCCGAAACTCATCGATCACCCGCATCAATGCCTTGTGGTAGTCCAACGGCGGCACGGTACCACAGTCAAAAATCCGTTGCTCCGCCTGGGGAAACTGTTTGTGCACATGGTCGGAAAGGTAAACCACACCGATCGGAAAGATCGGATTACAGGGTAGGCGAACGTAGAGAATGCGATCCATGGGAGGAGTCACCGATAGTTCAATCATCGACAGTTTAATCATCGATACAGATCTTCACGATAGCACTTTCCTTTCGCTGCGGTTGTCTGAGGTTGTCGCAGGTGAATAGTGGAGAAAAGACCGATGAAACTATTGTAACGAAATGTCACGGAAAATTCAGTTTTGCCACAGATGGTAATAGCAACTACAACTGTCACAATTGACCAGTGTTAGCTTAGAAGCTCACGATCAATCTCTCATCCTCGTCGCTCCGGGATCAGCTTCCCGCTCACACCTATGTCACAGATTATTGATTCTTTGCTGGTTGAACATACTGCCCGACTGCAATGCTGCTATGTCAATACGACCAGTTCGATTCAGGTCGTGCGGATTACGGATGTGCCGAACTGGTATTTCGAGCGGGTGGCCTTTCCGGGACAGCGTTTAATTTTTGAGACGGTGCCGTCGGCCCATTTGGAAGTCCATACCGGGATGATGGCCAGTGCAATCCTCTCGGACAAAATTCCCTGTGAAAAACTCGCCATGACGATCGCACCGCTCCCCGAGACGACGGCGGTGATCGCTGCCGACTGCTCAAACTAGCCTGAATTTAGCTTGATTCTTAGCCGGGACCTGCATCGACAGCCGCTCTTGTCCATTGCTGGCCCCGAATCATGGTATGACAGCGCCAATCTTCGAGGCTGTGCGGGAAGTCGCTGCGGTAATGGCCGCCGCGACTTTCGGTGCGAAAGGCGGCACTTTTGAGGAGGAGGGCGGCGACAGTGCTGAGGTTATAGAACTCCGACCAATCCCGGATCTGTTGAAAGGTGGCGCTGCCATCGAGCTTGTAGCGATCGCCGGGGCGCAGTTGCATCAACTGGCGCGAGCTGGGGCGATCGTGGAACGCCTGTTGCCACTGCTCGACTTGGGTAATGGCGGCATTGAGGCTAGCTTGTTGGCGGACGATCCCGGCACTTTGCCAGACGATTTTACGTAGGGCTTCGCGGGATTCACTCACCCAGGCATTGTCCGCTGAGTCGAAGGTGAGGGTTTGCGTTGTGGTTGGGGCGGGCCGATCTGTGAACGGCTGAAGCGCAATCGATTGAAACTGAGCGCCAAAGACAAGACATTCCAAAAGCGAGTTGCTGGCCAGACGATTGGCCCCGTGAACGCCTGTGCTGGCCGCTTCGCCGACGGTGTAGAGTCCGGCGATCGC
Organism: Cyanobacteriota bacterium; assembly: GCA_046049545.1. GTDB lineage: Bacteria > Cyanobacteriota > Cyanobacteriia > Leptolyngbyales > Leptolyngbyaceae > Romeriopsis. Next base: position 4,802 of record JBJORF010000051.1, on the reverse strand, counting down.
CGTTCGATTGGCAATATCAGTTTCGATGCCGCCCATCCAGTAGTGGGCGGCGGGGGCAACGGGAATCGGTTGGGTGAAGACATCGATGCCCCAGGTTTGGCAGACTTGGATGATATTCGGGAAGCGATGCTGGATTTTGGCGGGAGCGATCGGGCGTAAGTCGAGCCAGACGTTTGCGGTGGCGGGATCGGTAGCGGTCTTTTGGAGGTGGCTGAAGATGGCGCGGCTGACCACATCGCGGGGGGCGAGTTCCCCGGCTGGATCGTAGTCGAAGGCAAACCGATGGCCGTGATCGTCGACTAAATGTGCGCCTTCACCGCGTACCGCTTCGCTGATTAAGAACCGGGGCGCACCGGGTTGGGTGAGGGCCGTGGGATGAAACTGAACGAATTCCAAATCCCGCAGAACTGCGCCTGCCCGATGGGCGATCGCCACCCCGTCCCCGGTGCTAATCACGGGATTCGTCGTCTGGGCGAAGACCTGTCCGCCGCCGCCCGTGGCGAGAATCACGGCCCCCGCTTGGTACCAGGTGATTTCCGCGCCGATCGCAATGCAAATGCCCTGGCAGCGATCGGCTTCAATCCACAGATCGAGGACGACGGCGGGGGCGATCACTTGGATATTGTCGCGGGCCAAGACCTGCTCGAGGAGGGTGGTGACGACGGCCCGACCCGTGGTGTCGGCGGCGTGCAAGACGCGGCGGCGGGAATGGGCCGCTTCGAGGGTCATGGCCAATTCGCCTTGGTGACGATCAAAGGCCACGCCCATACTGACGAGGTTTTGAATACAATGGGCAGCGTTTTCGATTAGGAACTTGACCGCACCGTAGTCACAGAGTTCGCTACCCGCCCGCAGCGTGTCCTGAATGTGCAACTCGGTCGAATCATCGGGCGCAACCACAGCGGCGATGCCGCCCTGGGCCCAATCGCTGGCGGATAGGGAGAGGGTATTTTTGGTGATGACGGCAACCCGCAGGTGGGCAGGTAGACAAAGGGCACTGTAAAGTCCAGCGGCCCCGGCCCCAACAATAATTACGTCAAACTGCTCCATCGTAACTTCCCCTCGCCCCGAGGCTGAAATATAGAGGCTGAAATACAAAAGTGCTCTCCGCTCCACCATGGGAACAGAGAGCAAACCTGAGCCAGCATTCAATTGGTTTGACAATTAATGGCTTTAACAATTTGGCCCAGCAATTCGTGCGAATTAACGGTAAATGCCGTTGTTGATCCGATCGTTACCTTCAGTTAAGGCTTCTTCCACTTCGGTCACGGTGAAGCGATCGAGGTTCTTCTCCAGAACGGCCTGCTGCTGTTCGTTCAGACCCGGAATGTTGAGCACATCATCGACGGAGTCGTAGGGTGCATACTTCACGATCAGCGAAGCGAGGTTGGGGTACATCCCTTGGATGTCACGGAAGGCATTGAGGTTGGTGTTATTCAGATCCAATTTCTTGCCGTAGACGGTCGCCATTTTGTCGGAGACCTTGTTGCGCAAGTCTTCCTTTTCCACAGTGGCCGCCATGACCATCGGGGATTGAATCAATGCACCAAAATGTAAATCAGCCGCCATGGCCGATGGTGCGCTAAACCCACCCAAACAACCAATAATTAAGCTCAGGGCCGATAGCCAGCGAAACAAGCGCTTCATGAAATAATCCCTCCCACTCCGGGTCAAGCGATTTCTTAAAATCAACACAGCCTTAAAATTAACACAGCGTTTATTAGAGACTAGCATTTCCAGCCGCTTCTTTGACAGCTTTTGCGCGGGAATTGCGTCATGCGGCGAACCGCCCATGGACTTAATTTAGAATTTTGCTGAAAGCCGCTGCCAGCAGGAATGTGCCGAAGCCCAGTCGATACCAGACAAACACCCAGTTACTTTGTTTCTGGAGGAATTTCAGCAGCCAGGCGATCGAGAGATAGGAAAAAATGAAAGTCGAAACAATCCCCACCAATAGCGGCAAAGCCATGCCGGGTAGGTCGATCGCGTCTTTACCCTGGACGAGCGTGGCAATTGTTAAGGTTGGTAAACCAAGGAGAAAGGAGAAGCGCGCCGCCGTTTCGCGGGTTAGGCCCAGAAACAGGCCCGTGGTCAGGGTGGAACCTGATCGCGAGGCTCCCGGTAATAGGGCAATCACCTGTCCGAGGCCAACTAAGACCCCGTCTTTAACTTCAACTTGCTCAAAGCGGCGCTGTCGGCGACCAAACTTTTCGGCTCCCCCGAGCAAGGTGGCCATGATCAGCGACATGATGCCGATCATCCAAGGACTTTCGAGCTCAATGTTCAACAGCTTTAGGGCCAGTCCGCCCGCCAAGGCAGGAATACAACCGATCGCAATCCCCAAAAATAGTTTCCACTCGGCCCGCTGCCAATCCCGGCTTTGGGCCGCAGCGATGGCCCCACCCACAATCCGCTGCAAATCTTCCCAGAAATAGATCACGACGGCGACAACACTGCCAAATTGGATGCCATCGATCGCTTCTTTGCTCCAGGTGTCTTTCCAGCCCAGGATGTCGCGAAAAATGATCAGGTGTGCGGTACTGCTAATTGGCAAAAATTCCGTAATTCCCTGGACTGCCCCGAGAATGAAGCCTTGAAAGATCGCCACGATCGGACTGGCTGCCGGGTTGGTGGCTGGTGCAGTCTGGGTGAGTAGTAGGTTGGGGAGAAAATCAACGATGGTCATGACGCTAGGCTGGACAGTGGTTAATAGCGGGTGTTGGCGATAGAGCTACCGATTGTCAGCATGATGCCAGAAAAGCGTGATCCGCGCCGACTCGATCTTCCCAAAAACATTGTGTTAGTCTGTTAAGTAACTTTACGTTCACTCATAATCTGGTTGGAAAACGTTGCTTTCTCCGTCACCAAACCCGCTAAACCTTTACTCTGAAGCCCGCGCCACTGCTCCGGAAAAGTTGGCGACGATCAGTGCTTTGGCTGAACTTGAAACCTCCGATGCCCTTGCTGTGCCGCGTGTGGCGGCAGTAAACGGTTGGATGATTTTCGCGGCGGGAGCATTTCTGGTCTCGGTGCCCGTGTTTTTTGAAGCACCGTTGGTGCGGGAATGGCCGGGGGTGAGTTTGATGCTGTCATTGCTTTGGGGCGGCCTGAGTGCTGTGCTGATGCGCAATCCGGCCACGAAGATTTGGGGTGATCTGCTGGTCGGCTTCACCTGGAGTTGGCTCTGTGGCTCGATCTTTTGGGGCTGGTGGCGCTGGGAACCCGTGTGGCATCTGCCGATCGAGGCGTTGGCGTTGCCGATCGCGCTGGTGGGCTTGCAGTTTCGCTGGGCGCGGGTGGGTAATTGTTTTTATTTGGGTTCCTTGGTGGGGACGGTGATTACGGATTTTTATTTCTATGTTGTGGATTTGATGCCCGCTTGGAAGCAGCTGATGCGAGCGGAGCCGAGTCAGTTTGGCCCGATTTTTCAGGCGGCCCTGGCGCAGATGTATTTGCCTTGGGGGATGGCTTGGACAGTGATTCTTGTGGTTACACTGCTGTTCTTTGGGCTGTGGGGATTGCAGCGCCGATCGTTGCCTTGGATGGCATTCAGTGGTGCAGTGCTCAGTACGATCTTGGTGGATGGGCTGTTTTGGATCGCGGCGACCTTGGCTTAAATCATCAAGTCTTGGCTTCGATCATCAAGTTTGTGTGCCCTGACTATCAAGTTTTTGTGCGTCTGAATGCCTGGATGATGGTTTTGGGCTAGGCTGAAGCTCTGAAGGCGAATTGGATCAGGGTAATCTTTTCGATCAGAAATTTCCCGATTCGCAAAAATAACGTTGGTTACAATAACGTAAGCGCGTGCAATTTTTGGTGAGACGGCTCACTGGTATCTTTAGTGAGATAGCTCACTAGTGTCTTTGGTGAGATAGCTCACGGTCACGCGACTCGCCCCCGTTCACGTTCGTTGATTGGTGTACTGTTGTGGTTGGCTCACAATCAACTCCCCATTTGCTGCTCTATACCGCTTCTGGTAGTCGCCGTTGGATGCTCGAAAACGGCAACTGCTGGGTGATCGGTCGGAGTGATGATAGCGATTTTGTAATCACCGATCGATGGATTTCGCGCAACCATGCCATGCTTCAGGCGATGGAAAATGGTGAGATGTATCTGATCGATCTGGGCAGTCGCAATGGTTCCTTTCTTAATGGTCGCCGCGTGGGGATTCCGGTGACGCTGAAGAACGGCGATCGGCTCACCTTTGGTCAAACCGAATTGGTATTTCATGCGCCCCAGGCGGCGATTAGTCCCGGCAGTAAGCCCGCCCGTGAGTTGACAGCAACGGCAGCGCTGCATGTGCGGCGGCTGATCTCGGTGTTAGTCGTTGATATTCGAGACTACACCGTACTGACGCGGCGGCTAGACGAGGAAATTTTGTCGGAATTAATTGGGAGCTGGTTTCGGCAGGCGGGCCTGATCATTCGCCAGAACGGCAGCTGGGTCGATAAATATATCGGGGATGCGGTGATGGCCGTCTGGATTCATGGGTCGAACGACCGCACCAGTCCTGAGGAGATCCAACCCGCGTTCCAAGTGGTGCAGCAGTTGCATCAAATGACGGCGGCGCTGTCGGAGAAATATCCGGTGCCGTTCCCGATGCGCATTGGGGCGGGGATCAATACGGGCTTTGCGATGGTGGGCAATACGGGCAGTGGCGATCGACCGGACTATACGGCTTTGGGGGATACCGTGAATGCGGCCTTTCGGCTGGAATCGGCGACGAAACAGGCGCGCTGTGATGTGCTGATGGGTACCTTAACCCAGCAATGCCTGAATCCCCATGCGGAGTTGAGTCAATT
>JBJORF010000050.1:0-31459 GCA_046049545.1 Cyanobacteriota bacterium | reverse complement strand
TGCCCTTGCTACGAGACCGATGTCACAACATCCTGGTTGGGCCGGGCTAGCGTCCCCTCAACATACAAGGTTGGGTGCAACAACGTGAAACCCAACATCTTCAGATTGTTGGGTGACGCTGCGCCCCACCCAACCTTGTATGTGAGCGGGGATGAAAATCTTCGCTAAGCTCAAGAGAACCGCCGACGGGGAAACCGGGAAGTGACGCAGGCCCCAACCGTAAACTCAACGAGTTTGTGATGTAGAACATCGCGCCTTCCCTCCCGGTTGCGGGGTCAACCCAACTGTAGACTGAACAGTAAAGTCCGGCACCTTCGGGTTGCCCGAATAAACCAAGGATAGCGCAGCTGGGTTGGCATTGTGATGGTCACGCATGCGAGGTCAAGCACATGGCAAATCAATTAATTGCCGTCGGTATCGATATGGCAAAAGACACCTTCGTGGCCGCGTTGCTGACACGGGGAAATCGGGGGGCAACGCAGTGTTTCAGCAATGATGCAGCGGGCTATACAACATTGCTCCGTTGGCTGTCGCAGCAGTCAGTGCAGCAGTTTCATGCCTGTTTAGAATCGACCAATGTCTATGGTCAGGGGTTAGCCTTATTCCTGTATGACCAAGGTCAGCGGGTCAGCATCGTCAATCCCGCTTGCATTCGGGGCTATGGTCAAAGCCAACTACGCCGCACCAAAAATGACCAAGCTGATGCGGTACTGATTGCCCGGTTTTGTCGGGATACGCCACCGCGTCCCTGGCAACCCCAAGCCGCCATCATCCAACAGTTGCAGGCCCAAACCCGGCGATTAGCGACCTTGACCCAGCAGATCACCCAGGAGCGCAATCGGTTCAAAGTCACCACCGACCCCGATGTCCAGGCTGACATCACCGACCACATCACCTTTCTCCAAGCCCAGGAGACGCAGGTGCAAACCCGGTTATTGGCCCTGATTCACACCGATGACGACCTGACAGCCCAACACCAATTATTGACCTCCATCATCGGCGTTGCCGACCGTTCCGCCGCCATCCTCTTGGCCGAAATCGGGGCGATTGAGCGTTATGATTCCGCCCGTCAACTGGCTGCTGCCGCTGGCGTTACCCCCCAAGAACGCTTGTCCGGCACCACCGTGCATGGCAAAACCCGCTTGTGTAAGATTGGCAATGTCCGACTCCGATGCGCGCTCTACTATCCCGCCCTCTGCCTGATTCGATATTGTGAACCGATTCAGGCTTGGCGCAATCAACTCTTGCAACGAGGCAAAACCAAAATGCAGGTGGTCGGGGCCGTCATGCACAAACTGATTCGCATTGTCTTTGCCGTCCTCAAATCCCGCAACCCCTTTGACCTCGCCAAACTCGCACCCACCAACTTGGGATGCACCCTCGCCCCGATGACGGCTTAACCACGACACCCCAAATTGAATTCGCCGCGCCAACACCGATGGTTCAAACCTGCGGCGGCGACTACGACTGACCAAACGCCACCCCCAAAATTAGCGCTTGCATTGCTTCATTCAATACAGTGTCTACCCGGATTATTTAATTCACATGCCTTACCCGAATTGCTTTTTTGCTTCGGCGTAGATTTCGGCGGTGATCTCGGTGGCTCCCATTTCTTGGGCCAGTTTCTCGATTTTTTTCCGCGCGGCGGGACGCACGAAAAACGGAATTTCTTTCAATTTGGCTTCGGCTTCCGGAGTCCACTGCATTGTTGTTCCTCACTCCCACAGATGTTGTTTAGCGCTGATTTTGGCGGGACAAATCCATAAGATTTGCCAGCTTGTAAACAATTCTAGCCCCAACATTGCCATCCCACTCGGCATTTCCGACTTCGCACAGGTCAAAGCCGATGATTTCCCGCCCGCTGTTCACTAATTCGCGGAATAAATAAAATGCCTGTTCCAGCTCCAACCCTCCTGGAACCGGGGTGCCCGTGGCGGGACAGAGCTTTGGATCGAGGCCGTCCACGTCGAAGCTGATGTGGACTTTCTGGGGTAAGTCGGCAACGATCGCGGCGCCGATCGATTTCCAGGATTCGCCCTCGTAGAGCCGCGCTTTGATGTCCCGATCGCTGAAGGCAATAATCCGTTGATTTGATCCCGTGATTAAATCGATTTCCGCTTGGCAAATGTCGCGCAGGCCGACCTGGACGAGTTTGGTTAATTGCGGAATGTCTAACGCATTGAACATGATCGAAGCGTGGGAATATTTAAAGCCTTCGTAGGCATCGCGCAGGTCGGCATGGGCATCGATATGCAAAATGCCAAAGTCGCGGTGATGTTTGGCTTGGGCTTGGAAATACCCCAAGGGCGAACTGTGATCCCCACCAATTACGCCGACCCGTTTACCAGCGGCGATCGCCTGATTACATTGCTCTTCCAACCATTGATTTAAATCCGCGCCCGCTTGATTAATCGCTGCGAGGGTGGGTTGTAAATCAGGATGATCGCTGAGCGTGCCGCCCGATTCGAGGCGTTCAATGATTTGGGATGCTTGGGTGCGGAAGCGATCGCTTTGGGCGCGGATGTCGGGGTCGATCGGCAGCATGAAAATCCCCTGTTTCCAGCCGTCGGGATGATCGAAATCGTACAGATCCAACTGCGGTGAACTGTCTAAAACCTGCTGCGGCCCCGCTGCCGTGCCTGCCCCATAGGAAACCGTGACTTCCCAGGGTACGCCGACCAGCAGCAAATTCGCCGATTCCCGATCGTAGGGCAGACCGCCAAAGTTACCATTCAATTGCCCAATGCCATTGGGATCGTAGCCGTCAGGAATCGTTGCAGTCATGGTTTAAGGCTGAATCATTTTGCGAACGTAGGTCGGCAGGCAGAACGCTGCATTGTGCAAATCGGCGTTGTAATAGCGCAGGCCATGCTGTTCGGTAAACGCTTCGGCTTTCCCATAGTCGAAATCCTTAATTGGATGTGGCCCTTGCTTGCTGCAATAGGTGAGGCTCCACATGCCTGTCGGGTAGGTGGGAATATGCACCAAATAGCAATGCACGCTGTCCTGGCCGAAGACGGTTTTGAGACAGGCGTTGAGTTCGGTGAAGGCTTTGGGGTTAAAGGAGGGCGATTCGCTTTGGACGGTGATCACGCCGCCCGATCGCAGGGCGCGAAATACCCCTTCATAAAAGGATTGGGTGAATAGTCCTTCCGATGGCCCGACGGGATCAGAAGAATCGATCACGATCAAATCGTAGGAATCCGGCGCAGCATCGGCAACAAATTTAATCCCATCATCCACCCGCAAATCTAACCGGGGATCGCTGAAGGCCGAGGAAATTCCCGGCAAAAATTGTTTCGAGGCACGAATTACGGCTTCGTCGATTTCGACCATGGTGATCGATCGTACGGAATCATGGCGGAGGATTTCGCGAATGGTGCCGCCGTCGCCTGCACCGATCACGAGCACATCCTGTACCTGCGGGTGGGTCAGCATCGGCACTTGGGCGATCATCTCGTGGTAGGCCGCTTCGTCCCATTCCGTACACATCACCATGCTGTCGATCGTCAGCATTTTGCCGCAGCTATGGGTGTCGAATACTTCGACGGTTTGGTAGGGCGATTGCTCCTGAAAGATGGCTTTGCCCTTGTGGCGAATCGAGAGGGCAAGCTGGCCATTGCTATCGGTGAGCCACTCCGCCGGGTGAGACTGCGGCGTGCTGATGCTGTCGGGTGCCTGGGTCATTGCGCTGCGATCGCCTCGGTAGAAGTTTAGACCGTCATTTAGCATACGAGGTTATTGCCCCCGCCTCAAGCGCACAGCAAAATCGCGCCACAATTTCCGCAGAAAAGGGCGCGATTGTTGGCCGCTCAAATCTGATATGACCGGATGATTAAGCGTCGCTGGCTGCATCAGAGGCAGCATCGGCAACGGTTTCGACCACTTCCGCAGCGGCTTCGGTCACGGTTTCGGCGACCTCGGGGGCTGTTTCAGCGATCGTGGTTTTTGCGGCTTCTGTGGTGGCTTGGAAGTCTTTACGGATGTAGGGTTCGGATTTTTTCGCGGCTTTGCTGGTGTCGGCGACGGTTTCTTTCATGTCTTTCGCCTTGTCCGCCACATCTCCAGCGACATCTTTGGCTTTTTCCGCCACGTCCTTGGCTTTGTCGGTCAGGGATTGGGTGGAAGATTTGGCTTTGTCGGCTAATCCCTTGGCTTGGTCCGTGAGCTTGCCGAAGTCAATGTTACTGAATTTGGCCTGAATGTCCGTGAGCACCTTGGCTTGATCCTTCTCAGCGGCGCTCAATCCCGCCCAGCGTGCCCCAAAGGCTTGCCAGCCGAGCCAGCCGATCAGCGCAACGCTCGCCATTTGGCCCAGCAATAGCCCGCCGCGCACTTGCCCTGCACAGGCCCAGAGTACCAGGGCGTAGAACAGCCCCACCCCGCTCCAGATCAAGTCCTGTTCGCGCTTGAACGCAGGCAATAAAAAGCTGATGGCATAAAGGCCCAAACTGGCGATCGCGATCGCGAAGGCCAACAAGTAGGTCAGCATAGGTGTCTCCTAAATCCGACATTTTTTATCATCATGTACTCACAAAATCCGATCGGTGGGATCGGATGACCGCCTGATATACAGCGGTTTCCCCGTAATTTCCCGGATCAAATTTAGCCACAGGAATTTAAGCCAATCTTTCGACTTGTTCCCTAGGGATCACGTTACCTTGAAGACAAAGGCCAACCACAGCAATATTTACAGAGTGAAATAATTCTTATGGCGCAAAGTTTTGGAGTAATCGGTTTAGCTGTAATGGGCGAAAACCTGGCCCTGAATGTCGAACGCAACGGCTTTCCGATTTCGGTGTACAACCGATCGCCCGAGAAGACGCAGCAATTTATGCGCGATCGGGCGGTGGGTAAGAATGTTGTCGCGGCTTACAGTCTCGAAGAATTTGTCCAATCCCTGGAGCGGCCTCGGAAGATCTTGATCATGGTGAAAGCGGGTGCGCCCGTGGATGCGGTGATTGATCAACTGCGGCCCCTGTTGGATGAAGGCGATATTCTAATTGACGGGGGCAATTCCCTCTACAGCGATACCCAGCGCCGCGCCACGGCGTTGGAGTCGGAGAAGTTTACGTTTATTGGCATGGGCGTGAGCGGCGGCGAGGAAGGGGCGCTGAATGGCCCGAGTCTGATGCCCGGTGGGACGGCGAGTGCTTACCAGTACCTTGCACCGATTCTGAATAAGATCGCGGCGCAGGTTGATGACGGCCCCTGTGTGACCTACATTGGGCCGGGGGGGGCGGGCCACTACGTGAAAATGGTGCATAACGGCATTGAGTATGGCGACATGCAGCTCATTGCCGAGGCTTATGATTTGCTGAAGAACGTCGCGGGACTGAATCATCAGCAGCTGCATGAAGTCTTCACGGCCTGGAATCGCACTGATGAGCTGAATTCCTACCTGGTCGAAATCACCAGCGACATTTTCACGAAGCTGGATCCGGAAACGGGCTTGCCCTTGGTGGAACTGATCGTCGATGCGGCGGGGCAGAAGGGCACGGGCCGTTGGACGGTGGTGGAAGCGCTGGAGCTGGGCGTGGCGATTCCCACGATTACAGCGGCGGTGAATGCGCGGATTATGTCCTCCTACAAGTCCGAGCGGATGGATGCGGCGCAGCAGTTGAGCGGGCCGGAACCCAAGTTCCAGGGGGATGTGCAGGCATTTGTCGATCGGGTCAGGGATGCCCTCTACTGCTCGAAGATGTGCTCCTATGCTCAGGGGATGGCGCTGCTGAAGGCGGCTTCGGATCAGTATGGCTACAGCCTGAATCTGGGCGAATGTGCGCGGATCTGGAAAGGCGGCTGCATCATTCGGGCGGGGTTCTTGAATCAGATCAAGCGGGCCTACGATCAGCAGGCGGATTTGCCGAATCTGCTGTTGGCACCGGAGTTTAAGCAGTCGATCCTCGATCGGCAAACGGCTTGGCGATCGGTGATCATGACCGCAGCGGAGTCGGGGATCGCGGTGCCCGCGTTTAGTGCATCGCTGGACTACTTTGACAGCTACCGCCGATCGTCCCTGCCGCAGAACCTCACCCAGGCCCAGCGCGACTACTTCGGGGCGCATACCTACGAACGGGTCGATAAAGCGGGCGTGTTCCATACGGAATGGATGGCGACGGTGTAGTTGTTGATGAATCGATTTGACTGGCCCCCAAACCCCCAATACTGGGGGCTTTGAACCTATTTTGGGTTTAACTCCCCCAGGATTGGGGGCCGGGGGGCGGTTCGGTTAGTTAAACCCTACGCAATCCGATCGCCGCGTTGCAGCAGGAGGAGGGCGTAGGGTGCGATCGCAATCGTTGGGCTTTGCGAATACTGTGGCCCGTCTTCCAAGAATTGGGGTTGGGTGGTGTCGATGCGCGATCGCCAGGCCCAGGGTTGGAGCGAGGTGGGCAGTTTGAAGGTGATGGCGATGTCGTCGGCGTTGAGCATGAGCAGGAAGCTATCGTCTTTGATCCGTTTGCCTTGGTCATTCATGCTATCAATCGCGTCGCCGTTGAGGAAGATGGCGATCGATTTGAGGGTTTTGTTGCTCCAATCCTTGCCGCTCATCGCCAGGCCGGATGGATTGAACCAAAGGATGTCGCGCAGGTCGGAGCCGGGAATCGGTTGGCCGCGTAGCCAGTTGGTGCGACGGAAAACGGGATGTTGTTGGCGGAGCGCGATCAGTTGGCGGGTGAACTCGAAGAGGTCGCCTCGCCGCTCTTTCGATTTCCACTTCACCCAGGAAAGCTCATTATCCTGACAGTAGGCGTTGTTGTTGCCCTGCTGCGATCGGCCCAGTTCATCCCCGCCGAGGAGCATCGGTACGCCTTGGGACAAAAAGAGTGTGGTGAGGAGATTACGCTGTTGGCGATCGCGCAGGTTGCGAATTGTGGGGTCATCGGTGGGGCCCTCAATTCCGCAATTCCACGACCGATTATGACTTTCGCCATCGCGGTTGTCTTCACTGTTGGCGAGATTGTGTTTTTCGTTATAGCTGACGAGATCTCGCAGCGTAAATCCATCGTGGGCCGTAATGAAATTAATACTTGCCTGGGGTTTGCGCCCGTGATAGTACAAGTCCGCACTACCCGTCAATCGCGCCGCTAATTCTGGTAAACAATGGTCCTGGCCGCGCCAAAAATCCCGCACACAATCGCGATATTTGCCATTCCATTCCGACCAGCGCCAAGGGAAATTCCCCACTTGATAGCCGCCTTCGCCGATGTCCCAGGGTTCTGCAATCAGCTTCACCTGGGACAGCACCGGATCTTGGTGAATAATGTCAAAAAATCCCGCCGATCGCTCAAAGGCAAACACTTCCCGCGCCAAGGTTGTGGTCAAATCAAACCGAAATCCATCCACATGCATTTCCTCGACCCAGTAGCGCAAACTATCGGCAATGAGCTGTAAAACCTGGGGCTGACGCACATACAGCGAATTCCCACAGCCCGTAAAATCGATATAGCGCCGCCGATCGTCCTCGAAACTGCGATAGTAAGTTAAATTATCAATTCCCCGCAGTGACAGCGTTGGCCCGAGGTGGTTGCCTTCGCCTGTGTGGTTATAGACCACATCGAGAATCACTTCAATCCCTGCTTGATGCAGGGATTTGACCATGGTTTTAAATTCCTGTACCTGTTGCGCTGGCTTACCTGCACTATAACTAAAATGGGGTGCGAAATAACCGATTGAATCATAGCCCCAATAGTTGGTTAAACCCGTTCCGGATAAATGGGCGGGCTGAGAGAGAAATTGGTGAATCGGCAGCAGTTCAATGGCGGTAATGCCGAGAGATTTGAGATGGGCGATCGCGGTGGGATGGGCGAGTCCCGCATAGGTGCCGCGTAGTTTTTTGGGGATATCGGGGTGAAGCTGGGTAAGTCCCTTGACGTGAGTTTCGTAGATAATCGTCTCGCACCAGGGCGTTTGCAGCGGTTTATCGTCTTCCCAATCGAAGTTTGGGTCAATGACGATCGCTTTTGGGATGCGGGCGCTGTTATCCACGACTGAAGGCGCGAGATCTTTGTCTTCATGGAGCAGGTTATAGCCAAAGATTTCCGGCCCGTGGGTGACAATGCCATCCAGGGCTTTGGCGTAGGGGTCGATCAGCAGTTTATTGGGATTAAAGCGGTGGCCGAGTTTGGGATTGTAGGGGCCGTAGACGCGGTAGCCGTAGCGCTGGCCGGGGCCGACGTTCGGGAGATAGCCATGCCAAACGTACTGCGTTGTTTCGGTGAGGGGAATTTTGGTTTCGCGGCCTTTTTTATCGAATAGACACAGTTCTACCCCGGTTGCATTCTGGGAAAAGAGGGCGAAGTTCGTGCCTTCACCGTCCCAGCTTGCGCCGAGGGGATAGGGTTTACCGGGCCAGGGTGAGGAATACATGCAGCAATTGCCTGAAGTCAACAAAAAAAGGGCACTACGTTACGGTAGCACCCTCGATCGAGTATTTGATTTGGTGTTTAACTTATTTAGCGTTAGCGCGACAAGACTTCCACAGCGACAGGTGCGACCCCGGAATCTGTTAAACCAATCACATCAGCGGAACCCGCCGACAAGTCGATAATCCGATCGCCCGCGTAGGGCCCGCGATCGTTAATCCGCACGACCACCGATCGCCCGTTGTACTGGTTCGTCACCCGTACTTTTGTACCGAAGGGCAGGGAGGGGTGGGCGGCGGTCAGCGCATTTTGGTTAAACCGTTCGCCATTCGCCGTCAGATTGCCATCAAATCCGGGGCCATACCAGGAGGCTTCGCCGCGATAGGTGCGGGTAACGTTCCAAGCGCCGTTATCCTCGCCGGGTACTGTCCGGTTGGGTTTGCCTTCCACCTGCTGAAGCGGCTTTGGGGTGGCATTGCCTTTGCTGAGCAGTTGGCGCAGACGGTTGGCAACCAGGAGTGCATCCTGTTCCGCATTGCTGGTGGTCTTGGCGTAGGTCGTGCTGGCATCGATCGTCGCGATCGGCAGTTGACCGGCTTTGATGACATACTGACCGGGCTTGCTGGTGCTGGCTTTGTCGCCTTGCCAAATCACCTTAATCCCATCGGCGGCGACTCCGTCTTGGTAGATTTGGTTAAGCTGATTGGCGATTGCTTCGGCCTTACTGACGGAGGTAGGAGCGCTGCTATTGGTGACGAGTTGCGTTACGGGGCGGGAACCAGACTGAGTTCCCGCATCATCCAAGAAGGTCAGAATGGGCAGGTTGCGAACGTACAGCGTTGCAGCGGGTTGCCCTTGGATTGCGTGGCTGTGAATCTTGACGATGCTGCGGCTGGCAGCGTTGTGCGCGGGGCGATTGGCGACTTTCTGAGGAGCGGCGGTGAATTGTGCGTTAGAGGCCGCTTCACGGTCTACTGGTGCGGTACTGACGGGTACGGTGCTGACCGATTTGGTTTCATGGGTCTGTTCAGTGGCTTGTTCGGTTGCGGGAGCCTGGCTGGCAACCTGCTGTGACATCTCAGCCTTGGCATCCGTGCTAATCGCCACGGTACACAAGAGCGCTGCCACAGCGCCACTAAGTCGATATGAATTCATTGGTTGTTTGTGTGAATGGTCAAGAATTGAATTCCAGGGGCCAGACCAGAATGGGATATGCCCAACTGCGGCTCGTCAGCGTCTCCCGACGCAACCCTCGATTTCAACCCGGTGTTCATCGAAAATGACAAACGAAAGTAACAGTAGCATGAAGTTTTCGATCGCAAAACCGGATCCGGGAGGAGTGGGTTGTGTCAATTTAACTTTGCTTAACGTACTTTCAATACACCCGAGCTAATCGTACCAAGGGTTCCCGGATTTTCAGCAAAGATTTCCTGACATTACGCTTCATGAAGCCTTAATGTCTTTGGTGGAAGTTATTTGACCGCTTTAATTAATTTCTCCGATCGACCGCAATTTCCCCGTGGTGGATCCGTCGTGTGATAATTGGGCATATATCGCAATCTATCTTCAGGCCGATGGCCGATCGACCGCTCGCGATACAATACATAGCTGTTCTTTGGGGAAACCGTGCGGGGACGTAATGGACTACAAATCAGCGGGTGTTGATGTTGAAGCGGGTCGTGACTTTGTGCGGCGGATTAAGAGCCGCGTCGAGAGTACCTTCCGGCCCGAGGTGATGGGCAATCTCGGCGGTTTCAGCGGTTTGTTTCAGTTGCCCAAGGGCTACGCCGAACCCGTACTGGTTTCGGGCACCGATGGGGTGGGCACGAAGCTGCGGTTGGCCCATCAGATGCAGCAGCATGACACCGTGGGGATTGATTTGGTGGCGATGTGCGTGAATGACGTGCTGACCTGCGGGGCGGAGCCGTTATTTTTCTTGGACTATTTGGCGACGGGACATTTGGAGCCGCAGGAATTGGCCCAGGTGGTGGAAGGTGTGGTGGTGGGCTGTCAGCAGGCGGGTTGTGCGCTGCTCGGCGGCGAGACGGCGGAGATGCCGGGGTTCTATCAGCCGCAGGAGTATGATTTGGCGGGGTTTTGTGTGGGGATTGTCGATCGGCCGAAGCTCCTCGATGGTTCGCAGATTCAGCTTGGCGATGTGGCGATCGGGCTGGGCAGTAGCGGCGTGCATAGCAATGGCTTTAGCCTCGTGCGCAAAATCGTTGAAGAAAAGGCCTACACCTGGGGCAGTCACATCGAAGCGCTGGGGGGCAAAACCTTGGGCGAAGTGTTGCTCACGCCGACGCAGATCTATGTCAAAGCGATTCACGCCGCGCTGAAGTCGGGACTGCCGATTCGCGGCATGGCCCACATTACGGGGGGCGGCTTGCCGGAGAATCTGCCGCGCTGTTTGCCTGCTGGGCAGTCGGTGAAAATTGATCCACAAAGCTGGACACCGCTCCCGATTTTCCAATGGTTGCAGCAGGAGGGCCATGTCCCGATCGGCGATATGTACAATACCTTTAATATGGGCATTGGCTTTGTGGTGATCGTTGCGCCGGATCAAGTCGATGGGGCGATCGCGACCTTGACCAGTCAAGGGATTATCGCCAATGCGATCGGTTTGGTCGTGGAAGGGAATGGCGAAGTTTTGGGTCTGCCGGAGTAATGCTGTGGTGAAAACCCGTAAACAGTTTGGGCAACACTGGCTGAAAAGCGAAAAAGCCCTCCTCAAAATCGTTGCCACCGCGCAGCTTCAGCCCACCGATCGGGTGCTGGAAATTGGGCCAGGGACGGGGGTTTTGACCCGGCAAATGTTGCCCTTGGCGGCGGCGGTGGCGGCGGTAGAAATCGATCGCGACCTCTGCGCGCTGTTGGCCCAGAAATTGGGCAACGAGCAAAACTTCCTGCTGTTACAGGGGGATTTTTTGCATTTAGATTGGCCCGCATTGCTCGCGCCCGCCCCGCAGTTTGCCCAGCCGAATAAAGTCGTGGCGAATATTCCCTACAACATTACCGGGCCAATTCTGGAGCGATTGCTGGGGACGATCGGCCAGCCCAATCCGACCCCGTTTGAGTCGATCGTGCTGCTCATGCAAAAAGAAGTGGCATTGCGGGTTTGTGCGCGGGCGGGCAATCCGAATTTTGGGGCGCTGTCGGTGCGGGTGCAATATTTAGCCGATGCGGAATTTGTCTTTGATGTCCCGGCGAAAGCCTTTCAGCCCCCGCCCAAAGTCGATTCAGCGGTGATTCGGCTGACCCCAAGAGCGATCGCCCAGCCCGCCCAAAATCCCAAACAAATGGCGAGTTTGTTGAAAATGGGCTTTGCGACGCGGCGGAAAATGCTGCGGAATAATCTGAAGAGCGTGATTCAACCGGAGCAGTTAAATGCGGTACTCGAATCCTTGCAGCTCAATCCCCAGTCCCGCGCGGAGGATTTGAACGTGACCGATTGGGTGCGGCTCAGTGATGCGTTGGGTGATATTACGATTCTAGTTGAGACACGAGATCCAGCAAGCCCCCAAACCCCCAATACTGGGGGCTTTGATTCCGGTTCCCCCAGTATTGGGGGCTAGGGGGCGTGAATTTGCTGAACTAACCCCCGCTCACGGGCGGAATCAGCACGACTTCATCCCCATCATTCAGTGCAAAATCACCATTCACTTGTTCTAGATTCACGCCGAACTGGGTCAGGTCGCGCCAGGGTTGAAGCTGGGGGTGCTGTTCGAGCAATTGATCGCGGACAGCGGCAACGATCGAACTGGTGGGCAATTGCAGCGCGATTTCCGGCTGTTGAATCACATCTTGATAGATCGCAAATAGCTTGACCGTAACGGTGATGGTGCTTTGGGAGGTCATGGTGGAAAACGTTTCAAATATATGCCCAGAGAAAATATATGCCCAGAGAAAAATCAGCGAAAAATTCGTGAAATCAGCGCATTTTGTGAATTTGCCGATCGGGTTTATTGTCCGAATGGTGCTTAATCAGCCTATCACCATTACAATGAGCAGATTCGAGGATCAAATCATTCGTTTGCTGCTTCGAGTTTTCCCTGTTGCCTATGTTGTATTGTTTGAATCCGGAATGTAAGCAGCCTGTCAATGCTGCCGGGGCGAGCCATTGCGTGGCTTGTGGCAGTCGTTTGACCGCATTGCTGCGGGGCCGCTACCGTATCCTGCGCCAATTGGGCCGGGGTGGCTTTGGTAAAACCTTTTTGGCAGTGGATGAGGATCGGCTGCAAGCGCGCTGTGTGATTAAGCAGTTTTCGCCCCAGGGTAAGGGTACCGATGCGCTGGAAAAGGCAGTGCAACTGTTTGAGCAGGAAGCGATTCGCCTGGATGAACTGGGCGAGCATCCGCAAATTCCGACGCTGTTGGCCTATTTTGAGCATGAGCAGCGCTTGTATTTGGTGCAGCAATTTGTCGAGGGCAAAACCCTCCTAGAGGAATTGGCGGCCCAAGGGGCCTTTGACGAAACGAAGATTCGCGAAGTGCTGACCGGGGTGTTGCCGATTCTGCGGTTTGTTCATGAGCGGCATGTGATTCACCGGGATATTACCCCCGCAAATATTATTCGCCGATCGGGGGACAATAAATTAGTCTTGATTGATTTTGGCGTGGCAAAGGTGCTGACGGCAAACACCTTTGGGCTTCCGGGAACGAAAATTGGGACGGAGGGTTATGCGCCGATCGAGCAGTTGCGCAATGGGAAAGCCTATCCGGCCAGTGACTTATACAGTTTGGGTGTGACCTGCTTGTACCTGCTTACCTCCACGAAGCCCGAAGATCTCTACGATCCATTGCGCGGGCGCTGGCAATGGCGCGAGCGCTTGGCCGATCGGCAGGCGGCCCTCAGCGATGGTGTGGGGGCTGTGCTGGATGTGATGGTACGAGACCTCGTCGCCGAGCGTTTTCCCAGTGCATTGGCGGCAATGCAAGCCCTGCGGCCGGCCCTGGAACCTGCGCCCATCCCCGCCAGCCGTCCGCCCGCTCCCGGAATGCCCCCCGACGTGCCCAATTCCCAGCAAACGATCGTCCAGCGCACCCCGATCGTCAATCCGCCGTTATCGCCAGTCCCGCCGCCGCCCGCCCCCACTTCCCAGCAAGCGCCAGTTTCGGGAATGCGACCTGTTTCGCCCTTACCGCCGATTTCCCATCCGGTGAGTGTGCAGACTATGGCCGTGGGCGGCAGCGTTGGGGATTATCCCTGTTTAGCGAATTTGAAGGGGCATTCTTCCTGGGTTTTGGCCTTGGCGGTGAGTCCCGATGCGCGGACGGTGGTGAGCAGTGGGCTGGACGATCGGATTATTGTGTGGGATTTGCAGAGTCGGCAGGCGCGGTTGGTGATCAATGACGCGCACAATAAACCGATTAACAGTTTGGCGATTACCCCCGACGGGCAGTTTCTCGTCAGTAGTAGTGATGACGACACGATCAAGATTTGGCAAATGGCGACCGGGCAGCTTGTCCGCGTTTTGTCCGGCCATACGAATGATGTCAATGCGGTAATGGTGACGATCGATGGTCAATTCATCATCAGCGGCAGTGAAGATCGCACCGTGACCGTATGGCGGCGCGAAACGGGTGAGCGGCTGCGGAATTTTCCGGGTGTGACGGCATTAATTAAAGCTACAGCGATGAGTTTGAACGGAGAATACATTGCCGCAGGCGGTTCCGATCGGCAAATTAATGTCTGGAATCTTAATTCCGGTGCCTTGGTGCAGACCTTGAGCGGTCATTTAGGCGCGATTCAATCGTTGGCGGTGAGTGCGGAAGGCCGATTTGTCGTGAGTGGCAGCAAAGATCGCACCATTCGGATATGGATTCCGCGATCGGGGGAATTGGTGCGGACGTTGGTGAAGCATTTAGATGCGGTGAATGCAGTAGCCGTGACACCCGACAGTCGGGCAATTATTAGTGGCAGTGCGGATAAAACGGTGCGGGTGTGGCGTTTGCCCACGGGAGAACTGCTAGCCACGTTGAATCAGCATACCGGGGCAGTGAACGCGATCGCGATTAGTCCGAATCAGCGGTGGTTTGCGTCGGGGGGCTCGGATGGTCAGATTTATGTTTGGCAGTTGAATCAGCGGTAGGGTGCGTTTCTGCGAAGCAAAACGCACCGCTGATTACGCAATCGATCGGCAATCGATCCCGTGGAACCGATCGCCTAGAATCAACCGCTAAATCGGGCAAGCAATCTTCGTGCCACCTAGTCCGCAATAGCCATTCGGATTCTTGGCTAAGTATTGCTGATGATAGTCTTCAGCATAATAAAATTCCGGCGCATCCAGAATTTCAGTCGTAATCGCGCTATATCCCGCATCCGCCAAAGCGGCTTCATATTTCGCTTTGCTGGTTTCAGCTTGGGCTTTTTGCTCGGCATTATAGGCGTAGATGCCCGATCGGTATTGCGTCCCTGTATCGTTCCCTTGACGCATCCCTTGGGTGGGGTTGTGGCTTTCCCAGAAGGTTTTGAGCAAATCACTGTAGCTGACTTTTTGTGGATCGTAGGCCACCAACACCACTTCGTTGTGGCCCGTCATGCCGGAGCAAACTTCTTGATAGGTCGGATTCGGCGTGAATCCGGCGGCATAACCCACGGCGGTGCTGTAAACGCCATCCATTTGCCAGAACTTGCGCTCCGCCCCCCAAAAGCAACCCAGACCAAACATCGCGAGTTCAATTCCGGCGGGAAACGGCCCTTTAATTGGATTGCCATTGACGTAGTGCTTGGCCGGGACGGGCATGACGGTGCTGCGTCCCGGTAGTGCGTCGGCGGCACTGGGCATGGCGGATTTTTTATTAAATAGACCAAAAATCATGGGTTCAGTGGCGAGTTTTTCTTGATGTCAGCTTCTTCATTCTACGGTGTCGATCGGGGATTGTCTGGCTCGATCGGGGTGGAAAACCCGACTGTGATTGCATGGATCTGCCCAAATGCCCGCGATCTCTGGGTTTGATGATCGGGCTGGATCGGTGGCGCACGGATGAGCTTTATTGAATCTGTTTAAAGTGCCGCGATCGTGGCATCGTTGATTCCGTAGATTTACATATTTTTTCAAAGACGATAAGAATGTTGTCGAACAATGATGAAACGCTTGCTCCGCAGGATTGCGCGATCGTGGCGAGTTTGATTAAATGACGGTCAATTCTGGGCGGAGCGGCTATACAGCGACAAGTTCGATTTGTTACAAATTAGGAGTGCGAGACACGGTGGTTCCAATCGCTGTTCTGCACAAAACCAAGCTACGTAAAACCCAATTGTTCCCGTATTAAGCTCGGCTGTCTCTTAACTATGATCAACAACAAATTCTTCACCGGTGTTCTGATTGCGGCTGCGGCCCTGACTGGGGCTCTGACTCAAGCGTCTTCGGCTACGGCTTTCACTTGGAATAATGCCTGGACGCAATCGACAATTTACAGCGGTACAAGCCAAGGCTTTAACCACCAGCCGTTCCAAAAGTTTGTGCAAACTGAGCGTCTGGCGCTGCAAAATGCTGGCCTGAAGCAGGTTGATGCGAGCAAGTTGCTGTTGAAGTATGACCATGATGTGAAAGTTTCGTTTATTAACGAAGGTGCTGGCTACCGTAACCAGTTGGCATTCAAATCGATGGGTACGACGAACACTTCTAACCTTTTGTTCAATGATGTTTCCTGCGCGGGTAAAACGGATGGTGTGAACTGTGTCCTGGGCGGTGCTAACACGCTGAAGTTGGGGGATACTGTCAAGGCAGGCATGATTAAGGGCGGATCACAGCTTGACTTCTTCCTGCGATCGGATGGTTTCAATAAGCAGAGCAACGCTTATATCTACGGTACGCAAACGGCACAAAATGCGGACAAACTTCAGCATACGGTGGCTTATACTTTTGGCGGTCGCTACTTGGTACTTGGGTTTGAAGATCTGTACGGTGATGGTAAGTCGGGGCAAGGGAAATTTGGTGAAAAGTCTGACCGCGACTTTAACGACACAGTGTTTGCCGTGGATATCGGTGAAAATAACGTCCGCTTCTTGAACGGCGAGAAAGTGCCGGAGCCTGCGGCAGCGGTGGGTCTGATTGGTCTTGGTGCGGCGGCTTGGATGAAGCGTCGTCGGGTGGCAAAGTAAGCCAAACGGTGCGCATCATTCGGGTAATCGTCGGGCGCTGTTATGGGTGATTGCATCGGTAAAGCTGCCCCGATTGAGGCCTGTGCTCAGTACATTACTAGATCCCGGTTGCAGTTTTGCAAGGAGGCTGATTGGAATCGCCAACGTGAGATGGAAGATGTTGTCGTGACGATCGTGAGCGATCGTTGCGGCACCGGGAAGTCAGGGGTTAGCGTTGAATGAATCGAGACTGAAAGTGAGCATTGACGGCCAATTGTCCGATTGGCCGTTTTTTTTGATCGATCGGAGTTAAGGGGATTCGGGGCGATTCGGGGTGAAGCTAGGGCTGCTCAACCGCCGTCGCAAATCCACGGTTTCAAATCCGGCAATTTCACCGATCGTATAGAGCGGTCGGCCTTTGACTTCTTCGTAAATGCGTCCCACATATTCGCCTAAAATACCAATACTCACGAGTTGCACGGCACCCAGGAAGAAGACCGCCACGAGAATTAAAGCAAATCCCGTCAGGGGCGAATTCGGAATGACGAAGCGCCAGTAGAGAACGAGCAGCGCCATGACGATCGCGAGGCAAGCGGCGAATAACCCCACGTAGGTTGAAAGACGCAGTGGCACTTGGGAAAAGGAAACAATGCCATTGATCGCAAGTTTGAGCGATTTGCGGAAGGTATATTTCACGCTGCCGGCGTAGCGTGGATCACGTTCAAAGGGAATTGCGGTTTGGCGAAATCCTACCCACGATCGCAGTCCGCGTAGATAGCGAACCCGCTCGGGCATGGCATTTAATGTATTCACCACGGCTCGATCGAGCAAACAAAAGTCCCCGGTATCTGTGGGAATATCGACATCGGCGAGCTGTCGCAAGACGCGATAAAAACTGTAGGCACAAATCCGTTTAAACCAGGATTCGCGGCGGCGTTGAATCCGTTTGGCATAGACCACTTCAAAACCCGATCGCCAAGTCTGAATCATCGCCCCAATCAGTTCCGGCGGATCTTGTAAATCAGCATCCATAATGATCACGGCTTCGCCCCTAGCATGGTGTAGGCCAGCGGTGACGGCAATTTGGTGACCAAAGTTGCGGGCGAGGCTGACATAGCAAAAGCGGGGGTCTTGACGGTAGAGCGATTGCATCAGTTCCAGGCTGCGGTCGTGACTGCCATCATTGACAAAAATGCATTCAACAGGGCGATCGAGTTCTGCCATGACGGCGGTTAATCGCTGGGCCAATTCCGAGAGGGTTTCCGCTTCATTGAAGACCGGAATGACGATCGTGTAGCGGGGTGATGCAGCAGAGATCATGGTAAGGAATGGGCAAGGAACCAGTACGAATACATTGTCGGAATTGTCAATGGCAGTGCTGCTGTAATACCCGCCCGAGCCGATCGACGATTTCGTCAATTTGTGCGGTGGTAATGATCAGCGGCGGTGATAATGCAATGATGTCGCCGGTGACCCGAATTAATAATCCCGCTTCAAAGCAAGCGACAAAGACATCGTAGGCGCGTTTTCCGGGGGTATCGGGCAGCGGTTCCAGTTCGATTCCGGCGACTAAACCGAGGTTGCGAATGTCGCGGACGATCGGGAAGCGGCGCAGTTGGTGGATGGCACTTTCCCAATGGGCACTTAAGTCGGCGGCGCGTTCAAAGAGTTTTTCTTCAGCGTATAGATCCAATGTGGCATTGGCCGCAGCA
Organism: Cyanobacteriota bacterium; assembly: GCA_046049545.1. GTDB lineage: Bacteria > Cyanobacteriota > Cyanobacteriia > Leptolyngbyales > Leptolyngbyaceae > Romeriopsis. The sequence continues at coordinate 13,292 of JBJORF010000050.1, read as the reverse complement.
CAGGCGAGGGGATGGCCGGAATAGGTGTAGCCATGGAAGAATTCGATCGCGCGTTCTGGCCCCTGCATCATGGCATCGTAGACATGCTGCCGCGCCAAGACCGCCCCCATGGGCACCGCACCATTGGTTAGCCCCTTCGCCACGGCCATTAAATCCGGCAATACATTAAAGTATTCGGCAGCAAATCCTGTGCCTAACCGCCCGAAGCCCGTGATCACTTCATCAAAGATCAGCAAAATCCCATGACGATCGCAGATCGCCCGAAGCCGTTGCAGATAACCCTGGGGTGGAATTAAAACCCCGGTCGATCCGGCAACTGGTTCGACAATCACAGCGGCGATCGTCGCCGCGCCGTGGGTTTCAATCCGGTCTTCGAGGGCATCGGCTAAATGTGCGCCCCAAGCGGGTGGGCCGTGACTAAATGCTTGCTCCGCCAAGTTATGGGTGTGCGGTAAGTGATCAACTTGTGCCAGCAGACTGCCGGGGTATTGTCGATTGGCGGCAATTCCCCCGACGGAAATGCCACCAAAGCCCGTGCCGTGATACCCCCGATCGCGACCAATGAGTCTCGTGCGTTGCGTATCGCCTTTAGCTTGATGGTAGGCCAAGGCCATTTTCAGTGCGGTATCAACGGCTTCGGAACCGGAATTGGTAAAAAAGACACGACTGAGATCGCCGGGGAGTAAGTCCACGAGCCGATCGGCGAGTTGGAATGCGGCGGGATGGCCCATTTGAAATGTCGGCGCATAATCTAATTCGAGGGCTTGTGCGGCAATCGCTTGGGCGATCGTGGGTCGACAATGTCCGGCATTGACACACCAGAGTCCAGCGGTGGCATCGAGAATCGATCGACCGTCGTGACTGATGTAATGCATATCCTGGGCCCGCACTAGCAGCCTTGGCTGGGCTTTGAACTGGCGATTCGCTGTGAACGGCATCCAAAAATGCTCAAGGGACGTGGCGGTGCCGATCGCGCTGGCTGGAGCAGCGGCGGAAAGGGATGACATTAAAGGGGATGATATTGAAGGGGATGGCATTGCGGGAACGGACGACATCAACCTGACCCATGGTGAATTTAGGCTTGATCTTATACCGTTCCTGACCCGCAGGAAATCCGTGTCCCACTCGTCTGTTTGGAGTGGCCATGAAAAAGCGCTCCGGCATTCAATGCCGGAGCGCTAGCTGATCACCTGAAATTGATCAATTGTTCACTGGATCAAACCATGACTGATCAACCTACCAGTGAATTACGCCGTAACCTTCTTCGGACGACCACGACGGCCTGTGCCTTTGGTGGCTGTTGCTTTCACCGCTGTTTTCTTAGTGGCTGTTGCTTTCACCGCTGTTTTCTTGGTGGCTGTTGCTTTCACCGCTGTTTTCTTGGTGGCTGTTGTCTTGGTGGCCGCTGTCTGGTCGGCGGTGGCCTTCGGCTTCGGGCCACGCTTCGCAGGCACCTTTACGGGGGCAGCATCCTCAGTCTTGACTTTGGGCGGACGACCTTTGCGACCGGGAGTCTTCACGACCACGGCCTCGACGGCAGCCTTGGGCTTGCGACCACGCTTCTTCGGCTCGGCCGTAACAACGGTGGCTTCAACGGCGGCCTTGGGTTTGCGCCCGCGCTTCTTCGGCTCGGCGGGCACAGTCACTCCGAGGTTTAGGCTGTCAGCGCTAATACCAGCACCGAGGGTGCGACGACGACGACGCGGCTTCGCGTTTGGATCTTGGCGCTTAACGGAGGAAAGATAATATTTCAACGTGGAAGCGCTGATTTCGACCCCACGAGCCGTCAGCATTTGTGAAATTTCAGGATAGGTATAACCCCGATCAAGGGCGACGGTAATTTCGTCTTTCAGAGCATCGATCGCTTCGCGCAGCGACCAGATCTCTTTTGGCTTCTCCGGCAAATCGCCCAGGATAGAACCCGCAGTTTTGATCGATTCCTTGGTTACCAGCGTCGAAGTCGGCGACCGACGTTTTGATCCAGCCATTAGTGGATTGTCCTTTTAGTGTGAATAGAAGATTGTGACTACTATATGTATACCCCGATCGCAGCAATTTGCATAAATAAATTGCGAAATATTTGAAAAAAATTTGCGAAATATTGGCGTTCTGCTGTTGAACTTGTACCCGCCATGCGTCGATTATATCAGCGGTAACGATTCGGGTGATGATCGCGGTAGTCGATCCTGGGCGTATTGCTAACGAATCCCTATTGTTCACCAATGCGCTGCGCTAGAAAAAACAGAACCGGAGCAATGGCTAAGGCGGGCAGAAAAGAACTCACCCGAATTTTCTGAAGCTCCAGCAAATTTAAGCCAATGCCTAATACCATGAGGCCACCCACGCCAGAAATCAATTGAATGATCGGGTGGTTGCTGGGATCACCATTGAAGTGGGTGAACTGACTGGTGATCGCGCTGGCGGCGAGGGACAGCGTGCCTTGATAGATCACAATCGATAATGCCGAGAATCCCACCCCGATTCCATAAATGCTGCTGAATGCGATCGCGGCGAGGCCGTCCATGATCGCTTTGACGGTTAATAAGTCATCATTGCCAGCGAGGCCATTGTTCAAACAACCGACGATCGCCATTGGCCCCACACAAAATAATAAACTCATCGCGACAAATCCTTCCGTGAAGCGTCCGCCGCCGCGTACTTGATGCTTGAGCCAATCGCCCAGGCGTTCGAGCCGGACTTCAATCTGCAATAGCTCACCCAATACCCCACCCAATACCATCGCCAGTAATGCGAGAATCACACCTTCGATCGCGCCTGCTTTGACCTGAAGCATCCGTCCTGCCATCGTCAAACCGAGAAACAGTGTGAATAAGCCTAATCCTTGGGTAATCACCTGTTGAAACGTGCGGGGTAATCGCCCCCCGGCGATCAGGCCAATGCTGGTGCCCAAGATCACCGTAAATGCATTAATCCAAGTGCCGCTGGTCTTGGCCCAGAAATTTAGCGCACCGACTGTCTGCCAACTCATGCTGCACCCAAATTGCGATACGCAGCAATTGTAGTATCAACTTGGCCCGATCGTCGGATGTGCGGGTGCGATTTTAGCGCTGGCGATCGATCCATTGACGGATCTGATTGCTGATCTGTTGGTTGCCGCTGGGATTGAGGTGAATGTGATCGTGATAGTACTGCGCGGCTTGGGGGTCGGCTTGAAATAGCGGGAGGATATCGATGTAATCCAACTGCTGGGTTTGCGCAAATGTTTGCAGCCGCGATCGTGCCGCCAGTTCATAGTCCTTCGGCCCCGGTGGGAGAACTTCCCGCAGTAGTGGGGTCATGATCAGGAGCATTTTGGCATGATGCTGCTGTGCTAACTGGTGAATGGCTTGAATTGCCGCGAGGTTTTTGCCGACGCGATCGCCCGCTTCGGATTGAATGGCTTGTAGTTCTGGAGCAGGGCTGGGGGCGGGTAAAATGTAGCGTTGGAATACTTCTGCGATCGCGCCGGGGGGCCGCCGATCGGGATAATTGCGATCGCGTCCCACAACCAATGATGTTGGTGTTGTGGAAAATAGGTCGTCAGTATTAATGATTACGATCAAATATTGGGTTTCAAATAGACCAAACCGTTCTAAATAGGCGAGTTCATTGCGTGGCCCCCAGGAATTGGCGGAAGCATTCAGAACTTCGGTTTTCCCGATCGCGGGGGTGAGCTGGGCTTCGAGGTGGGCGGAAATGGTTTGGGTCTGGTCAGTCCACCAGCCGCCGTTGGCGACGGAATCGCCGATGATCAAGGCGCGGGTGGTTTGGGGCGATCGGGTGGGGGTAATTGGGCCAGTGCGCATGGAATATTGATTAATTTCGATGCGATGGCCGAAACGGCGGGTGGATTGATTCGGGGCGATTAAATAGCCGATCGCCGGATCACCCTGGTACAGCAAGGGTCGCCCAAAGCCAAAACGATACCGCAGTCCCAATTCTACGGCCAATGCGATCGCGCCGATCGCGCCCAAAATCAACCAAACGATTTTCATGCAAGTCTTGTCTAGCGATAATGCTTTATTTGAGCGTGCCCTGCTCTGCTTCTTTGATCACCTCTAGGGCGAGGGGAACCGGAGTTTTTCGGGAATTGATTCAAAATGTCGTTCATGATCGGGCATGGTTCGATGCTGTGACTCGATCAATCTAAATGCAAAAGTTGGGTCGGGTCGTTGGGTTAAGCGGGGAATCAGTCGTTACAATAAATTTAGCGTCAGCGCTTCAAAAAGGCTGAAATGACGACACATTACGCTATGCTTGGGCAGAGAATTATGCGACACAATTGGTTGGAGACCGCCCGAACCTGGGTGAAGGAGTTGGATATGGTGACGTTGAAGCGGGAATTGCGGAATGTGGATGAGGCGGATAGTCTCGGCGCGATTTTGCTGTCCTCAGCACTGATTCTCGGAAGCATCTTGATTTTGGTGTTGTGGGCGGTTCGATCGGCCTACCTTTAGGCAACTGACTGCGAGCTAAACCTGGCTCGACCGAGAAAATTTTTGAGAAAAGTTGTACATTTGCGATCGCTTGTGGTTATACTAGTCAAACATTCGCTGGTGTAGCTCAGTTGGTAGAGCAGCTGATTTGTAATCAGCCGGCCGCAAGTTCGAGTCTTGTCACCAGCTTTCACTTTAAACCCTGCTTTCCTTGGAAAGCAGGGTTTCGTGTTTTGGGTAAAAGCCTACAGTCCTGTGCCGGATACTAATGCGACTAATTCGGCTTCGGAAAGAATGGTGATGCCGAGGGACTGGGCTTTTGCCAACTTTGATCCGGCATCTTCGCCGACGACGACAAAGTTGGTTTTTTTGCTGACGGAGTCGGTGACTTTACCGCCCGCGCTGCGGATTAGATCTTTTGCTTCATCGCGTTTGAGGGTGGGCAGGGTGCCCGTGACGACGAAGGTTTTGCCCGTGATCGCGGTTTCAACGATCGGCCCAGTCGATTTGCCTGCGCCGACGAGCTGAATGCCCGCTAACCGCAATCCTTCGATCAATTGCTGATTCTCTGGTTGCTGGAACCATTGGCTCACCGCTTGGGCGATTTCCGCACCAATGCCGTAGATTGCCCCGATCGCTTCGGGACTGGCCGCTGCGAGGGCTTCCACCGTGGGAAATTCTTCGGCCAGGGTTTGGGCGTTGACGCTGCCGACGAGGGGAATGCCGAGACCGTAGAGGACGCGCGACCAGGGCTGGGACTGAGACTGGGCGATCGCGGCGATGATTTTTTCGGCGGATTTTTGGCCGAGGCGATCGAGATCGGTGAGTTGTTCGACCTTCAGCGCATAGAGGTCAGCGATCGATTCGATCAATCCGGCTGCCAACAGTTGGGCCACGAGCTTTTCGCCGACGCTGTTAATGTCCATGGCCCCGCGACTGACCCAATGGATTACGGCACCACGCAGGATGGCTGGACAGCGAGGATTAATGCAGCGAGTGACGGCTTGATCGAGGGGTTTGATTAAGGGGGATGTACATTCCGGGCAATGGGTTGGCATTTCGCACCTTGTCGCGCCCGCTGGCCGCAATTCTGGCAGTACCCGCAGGACTTCGGGAATGATTTCTCCGGCTTTGCGGACAACCACGGTGTCTTGCAAGTGCAGATCCAATTCGGCGAGCCGATCGGCATTATGTAGCGTCGCGCGGGAAACGGTGGTTCCGGCAAGTTGTACCGGGCGCAATTCCGCGACGGGGGTGACAGCGCCAGTGCGACCGACTTGGAAGGTGATTGATTCGAGAAGGGTCGGCGCTTCCTCGGCGGGGTATTTGAAGGCGATTGCCCAGCGCGGGAATTTTTGGGTAAAGCCCAAGCGTTCCTGCAAATCCAGCGGATTCAGCTTAATTACCACCCCATCGGTCATATAGGCCAAATTGTGGCGATCGGTATTCCAGCGATCGCAATAGGCTTCAATGGCATCTAAGTCGGCACAAACCTGCCGATTCGGATTCACCCGAAACCCCATTTTTTGCAGTAATTCTAGGGAGTCCCACTGCATTTTCAGCGGAAATGCACCGTCCGGCAGGTGCAACGTATAAGCAAAGAAATCGAGCTTGCGATCGGCGACGATCTTCGGATCCAGTTGGCGCAGGGTTCCCGCCGCCGCATTGCGGGGATTGGCAAAAAGCTGTTCGCCTTTAGTGGTGCGTTCTTGGTTAATCGCGTCAAACACATCATTCGGCAAAAAGGCTTCCCCGCGAATTTCGACGATCGGCGGGGGATTGGCGATCGCGAGGCGGAGGGGAATCGATCGAATGGTTTTGACATTTTGGGTAATGTCTTCTCCGGCAATGCCATCGCCGCGTGTTACGCCCCGTACCAAAATGCCATTTTCGTAGGTCAACGCCATCGCATTGCCATCGATTTTCAATTCACACACATAGTTGTAGTGCGTCGCATCCTCGACCCGTTGCCAGCGTTCTTGCCACTTTTCGAGATCGGCCCGATCGAAGGCATTCTCCAAACTGTAGAGCGGCACATTATGCTTCACCGAGACAAACTGACTCGCAGGCCGTTCGCCGACCCGTTGCGTCGGGCTATCCGGTTGAATCAGCAGCGGATTTTCCTGCTCCAGCGCTTGCAATTCCCGATAGAGCTGGTCATATACCGCATCCTCCAGCGTCGGTGCATCCAGCACATAGTAATTGTAGCTAGCTTCTTGAAGCAGCTTACAGAGTTCAGGAATCCGGGAAGTCGGAGCAGCCATATACGGAGTCAAATCAAAGACAGGTCAAATCAAAGACAACGCATCATAAATCGAACCGTAGGTTGGGTGCAACGCCAGTGCAACCCAACACCCAAGATTTCGCCAAAACCGATCAAAATTCAATTGATCATCCCCAACCCGATCGTCCCAAACCCAAACCCCAAAAAAAGAACGCGAATTGCAACGAGCAGTTGTAATGGAGCTTCTATTCATGTAGCCTTTACCCACTGCAATTCACGCCGATGCGGGACAATCCAACAATTCTCATCGAAACGCCGATCGCTGCGACCCAGCAGCAGAAAAACGGACGAGTGCGATGCGAATCATTGATATAAGTACGTATATACTGAAATTGTATCCAAGATCAAGCGATCGCTCAGAATCGGAAAAATCGATCGGATCAGGCAGTTGGCGAAAAATAAACCCTGCTCAAAAAGAATTGATCAATCAACTTGGCCGATCGGGCGTTCTTGGCGTAATCTACTAGACACAAATGGGCAAAGCATTCAACGGTTAAAGCATTTAAAAAGGAGAAGATCGACATGAATTTGCGCTTCGCGATCGCTTGCTTTCTGGTGCTATTTGGCCTCGCGCAGTTCTGGAACTGGCTGCAACAGTTTTCCCTCGAAGAACCCGTCATGGCTGTGGGCGGATTGCTCCTCGCTTGCGCCTCCAACTTCAACCGCCGCGCCGCTTTTCCCTTTGATCGCTTGAATACCTGGCTCGCTTCGCGATCGCCCGATCACGCCGAATCATCCGCAACGCCACCGAACTAATCCAACATTACGAATCCAACATTCCGGCCCCATTAACCGCTACTCTAGGGAAGAATGATTTGATAAAATCCCCTTCCTAAACTGGTTTATGAAATTTGGTTGGATCCACTGGAATGCTTTCTTCCAGTTTTGCAGAACAATCTTGAATCGTCGATCGTTAATAGCGCTTGGTGCTGCGGTCTTGCTCTGGTGTGTGAGCCAGCCGGCTTGGGCAGGACTGATGGATGACAACTTTGATGGTGAAATCTTCGCGCTCTATGCTGGCAACGGGGCATTGGTGCCGCCGAAAAATGACCTGGAAGCGACGCTGAAGCAGGGCAAAGCAGCGGTGATGGTGTTTTACGTCGATGATAGCCGCGACTGCAAGGCCTTTTCCCTACAAATCTCGAACTTGCAGGCGCAATACAATAAAGTGGTGAACTTTATTCCGGTGCGGGTTGATTCGATCGTCCCCAAAACCGCCTACGAAAAAAATGATCCGGGCTACTACTACAAAGGGTATGTGCCCCAAACAGTAATTTTTAATCCCCAGGGTGAAGTGCAGCTCGATCAGTCGGGGCAGGTGTCGTTTGAGACTTTGGATGATACGATGCGTGGGATTTTTAACCTAGAGCCGCGATCGGTGTCTGTGGAACTGAAGCGTCGTCCGATCAATGAAGTGACCGTTGAGTTGACCCAATAGACCCGTCATCCGCAGACTTTCTCCGCGCGAATATTAAAAAACATCACGCACCGATCGCTACTCGAAAAAAACCTGCGCTATACTCACGGGTAGAAACGATGATTCGTTTTGTCGTTGCTCTATCATTTCGGCTTGTGCGAGCTTCATCCCTGTTTTAGCTGGGTGTTCGTGTAGGCATAGGTTTGTGTTTTTTGCAGTGATCCCCCCAAATGCCCCGCATTTTCTGGGGGGATTGCTGTATCGATGGGTGAGGTCGCATGGAACCGATTTACAGTACGGCGGCGTTAATTGAGATTTTGGGTGAGGAGCGTCGCGCCTGCATGAGCGGCAGGCGGTTGGATCTGGCGGCGCAGCCTTCGGGGATGAATCATGTGATTGATCGGTTAATTGAACCGACGGGTATCCAGAAATTTACCGCCTACGAAAATTTTCGATTGGCGATCCATCAGTACCAGCGTGAGCATCAGGTCTCCGGCATTGTTTGGCAAACGGTGACGATCGGAAACGATACCTTGGAATTTCCGCAAATCGATGAGCAGTTGGCTTGTTTAACGCAGGATTTACGGATTTTGTGGGCGGCGAAAGCGGCGATTTGGGGTTTTTGGCAGCGGGTGACGGCACCGTTGGACTTATTTCTCAGTGTGCAGCGGGGGGTGCGGTTTGAGCCTGCGGATGGGGCCGCGATCGCGCGGATTGTGGCGCGATCGGAGTGGGCGACGATCGCGCATCATGGTCGGGGTGAGATGTTGGAAGTGATTTTGCAATTGGGCTGGGGAAAGCCGGATGCGGCGCGGTATCGGCAGGACTTTCCGCAGTCGGGCAGTGAGTTTGTCCATGCGGTGTGGCCGGGGCGGGAGCCGCTGGGGTGAGGTGTTGTTTTGGTCATGATTGTAAGGTGGTCAATGCTAGCCCTTCGGTCTTTACCCTTCAGCTGCGATCGATTCTGCGGTTTCAAATTCCACTTTGTCGTAAATATCGCCGATCGCTAAATCTAAACCTACGGAACTTAGCTGCACGGCGCTATCCGTTTCGTCGTACACCTGAAAATCCCACTTTTTCCCTTCACCTTTCACATAATGCTCAATCTGTTGGCTGTACTGACTGACCAGTAGATATTCTTGAAATCCGGGAAGCGATCGATAAGCCGCAAATTTGTCACCCCGGTCATAATCTGCTGTTGAGTCAGACAGTACCTCCACGATTAAGATCGGATTCATCACCGTATCTTTGCGCCCATCCTGAAGGTCTAGCGGCAGTGCCATCACCATGACATCAGGATAGGTATAAAGCCGTTTTTCTGGGATCCACAGTCGTTGGTCAGTGACAAATGCTTGATAAGGCTTGCCCCGCAGGGCAAAATTCAGCGTCGCGTAGATGTTGCCTGCAACTTGATTGTGGTTCGGTAGTCCGCCAGCCATCGGAATCATCTCTCCATCACGAAACTCATGCTTTTCTTCGGATTCGACCTCGATCGCTAAATATTCGTCGGCTGAATAGCGCTGCGGCTTTTCTATGGTCGGTTCGACGGTAGAGGCGATCGGTTGATTGACTTGAGCGACCATAGGAAAAGCTCCGATGCGGCTGAGCGTTAGATCAATTGTAATCAAAATGAATTGCGATCGGAATCTTGAGTGTTGGCGTATCTACCCTTGTGTTCACTGGTAGGAAAGATTATGAAACGCAATGTCTGCTTGGGGTTGCTGACGGGGTTAGTAGTGAGTTTGTCTGGCTACGGGCGGGCGGCAGCCTATGACTATGGGGCGAATTGGTTTTCGGGATTGTCGAGTCAGTTGTTATCCACGGTGCAGTTTAATAATGTGCTGGATGCCAATCTGAATGAATCAGATGCCGCGCCGCCACGTGATGAGTTGAACGATCGGCCCGGAATTCCGCCTGCTACGGTGGGGCCGAATCTGGCGGCAGCGATGCAGTTCCAGGTCTCGCCTGAATTGCGGCAGAGTGCGATCGAGCGCTACGTGAAGCAGACACATCCGAACGATCGAGCAGCCCAGCAAGCACTCCGCCAAGACTTGAACAATTTATTCCAAGCCGTTGGCCCCGAGCTAGCACGCTATAACTTGGATGCGAATAATTTGGCAGATGCTTATACGGTTTACTGGATTAATGCTTGGCAAGGATCGCGCGGCTTGACAGGTGATCCGACAGCGGCGCAGATCGTTGCAGTGCGTGAGCAGGTACTCCGAGCTTTTGCCGCAACTCCGGCGGTGATGGTGACGACGGATATGGAAAAGCAGGAGATGGCAGAGGGCTTTTTGGTGCAGGCGGGATTGATTGCATCGGCAGTAGAGCAGGCACAAAATAATCCCGAACTGATGCGATCGATCAAACCCGCGATCCGCCAAGGGGCAATGACCGTGGGGTTGGATCTCGATCGGATGGAGCTAACAGATGAGGGATTTGTTTTGCAATAACCTGAACTGCCCCCCAGCCCCCAATTCTGGGGGAGCCGAACCATCGGAAGTCTTAAAGCCCCCAATACTGGGGGTTTGGGGGCCAGATGGATTGTTGCAATGAATAAGTTAATCGGGTTTGCGATTCAGTTAGGGCCAGCGCTGGATGATTTGGGTGAGTCCGGCTAAATCCAGCGCGTCCTGCATATAGGCGTTCCGCAGCATTTCCGGCAGGATGTATTCGTCGTACTTTTGCAGTTTGGGCACTTCTTCGGTGTCCATGAGCTGCTCGGGTTTGACGGTGTTGTGGCCGATCGCTTTGAGTTCGCAATAGAGGTGATCGATCGGGCAATTGCCGAGGTTCACCACCATAAAATAGGGCGATCGGCCGCGAATGCCTTTGGTTTTCAATACCGGTTTGCAGTGGAACCGCAGGTAGCGCTCCAGGGTACGAAAGGCCGCGCTGCCGACCCAGGGGAAAATGCAGGCGTAACCGTCTTCCATTAACGTCACGGGATTACGCAAAATGCCTTGGTCGCGGGCAACTTGGCGGGCAAGCTGCAACCGGGTGCGGGCGTTTTTCTGTAAATACGGGTAGATCGTGTCTTCCTCCAGTACGCGCTTCATCCGCTGGACGACTTTGGTGTGGATGTCCCCCGTGGCCCCGCGCCAGGAGCTGGCATTGGCCGATCGCTTGGTGGTCATGACTTTGGCGATGCGGCGGTTCGGGTCAACTTCGGTGACTTCCCAAGTGCGGCCCGCTAGCGAGACCCGATCGCCTTCGCTGGGAGGCACCATGATGGTGCCGATCAGTTGGTTGTTGTATTTAACGTGGTATTCCTCGTTGTCGGGGAAGATTGCGTAGAACTTGAAATTGTTGACGATCTTTTCGCCTTCGATGCCGATGATGATCGTGCCTTCGGGGGTTTGTTCTAAGTGATCCAAATCCATCCAGTTTCGCAGCAATCGGCGATAGTCATACTGACTGATCGAAGCAAAGGTCGAAAGCGTTAAAACCTGTTGTGCTAACTGTGCCGGAGTCAGTTCACCTTGCGATGCGAGAATGCTCAGGGTTTGGTGGTAGAGCAGGGTGTAGGGATATTGCAGGTGGGCGGGCGGTTCGATCCACTTTTCTTCGAGATAGAGCTGAATAATCGCGATCGATTGCAGCAATTGCCAGGGAACCATTTCTGGTAGCGTTTCTTCGCCCGATGGCTGATCTTCAGCGCAGACAAACCACATTTCCGAAGCATTACTGCGACGGCCCGATCGGCCTAAGCGTTGCAGAAAACTGGCAACGGAGGAAGGTGCTTCGAGTTGGAGCACCCGATCGAGTTGGCCCAGGTCAATGCCCATTTCAAAGGTGACGGTGGCGGCGGTAACGGCGGCTTGATCGGGGGTGCGCATGGCGGCCTCCGCCAGTTCGCGCAATTCGGCGGCAATGCTGCCATGGTGGACATGGTAGACATCCGGGAAGCCCTTGGCTTTGGCGATTTCGCGCATTGCCGCGATCGTGTCCTCGGTGGCGGTGCGGCCATTAGCGAAGACGAGGCATTTTTGGTTGCGGGTTTCGTTGAATAAATGCAGGTGATAGGGATTGAAGGATTCGTCCCGATCGTCGCCTTTGGCCCGCACGACTAAACCCGGATCGTAGAAGTGTTCGAGCGAAAGGTGAATTTTCCGGCCTGCGCCCGCGATGTTCGGTGTGATCACGTTGCGCTTGGAACCCGCACACATCCACTTTTCGGCGAGGCTGTAGTCGCCGAGGGTAGCAGACAGGCCGATGCGGCGGGCTTCGTTTTTGGTGATTTGGGCGAGGCGATTCATTTGGCAGAGGATTTGCTCACCGCGATCGCTGCCGATGAAGGCGTGAACTTCGTCGATCACGATGTATTTCAGTTCGCCAAACAGCCGCATTAGATCGCTGGATTTGTTAATCAGCAGACTTTCGAGCGATTCCGGTGTGATTTGTAAGATGCCACGCGGTTCGCGCAGGACGCGGTTCTTCTTGCTTTGGGTGACATCGCCGTGCCACATGTGGACGGGAATTTCGGCTTCTTGCAGCAGGTCGTTGAGCCGTTCAAATTGGTCGTTGATCAGCGCTTTGATCGGGCCGATGTAGAGGGCACCGATCGATTGGGGTTGGAGATTGTGGAGTTCGGTGAGGACGGGGAGGAAGGCAGCTTCGGTTTTGCCGGAGGCGGTTCCGGCGGAGACTAATAAATGGGCATCGGTGTCGAAGATGACTTTGCAGGCTTCGATTTGGATGGGGCGCAGATCGTTCCAGCCGTGGTTGTAGATATATTCTTGGATGAAGGGTGCGAGCCGTGACTGCGCGGGCAGGTTGCTTTCGGTTTTTTTGGTTTTGGGGGATTTACCGGGGGTCTTGCTGGCAATCATGGCGGGTTGGCAATTAATACTAAGTTAGCGGATGCACATCGTCGGAGCGATACGGGGGCTATGGTAATCGCTTTTGGGGAAATTGGTGCGGAAATTATGTTGGGGTGTTGTTTCGTTGGGGGTGGGTTGTTGGTTGGGGGTGGTGCGTTTTCGCGTTGCGAGAAACGCACCCTACGGTTTGCTGTTTGCGAAATTGGTGCGGAAATTATGTTGGGGGTTGGCGGTGCGTTTTCGTGTTGCGAGAAACGGCACCCTACGGCTTGGGAATGGTGAATTGGCCGATCGTGATCCAGAATTTATGGTTGGATGCGGGGTTCTGGAAT
>JBJORF010000049.1:0-31741 GCA_046049545.1 Cyanobacteriota bacterium | reverse complement strand
GCTGCTGCTGCCGTCGCTTTTCCCGTTCCCGCTGGCCCCGAAAATAGCGCCCATTGACCCGGCTGCGATCGCCCCTGCCAAGCCCCAAACCCCCAATCTTCATCAATTTGGCGGCCCCAGCGCAGTTCATGGCTCAGGCTTTCGAGGGTTTGACGTAGGGGTCGTGGCAAAACCAGATGACTGGCAAATCCCTCACCCACAGCAAAATTCTTTAACCCCAGCGTAACGGTTTGCCAAGGTGGTTCTGGATGGGGTGCCGCCGCGAGTGGGATGGCCCGATCGAGGGGCGGCGCGACATCGGCGATCGGTGAAGTTTCCGGTGTGGCGGCAGGGAAGCTCGGCAGCGGTTCCTCGATCGCTAACAACTGCGCCAAATCAGCGGCCTCAGTCTGTTCAGCCAGTAGATAATGCACCAAATCCGCCGTCAACCGCACCGAATGCTGCAAAAACGCCCGATCGTCCTGGCCCACAACTTCAATTAATCGATACCGAAGCAGGGGCGCATCCGACTTCAGCTTCGCTCTGGCCAACCGCCATTCCTGATCATTCCGACAGAGCAACCGCAACGACAAGTCCACCGTCAACAAAGCCGATCCACCATTCAGAAATTCGTAGAGCTTGGCATAGCGGCGATGGATTTCCGGCGCGATCGCCAGCAAAATCAAATTCTTCTCATAGCTGCTGAGATTCAACTGCTCACACAGCATCGGCAGCGCTAACTTGGGGGTCGATCGTTGCGGTTGAGACGTTTCGACTTTGGCAATTTTTGGCGCGGGACGGGGCGGCGGCGAATCATATCCCACCGGGCCTTCGAGATTCATTAAACCCTGAAACCAATGTTGCGCCGCCCGATCGGCCTGGGTTCGCAGCAAGCGATCGGCTTGTTTTTGATCTTTCTTTTGACGCGCCACTGCGGTCAGCAGCAATCGTTCCAGCGCGTTTAACTCGACCTTCAGGTAAGCCCAATTGTTCGTCAACGCATCCGATGGCATAGGAAATCCGTCAAGCGATTTCCACTATTTTACCCCGATCGCCTGGATCGAACGCCGATCGCCCACTGTATCGCAATTCTAAATTCAACTGATTCCATCGGTCGGGTGAAATGATGGGGCGATCGGGGGTTGGCGTAGGCTGTGGGCGTGGGATGCACGCCCCTACGGATCTCTGACTACGGCATGGATGGGATGGGGCGCTGATCGATACCCTCCTGTACGGGCGCGTTTTCCGCGCCCCCAATCGCGCTAGGCCACCCTTCAACCCCGATCGCCAATGGATCAACTTTGAATATTGCTGCCCACTTTACGGATCAGCGGCGGCTGCCCCCAATGCTGGCTAATTCATTAACCGTAAAAGCTCGATCGGCATCCCATCGCGATCGGCAATGAACGCTACCTCATAGACCCGAGGCCCAATCATCTGCTGCATCGGCTTCAGCAATACGGTCACATCCCCATCCAACCGCCGCGCAAATGCTCCCAACCAATCGGCTAAGTCCGCTGTCTCCCCGGTCAGATCAAACGTCACATGGTAATAGCCCACGTAACCTTCATCCGCAAAGGGATCGGGCGGGGCAGTCGGCTCTGGCACCTGTAACAGCTCCAGCCGCCCACCGCGCCCGGTCATCCAGCAAGCTAAGGTATAGCCCGCTGTGAAGCGCTCCTCCATCACAAATCCCAGGGCTTCATAGAACCCGATCGCCCGATGGATATTCGCGGTTCGAATCGAAACGTGATGCATGGTCTAATGAGGCGCTATTCCAACAAGCGAAAGTAGGGATAGCGCACGGGGGCTCCCGGTTCTTTTTCCAGATCGAAATTAATCACATCCCAGCGCTTGTCTTCTGTCCCCTCTGGACTAAATTCCACAGGCAACCCGTAGAGCCGAGGCCGATGGTTTTCCGTCTGCCCGCGCCAGGGCGCACTGCGCTCTAGATAAATGCTGATCATCTCGCGATAACGCTGGGCAATCACCACGCGGGTTGCCCGGAACCCCTGGGTATAGAGCCGATCGAGGGCCTCATGAATCTCAAACCGAATGCCATCGGGATGGGTATGCTGCCGGTACCACTCACTTTCCCAGGGCCGCCAATGCCGACCGGATTGAAGATGGACCAGCGTTCCCACCTGCGGATCCGCCTCAAAAGCCCCATGACGCGGGCAAAGATACGTGTCCGTCAGTGTTAGGGCCGCGATCGACTGACGACAGTGGGGACAGGCAATTTCCGGGCCAAAGATCGGAAATTGCAAGCTGGGGCTGAGCATATCCGGTGTGAAGCCATGGTGTTGACCGGAGCTGGAGGGGAAGTTCGCCGGTTGGCAGTTCTGTTGTAGATTCACAGTGCGGCACTCGCTTAATGGTCGCTAGCAATATTCTCCCTGACACATCAATATAAGGTGGGGATTTTCCAGAATGATTAAGGTTTGGGTTTATATTCGGTTAAACAACGTGAATCAATCGGCAATCTGCGCTACCCGCCATGAACTTTTCTGCCCTATCCCTACAGTGGCCTGCGGTTGATACCACGGCTGCCGCTTTTATCGCCGATACCGCCACAGTGATGGGGAATGTGACGATCGGTCCCGGTGTGAGCATTTGGTATGGTGCCGTGGTGCGCGGCGACCTCGAAATCATTCAGCTCGGGGCCAAAACCAACATCCAAGACGGCGCAATTCTCCATGGGGATCCAGGCACACCGACCAGGCTTGAGGATCACGTCACGATCGGGCATCGGGCCGTCGTGCACAGTGCCTATATTGAATCCGGTTGCTTGATTGGGATTGGGGCGATCGTGCTCGATGGGGTGCGGATCGGGGCGGGGTCGATCGTTGGGGCGGGAGCGGTGGTGACTAAGGACGTACCACCGCGATCGTTGGTTGTGGGGATTCCAGGAAAAGTGGTGCGGCAGCTAGATGAGGCGGAGGTCGCCGACTTGATCACCCACGCGGAGCAGTATGAGCAGTTAGCGATCGCCCATGCCCTGGCCCATGCACAGCCTCAACAATCGGCATAAAGCAAAATGCGTTATCTCAAGAAGTTTGAAGAACTGTTAAGCATTGGGGGATGGATTTGTTGAGGACGCTTCTAAAAGGGACGCAAATCGGATAAAAATAGTGAGTAGGAATTTGCTTTAAAAGAGAAAGGGCTTTTATGGACATCGATTTTCGCCTTGCATTGGTTTTGGGTCCTTTGGCGCTTGCGGCAGGTTGGGCCGGATTCAATATCTTCCGGGCTGCCCTCCAGCAGGTTCAGAACTTTATGAACAAGAGTAACTAGAAAGTTACGGCCGTGCCGGGTTCGCCCGATCGAATTGGGAGTGTTTTCGGATGCTCCCAATTGCTATGTTGGGCGAGCTTTCCGGTTCGGATTGCGCCCAATATTGATACAAATCGGCTTTTAGAACCGCTTTACGCCTGTATTACTTTAATTACTCGCTTTTTCGCCATCGGCGCTTAGACCAATGCCCAGAACCCAAAAGAACGATAACTTTATCGATAAAAGTTTTACCGTAATGGCGGACATCATCTTAAAGGTGTTTCCGGCCAGCCGTAAGGAGAAAGAGGCATTTGCCTACTACCGCGATGGGATGTCGGCGCAGGCAGATGGTGAGTATGCGGAGGCGCTGGAGAACTATGAGGAAGCGCTGCGGCTTGAGGAAGACCCCAACGATCGCAGCTATATTCTCTACAATATTGGGCTGATTAAGGCCAGTAATGGTGAACATGATCGGGCTTTGGCTTTGTACCACGAGGCCCTGGAAGCGAATCCTCGGATGCCGCAGGCGTTGAATAATATTGCGGTGATTTATCACTTTAAGGGTGAGCAGGAGAAGGAAGAGGGGAACGAAGAAGCCGGGGAGAACTGGTTTGACCAAGCGGCGGAATATTGGAAGCGGGCGATTATGTTAGCGCCCAACAATTACATTGAGGCGCAGAACTGGATGAAGAATACGGGTCGCTCAAACATTGATGTGTTCTTTTAGGTCAATCAACTCGATCCGTCAACCCATCGGGGTGGGTGGTACTTACCCCAGATTTTGCTGGGCGACACCCTAATGTGCAACACCCTAAATATGTGCAACACCCTAAATCGTCCTGTCCGACAAAACGATCGCCCCATTCTGTCCGCCAAACCCAAACCCATTACACAACGCATATTGTAATGATGCGGGTTGGATTTGATGTGCCAGATTGATCGCAAAATCCGATCGTCGCAGTCCAACAGAAGGCGGCACAGTCTGCTCACGTAGGGCAAGCAGGGCTAGCGCAACGCCGATCGCGCTGGAACCGCCGAGGGTATGCCCGATTGCTCCTTTGCTCGAACCCACCCAAGGTTGATGCGGAAATAGCTGCTCGATTACCTGGGATTCTGTCGCGTCGTTCAATTGTGTAGCCGTGCCGTGGGCATGGACATAATCAATCGCTGCGGCATCCACATTGGCCCGTTGCAGCGCTTGCCGGATCGCCCGCGTTGCCCCCTTCCCATCTGGCTCCGGGGAACTGATGTGATAAGCATCTGCGGTTAATCCAAAGCCTAAAATTTCACCGTAGATCCGGGCATTGCGCGATCGCGCCAGTTCTAACGATTCCAAGACAAACAGCGAGCCACCTTCGCCCAGCACAAATCCTTCACGATCGACATCAAAGGGATAAGCCCCGGTTTTCGCCAATGCGCCCATTTGGGCAAATCCGGCCAGCGTGAGGCGGGTTACAGGCGTATCGATCGCCCCGGCAATTACCCGATCACACTGTCCCGTCACGATTAATTCCATCCCCCTGGCTAAAGCCGTGATTCCGGTCGCGCAAGCTGCCATGGGGGCAAAGACCAAATTTTGCGTTTGAATGATTTGAGCAGTCGTCACAGCCGCGATGTTCAGTTGTGCGATCGGCCAGTTGGCGATCGACGCATCGCCCCACAGAATCTGCTCTAACTGAGTTTGATTGCCGCGACTGGAACCCACCACCACCGCACAATCCGACAGTGGCAGCTCTAACCCTGCATCAGCGAGGGTTTCGGGCACTAATTCAGTGGTCAATCGGGCGAGATTGGGCTGGGGTACCCCATTAATCAGCGCCAATGGCCGAGGTGAAAGTTCTGGAAAAGGCTGGGCCAGTCGGATGCCCGATCGGCCTTGGCAAAGCTGCGCCCAAGTTTGAGCCGCATTTCCCAAGGCCGATCGCAGACCGATTCCCGTAACAACAACGGCCATTTCGGCGTTCACTAACGGAGACTAACTGAGGATGAATTTGAGGATGAATTTACTGAGCTGGCGAAGGGCTGGGCTTTGCACCATCAGCAGGAGCAGCATTACCAGCCTGGAAGGTTTCTTCATCGAGCTGGACGATCCGAATCGACTCAATCCGATCGCCTTGCTGGATTTTATCCACCACTTCCATCCCTTCTTTGACATAGCCAAACACCGCATATTCGCCGTCCAGGAAGCTCTGATCCGCCAAGGTGATGTAGAACTGCGAAGACCCAGAATTCGGATTCTGCGATCGGGCCATGGCAACAGCACCGCGCGTATGCTTCAACTTCGGCGATTTGCCTTGGAACTGCGGCACCATGGAGAACGTGCCACCGTAGAGCGGCGCACCATCGCTCGCTTTAATTTCCAGGGGAATGCGACGTTCTTGGTTCGTGGCCGGATCAATATAACCCCCTGTCCCCAACTGACTCACGGGCACATTTGGATCTTTACCCGCCGGATCGCCGCCTTGGACAACAAACGGTGAAGGCTCACGCACCACCCGGTGAAACACCAAACCGTTGTAAAAATCTTTCTTGATCAGATCGACGAAATTACCCGCCGAAATCGGCGCGTCTTCACCGTTCAGCTCAATCTTGATCGCCTGACCTTTAACCGTCAACTGGACGATCGCCTTACTGGAAAGCGTTGGCAAGCCAGGGAACTGCTTCCGCAACTCAGCAATACTAATCTTGCCCGCTGGAGCCGCGCTAGCCGGACTGGGACTAGCCATAGGACTTGCACTGGCTGAAGGAGAAGCCGCCGGGGAACTGGCCGTCGGCTGATCTTCACAGCCCGTCGCCGTCGTCAATAAGACGATCGCCAACATTCCCACCAACCAACTGCGCCAAGCTATCCGCATGATGTTCTGAATCCTTACCCATACTAAAAGTGCCCTCGACCCAAATCTTCCTGAGAAATCTTGGGCCGAAACCATAGTAGCGGGAGTTTTGCGAAGTAGCGATCGAACTGTCCCGATAACTTCCACAGCACCCGCTCTAAAACTCGTATACCGTGGGTTTCGGCGGTTGCTCAACCCACTGGGTTATCGGGGAGGCTCGATCAACGGTGGGTTGGTCATAGGCCGTGGGTTTCGGCTAACGCTCAACCCACTGGGTTATCGGAAAGTCCAATCAACCGAGGGCTGAGCCACGCCGAAGCCCGAATCCACCCACCCCACACCCCCGCTAGCTGAGCCACGCCGAAGCTACAGCCCTTCCAACGGCACACCCAGAAACCGCACCAAACCCGCCGCCTGGTTTTCCAGCTCCGCCAGGGAAATCGGCTGGCCCACGCGGGTCAAGGGGATATCCCGCATCCCTTTCACCCGCACATACAGCGATCGCTTCGGGTTAATCCCCTCTTGCAGCACCGCTTTCACCGCCTGCACATCGGCCAAGTCAGCCTGGAGCGACACCTCACGATTCTTGCCCGGAAAGCCCCAGCGGAAAATTGTCAGCTTACCCGTCTGCTTATTGAATTCGTTGTAGCCGCCGCCAAGATTCCACAGCACCGTCAGCCACAGATAAGTCGCTAACAAAATCCCGGCAGTACCATACAACCCCATCACTAAGCCATTTGGCTGAAACAAAATTTGCGTCCCATCCGAGAACGGCGCAAGAAAATTCGTTCCGGTGTAGCTCGACAGACTGGCCAGGAAAAAGCCCACCGCCCCGATCGTCACCACCGAAGCCCAAAGATAGTTACTGGCGCGACGGGCCCCCACAATCGGCTGACGGTAGATCTGATCGCTACTCCCAGCGGATTTGCCCTGAGCTTGAGTTGGCGCAGTTGTCATAAAAGGGTTCCCCAAATTCGGATTCACAAAAAAATTACTGAAACAACCAGTCTCAAGTATAAGCCGTCCCTACACCAAACCCGCCCGATCCGACCCAACCCAAAGCGAAAATTAGCGTGATGTGTCGGTTTGTAAAATTTCTGAAATCCCGTATCATGAATGTCATACCAATAAATTTATGCTTGGTAAGCTCGTCCTTCTTTTAGCAAACGCTAGAGGCTATCATCCATGACCATCGCAATGGGGCGCGCGTCAGAGCAACGAGGAGCATTTGATATCCTCGATGACTGGCTTAAGCGCGATCGATTCGTCTTCGTGGGCTGGTCGGGTATCCTGCTGTTCCCTTGCGCCTTCATGGCCCTGGGCGGTTGGATGACTGGCACCACCTTCGTCACCTCCTGGTACACCCACGGGTTGGCTTCGTCCTACCTCGAAGGCTGTAACTTCTTGACTACAGCGGTTTCGACACCAGCGGACAGCATGGGTCACTCCCTGTTGTTGCTCTGGGGTCCGGAAGCGCAGGGTAACCTGACTCGCTGGTTCCAGATCGGCGGTCTGTGGGCATTCATCGCACTGCACGGTGCCTTCGGTCTGATCGGCTTCTGCCTGCGTCAGCTGGAGATCGCCCGTCTGGTCGGGATCCGTCCTTATAACGCCATCGCCTTCACCGGCCCGATCGCAGTGTTCACTTCGGTATTCTTGATCTATCCCTTGGGGCAGTCTTCCTGGTTCTTCGCACCGAGCTTCGGTGTGGCTGGGATTTTCCGCTTCATCTTGTTCATTCAAGGTTTCCACAACTTCACCCTCAACCCGTTCCACATGATGGGCGTGGCAGGGATCCTGGGCGGCGCATTGCTTTGCGCAATCCATGGTGCAACCGTGGAAAACACTCTGTTTGAAGATGGTGAAAACCCGAACACGTTCCGCGCGTTCAACCCGACTCAGTCGGAAGAAACCTACTCGATGGTCACCGCGAACCGCTTCTGGTCGCAGATCTTCGGGATTGCATTCTCCAACAAGCGGTGGTTGCACTTCTTCATGCTGTTTGTGCCGGTGACTGGCCTTTGGATGGCATCGATCGGGATCATCGGGATCGCATTGAACTTGCGTGCCTATGACTTCGTCTCCCAGGAACTTCGCGCTGCTGAAGATCCGGAATTTGAAACTTTCTACACCAAGAACATCTTGTTGAACGAAGGTATCCGTGCGTGGATGGCCGTTCAGGATCAGCCCCACGAGAAGTTTGTATTCCCTGAAGAGGTACTCCCACGTGGTAACGCTCTCTAATAACATCGTGGCGGGGAACCGCGACCAACAGTCCTCTGGATATGCTTGGTGGTCTGGTAACGCCCGTCTAATCAATCTTTCTGGTAAGTTGCTCGGTGCACACGTCTCCCACGCGGGTTTGATTGTGTTCTGGACTGGAGCGATGACGCTGTTTGAAGTTTCGCACTTCATCCCCGAAAAGCCGATGTACGAGCAAGGCGCAATCTTGCTGCCGCACTTGGCAACCTTGGGTTACGGCGTTGGCCCAGGTGGTGAAGTAATCGATACATTCGCTTACTTCGTCGTCGGTGTCCTGCACTTGATTTCTTCGGCAGTTTTGGGCTTTGGTGGGATTTACCACGCATTGCGCGGGCCGGACACTCTGGAAGAATATTCTGAGTTCTTCGGTTACGACTGGGCCGACAAAAACCAAATGACGAACATCATTGGTTATCACCTGTGCCTCTTGGGCGGTGGTGCATTGTTGCTGGTGGCGAAAGCCATGTTCTTCGGCGGCGTGTACGACACCTGGGCACCGGGCGGCGGTGACGTTCGCGTCATCACCAATCCGACCCTGAATCCAGCGGTAATCTTCGGTTACCTCACCCGCGCCCCGTTTGGTGGCGAAGGCTGGATTATCAGCGTCAACAACATGGAAGACATCATCGGCGGTCACATCTGGATCGGTCTGATCTGCATCGGTGGTGGGATTTGGCACATTTTGACCAAGCCGTTCGGTTGGGCGCGACGCGCACTGATCTGGTCAGGTGAGGCTTACCTCTCCTACAGCTTGGGTGCTCTGTCCATGATGGGCTTCATCGCTTCCGTGATGGTGTGGTACAACAACACCGCTTACCCGAGCGAATTCTACGGCCCTACTGGCCCCGAAGCATCCCAGGCGCAGGCCATGACCTTCTTGGTGCGTGACCAAAAGCTGGGTGCAAACGTGGGTTCGGCGCAAGGCCCGACTGGTTTGGGTAAGTACCTGATGCGTTCTCCCTCGGGCGAAATCATCTTCGGTGGTGAAACCATGCGTTTCTGGGACTTCCAAGGTCCTTGGTTGGAGCCGCTGCGCGGGCCGAACGGTCTGGATCTCAACAAGATCAAGAACGACATTCAGCCTTGGCAGATCCGTCGTGCGGCTGAGTACATGACTCACGCACCGTTGGGTTCGATCAACTCCGTGGGTGGTGTGGCAACTGAGTTGAACTCGTTCAACTACGTTAACCCCCGTGCTTGGTTGGCGTCCTTCCACTTCATCATGGGCTTCTTCTTCTTGATCGGTCACCTGTGGCATGCGGGCCGTGCGCGCGCTGCTGCTGGCGGTTTTGAGAAAGGGATCAACCGTGAAACTGAACCGACTTTGGCAATGCCTAACCTCGACTAATCGAGGCTTGAGCATCATCTGAGTCATCCCAAAAATCCCTCCAAGCCATGAGCCTGGGGGGATTTTTGTTCGCGGCTGGATGTTTATCGCTAGAATGGTGACGGTAAATTTGATACGTCTGAACTGCCGATCAGCCATCCACCGATCGGCCATCCACCGTTCAGCACCGCCCACCCCACAACGCAACCTGCTCACCCATGCCACTCAAACCCACACAGATCATGCAGTTGCTGCAAGAGAAGCGGGAAGAATTTAGCAGTTTTGACGAAGAGAATTTCAAGCTGCTGGAGCTGTATCGCAATGCCTTGAAGGATGCCATGGGCCGCGATCGCGCCGACCTCACCGCAGCACTGGCGATCGTCAAAGACTGCGGGGCGATTCCCCTAGAAGCCTTGAACCAAAAAAGCTGGATTTTGCAATTTTCCCACCAGTGGCAGAACCGCGAAGCGAGTCTAGTCTGGGTGCGCGAACAGCTATTGGGCGTTTCGACCTTTGCTGTGGATGGTTCACAAATTTATCCAGGCCGGGATCTGTCGATCCCGATCGCCCTGGTGCAAATTGGCTGGTTCGAGAATTTGCATGTGCCCGATGGCGAATACGTCAAAGACATTGCCACCGATGTGATGACCCCCGCCGAACTGAGGTCTGAGCAAGGGGATATGGCCGATCGCAAAGTGAATCTGCGGCGGTTCGAGATGGAGATTGAACGGACGGTACAGTACTTTGAAGACAATCGCGAATCGGAAACTGCTCTAGCATTTTTTGATGGCTCATTAGTGGCGAGCTTTGCCGAAGCCTTTGATGACAAGCTGCGGCAGAAATATGTGAATGCGGTCTGTCGGCTGCTAGAAGCCAGTCAGTACTTTCAAGTGCCTGTCGTGGGCTTCATCGATACCACTTCGGCCCGTGACCTGACGACAATGCTGCGCTGTCTCTATGATTTGCCAGAACCGGGAGCGATTATTGATGCCCAGCTGATCAACCGCGTGACTCAAGGTGGCATGAACTGGGGCGATCGCACGCCGATCTTCCAATGTCACCGATCGGGCATTCTCAGCCAGTACAGCGAAGCCAGTGGGCCAATCTGCTTCACCTACCTGAAAACTAATCGCGAGGGGCTGCCCGCGCGGCTGGAGATGCCACTGTGGATGTATGAAGCGGGCATCACTGATCGGATCATCGATTGGGTGCGCGGTGAAGTGATCATCGGTGGCGGCTATCCCTACGTGATCGAGACCGCCGACCAAGTGGCCGTCGTGACCGGAGCCGATCGCCAGGCATTCTTCAAGCTATTTCAAAAGTGGGCGGAGTCCGAAGATCTCCAACTGCGACTGTCGCGCAAGATGGTGAGCAAAATGCGGCGACGGTAATTGGCTAACGACGGTAATTGGCTAGCGACGGCGATTGACTAACGACGGTGATTTATGAAATTGTACGGATTTCGCGCGGCACTATCGAATGAAGGAATAGGCGATATTGCCTAGCTCGATTTCCCCGATCGAGTCAGATGATTGCTCCGCGCTACGCTGTACCAGTTACATTCACAGAATCCGTGCTGGTTACGCTTTAGTGCCACGGTTTTGGATGCCCCATGCGAGTTCCTGCTAGTTTGATTATTACAACGATCGTCAGTGTGTCTTGGGCTGTGATGCCTGGACGGGCGATCGCCGCAGTCATTTTGCCACCCTTTAACGTTACCCCGACTGCCGCTCCGCAAGCACTGCGAACCTCATTGCTCGGTGATATTCCTAACATTTCCAGCAACAATTCCACTCCGCCACCGCCGATTAGCATCATTCAGTTCAACATCGCTGGCCCGAACAACATCA
Organism: Cyanobacteriota bacterium; assembly: GCA_046049545.1. Lineage (GTDB taxonomy): Bacteria > Cyanobacteriota > Cyanobacteriia > Leptolyngbyales > Leptolyngbyaceae > Romeriopsis. The sequence goes on along the minus strand of JBJORF010000049.1, from coordinate 20,216 downwards.
CCGCTGGCTATGCCCAATTCAACGCGGGCAACTTTCGTGATCTGGGCTTGAGCCAAGGCATTGTAATGAGCACGGGCAACCCCGCCAATCTGGCCGCGCCAAACTGTGCCGATGGAGTCAAGCCCTATCGACAAGAACTTGCAACTTGCCACGATCGGATCCCTGCAAACGGCCAGCCCCCACAAGCCGATTTGAACAGTGACTTTCGAGACGACACCCGGAATCCGCTCGATCAAGTCGTCCTCGATATTCTCTTCGAAGCAACTCAGCCGGGCAGCCTGAACTTCAGCTATGTGTTTGGTTCCGAAGAGTTTCCCGAATTTATCCCGCCCCCCAATACGCCGAGCGATCGGTTTCGGGTGTTGCTCGCCGACATCAATGATCCGCTGCGGCCCATCCTCCGGGGCGAACACCAAATCGATGTCAGCACCGCTATCTTCAAGTCGAATCTGATCGGCAATACCAACAGCCTGACCACCGCGATCGACGGCTACACCAACCCCATTGCAGTCAAGCTCCCCTTCCAAACTGGCCGCAATCGCCTCGTCTTCAGCATTGAAGATGTGGGCGACGCCGCCTACGATTCCGTTGCCTTCATCGAGCAAATCTCCGTAGAAACAACACCCGCCCCGTCTGTTCCTACACCTTCACTACTATTTGGCGCAATCTGGATGAGCTATCGTTGCTGGCGCGATCGACGGCGAAGCCGCTAGGTGACTGGTTTTGGAAATCCTTCTATGTCTTTAGACAGAGTGTGTATAAAATAATCTACCTTTCGGAGGAAGGACTTTTTGCAGTGAGGCCGCTATGCTTATAGATAACTCATTTGAGTATGTGTTGGTGTGTTGCCATGTCTCGACGAGATGTGGCAATTTTTTATGGCAATTTTTTGACTGACCCTGCGGACTGACCCTGCGGAATGGCCCTAGCTGGATGCCCCTCGCTGAGTAGCCTACCGATGCTTCGGCCCGCGACCGCTATTGCCTGCCCCATCGCGTTCCAGGTCGTACAAGACTTTCTCAAAGTACCAGCGTTCAGACTTGCCAGGATGACGGAGTTTGACATTTTCGACGAGGCGTTGCACCAAACGCTTATCGCCTTTGGCCGCCCGCAGCACATCCGCCGGAATTCCGCCGCGACGGCGTTGGTCTTGCTGAATCCCGTAGATGACTAGACCGACGATCGCGGCGATGAAAATTAATGACACCAGACTCATGGCGGACGCTCAAGCACTCGATTTGACAATGACTACTACGAGCATAATCCAGGAAAAAATTCTCGCGTTCAGTAAAATTGGGGATCGCTCCGCCCAGTTGTTCCGCCCATTCTCCCGGAACCACCCTGGGAAAACCTGCGGCAAAGTGAAAATCCTCTGATAGAGTGACTAGCAGTAAGCAACCACCCCGATTGATGACGCAGACTCCCATGAAGGTGCAGGCCATCCAGGCAAAAACCAAACGTTTTTTGCGCAAGTCACCCGTTGCCGCGCCGATCGCGGGCGCAATTTTGTTAGTCGCAGCGGGGACGACAATCTGGTGGTGGGTTAGCCGCAATCGCTTTACGCCGGGGACATTGCCCGTTGGCGCGAATCTGATTCCCCAGGACGCACTGCTGGTCATGACGGTGAATACTGACCCCCAACAGTGGCGACAACTACGATCGTTCGGTACACCCCAGAGCCAAGCGGCCGTGGATGGCTGGCTGATCGATCAGCGTGATCAGCTGTTTAACCAAAACGGGATTGACTACACCCAAGACATTGCCCCCTGGGTCGGCCCCGAAGTGACGATCGCCCAGCTCTCACCGCAATCGGAACTGGCCGACGATGCGGCGGAAGTCCCGAGCTCCCTGAGTCCGCAGCCGATGATTGCCGTACTGCCGATCGGCGATCCCTTGCGGGCCAAAGCTGCGTTATCCAATCCTAAAGACCTGCCCCAACGGCAATGGTCGGAGCGCACCTACAAAGACATCAAAATCCGCGAAGCCAACCCCGCAACCAATCCCCCAATCAGCACGGCCCCCCGCGACCCAAAATCGAAGGCCACCACTGCCCAGCCGCTCCAACTCGCCGTCGTCGAAAATCGCGTCTTGGTTGTGACCAACAGCGCCCGATCGATGAACCAAGCGATCGACAGCTTCCGCGAACCGAAGCAATCCCTGGTGCAACTGCCCGGCTACGCCAACGCCCTCGGACAAATTCAGCAACCCGTACGGCCTTTCTTGACGCTGTACCGGAATGTACCGGGGAGCCTCAACTCCGCCGCCAAAAACTTCGACCGATCGCTGCCTCAGAAAACCAAGGAATGGGTGGAGCAAGCCCAGGGCTGGGCAACCGTCGCCAATCTCAAGGAGGAGGGCATCGAACTGCGCAATATTGCTTGGCTCAAGCCCGACAGCAAACGCCGCTACTCGCCCAAAAACGAAGCCAAAACCCTCTACAAAAAGCTACCTGCCTCCAGCCTATTGGCCCTTTCTGGCAGTGACCTGGAGCGCTTCTGGCAGGACTACAGGCGCGACTCGATCACCCATCCAATCCAGCCGCTCGATACCGCCTTGTTCGAAAAGCAGCTCCAGGATGAACTGGGGATCAACTGGCAAAAAGACTTCCTGCCTTGGATGAAGGGGGAATTTGCGCTGGCGATGGTACCGATGCCCGGTGAAGCGGCGAAGGTGATGCCGATTGGCACGATGATTTTGGTGCGGACGAACGATCGGGGCAAGGCCGAAAAAGCCATCAAGCAACTCGACGACGCGATGATCAGCCGCCAAAACTACAAAGTCACCCCTGGCAAATTCAACAATGAAGCCGTTGTCAACTGGGCCGACCCGATCAGCGGCCTGACGGTCACTCATGGCTGGATGGATAACAACACCCTGTTCTTCTCCTTTGGCGCGCCTGTAACTTCGACCTTTTTCCCGCAGGTGCAGACGGCCCTGAGCGAAGTCCCGGCCTTCCGCCAATCGGCATTAGCATCCCTCGGCCAACCCGCCAAGGATGCGAATGGGTTCTTCTTTGTGAATCTGGAACAGATTTTTAGCGATCGGGAACTGTCGCCCCTGTTCGCTTGGCTCGAACCCTATCGAGAGGGCGGCGAAGCGATTCAAGCGATCGGCCTGAATGGCGTGACCACTAGCGATCGCACCCAGCGATTTGACGCATTGATTCAGCTCAAACCCGGCCCCACAGCTGGGCCCTTACCGTTAACGCGCCCCCAGAAGTCGGCGGAACCGCAGCCCATGGAAGTAAAACCGACAGAAGCAAAGCCCGCAGAAGCAAAGCCGACTAATTCACCCAAACCCTAATCGGGGCCGACCATCAAACCCAGCAAAATAGCTGCGATAATAAGGCTGATGCTGAGTTTGACCGAAGGGTGAAAGCGGATGAGCGATCGGATTGAGTTGAGCCAGATTCGGGCCTATGGCTACACGGGATTTTTGCCGGAGGAGCAGGTCTTGGGGCAGTGGTTTGAGGTGGATCTGGTAATTGATGTAGATTTGGCGGCAGCAGGGGCGACGGATGACCTGACCCAAACGCTGGACTATCGCGGCGCGATCGCGGCGACAAAGCAAGTCATCCAAACCGCAAAATTCGCCTTGGTGGAACGTCTAGCCGCCGAAATTGCGAATCAAATTTTGGCCTTTGAGCGCGTCACCCAAGTCCGGGTACGGTTACATAAACCCGCCGCACCCATTCCCGATTTTGGCGGCAAGATCACGATCGATATTACCCGGCAACGGCATGGCTAGATTTTTTCGGAAAGGCCCGAGACATAGGGTAGCGGCGGTATTTATTGCGATCGTCACATTGTATTTAATGTTATTTCATCCGTTGGGAGTACAAGCAATGTTGGATTATCCAGTCAGTCAGAAAGGCGATCAAGTTGATGTATATCATGGCGTTTCCGTCGCCGATCCCTACCGCTGGCTAGAAAATCCTGATACGCCAGCCACCCAAGCCTGGGTCAGCGCTCAGAATCAAGTGACAAACGCCTATCTGAAGCAGATTCCAGAACGTGAAGCCATTAAACAACGCCTCACGCAACTCTGGGATTATGAAAAATACGGCACGCCATTTAAGCGCGGCGATCGCTATTTCTATTACAAAAATGACGGGCTACAAAATCAAAGCGTGCTGTATACGCTGAAAACGCTGGAGGATGAACCGATCGTCCTGCTTGACCCCAATCAACTTTCCACTGACGGCACCGTGGCCCTCTCGGGAATCGCCATCAGCGACAACGGCAAATACATCGCCTACGGCATTTCCAAGTCTGGCTCCGATTGGCAGGAATGGCTGGTGCGCGACATCGACACCCAGCAGGACTTGAGCGATCGGATTGAATGGGTGAAGTTTTCCGGCACATCCTGGGATCACCAAAATGCCGGCTTCTACTATTCACGCTACGACGAACCGGATGAAAAAACCAAACTCGAAGCGGTAAATTATTATCAAAAGCTCTACTATCACAGGCTCGGCACTGCCCAATCCGAAGACAAGCTGATTTACGAACGTCCTGACCAAAAGGAATGGGGCTTCAGCGGCGATGTGACGGAAGATGGACGCTATTTAATTATTTCCGTATGGAAAGGCACCGATCGGCGTAATCTGCTGTTCTACCGAGATTTGACGGCAGCGAATGCGCCCGTGGTGGAATTAATCAGCGAATTTGAAGCCTCGTTTAGCGTTTTCGATAACGATGGCAGCACTTTCTGGGTGGAAACTGATCTGGATGCGCCGCGCAGTCGCGTGGTGAAAATTGATTTGACCCAGCCCGATCGGGCCAATTGGCAAGAAATTATTCCCGAGGCGGCGGAAACACTGCAAGGGGTGAACTTGCTCAATCATCAATTGGTTGCCAACTATCTCAAAGATGCCCGCAGTCAAATCAAATTGTTCAGCCTCAGTGGTGAATTAATTAAAGAAATTGAATTACCAGGGGTCGGTTCTGCCGGGGGATTCGGCGGGAAACGCGAAGATACAGAAACCTTCTTTAATTTCTCCAGCTTCACCACCCCGAATACGATTTATCGCTACGACATGGTGACGGGAACCCGATCGGTATTTCGTCAACCGAACGTGGAATTTGACCCAAGCCTCTATGAAACCAAACAAGTCTTCTATCCCAGCAAAGACGGCACCTCCGTCCCGATGTTCATCACCCACAAAAAAGGGCTGAAACTCGATGGCAATAATCCGACATTGCTCTATGCCTACGGTGGCTTTAACGTCTCGCTCACGCCATCGTTTTCCGTATCGCGGCTGGCTTGGCTGGAGCGTGGTGGTATCTATGTCATGGCGAATCTGCGCGGCGGCGGCGAATACGGCGAAGCCTGGCACCAAGCCGGAATGAAACAGCAAAAGCAAACTGTATTTGACGACTTTATTGCCGCTGCGGAGTGGTTAATCGCAAATAAATATACCTCATCATCAAAACTGGCGATCGAAGGGGGCAGTAACGGCGGTTTGCTCGTCGGCGCTTGTATGACGCAGCGGCCTGAACTGTTTGGTGCAGCCTTGCCGGCAGTCGGCGTAATGGACATGCTACGGTTCCACAAATTCACGATCGGCTGGGCTTGGGTCGCCGAATATGGCTCCCCCGATGATCCCACCGATTTCAAAACGCTCTACGCTTATTCCCCCCTGCATAATCTCAAGCCCGGAACGCGCTACCCATCGACGATGGTGACGACGGCAGATCACGACGATCGGGTGGTTCCGGCCCATAGCTTCAAATTCGCAGCGGCACTGCAAGCGGCCCACAAAGGCGATAACCCAGTGCTAATTCGGATCGAAACCAAAGCCGGTCACGGCGCAGGCAAACCCACCGCCAAAGTGATCGAAGAAGCCGCCGACAAATGGGGCTTTTTAATTCGGGCATTGGACGTTCGGTAGGTTGGGTAGAGCAACGCGAAACCCAACACTGGGATCCATAAATTTTCAAGGCGTGAGGTAAAATATGTCCCCCAAACAAATCGGCATAGCCGTGATCTGGAACGATCGCGGCGAAATCTTGATCGATCGGCGTAAACCCGGCGGTAAATTTGGTGGTCTATGGGAATTTCCCGGCGGCAAAATCGAACCGGGTGAAACCGTGGAAGATTGCGTCGCCCGCGAAATCCGCGAAGAACTGGGAATTGAAATCAGCGTCGGCGATCAGCTCATGGCGATCACCCACGACTACGGTGAACTGCAAGTCACCCTCAACGTCCATCACTGCCAACATCGCAGCGGCGAACCGCAATTAATCGAATGTGACGCGATCGCCTGGGTTACCCCTGCGCAATTGAACGAATATCAATTCCCCGAAGCCAATGGCGTGATCATTCAAGCCCTCCAGCAAGCGTGACCGCAACCTGCTACGATCGTCAGGTATCCCCAGCGAAATTCGCTCACTCTCCCGCGTTTGCCCTATGGTCAGCCAACCCCGATCGCCGCAGTCTTTGCGCCTCGTGCCCCCGCCCAACAGCATTCGCTGGGCTGCGGCCGAACCGCTCCAACGCGGCGCGATCGTCGGCACTGTTACGCAGCCCAAACAGCGCAATGTGATCGGCACCCATAGCGGCGGCTATAGCATTTACCAAGGGTTAGCGGTGGCCACGGGGCAGCTTGACCCGCAGCATCACCCTGATCTGCGCCACACTCAGCCCGTCGTCACCATTTCCCCGAACCCCGCTTGGCATACTCCCGATCGGATCATCACCCTCGATCCCTGGGGGGCCAGCGTCACCGAAGTTTTTGCATCGCTGTATGACCAAGGCTACAGCATCCGCCCCACGATCGCTATCACCCGCGCCACCCTCAACCTGCCCGAAATTTACCAAGCATTGCAATCTGGGCAACTGCAAGCCGATGGAGCCATTCTCAATGCTGAAGGCGGTTTAGCCGTGACGAAAATCGCGATCGAACCCGTTTGGTATTTACCGGGAATTGCCCGACGGTTAAAGGTGAGCGAAAAGTCGCTGCGTCGAGCATTATTTGAGCAAACTGGCGGCATGTATCCCGAATTGATTTCGCGGTTTGATCTGAAGGTATTTTTACCCCCGATCGGGGGCGCAACGGTTTATCTCATGGGTGATCCCGAAAAAATCAGTGCTGGCCCTGTGACTGTGCGTGTCCATGATGAATGCAATGGTTCCGATGTCTTTGGTTCCGATATTTGCACCTGTCGGCCTTACTTAATCCATGGCATCGAAGAAAGCATTCAAACCGCCCAGCAAGGCGGCATTGGCATCGTGGTTTATTTACGCAAAGAAGGTCGGGCGCTCGGCGAAGTGACAAAATTTTTGGTGTATAACGCCCGCAAGGCGATCGGCGATCAAGCGGAGGGCTATTTTGAGCGGACAGAATGCGTCGCTGGCGTTACCGATATGCGATTTCAGGCATTAATGCCCGATATTCTCCATTGGTTGGGCGTGACACATATCGATCGATTGGTTTCGATGAGTGATATGAAGTACGATGCAATTATTAGTTCGGGTATTACCGTGGGCGATCGCATTGCCATTCGCGAAGATCTAATCCCCGCCGATGCCTGGGTCGAAATCAATGCAAAAAAATCGGCGGGCTATTATGACGGCTCGATCGATGTCTAGTGACTAGTGGTTTGTCATCGCTGCATTGATGGATCTCGGTGGATCGCTCGCCCCACCTTGAAATCAATTTCAAGGCTCACAGCCCAAGTCCGTTGAAACGGACTGAAAATGCCCATTGGTTCTGTGCTTAACCCATTTCAATGGGTTTTCGCTATTAGCCTTGAAATTGATTTCAAGGCGGGGTTTGGCAACCACCGGACATCCCCGCAACCCCGCATTTCAACAGTGATACGCTACTAGCAATCAACTGACAACACTAGATTATCGCTATCACGATCAAGACCATCAAAATCAGCTAATTTTCCGTTACGACAGCACACTCATTTTTCGAATTTACCGACTTTCCCCCACCATAAGCATCGGCCTCAAGACGTGATTGCTTCTGAAAAGTCCTCTACTCAAACAGTTTTGCCAGAAGGCATGTCCTATGAGTAATGCCTGATGACCTATGAACGATCAAAGTCCATCGACTTCGGCAACCCGATCGCCCTAGGCCCTACAGATCAAGCCCTCCCCACTGTTCGGCAGCGGAGTTGAGTAGAACAATCCCATTCAGGTGGTTGCCATTGCCAGAGCTGTTGCAGCTCCCACCGATCGGGATAGGTAGCCAACCCTAACCGCGCTAAAATCACCTGAATAATCACATCATTAAACTGCGGGGGAAACCGAAATTGTTCCTGGGCATGATCGAGGAAAAAGCTCTTGTAATAGGTGCCAAGATTGTGTTCCAATGCCGAGATCTCCTGTAATAGAAGCTCCACTTCACCCAAGCGATCTGCATAATAATGCAAAACCAGCGTCGCCGCATTATTGAAATGCATTCCCTCGTCTTTAATTAAATAGTGTCCAACCTTTTCGAAATCCGGCCCGAAATAGCGATAATATTCCATCAAGTCCCGTCGATAGGAATAGACTGTGCCAATTTCGTCAAACATCATCGTCACTAGAATTGTAAACTCATCCACCAATACCCGCGCGATCGGCTCAAACTCATGCACCCGATCGGCAAACGCCCGATCCATCTGCGCAAAGCTCATTCCCGATAGCTGATGGTAAACCCGCCGCAACGCTTCATAATGCTTCCGCTCATCCGCCAACCAAAAGTCCAGCATCACAATAAAACCCGATGACAGCAGCGATCGCCGCTGCATTAGATAATTGTACAGAACCGTCGCATCGGCCTCAGAAAAGACATCGCGTTCTAGTAATTTGCAAAAATTATCCACGATTGGGACTGGAACATTAGAAATATATTCAGGCGTAAGGCAGCGATCGATGGGTAAAACCTGATCAATATCCCACTGATTTTGGCGCAGTTTGAAATTGGGGCTTTGGATTTGGTAGGGCATAGAATTGCAGCAGAATGAGCTTACTCAATATCAGAAATAATATGAGGAATAATCAGACAATTGCGCCCCGTAATCCGCGACGTATCACCACGCAGAATCATCCCTGCGGCCACCCCGTCCACACACCAACTGCCAATCATATAGTGATAGCCATAGGCTTGCGGCAGTTCCGCATATTCTTGAATAATGCAGCCCATTTCCCGATGGCCAAAATCTGGCCGCTCTTCCAAAGTGCCCATGCCTGTCTCGATCGTAATCCCCGCACCTTCACAACCCAGTAATGGCTTATTCACATGCATGTTGAAACCAAGCTGTGTCGCCGCGATCGACAAATCATCATCGAAATAAGTCGCTAAGAGATATTGCCGATCGGGAGAATTCTTGAAGCATTCCCACATCAACGCCATTGCACCTTTATTTGATAAAACTTGTTTCCACAATGGTTCAATCACTTTAGTCGCAGCACGTTCGAGTTGCCGAACCAAAGCGGCGGTGCCATCTGCGGCCACATCATTTTGGATATCCGCCCAGTCGTACATTTTCCAGAGCACAGTAATGCGTTGATTCGCCGCGTCGATAAAATAACCGTCCTCGTCTAAACCCAACCCCGCTTGAATTTCATTGCCCGCTTCATCTTCCACCGCTTGCAAATACACCACCTGAGCGAAAATATCCGGGTCAACTTCATCATGCAAAATTTGAATGAGCTGCATCGCCATTTCTAGATCTTCTTCAAGTTCCTCGTCCACCAGAAAGGTAATTCCTGTTCGGCGTAGATCGTAGGCTTCAGCAATGCGTCGCCATTGATTTGCGATTTGCTCCCAGAATTGATTAAATTGCTCGGCATCTTTGGGGAGGGGATATTCACTGCCTTGGTGTTGGTCGATGTAATCCACATACCAATTCCATTGGTAAACCGTCTCACCCCCGAGAAGGGGCGTTTCACCATTGATTTCTAAGAGTTTAATTTGCCCCCGATCGTTCATGGCCAGATCAAATCGTGTCGATAATGATAAGTCTTCGATCGGCTCAACGCGCGCCCAGCTTTGTTTAATTGCCGTCCAATAGGGTGCCGGAATTTTTAATTGCGCTAAGCGTTCATCGACGCCACCTGCTTCTGTTTCAGTAAAAAACCAATCGAGAAATTCGACACACATTTCCCAGAGCTTTTCGGTCGCATCGGCGATCGCCGCTTCTTCCGCACGGGAGAATTGGATTGCAAAAGGTTCCGCTAAGGCTTCCACCCAATACTTCTGCTCACGATCGCTCAGGACATCCGCTTGATAGGCATTGGCGCGAATGTGCTCCTGCCAATTGGGGCGTTGGATAATGCGAATCGGTTGCATAGTCTAGCCTCCCTTACCGCCGCCCTTAAACGATGACCCAAAGCCTGACGATCGGCTTCTTCCCGTAATCGTTCCCTTCGCCGCATGTCCAACAGGGCGACTAGGAGCCGAAAAGCCCATATGCCCCGGCGCTGAAACCCGACCGGGAACGCCTTTGGTGACAGTTTCACCTTGGGGTGTGACGACTTGACCAAAATTTGCACTTTCGTAGACGGTATGGGGGCGATAGATCCGATTGCCGTCATTATCGATCATCGTATTGGGGCTGGTATCAGCGGGGTTGCCACCGGGATAGAAATAGCTGCCACCGTACCGAGGACGATAGCCATAGTAGTAGCCGGATGCGCTGTGGGAACTACCAGAACTACCACTGCTAGCCCCCCCATAGTATTCGCACTGCACCCCATCAGCCTGACATTCGGCCTGGGTTTTGTAGACAGGGGCATGCCGATCGTGTTCGGCTTTGGCGGCGCGCATTTGGGCCGCGCATTGCTCGGGGGTAATCGCGGGTGATTTTGGGATGGCTTGGGGCCGTGGGACTGTCTCACCACCGACGGTGGTGGCGGCTTGAGTGGCTTGGGCGGCTTTGAGTTTGGCTTCGTAGGCAGTGCGTTGGTTTCTCGCATCGGCCTCGCACTGGGCTTGGTTTTCGTAGAACAGCGCGGGAACGGGGGGACGCTGATCGATCGCGCTATCCTCATCACTGCTACAGCCGGTCACGAGTTGGGCGGCGACGAGGGCGGAAACGGTGAGATAGGCTTGTACTTGGCGACGACGAATCGCACGGGGTTGCGGTTTACCGGAAGGGGATGCAGGTGAGTTCATGGCGTGAGCCGTTTGGGGAAGTGCGATCGCAGGTATATCAACCTACTATGCCCCGAATTATGTTGCACTTATGCATTGGATGACGGTGGATGCTCCAGGGCGATCGGGCCAAGTTTACCGATGCGAAAGTCATTGAGCAGACTATTGGCAGCGCGATCGATGTCTCCGGTGTAGCGATGCTGGGCGAGCTGTTGGATGTAGCTTTCGCCGGTGAGATCGGTGGGGGGAAGTTTATAGCGATCGGTGAGGGCGTTGCCTTGATCCAGGTCTTTGAGCAATTCGACCATGGCGGCGGCGACCCGCTGGTGATCGTAACTGGCCTGGCCGATGTCGTCGCAGATCGCCAGTTTGATCGCCGCGAGTTGGTCGTCGAGGCGGTGGGGCAGGACACCGGGGGCATCGAGCAATTCGATTTGGTCTGAGATCCGCACCCAGCGCAGCGATCGGGTAACTCCGGCTTTACGGGCACTCTCAACGACGCGCTTGCCGATCAGGCGGTTAATCAGTGCCGATTTGCCGACATTGGGGAAGCCGATCATCACGGCGCGAACGGGACGGGGGAGCATCCCACGGGCAATGCGGCGTTCGTTAACTTGGGCTCCGGCTTGTTGGGTAAGTTTGACCAGCGCTTTCACGCCTTTGCCTTGTTGGCCATCGGTGAAGCAGGGGGGGAGGCTTTGCGATCGCAGCCAGTCTTCCCATTGTTGGCGGGTTTCGGGGGTGATCATGTCAACGCGATTCATCACGAGGACGCGGCCTTTAGTGCCGATCCATTGTTCGACGCGGGGGTGGTGGGTGGAGAGGGGGATGCGGGCGTCGCGGACTTCGAGGACGACATCGACTTTTTTGAGCTGTTCGAGGAGGTTGCGCTCGGCTTTGGCGATGTGGCCGGGGTACCACTGGATGGCGGGGGTGGACATGGGAGGGGGGAATGGGGGGAGGGGTTTATTATCGCGCGATCGGGGTGTCTTCAGTCAGTTTCACCGGGAGGATGCCACCCCACCGAAACTCAGGCTTTGCGTACGGTAAGCGCATAGGGATTATTGAGTTGTAGCGCATCGATCGTGATCTGCCCACAAGCAGTCTTGCCAACAACATAAATACCATCTTCAGACCAATGAAAGTGGTCAGCCCAATTTTGTTCTCTGGGGTTGAATAATGCGATCACCTGCCCCGTTCCCGGATCAGTTTTGCGAGTTTGAGTCCCTTTGTAGCTATTGCAGAGTCGGCAGGACAGACATAGGTTAGTTTCTGCATCACTGCCCCCATCGACTTTCGGGATAATGTGATCAATTTCCATAATCCCTAAAAAATAACGCTGGGCTGATTGACAATAGCTACAGCGATCGCCAAATGCCTGACGGACTCTCGCCCGGATTTCATCAGAAATAGAACTCAAGGTGCCTCTCGTAATCCGCGCTTGACCGCTTCAACTAAGGCCGCAGTTTTACGCAATAAGGCTTCGCGATAAAGCTGCATTAATCCTTCCAGCTCTTGGGGTTCTTCAGAGAGAAGTGAGCGTTCCCGCTGTTTTTCGAGCAGTTCCGATAGCCGCGCATCCTGGGTAGGTTCCATTTCGAGGCGACTCAAAGCCAAAATCTCCACGTCATTTAGGCTATCAATCGGCGGTAGTTGGTCGATGTGGGGATTAATCGAGGCGAGGGAAGCACCCACGGTATCGGCAATGACGCTATTAAGATCACGATTTGCGAGTCGCGCAAATCGTTCTGCACGGCGGTAAACATCGTCGGGTAAGGTGATGGTAACTTCTGTAGCCATAGGGTGAATCGCAACATCAATTGCTTTGATTATAGTGGGTTAATTTTGGGGATACCCCATCAAGGAATCACCAACACCGGACAAGGCGACAAACTCAACACCTTCTGCGCCACACTATCCGTCGCCCCTTCCGCCGTCAACCCTAACCCCCGCGACCCCATCACAATCACCTCGGCATTAATCTCATCCGCCACATCGCAAATCGTAAACGCTGGCTTCCCCGATCGCTCCAACGTCTGGGCCACAATCCCTTCAGCAGCAAACATCGCCTTTGCCTCTTCCAGCAGCGACTCCACCACGACCTCATCGGCCATCGCCGCATCATCCGCCGCCACTACTGACAAAATATGTAACTCACTCTGCAACGTTTTGACGAATTCCAGCACCACCGCTGCCGCTGCCTGCGACTCCCGACTGCGATCGATGGGAAATAACACCGTTTTAAACATAGCCAATACCGCTCGATCCGGCTTTACAGCTTCACCCTAGCGCTAAATTCCACCCTCCATCCGGAATATAAGGAGAGCTTAAGACTCGCACTCAACTGACGGCCCAATGTGCCCGATCGCTCATTGCCCATCACTCCAGACCCGCGCCCCCACATAGCTCCCCACCACTACAATCACCGCCAGCAGCACCAGCGGATAATTGGCAAAAAATGCTAACAGCAGCACCAAACTAATCATCCCCCCGCTCACCACCGCCATCCAAGCAATCAAGGAGAGCTGAAGTTTCAGCGCCGATTTTTCCGGCTGGGTGCGCCAGGTGGCCGCCGCTTTCGCTTCACGGGCGATGGCTTCGGGATCAATTGTTCTTGGATCCACGGCTTGGGACGCTTGTCTGCGTTCGCGCCGGGCCCGTTCGATTAAGGCCCGATCGAGGATTTCGTAGGCTTGATTAATCTCTTTGAGTTTGGCTTCGGCTTTTTCCTGGAGCCGTTCATTATGGGTGAAGCGATCGGGATGCCAGATCTGGACTAAATCCTTGTAGGACTGCCGCAGTTCATCCTGGGAGTACCCAGGACGCAAATCCAGCAGATCACAGCACTTCCGAATATCCATCACATCCCACACCAAGACAAAGAAAACCCGCAAGAATTATCCGGAGGTCTAGCCAAACGCCAAGGGGCAAGCCAAAATCAAAACAAGTACAACACCCAAACCAGTTCCCGCTGCATCGGTGTAATTTCTTTGGTCAGACTGAGCATCGCCCTATGGACTCCACCACTACTGTATCAAACAGCACACCTGAGCGTCTGTCTACGACTCCGATCACCTCACCAGCCGCGATCGATTCTCCGCCCCAACTGGTCGCCCAAACTGTCCAGAATCAAGTCCGCACGATCGGCATTAACCCAAATCATTGGTATGCCGTGGCTTGGGCGAAGGATTTGGGGCCGGGGAAGCCGTTGGCCGTGACGATTTGGCAGCAGGATGTGGTGTTGTACCGGGACGATCAAGGTCAAGTACATGGAGCCGAAGATCGCTGTCCCCATAAGGGCGTGTCGATGCACCACGGCAGCGTCAAGGGCGATCGCTTGGTCTGTGCTTACCATGGCTGGGAGTTTGGGCCGACGGGGGAATGCGCCAAGATTCCCTATTTCCCGCCTAGCCAAAAGCTCCCCCCCGCTTGTCTGAAGACCTATCCGGTGCGAGAGCGCTACGGGATTATTTTTCTGTTTCCGGGGGCGGCGGAATTAGCGGAAACCACACCCATGCTAGAGATTCCGCAGTTTGATGACCCGGACTACCTCGTTGTCCAAATCGGGGCGGAATTTAATGCCCACTATACGATGTGCAATGAAAACACGATGGATGTGTTCCATGGGCATCTGCATGAAAATTTGCAGGGCTGGTATGACCCAGTGCTGACCCAGTTGCAGGAAACCGAAGATGCCGTCTATGCCGAGTACAAGGTTTCCTACGGCGGCATCATCGCGAATTTTCTGGGGTTAAAAGACCACCAAGGCGACACCACCCAGCGGATCACCGTGAATTACCAATACCCGAACTATATCAATACGCTTAAGGGCGACTCCTTCTTGTATCTGATGCGGTTGCCGATCGGCCCCGATCGCAGTCGCTCCTTCTCGTTGATGTGCGTCAAAGTCAAACTGCCGCGCTGGATTTTGACCCCGCTGCGGCAACTGCTGGAACCAGTGATTCGCGAAAAGCTGTTCATGCGCTTCCTGCGGCAGGACATCTTGATGATCGAGAGCGAATTTCAGCATTATCAACAGGATCCACAGCGGCGTTATCTGGAAGTGAATCCGGC
Organism: Cyanobacteriota bacterium; assembly: GCA_046049545.1. Taxonomy (GTDB): domain Bacteria; phylum Cyanobacteriota; class Cyanobacteriia; order Leptolyngbyales; family Leptolyngbyaceae; genus Romeriopsis. The sequence goes on along the minus strand of JBJORF010000049.1, from coordinate 5,050 downwards.
GATCATTGCGGTTCAGCGCTTGATGATGCGGCAGTACGATCGCTACCTAGCGGGCCGATCATCCGATTCCCTCAAGTAGCAGGCAATCCATTGACCAACCTGAGGCGGCCCACAATTTTGCCGAAATCAGAATTTCTGTCGCATTTTGCTCTCGTCACACTAGAATATGAACCTTGAAAGCCCCAATATCCGAAATCTTTGGTGCTTCAAACCCCTGTGTAGCAAGTGGTTCACCCATACCTATGGCCCGTCTAGCAACTACCATTGAAGCCATCCTGTACCTAAAAGCCCAGGCCCTTTCCCTCGCGGAAATTGCCGAACTTGCAGGCTGCGATCGCGATGATGCCGAGGAAGGACTCCTGGAGCTAATGGCGGACTATGCCCATCGTGAAACGGCTTTGGAAGTCGCAGAAACGTCGAATGGTTATAGCTTGCAACTGCGTGAAGACTTCCAGAATTTGGTGCAGAATTTGATTCCGGCGGACATTGGCAAGGGGGCATTACGCACCTTGGCCGTGATTGCGCTAAAGGGGCCGATTATTCAAACCGATTTGATCAACTTGCGCGGTTCGACGGCCTACGACCATGTGCGGGATTTGGTCGAGCAGGGCTTTGTGCGTAAGCGTCGCCGATCGGATGGACGTTCCTACTGGCTCCAAGTCACCGATAAGTTCAATCAGTATTTCCAGCTCAATCAGTTGCCCGGAAACATCGATCAATTCCTGGGTCAAGCCAGCAATATCACCAAGGCCCCGAGTCCGGCGGCTGGGGAAGCGGCGGATCGGGCAGAATTAGCCTTGGCCGCCGCAGCGGCACCGGACAGTGATGACTTAGTCGCAGCCGCTGATGCGGAACCAGATGCAGTTGAAGTTGTCGGTACATTGTCTGACGCGATCCTGGAGCGGCAGGAACAGGATTACGACCTGGAGGATGGCACTGAAGCCGTATCCAGTGAGAACCGACCCAGTGAGAACCGACCCAGTGAGAACCGACCCAGTGAGGTCGGGGTGAGTCTGGAGGATGAGTTAGCGGACATCAACGCGATCGCGGTTGCAGGCTAACGCCACCAGTCCGATCAAAATCCGTCCGATACCCATCAAAATTCATCCGATACCCATCAAAATCCGCCCAACTACCATGCGATTGTGCCCTGAATTGGGTAAACTCAGTAGCAACAAGAAAAGCGACTGACTGGCAATCCTCGATTGGTTCACTGAGTTTCAAGAGGCTCGCAATGGCATTTGACCCTGACAGCATTAACTTTTTGCAGGACGGAGAAGCCGTCGATACGAATGCGCTGCTGAAATATTTGCAGCATCAGCCGCCGGAGGTGCTTGAACGGATCGCCCGATCGGTCAGTCCCCAGGTGAAGCAGATTATTTCCCACAATGTTCAGGGTCTCGTGGGCGTGCTGCCCGGTGAAGGCTTCAACGTCAAGATTTCCACCGATCGGGAGAACCTCGCGGGAATTTTGGCCTCGGCGATGCTGACGGGCTATTTTCTGCGCCAAATGGAGCAGCGAATGGAACTGGAAAGTTCGATTTTTGATTCGCTGCCCGCCTTTGGCGATGATGATTAATCAGACTGAACGAATTAGCCTGCCGGACGCGTGGGCTGATTAATCGGCGTGACTTTGATGACTTGGGTTTGGCCTTGGCGATCGATCGTCAGGTCAAGCGGTTCGCCCAATTTGGCTTTTTCGAGTTGATTGCGGACATCGTCGCTGGACTTCACATCCTGGCCGCCCACTTTACGAATCAAGTCACCCGGCTTCACCCCAGCGGCATCGGCGGGAGTATTGTTACCGACGGCAGTGATCAGTACACCCGTGGTCTTCGGCATCGGGAAGTTCAGCGTCGGGTCTTGCGCTAGGGCCGCACGGTTGTCCTCCGTCAGCTCCGTCATCCGCACGCCGAGGAACGGATGGCTAGCTTTACCCGTGCTGAACAGTTGCTCAGAAATGCGCTGCACCGTAGCGATCGGAATCGCAAAACCTAACCCCTGGGCGTTGGCCCGAATCGCAGTATTCACGCCGATCACTTCACCGCGCGCATTCAGCAGTGGGCCACCCGAGTTGCCGGGGTTGATCGCCGCATCGGTTTGGATGAAGCTGACGCGCTTATCCGAAATTCCGACTTCGCGACTGCTGCGGCCCGTGGCGCTAATGATGCCTGCTGTCACCGTGTTGTCTAAACCCAGGGGATTACCAATGGCGATCGCCCATTCACCGGGAATCAACTGGTCAGAATTGCCCAGGCTCACCGTGGGCAGGTCTTTGCTATCGATTTTGATCGCGGCGATGTCGGTGACGGTATCGAGTCCCACAACTTTGCCTTGGAAGGTGCGGCCATCCTTGAGCTTCACCTCCACTTCTTCAGCCCCATCGACCACATGGGCATTGGTCAAAATCCGCCCATCATTGGTCAAAATAAAGCCGGAGCCAGAGCCTTCCTGGACTTTCTCCTCCGGAACACCCCCTTCACCAAAGAACATCCGGAAGGGATCGATGTCATTATTCACCCGCTTCAGGGCATTGATCCGCACGACCGCCGGGCCAACCCGCTCCACGGCTTCCGCGATGAAGTTGGGATCAGTGATATTGGCGGTTACGGCGCGATCGGGTTCGGCCTTGACACTGGGCGGAGCCGTCGATTCACGGGTGATCGGCGGGGCAGCGGGCGCTTGGGACTGATTGCGGGCGGTGATTTGGCAGCCGGAGAGCAGCAGCAATAGGAGTCCGCCGGAAAGATAGGGCGATCGCGGCACGGCCTGTAACCGCATCAATGGCCGTAGCACTGAAAAAATCAACAACTTCATACCGCAAGCACTAACGCTGAATTTGCGTCCAATAGTCTGTTTAGCATTATCACCTTACTACCTCTGGATGACGGCATTAGCGCCAAGATGTGACAACTCTGCAATATTTCTCACTCTCACCTTCCGCAGCAGCACGGAGACCAGCTTGCCCCGAGCGCCACGCCCGTGACAAATCGCAAAAACAATCGCCTGCTCATGGGAATTTCGCTTATATTGCTGATATATTTCCTGCTTTTGCTAGAGCGTAATCGATGGCGGCTTGGCAACGATCGCATCGAGCCTGGGCGCGTTCCCTTGGGTCGACATTATCTGTAATTTTGGGCAGCGCCATCGTGGCTTACAGCTTAGATCGCTGGATCTTAGCCCTACTCCGCATCGGCACCCCGACCCCCCCACTGAATCCGTTGCCGGGACTAGCCCTGGGATTAACGACACTCTACGGCCCCAGGGCACTTCTGGGTGTACTGCTGGGGCTAGGCTGGAGCGCACAACAACAAGGACTACCCGCGATCGTCCTAGTGGGGAACTTGCTCGGAACGGCGGTGATGACCCGGTTGGGCGATCGGTTTTTGCGCGGATTGAATGTCAGTCCGCGCTTGCCCCAGGTGCGCGATGTGTTGCTGCTGATTTTGTTTGGGGCACTGTTGCCATCGAGTTTGAATGCCACGATTAATAGTCTGAGCAATTCCCTGGGCAAAGTCGTGCCCCTGGCCGAGCTGGGCAATTACTGGTGGAGCCTGTGGCGATCGGACAGTTTGGGGATTTTGACCGTGGCACCGATGGTGTGGGCGGCGCTGATTGATTTTCCCCGCCCGATCACCCAATGGCGCAGGGGCTGGAGTCCCCAGGGGCTGGCCTTGGGCCTATGGCTATTTGCCGTGCTGCTGAGTGCGGGGATTACGCTGGTGGGTCATGGGCCGACGCTGTCTTGGCTGGACTATCTGCCATTCTTTTGTTTGGCTTGGGCCGTGGCGCGGTTCGGCCAGCGCGGCAGCATTTTGACGGGATTCTTGATGGTGAGTTTGGCAGCTTGGTATACCTTTCAGGGCCAAGGGACATTTCTCGAACGCAGTGGCAATCTCAGTCAGGGCTTAGTCAGTTTTCAAAGCTGGAGTGCGGTGATTTTGGCGATCGCCTTGGTGATGGGGGCGGCATTACAGGAGCGATCGCCGGGGGAGCTTGGGTGGAGTCGGATGCCAATCTCACGATCGGAGTCATCGACACCACTCACGTCTTCCGCCGATCGCTTACTCAATGAATTTAGTCAACGGATTCGGCAGTCCTTGGCGATCGATGAAATTTTGCAGCATACGGTCGATGAAGTGCGCCAATTGCTGGGGGCCGATCGGGTCTGCATTTGGCAAACGGCAGCCAGCGGTGAAGGCTTTGTGCGATCGGAGTCCGTGGGGCCAGCGGTGCGCAGCATGCGATCGCTGACGATTCCGGTGGAAGTTGTGGCGCAGATGCAAGCGCAGTACGCTTCCCAGCGGCTACAAGTGCGCGATGATGTCCGCGCCGCCGATTTACCGCCGATGGTCAAGCAGGTCAATGAACTCTACGACGTGCGTTCAACCCTGACAACTTCACTCGTGCGCGAACAGGAAGTCTATGGCCTCTTGACCATTTATCAATGCGATCACCGGCGGGTTTGGCAGCCCCAGGAGATTGAGCTACTTGAACGGCTCGCACCGCAGATCGAACTGGCCATCCACCAAGGCAATCTCTACACCGATTTGCAAACCCAGACGCAGACGATGGAAGCAGAAATCCGCGATCAGAGCGAGCAACTGCGGGCGAGTATTGCAGCGGGGCTTGATCGCGACCAGCTCCAGCGACAGCTGATCCACGCCGTGAAACACGAGTCGCTGTGGATCATCGTCGCCGTCGCGGCCGTGTGCGTGCTCTACTTCGTCGCCATGCGCCTCACGGATTCGCGCAAAGGCGGGGCGGGGGAGTGAGGGTAGCCGCGCGGAGAAGATGATGGTTCCGAGACCGGGATTGACTTCCCGGCATATTCGCGGATGATCCGCGTGATGAGCGTAAACAGCCAGTCTCCACCGGCGGCGAAGATCGCGCTGTTCCGCGAGCGGTTCCGGGGACGCGAGGAGGTCTATGCGCGGCGCTTCGAGAGCGCCAGGACCGGCAAGGCCGGCTACCAGCCGGTGTGTGGCAACGAATGGGTGCGCGGGGTGTGCGAAAAGCCGCGGCTCAAATGCTCCGACTGCCATTGCCA
>JBJORF010000048.1:0-31939 GCA_046049545.1 Cyanobacteriota bacterium | reverse complement strand
TGGCGGCTGGTGAAGCAGCTCCTGTTGCAGTTGCAGCTCCCGCAATCAACGGTTAATTCTCATCGAGTCTTAATCTGAGCGAGAAAGCCCCCCGAATCCAAGGATTCGGGGGGCTTTTGCATTGGGGAGGCTGTTTCTCAAAATCTCAACCACACTGAGACCTGATATTGCCCATAACGGGTTTCCAGAAGATTGGGCGAGACTTGTCGGGTTGTATTGGTCGATCGTCCCACTGCATCCCATCAAGAAACGCGCGTGACTGTTTCCAATCACACAGCTCCAGTCTTACTTCGAACCAGTTTGCTTAGACTTATGGTGGATTTGTTTGTGACGAGCGTGATGCAGTCATGACGCTCGAAGGTATTGCCATGCTGGGGGGCAGGAGCTTTGCGGAAATCGTACCTATCTTAGAACGGCTAGAAGCCGGAGTCAGTTTTGCAATAAGCGGTTCTAAGCAGCGATTTCGGTAACCAAATGCGAAACTCCGTGCCTTCGCCGGGTTGGGAAAAGCATTCAAGTTTGCCTTGGTGTTTTTCGGTGATGATTTGGTAGCTGATCGAAAGACCGAGGCCCGTGCCTTTACCGATCGGTTTAGTCGTGAAAAATGGGTCAAATAAGCGGTGCCGCACCGCTTCAGGAATACCTGTGCCATTGTCAACAATGCTAATGTAGATGCCTTGATCCGCTGCCCAAGTCTGGATCGTAATGGCAGGCTGGGTAATCAAACCGTTTTGACAAGCCGTTTCCATCGCATCGATCGCATTACTCAACAGATTCATTAAGACCTGGTTCACCAAACCCGCTGCACATTCGATCGGTGGCAAATCCCCGTAGGCGCGAGTCAGTCCAATTGCCGGACGATCATGGGTCGCCTTCAACCGATGCTGCAAAATCAAGAGCGTGCTTTCAATCCCCGCATGCAGATCCACACTTTGATATTCCGACTCATCCAGGCGGGAGAAATTGCGCAGCGACAGTACAATTTCCGCAATCCGACTTGCCCCGAGCTGCATCGAATTCATCACCTGCGGCAAATCTTGCTGCAAAAACTCAAAATCGATCGCTTGCAACACCGCCTGAATTTCCGGCGAATGGGTCGGATAGACCCGCTGATACTGCGCTACTAAGCGCAGCAGATCCTGGCTGTAGGTTTGCGCATAGGTAATGTTGCCATTGATGAAATTAATCGGGTTATTAATCTCATGGGCAATGCCCGCCACCAATTGCCCCAGCGAGGACATTTTTTCCGTTTGAATCAATTGGGTTTGGGTGGATTGAAGCTGATCGAGAGTTTGGCGCAGGGTGGCGGCTTGGGTCAGGGTCGACTGGTACAGTTCCGCTTGAGCGATCGTCACAGAAATCTGGGCCAGCAGGTTCGACAACACCACCAAATAGTCTGCATCCGCTGTAACTGGCGCAAACAGCTTGGCCCGCGCTTGGGTATTGCCCACAATAATGACGTAGCGCAACGACACGGCAGGATTCCCCCGCACGGCACAGATAATCCCGGCATCAATGCCAACCTGCGCCGCCAAACGGCAACTCCAATCCGCCGCTGTCGCTGGATAGACCCGCAGCTCTTGATCCCGCAATAACTGCTGAAATTGCCAATCGGCTTCGGCAAACGGAACATGCGTGGGTTCATCTTCATCGTAACCTTCCCAAACGATCGGCTGGAACTGTTCGCCCTCATCCGACGTTTGCCGCACCAGAATCACGCACCGCTCAAAGTTCAGGTCATAGAGCATAAACTCCATGGCCATTTGCAGAATCACCTGGGGATCGAAGGTGGTTTTGAGCCGATGGGCGACCTCGTTCAATTGGCGATAACAGCGAACTTGAGTATCCAGCTTATCCTGAGACTCAATCATCGATCGCTCGGCTCGCACCAGCCGCGTAATTTGCGCTCGTAATTGCTGGTTTTCTTGTTTGCAGCGCTGGAGTTCCGCAATTTGCACATGCAGTTGCTGGTTTTCCGCCCGCAGGCTGTCAAGGTCGTAGCGCATAATTGCATTTGAGGTAAAAAGCAAACAAACCGATGGCCAGCCAATCAATACTAATAAATCGCCGTCAGCACTAAGGTGTAATTATGAAAAACCTGCTGGTTACCGATCGGGGCGATTTCTCCATGGGTATAAAGACCAATCCAGGGCACATCCGGCCCGACGATCTGTTGGACGTGTTGCAACATTTGTTGGTTTTGCTGCTTGGTAAAGATTGACTTGCCCCGACCATAGCAGTCGAATTGGAAGACAAATTTGGGCTTTTGGCCTTGCAAACTGTCCCGCAGCGATCGCGCCAGCATTTCTGTCCCTTGAAGGATTTTTTCCTGATCGCGGCGCATCACCCAGAGACTGGGGTAGTCCGTAACTTCCGTTTGCAACATCACCGCCCCCGTCGCCTCATCTTTCTGGGGCAAGTAACGAATCAGAAAGTCATCACTGCCAGGCACTTTCAGCCCAAAGCAAAAGGAAACAATCGTCCCATCCCAGCGCTCAATCTCATCCTCGGTCAGATATTGCCGCAGGACATCAAACACTGGCTTACCATCCAACTCATAGATGATGTTGCGCTGGGACTTGGTGATTTGGTACTCCGTTCCGATCGGCTCGCAGCCATGATTATAGGCCCAAGCGATTTGGGCAGTGCCGGACATCAAGGTGCCGACGACCCCATCCGTGATCACCCGATCGTCGCAAAACTGATAAGTAATCTGCATGTCCATGTCACTGCCCGCCGCACCGCCCAAAATCGGCACAGATTGCGTGAGGTTCAAGCCGCTTTGCAATCCAGTCGCAAGGCGATCAAAGTTCAGACTGAGGCCATCGGTGAACAGGAACAGCGCGATCGGATCATCCGGCAGTACGGCCTGCAACTTACTCCCCAGAATTTCACCCACCTGCTCAAAGCTCTGATCCTGGCGGCTGACCATTCGATTGGCAAAGCGCAGTTCATCGGATTGGATCACCATGACTGCAACCGAAAAGCTCGATTCATCCACTTCGCCTTGTACGATCACCCCTTGCCCCGAACAGCCTGCCAGAGGGCAATGTCCCGTCGCTTGCCGCACCGCTTGCAACAGCTTTTCGGGAGCATAGCCCAAAGAGCAAAACAAAAAGACAAAGTCCGGTCGATCGATCTGTCCTGCACTCAGCGCTTGTTGGACAGCTTCCTGAGCCGCCCGAATCGTTTGACGCTGGTGGCTAATACCGACCCCAACGAGGGTGTTCATAGTTGATTTCCAGTTGTATATAGAGGGCGATCACGTCGTCATCATCCAAGCACGTCGTCATCATCCAAGCGCAGCGTCGTCATCCAAGCACATAGGTTATAGATTGCCCAAATTCCCCAGAACGACCACAAACAGAAAATTTTCTCTCACCTAACCGAAGTTCTGCATCGTGGTGCCCCTTCGGTGATAAGCTGATTAGCGGCGACTAGCCGAATTTGTATTTTTTAGAAAGTAACGCACGAAGTAGGGCGTAAGCATGGTCACCACAGCAGCAAGTAACGGATACATCACGCAGGTCATCGGTCCCGTTGTGGACATCAAGTTTCCGAGCGGCAAAATGCCCTCGATTTACAACGCTTTAAACATCAAAGCGAAGGATGCCGCAGGAAAGGAAATGATCGTGACCTGCGAAGTCCAGCAGCTGCTGGGCGATAGCCAAGTTCGCGCCGTGTCAATGCGCGCAACCGAAGGTTTGGTTCGCGGGATGGAAGTGGTTGACACGGGCGCGGCGATCAATGTGCCCGTTGGTAAGGCCACCTTGGGCCGGATTTTTGATGTGCTCGGCGAACCCGTGGATGAGAAGGGCGATGTCGATCGCTCCTCCACGATGCCGATCCACCGTCCCGCACCGAAGCTGACTGAACTGGAAACCAAGCCGTCCGTGTTTGAAACCGGAATTAAGGTGGTGGACTTGCTGACTCCCTACCGTCGCGGCGGGAAGATTGGTCTGTTCGGTGGTGCGGGCGTGGGTAAGACCGTGATCATGATGGAGTTGATCAACAACATCGCGACCAAGCACGGTGGTGTATCCGTGTTCGCGGGTGTGGGTGAGCGAACCCGTGAAGGGAACGACCTCTACAACGAAATGATCGAATCGGGCGTAATCAATGCCGACAACCCGAACGAATCGAAGATCGCCTTGGTCTACGGTCAGATGAACGAGCCGCCGGGTGCCCGGATGCGCGTTGCACTCTCCGGTTTGACGATGGCCGAGTATTTCCGCGACGTGAACAAGCAGGACGTGCTGCTGTTCGTTGACAACATCTTCCGCTTCGTGCAAGCGGGTTCGGAAGTGTCCGCACTGTTGGGCCGGATGCCTTCCGCTGTGGGCTATCAGCCGACCTTGGGGACGGACGTGGGTGACTTGCAAGAGCGGATCACTTCGACCACTGAAGGTTCGATTACTTCCATCCAAGCAGTTTACGTTCCGGCGGATGACTTGACTGACCCGGCACCTGCTACCACTTTTGCTCACCTCGACGGTACGACCGTGCTGTCCCGTAACTTGGCGGCCAAGGGGATCTATCCGGCGGTTGACCCGTTGGATTCGACTTCCACCATGCTTCAGCCGAGCATTGTCGGTGCCGATCACTACGACACTGCCCGCGCCGTGCAGTCCACGCTCCAGCGCTACAAGGAATTGCAGGACATCATTGCGATTCTGGGTCTGGACGAACTGTCTGAGGAAGACCGTTTGGTAGTCTACCGTGCCCGTAAGGTGGAGCGCTTCCTGTCCCAGCCGTTCTTTGTGGCAGAAGTGTTTACGGGTTCCCCCGGTAAGTATGTGACCCTAGAGAAGACGATCGAAGGCTTCAAGAAGATCCTGGCGGGTGAGCTGGATGATCTGCCGGAGCAGGCATTCTACTTGGTCGGCGACATCGATGAAGCGATCGCCAAGGGTGCCAAGATGAAGGCCGAAGCGAAGTAACTGTCATGGTCGAAACTGGGGTGATGTCATAATCACCCCGGTTTCCCCATTGCGAGAAATTGGAGGAAGCGACGATGACATTAACAGTAAGAGTAATTGCCCCGGATAAAACCGTCTGGGATGCAAAAGCCGATGAAGTAATTTTGCCGAGCACGACGGGTCAGTTGGGGATTTTGTCGGGTCACGCACCAATGTTGACCGCCCTGGAAACGGGTGTGCTGCGGGTGCGCGGTGAAGACAAGACCTGGGTGCCGATCGCGTTAATGGGCGGCTTTGCTGAAATCGAAAATAATGAAGTGACGGTTTTGGTGAATGGTGCTGAGCGCGGTGACACCATCAATTTAGATGCAGCGAAGGCGGCTTTTAGCGAAGCGGAAGCGGCCTTTAATAAGGCGCAGAATGGCACCGATCGGGAAGCGCTAATTACTGCGACCCAAGCCTACAAGCGTGCCCGCGCCCGTGTCCAAGCCGCTGGCGGTAATGCTTAATTCGCCGGCCAAATATATTGAGATGAGCAAGCGACTGGGTGACGGTCGCTTTTTTTTGGCGATGTGGATTTTTCGCTATAGTTGAGGGGTCGGTTTAGCGCGGAGCGGCCCTATGGAAACCCTGACGATCGACCTGTCGAAGGCGGGCATTAGCGATGAGCAGTTCTATTACATCTGCCGTCAGAATGAAGGGTTGCGGTTTGAGATGACAGCGCAAGGGGAGATGATTGTGATGTCGCCAGTGGGAGGCGTGAGCGGGTTTCGTGAGGCGAGTATTAGCGCGCGGGTGTGGAACTGGAATGAGCAGACTCAGCTCGGCGTTGTATTCAGTTCTTCGACGATTTTTCGGTTGCCGAACGGGGCGAAACGCGGGCCGGATGTCGCTTGGGTAACAGCAAGTCGGTGGAATGCGCTGAGCCCGGAGGTGCAGGAAAAGTTTCCGCCGATGGTCTCCGACCGACCGGAGGTCATCGCACCGGATTTTGTGATTGAACTGAGGTCACGCACGGATGAACTGAAGGGATTGCGCGCGAAGATGCAGGAATATATCGAAAATGGCGTGCGGTTGGGCTGGTTGCTGAATCCACAAGACCAACAGGTGGAGGTTTATCAGCCGCATCAAGCAGTAGCAATTTTGAGTTTGCCGACGACATTATCGGGCGGAGATGTGTTGCCGGAGTTTCGCTTAGAAGTGGCTCAGTTTTAAGTTCGATCGACACAATCCGATCGCTTTAGCGTTGTTTTACCTCTCTATTTGGATTGGCGGCCATGACTGCAACAATTCCAGTTTCAACTCAGACCACGCAAACCCATAGCCAATGGTCGGCGACCGATCAGCGGTCATCGGCAACCTGGGATGAGTATTTGCGGACTACCGACGAGTCGGCGGAACAGGAACGCGTCTTTTTTCATGCAGGTGAGCTGTGGGTAAGGGATATGAGCTGGGAAGGAATTGACCACGCGCAGGTGAAGGATTTATTCATTCTGCTATTGGGGCTGTGGTATGTGGCTCATCCTGAGCCGATCGCCCGCTCGTACAGCGGCTGCCTGATGGAGAAAACCGGGTTGGCGGCGGCAGCACCGGATCTGATGTTGTATGTGGGAGAGGGTGCGCCCGTATGGCAGGCTGGGGAGCCGCGACGGATTAATTTGGATATGGTGCGGGTGCCGGATCTCGTCGGCGAGATCTCAGATACGACGTTGGCGAGTGATTTGGACGAAATGAAGCAGCTTTATGCGGCGATCGGGATTGGCGAATATTGGGTGGTGGATGTGCGGGGGGGACGGGTGTTGATGTTTCAGGTGGGGGATGATGGGAAATATCGGGAATGTGGGGAGTCGGCGGTGTTGGCGGGGGTGACGGTTGATGTGTTGGCGGCGACTTTGGGGCGGTTGGGGGAGATGGGGAATATGGGGGCGGCGAATTGGTTTATGGGACAGTTTATTAACGATTCTGTGTAATTGCGTTTAGAATAGCAACCGAAATGTTTAAGGTTTATGTTCAATGATTGTATTTACCCTTGAATTGACTTCAACGCTAGGTGCATCATCGGGATCACCAACATTTATTGTTGTCGGAACATATATATCTAACCCTGGACTAAATGAGGGTGATGAGGTTTATATTCCTGAATGGCAAGTGGGAGGTGAAATCTACAATCTCAAAACTAAGGTTACAGGTATCAAGCGGGAGGCCCATTTCGCTGATCGCAAGCTTGAAGAAGAATATGGTGTTCAAGCCGCGAAAAGTGGACTACTTATGCATCGTATCTTTCTTGAGGCAGAAGACAGAGATGCGGTGGTTGCCATAGGGGAAACTATTAATCAACTAAACCCTAAGTAGGCTTATGATATCCGCGATATGGGGCTCCGAGTACGCCTAGACACCGAAATTATTTCCCTCGTTATCCAATCACGATAATAGAGTTGTTTGGTTATAAAGCCCAAAAAGCCTTGAAAGCTAATCTCAAAGAGCTTTTCAAGGCTTTTTGAAAAGTTGCCTAGAATTGAGTTTGGGAAAGACTTTCCGCGATTTACTCTATTAAATCCCTACAACTCTAACTCACTAGGGTAGAGAGATCGGCTCTACACCAGTAACCTCAATGCGCCAAAAGAGTGACTGGAAATGGAGATCGATGATCTCGACGACTTCCTACATTTGTTCCCCGATCGTACTCATGCCCAACAGGTCAAACAACTGCTCCAAGAGGCGATCCATGCCGCTCAGCCCACCACGCTATAATCGATTCATCATCCACTGAGAGCGATCGCCACTTATGCCAAACCAAACGATCGAAGGCACCTGGGAAGAAATTCTCCAATACGCACCCCAACTTTCCGGGCAACAAATTCGCCTCACCATCCTCTCCCCCGCCGCTACATCAGTCACACCACTCGATCAATTGCTTGCCGATCGTGTCGGTGAAATCAGCTTTGAACCAACCGACCTATCAGAGCGCACTCACACCGCTTACACCGAGATTCTGACTCAAAAGCATTCCAGCCTATGACCCTCTGCGACGCTTCTGCCCTAATCGCTCTCATCAACGCCAACGATCGCAACCACGATCGTTGTGTCAATGCACTTTCACAACTCAACGCCCCACTGATTACCACCTGGGCTTGCTATGCCGAAACCATGCACCTTCTGGGCCATTATGGCGGCTGGCCAGCACAGGAAAAACTATGGGGCTATCTCAACGACGAAATTCTCCACCTCCATGTTCACAGCCAAGCCGAAGAAGTTCGCATGGAAGCCCTAATGGCTCAATATCGTGACATCCCCATGGATCTGGGAGACGCATCCCTCGTTGTCGCTGCCGAAACCCTCCAACAAACTGTGATCTTTACCCTCGATCGAGATTTCTACATTTACCGTCTACCGCACAACCAGTCATTTCAAGTCGTTCCAGGTAGAGATTAATCGCTCAAATGCCTACCCCAGTGGACAATTGATGCCCCCCAACCCGCCACGCTATAATCAGGGCAGAAAGTCATACGATCGGAGATTTTCCCATGAGTTCCGCCGTTCTCACCCTCGACGAACTAGCCGACTACCTCAAACTTCCACCCGAAATGCTCTTGCGCCAAGTCAATCAAGGTAAACTTCCGGGACGCAAGATCGAAGACACTTGGCGATTTCTGAAAGACGCGATCGATGATTGGTTACGCACCCAAGACAGCCGCACAATCCTTCTACAACAAGCGGGTGTCTTTGCCGATGACCCCATGCTCCCAGCAATTCGTGATGACATCTATCAACAACGGGGACGATCGGAGACTGAATAGCCACCATGTATATCCTCGATACCGATACGCTCTCGCACCTGCACGCAGGCAATCGAAAGGTGATTCGAGCGATTCAGCAACTTGATCATGCGGAGATTACAACCACAATTATCACAAAAATCGAAATGTTGCGCGGTCGCATTGACTATATCCTCAAAGCCCAAACAAATTTTCGGGCGGTGTTGACATCGATTTTGGGACAGCATTGGGGGTTGAGTGATGAGCAGATGGCGATCGTCCTGCCGAATTACGATAGCGTGGGGGCGATCGATTTATTTGCCCCGTAGAAGGGGGCAATTCGCTGGCTCCGGCGATCGTTATGCGCTGACGGTTATCGGTAGAACGATCGTAAAGAGCGTTCCCGCATCTGAAGACTGCATCAGCAATTGCCCCCCATGCTGCTCCGTCACAATTTGGCGCGAAATGGCTAATCCCAGACCTGTTCCCTGGCCCACGGGCTTGGTGGTAAATAAATAATCAAAAATCCGGGCTTGAATATCAGCGGGAATGCCGGGGCCATTGTCCTGGATTTGGATCTGGATTTGTTGGCCGTCGGAGCGTGTTTGGATCAAAATCTGCGGCGTTTCAGCCCGATCGCTCAATTCATCCAACGCATCGATCGCGTTAGCAATCAGGTTCATGAAGACCTGGTTGAGTCGGCCAATGTGACAAGGTACAGCGGGTAAGTTGCCGTAATCCCGATCGATGACAATTGCTGGACGCTGTTCATTCGCCTTCCAGCGGTGGCGCAACAGCATGATCGTACTGTCGAGGGCTTCATGGACATCCGCTGGGGCAAGGGTTTCGCTGCCGCCGCTGCCACCGTGGGAAAATAGCCGCAAACTCTGGCTGATTTCAGCAATGCGTGTGGCCCCATCTGCGATCGAATGCAGCAAATTGGCAAAGTCCTGGCGCAAATAGGGCAACTCAATTCGTTCGATCAGTTGAGCAATTTCCGCATTCGGTTCGGGCATGGCCGCTGCATAGCGATCGAGCAGTTCTAAAAGCTGGGAGAGATAGGTTTGGGCGAAGGGCAAATTGCCATGAATAAAGCCGATCGGGTTATTGATTTCATGGGCCACACCCGCGACGAGATTGCCGAGGGCGGACATTTTTTCTTGCTGGACGAGTTGCAGTTGGGAGGCTTGCAGTTGGTCGTGGGCGATCGTCAGTTCGGCAGTCCGTTCGCTCACCTTGGCTTCCAAACCCTGCCGCAATTGAGCTAATTCTAAATGGATTTTGATCCGGGCCAGCACTTCATCATGCTGGAGGGGTTTGGTGATGTAGTCCACCGCACCGCAGCGAAAGGCTTGCATTTTGTCGTCGGTTTCCGATAATGCAGTCATGAAAATTACCGGAATTGCCGCTGTTGCCGGATTGGTTTTAATCCTTTCGCAGGCTTCAAAGCCGTTCATGCCCGGCATCATTACGTCTTGCAAGATTAAATCGGGCTGTGCCCGATCGAGCTTATTCAATGCATCCTGGCCATCCCGCGCAATTAACGTGCGAAATCCCGCTGTTTCGAGGACATCGAACAGGACTTTGATGTTATTCGGATTATCGTCAACGATCAGGATTAGGGGTTGGGGCGCATTCATGGTTGGCTAAATCCTCAATGGGTTGCAGCAAAGGCGGGTTGGAGCAGCAGCACGATCGCGCGATCATCGAAGTCCGCCGCGAATGCCAAAATTTGGGCAACGAGGGGTTGATAGCGGGGATTGGTGCTGCCCAAGACGCAGGCGGCTTGTTCGACCGAGCGAATATCACCGATCTGAGCGGCCTCGTAAATCGGCTGAAGTTCCCGATCGCTGGGCATCACAAGTTCCGCATCCGACTGAACCGTGGGGGACTCGATCGCTGCTTCCCAAGTCAGTTGTAAGTGCTGCCGCAATTGCTCAAACAGTTCATCGGCCTGCACGGGCTTCGGCAAGAAGTCATTGGCTCCGGCTTGATGGCTCTGCTGTCGATCGAAGTTGAATACACTCGCCGAGGACACAATCACGGGCAAGTCAGCCAATTCTGGTTGCGCCCGCAACTGTTGCAGCATCATCAGGCCA
Organism: Cyanobacteriota bacterium; assembly: GCA_046049545.1. Taxonomy (GTDB): domain Bacteria; phylum Cyanobacteriota; class Cyanobacteriia; order Leptolyngbyales; family Leptolyngbyaceae; genus Romeriopsis. The sequence goes on along the minus strand of JBJORF010000048.1, from coordinate 21,166 downwards.
TCCATCACAGGCATCGCAATATCGGTAATCACCAGGTCAAAGGATTCCGTTTGCAGATAATGGAAACCCGCTACACCATCGGCGGCTTCGACGCATTCAAAGCCCAAGGGTTCGAGCAAGCCGATTAATACCGATCGGTTTTCCCAACGGTCATCAACAATTAACAACCGCTGACGATCGCCAACATAACCCGTAATCTCGGTATCATGGCGATCGACCGTCTGCCAGTCCGTCGCGATCGGTACCGTGATTTCAAAGGCAAACTGGCTGCCTTTGCCCGGTTGACTCGTCACTTCAAAGCGGCTACCCATCAATTCGATAATTTCCTGACTAATTGCAAGGCCCAAGCCCGTCCCCTCGGCTTGCCGCTCGGCATCACTCACTTGCTCAAAGGGCAGGAAGATTTTTGCGAGTTGTTCGGGGTTCATGCCGATGCCTGTATCCTCGATCTGGAAGCGCAAGCGGCATTCAGTGTCACTGCTTTCCACGGTGCCGACTTTCAGCGTGACTTGGCCCCGATCGGTAAATTTCACCGCATTGCCCAGCAAATTAATCAGCACTTGGCGCAGGCGCTTTTCATCGGCCCGGATCGCGATCGGCAACTGGTTCACCGCTTGATAGTCAAAGGCAATATCCTTTTGTTCGGCCCGAACGCAGCAAATTTCGACAATATTATCCAAAAAGGTATCTAACCGAAAATCCTGGGGCAACAATTCCAACTTCCGCGCCTCGATTTTCGAGAGGTCAAGAATATCGTTAATCAATGTCAGCAAATGGCTGCCGCACTGATGGATCACATTAATGCGATCCTTATGGTCGGGCTTCACGGTTCGATCGCGCAGCAACACCTGGGAATAGCCCAAAATCCCGTTCAGCGGCGTTCGCAGCTCATGGCTCATATTTGCCAGGAAGTCACTTTTAGCATGATTGGCTTGATCCGCCGCTTCTTTCGCTGCCCGCAAATCGACTGTCCGCGCCTCAACGCGGGCTTCTAGTTCACTATTCGTCTGCTCCAATTGCTGAAACGAAGCCTTAAGCTGCTGCGCCATCTGCCCAAACGCCTCACCCAATCGCCCCAATTCCTGCACCCCCGTCCCCGGCAATTGACCATTCCAGTTTCCCGCCGCGATCGCTTGGCTGGCGCGATTCAAGTCCCGAATCGGCTTGGTAATCCAGCGAGACGTGTACAAACCCAACACCGTCGCCCCGCCCAAAGCCCCCAAACACAGCCAGATCGTCATTTGGGTATTGGCCTGAATTTCCGCCATAAAATCGGCCTGGGGAATCGCCAGCACCATCAGCCAATCGAGACCCATTTCATCGCGCCAGGGCAAGACTTTAACGTAGTGCGGCTGACCATTAATTGCGGTGGTGAACAGTTGCGTCTCACGAATTTGATCCAGGGGCGATCGGGTCTCTAGCATTTGCATCGCCGCCCGAATCGTGCTGTCCTGGCTATCCTTTGCGCCAATCCGTTCCGCCTTCTCCCCCGTCATCCGAAACGGCTTTTCCGCCGCCGAAGTCGCGACCAACTGCCCCGATCGCTCAATCACAAAGGCTTTCCCGGACTTACCAATCTTCAGTTGCCGCAGAAAGTCACTCACCGTCGCCAGGTTGACATCGATGCCCATTGCCCCGACAAACTTACCTTGGCGATCGAACACGGGCTGGGCCGCTGGGATCGACATGATTTCGGGATTGGTTTCCCAGTTATAGATCTTGCCCCAGCCGGGTTTGCCGGTATTGCGCGGTTGGGTAAACCAGGGTTCATTGCGCGGTTCAAATTCGCCTTCTTCTAATAGCTTGATGCGATTGCCTCGGGCATCGACTTCGTACTTATAGGTTTTGCCGGGTTTGCCGATCGGGATTTCCTCGATTTTGACGGACTTATCGCCGTAGTCCCCGGCCCCAATATATTCCCCATTGATCGAGCCAAACTGAATATAGTTCACGCCGTAGATCGGCACCTGCTTCCAGAAATGCTTACCGAGCAGCTCAAACTTCTGGACATCGAGCATTTCCAATTGCAGCAGCGCTTCATTCTGCTGGTTCATCCGCTTCGGGACATTGAGGTATTGATCCAAGTGCAGGTCAATCCGATCGCCCACTTCCGTCGTCAATTGGTCAGCCAGATTATTGATCGCCTTTTCGCCGTTGCGCCAGGAAAAGTAGCCCGTCAGCCCCACCGCCGCAAAGATTTGCAGAATGAAGGGGACGACTAAGACAAAGCGCAGCGGCAATTGCCGGGACGAAGCGGGGGCCATGATTCGGTGGGGACTATACGCGTTATTAGCTTTACCGTTCCCCCCGCAGACGCTGATCTAACGCCCGATCGCGGCTGATTTCTCCTCCAGGCTGATGCTAAGGCTGTTTTGCCCAATGCTGCTTGACGACATCCCACTTGGAATCGTGCCAATAGTCAATGTGGGAGCAGATTAACCCCGCCTCGTTGAGCTTCAGCTCACTCCAGCCCGAAATCGCAATCCGGGGTCGCCAAGGTAAAGGTGTTGTCCAGCGTAGTGTCCAATCGGTGCGAATGTCTTGCCCCTGCTGTTCGATTTTGTGCAGATCAAGTTGGGGATCTTGGAAAAATCGATCGATAAACCCGATCATCTGTCGATATCGATCGACCCCGCGAAACTGATTCATCGGATCTTTGAAGAAGACATCCGCCGCATAGAGGTCATAGCTTTGGTCCTGGGGGAAGCGATCGTAGTCCGCGCAAATGCGTTGCAGAATATCCATGATCAAGCACCTAGAACCACTGAGCAATAACCGATCGGGCAATCCATTGTGACAACTGCCCCTGCTGTTGCAGACTCACCACCCGCGTTACATGATAGCCAAATACCACCGCGACTGCGAATAGCCAAAAGCGTTGCTTGACGATCCAAGGGCTATAGAACAATCGAAGTTTTTGGTTGCGAATCAGTTCGATCGATGCGTGCAAAACCGCGATCGCGCAGCCGAGTACAAATAGCGGGCCAAACAGATGAAACTGCATCGCCGTTCCGAGATCGCCACGCATCGTCGCATGGAACGATCGGGTCAACCCCCAACCCGGACAGGGAATGCCCACCCATTTCACTGCCGGACAGCCCCACAAAGACAGGTGAATCCCCCAGCGATTCAATAAGCTAATCACCAGGGGAACAATTGTCAAAGCTAACAGTAAATAGCGTTGACGCTTGGCGGATTGCGAAAGTAGCAACGGTTGCATTGTCATAACTGCAATGTCATAACTGAAATCCCTAAGCCGCTAATTGATCGAATTCTACTCAAACGGAGAACCCGATCGCCAGGAATTAACCCCAAAACATGCGAAGTAGATCGCCGCACCAATCACTTGTTGCAGCAACACAACCTGAACTGTCTTCGTCACAAAACTTCCATCCATAGCCCCATAGAGGGCCGCTGAACCGCCAGCCGCACCAATCATAAGCAACAGAAAGAGGTTTTTCCGATGGGTAAGTTTCATCGAAGTGCATTCCTTAAAGCTAAATCAACCCGATTCGATCTTACGTAAACGCCAAAATTGCCGGAACGATAATCGCCCCAAGCCCGCACAAAAGGAAAGTCCACAGAATCGCAGGCGGCTTACCTAAGCGTTCGCAAATGTTGATGTAAGCTGGGATAATTTTAATCAGCGAGATTAAACCAATACAAGGGACGCAGGCTAAAATCGTCCAGAGAATGGGATTTTCTTGTTCACCCGCTTCCAAAAGTGCGTAGGTATTCGCGATCGGAATCCACGCGAGCCAGGAATTTTCGTAGTCCAATTTTTTCAAGAATGTCTGCGTACAGAACGCAATGAAAACATACAGCAGTAACTGAATCACCAACTGAACCAGATTCAGGCCAGCGGATACTGCCACATCTTCACTCGAAGAACTCGAAGAATATTGGGCCAAAATCATGGGCATTGAATCCACAATCCCACTGCTGAAGAGAAGACTCGTTAACTGTGTCATAGCAAAACCTTGATGTGAATGAATCGCACTTTCGTCCCAGCAAACTAACGCCACCCACTCGCGACTTATTCAGTACTACAAGGTCTGGCGCACGGGTAATATCTGCATTGTAGATAAGCATTCCCCAAGCGCCGCAGAAAATCCGCACATTTAGGGCGGCGGATTAACAAAACAGATCAATCACATCCCCGCAATAACTATTACTGATCGATTACGGCCCCAAATCACAAGTTAAGATTCGTCACACAGTAGAAAAACAAACACTTAAATCGATCGCCCCTTGCATTGCGTCTGGCAGCGCGATCGTCCCCGACGGCAAAACCACCTGCTGCAAGCCATAGCCCCACTTCCCCGCATTCTGCTGCGGCTGACTGAAGCATTCAACCTGCCGATCGAGCAGATTAAAAATCCAGTAGTGCGGAATCCCTGCCTCCGCATAGAGCGGGCCTTTGACCGCGCGATCGTAGTTCAGTGAAGAATCAGCCACCTCAATCACCATCAAAACTTGATCACCTGTCGCTTTACCTTCGACAGTCGGAATCAAAATCGCAAAATCTGGTTCTGGTTCACTTCCAGGCAGAATGATAATTGGATCTTGACACTGCACAATCGCATCATCCAAAAGCCGCGTTAACTGCCGATTCAGTTGCCGACAGCAAAGCACATGCGCCACATTTTTCGAGACCATTTCGATCAACTCTCCTCGTACCAGCTCCATACGCGGCTTGCCATCAAAAAAGCCTAATTCTGTTAACTGCGCATATTCTGCCAGCGTAAATCGCTTCGGCTGCGGCAAAACAGTTGCAATCTCAGTTGATTCAGTTGGAAGCAGCGTCAAATTCATGCGGTTGCCTGCATCGACAGAACAATGCCTCAAATCTAGCACAAACCGATCGAATCTAAGGTTCCACCTCGTCCCACAGCCGCGCTAACTGATAGCGCCATGCCCCCATCGTCTGATCGCGCTCCGCCGCCGAATCCGCCACGTCACCCATCACCCCTTCTTCATAGAACCGATCGAGGGTTTTCAACGTTGCCTCTAAGGTTTGGCCTTGCATTTTCGCCGCGCGGATGATCTCCCGCACCTGCTGCTCGACAAACTGCCCAAACACCTCATCCGTCCCAACTTGATGCAACTCAATCAACCGCTGAATCGCCCCGCTCAAGTCCGCCACCGTCAGCCCCGCCAAGCCATGCTGAAACACCCCCCACAGCAAACCCTGATGAATCGCATAGCGGGTCTCCAACGTCCGATCGAAATTTGCGGCGAGGAGTTGCTCGGCAAACGGTGCGGCTTCGGTCGCCGGGGCAATCGGCAACAACACGCGCAACCATTGTTGTTCTTCCGCGAGTAACACCAATAGCCGAAAGCCGTCGGTTTCGACTTGATAGGAACCGGGGGCCAGGGTTTGAACCGCATCACCCAACAGCGTCGCAAGGGCATTCGGCAATTCTTGGGGCAACATAGGCGATCGCATCACTCACAAAACTTAACCCATTCTCCCACGCCGATCGACCCATCTCCACTCGCACCCGCGCAAAAAGTCCCCACAAAAAATCCCCCGCGACTGCTCAAAAGAGCTCCGCCGCAGGGGATACAGTCATCATCGCGTTAAATATCGCGTTCAATCACCGGAACTATTGCGGCAACCATTCCAGCACCGCTTCTTCCTTGGTGTTCGTGCGACGCTCCAAGGTTTGACGCTCGAAGTCCATGTGAATCGCCCGATTTTGTTCGCCATCTGCCGCCACCGCAAAGATCGGGAAGCGCAGCTTGCCATCCTGGAAGGACATCTGGAAACGGAACGTGCCGTCGGCATTCAGCGCGATCGGCTCCCCATCGATGTAGACCGTCGCATCCGGCTCCGTTGCCCCATAGACAATCAGCTCCGCATCCGCAATCAACCAGAACTGGCGGGGCCGCTCCGGTGGCATCGAAGCGCCCATGCCGATGCCCGACATATTGATCCCAGAAGCCGTCGGCAAAGACCAGAGGCCCGCCCCTGAAGGAATAATGAAGGAACTGAGGGACTCGATCGACTGCATGTGCGTCTGCATGTGACCCGAACCCGTCGTATGCTGCATGGAACCATAGAGCGAGCCCGCCAACCGCATCGCTTCCGCGTCCGCTGCTAGCCCAAAGACGGCATCATGCGCTTGCGCCGCCACCCCAGCGGCTTGGCTGAGGCGCTGACTCGGTGGCACCAGAGTCATAATCTGCTTACCGCGCAGATCTTGCTCCCAGCCCACCGTAGCAAAGTGGTCTTCCACCCAATCCGACGGATAGACTGGGGGCACCCGCATCACCGTCGACTGCGCCAGCATCAACCAGCATCCATCCCAACTGCGATAGCCAATCTCCAGCATGTAGTCGCGATCGCTCACGGGAATCGGCAAGTACCATTCCCGCGTCATTTCCTCACAGCCATATTCCTGCAAGTTGTGCGGCGACTGGTAATCCAAATCAATATCGGTGACATCGTAAAGCCGCAGCGCCAACTGCTGACCGCCTTGCTGACGAGCGGCTTCGCGGGCCTCATTGGGCACGTCCCAGTAAGCGTAGGCCCACTGCGGGTCACGGGGCAGCAGGAAAATCCGGCTTTCACCATAGCCCGCCGGCAGATCCGGCAAAGCTTCATCCACGTCCGCTAGGGCCAAATTCGCCACCACCGCACTAGGGGCCACCCCCAAGTCATACTTCGCCGCCTCCACCAAGGTCGGCCCATCAGTGGATGCACTGCTGGCCCCTGGAGCCACATCCTGCCGCTCAACGATTTCCTGAAGCAACTGCTCCTTACGCATCCGGCTATAGCGCGAAACACCAAGCAAACTGGCCACTCGACGCAGTTGACGCAGGGTCATCTCAGCGAGGGGAATATTGTTGTTCGTCATCTTGGCACCTCACGATAGAAAGTCATGTTCAACCCGCGATCCCACAATTCCGACTGACCCCACACAAACAGTGGGTCGGGATCATTACATCGCTCTGTAATTGATCCCCAATATCCCTGATCAGTCTCAGGAGATCAAGCCCACCCACCAGGTTTTTCTGACTCGATTTACGGCATTCCTAGGTCTGCGGGGATCAATTTGTCAAGACTTCCTGACAAATTTAGGGATCGCTCTCTCGATTAGTCAAGAATTCCTGACATATTCTTCTCCCGATCGTGATCCGATTTCCGTTAGACTGCTGGAGCAAGATTTAGGAGAACCAGGGCGATGGGTGACATAGAAGCCGGGGAAGCGGGCACGTCGGGTCAAGGCCTAATTAGTCGCGTGCTTGCTCCCGCCGTGCAGCGTTGGCTCAAGTCTCAGGTCGATCGCGTCGATCAGCTTGAAGTCAAAATCAACGCCCGTGATCGCCAATTGCTTTCCGGCACCATTCCCCGGCTCACATTAACGGCAGCGGGAGCCGTTTACCAAAGCCTGCACCTGAGTCAAGTCAATCTCAGCGGCAGCAACATCCGGGTCAACCTGAAACAAGTGATTCAGGGCAAACCACTGCAACTCCTCGAAGCCATTCCCGTCGCTGGCACAATCAGCCTCACCGCCGCCGACCTCAATGCCTCTCTAGGCGCACCACTCCTCGCCGATGCCGTGAAGCTATTTCTGCTAGACTTGCTGCGATCGGGGACGATCGATACCAGCACCGACGACCCCGACCTCAACCTCCAAAACCTCCAGGTCCGCCTCAGCCCCGATCAGCTAACCCTACGCGCTGACTTAATTTCCCAGACCGGACAATCCACCGAGATCGCCCTACGATCGCGCGTCCAGCTCACCCAACCCAATCGCCTCGAACTTGATCAGCCCGAATGGTTACCCCACTTCAACGCGAAACGGGGCTTGGCCTTAGCGGAATTACAGGGCTATGGGTTTGACTTGGGGGACGCGCAGCTCGACGACTTAGCGATCACGGAAGGGCACCTAACCGCGATCGGCAAGTTATGGGTTCATTCCTAAATTGTCCAGCCGCACAGGCGAAAGATTGAGACGCGAAAGATTAAGAAAGGGATGATCGTCCGTTAAAAACCCGCCAATATATAACAATAGATTGCATCTCATGAAGACTTGTATCTTTATGAGACAGCCCCTCGGTCAACCCTTTAGGATTGCCTCATAACACTGCAATATAACCCATTTAAATCACCACGATTAAAGAATGGCGATGATTGAGCGCTTTCACCTTTTGGGGTGGGAATTTCTCAGATCGTAATAATTGATGGAATTGCCTGAAGATTTTCAGCGCAATGAACTGACTATATTACGGTTGTGGGCATTTTAATATAATCCATTTTCTGACTGCTCTAAAGCAATTATTCCGGTTTTCTGGATCGTTACATTTACGATGATTTTCGACGTTGATCGGATGATTTTTATCCGACCGTCAACACGATAAATCACGACAGGCTTTAGCGCATTCGGCCCATTTAAAATCATCGATTTCCCTACCCTCTAGTTCGTTAGGTCACTCACTCGTTGCATTTTCATGATCGTCATCGCGGCGATGGCACATTATTGTGCGCCACCGTTTCGCTCGGCGGTTTTACCGTGCGTTGATGGGCTTGGGTTAAATGTGATGCTTCAGTTTCCAGATTGGAGGTTACGAGATGACTAAGCGCCGCATGTCTGAGGGAAGTGAGGCCGAGGAAAATGGCAACGGCAATCGAGGCAATCCCACTGGTGCAGGCTGGATCGAACGCCGCGATTCGGATTACGATCCACGCACTGTTGAAAATTTGCGGGACAGCACTTCACCCGTCAGTCCTGGACGCGATCGCATTGCGATTTTTATCGATGGGGCCAATCTGTTCTACGCCGCCGTGAACTTGCAGATCGAAATTGATTACAGCAAGTTGCTCGATCGCTTGGTGCGGGGGCGACGCTTGCTGCGACCTTACTTTTATACGGGCCTCGATCGGCATAATGACAAGCAACAGGGCTTTTTGCTATGGCTACGGCGCAACGGTTACCGGGTAGTCACCAAAGAACTGCTCACCCTGCCCGATGGCTCCAAAAAAGCCAATCTTGCCGTGGAAATTGCCGTTGATATGCTCGCCCTGTCCCATTACTGCGATACGTTGATTCTGCTCAGCGGCGATGGCGATTTAGCCTATGCCGTGAATGCTATCACCTACCGGGGCGTAAAAGTCGAAATTGTCAGTCTACGATCGATGACCAGTGAAAGTCTGATTAATGTGGCCGACGGCTTTTTGGATTTAGCGGAACTGAAGGAAGCGATTCGGAAAACCGCGCATTAAACACCAAACATCACACATTAAACACCACGCATTAAACACCACGCATGAAAGACGTTGGGGCGATCGTTCCCGATCGCCCCAACGCCCAATCAACTGCAATTAAAACCCGTCAATGGGTCTATTCGAGTTCTAAAACACCTTTTGTCTTTTCGCGGCGCTTTTCATCCTTCGCTTCATACTTTGCCACGCAACCATCTTGCTTCACCATAACGCAGGAGAGATACTCCGTCGATTCAATCAACGCCGCCCGCAGCGCTTTGCCCACGGGGGCGCGCTTGGTTTCTGACTGATCGCCGCCGACACCCACACCGAAGATATTTACTCCGACGTTACCGCCTTTGGATTCGGAGGTAGCACGGCCTTCCACGGTGCGCGAGTGCACCACTTCACCCGTCGTCGTATCGACAACCCGCAGGTCGATCGCGATATAGGCTTGCTGGGATTGCTTGCGCCCACTCCCCCCAAGGCTGATGCCGCCGATATTGATGCCGCCAATGCCCAAGCCACTGGACTTTTCTGCCACGCCTTCTTCAAAGGCCGTGACGCGACCGAGCACCACGTACTGCGCCCCCGTCAGTTGGCCTTTTTTCGCGCCCGTTTCTTGCTTGACCAGACCCAGTTCCGCTAATTCCTGCTCCGACAAGACCGCATCGAGCTTCTGACGTTCTACCACTTTGAAGTTGCCGGTGGAAGTCAGTTCATTGCTCAGGGCGTCACCGAGTTCACGGGCGGTGTCGGATTGCCACCACCACCAACTTGTTTCATTCTTGAAGGAAGGCACGGAAATAGTCGGCTTCGATGCCTTCGGGGCGGCTTTCTGAGCGATCGCCTTGGAGCCGGACTGCGGGCTCGCTTGCGCGGGTACAGCCCCAATCAGTAAGCCGGAGGCCAGCGTGGCAACCGCGATCGTGGGTAAACCGCATCGCAAACCCAGAAACATACTTTTCATAGAACTCCAAAGGATAGATTCAGTCGTTAAATTGCTCAGTCACTCAACTTATTTCCAAGCTTCAGTCAGAAGTCCGGAAAGTAACTTGAGTTGCTGGTTGGTTGAGTCATCGGTTTGAGGATAAGACTCAAACCCAGCGAAACCCCATAGGGATAGGCTAACTTGAGCACATCGACAATGCGATCGGTAATCGCTCGACAATTTTTCATAGATCTAGCGGAAGTCGCCCTTATGCAGATCACGATTGCCCCCCAATCAACCAATCGAGGAGTGCGATAGACTAGAAACCGCATCACGCAATGCGGCACCGATCGCCATGGCATTTACCACTCACTCACCAGATCCGGCGACATCGCTCCAAACCGGGCGCTGGTTTAAGCTCATTTGCGGGGCAAGTTACCAACACATTCCGGCGATTCGCCAACTGACGATCGCTTACAGCCTTGCTGGCGCCGACTGCATTGATATTGCCGCTGATCCCGCCATTATTACGGCGACCCAAGCGGCCATTGCCGCCGCCCAAATCCTCATCCCAGAGGCAATCGCTCAAGGTTTCCAGCCCAATCCTCAACCTTGGCTGATGGTGAGTCTGAATGACGGCGAAGACCCCCATTTTCGGAAGGCGGAATTTGACCCCGATCGCTGTCCGGCGGACTGTCCGCAACCCTGTGTCAACATTTGCCCCGCTGAGGCCATTCGGTTTGAATCCACACAGTCTGGAGTCGTTGACGCACTGTGCTACGGCTGTGGGCGCTGTTTGACCATTTGCCCGATCGCGCAAATCACCGCCCGCAATTATGTTTACACCCCGGAAGTCATCGCCCCGATGGTGATCGCAGCGGGCATTGACGCGATCGAAATTCATACCCAAATTGGCCGTCTTGCCGACTTCAAGCGTCTCTGGCAAGCCATTCAACCCAAGGCCCACCAGCTCAAGTTATTGGCGATTAGCTGCCCCGATGGCGAAGGTTTGGAAGCCTATTTACGATCGCTCAATGAGCTGATCCAGCCCTTGCCCTGCGCACTTCTCTGGCAAACCGATGGCCGACCGATGAGCGGCGATATCGGTGATGGGGCAACGCGGGCCTGCCTGAAATTAGGCGAAAAAGTGTTGGGCTTCAAGCTCCCTGGAAAAGTCCAACTCGCAGGCGGCACGAATGCTTCTACTGTTTCAAAAGCGCAAGCGATCGGACTGACCCAACAGCCTCAATTTGCCGGTATCGCCTACGGCAGCTATGCTCGCACTCAGCTCCAGTCATTACTTCCAGAATTAACCAATCCAAACACCACGCTGAGTTCCACAAAATCAATTTCAAGCGCTAACCTAGGAACAGATTGTCGCCCGGCGATCGCCGCCGCTGAAGACCATGAAGTATTTTGTTCTAATCCAGACCAATTCTGGCAAAGCGTAACGATCGCGGCCCAACTGGTGCGCCAGATTAAGTTCCAGAACTCCACCACTGGTATTCAGCCGCTTGATATAGAAAGCTCATGATGTAAAAAGCTGAGTTTTTTGTCAAACTGTAATCAAGGCAGCACATCGGCTGTAGATCAGTGAATAGACTACCTAACATCGGCATCACTGAAAATTTAGCCTTTCAGTTTGCCTGGTGTTGCCTGTCCGCATCGCTTGTTTTAAGAAAATATGATGGAATCTTTGTCGAATCTGCCGATCGAGACCACCGCTGCATCAAGCGTTGTCCCGGACTCAATCATGCCGTCCGCTGCACCTGTTACCGAAGCGGCCATTCATTCTGAACTTCCCACGATCACTGAACTGCCGACGATCGTTGAACACAGCATTACTGACGACTTGGACAAATTACTGAACATCCTGCCGACCGACCTCAAGGAGAAAATCCAGCAGCATCCACGCAAAGCCGATTTGGTCGAAGTCGTCATGGATCTGGGCCGCAAACCCGAAATCCGCTTTTCCCAAGGTGCCGAAGACATTTCCGAAGATGTGATCACCCATGGCCAAATCGAAGAAAGCATCACGCATTTGGGCGATTTTGGCGGCGATAACCGCGCGGGCATCGAACGCACCCTGCACCGCATTAGTGCGATGCGCAATCGCCGGGGTGAAGTAATTGGTCTGACTTGTCGGGTGGGCCGCGCCGTGTTTGGCACGATCGGGATGATTCGCGATTTGGTCGAGAGCGGTCAGTCAATTCTGATGCTGGGCCGACCGGGGGTGGGCAAAACCACTGCCCTGCGAGAGATTGCGCGGGTTTTGGCCGATGACCTCGGCAAGCGGGTCGTGATCATTGACTCATCAAACGAAATTGCTGGCGACGGCGATGTGCCTCATCCGGCGATCGGGCGGGCCCGGCGGATGCAGGTCGCCCGCCCGGAATTACAGCACCAGGTGATGATCGAAGCGGTGGAAAACCACATGCCAGAGGTAATCGTCATTGATGAAATCGGCACCGAGTTGGAAGCGCAAGCCGCAAGGACGATCGCGGAGCGCGGCGTGATGCTGGTCGGCACGGCCCACGGCAACTACCTGGATAACTTGATCAAGAATCCCACCCTCTCGGATCTGGTCGGCGGCATTCAGTCCGTCACCCTCGGCGATGAAGAAGCGCGCCGACGGGGTTCGCAAAAAAGTGTCCTGGAACGCAAAGCAATGCCGACCTTCGCGATCGCCGTGGAAATGCAAGAGCGCCAGAAATGGGTCGTTCATACTGATGTCGCCCACACGATCGACATTCTGCTGCGCGGGCTCCTACCCAGCCCGGAAGTTCGCAGCGTCGACGGCATGGGCAAAGTCAATGTCGAACAAATCAGCGGCAGCAAAACGGCTACACCGCCCAAGGGGCGGCGGGTCGTGCCCTTAGGCAGCCAATTCGGCAGCGTGAGTAATGCGATTCCACCCAGTCCGTTCTTGAGTCAAACCGCTACCCCGATCGAGCAAGCACGCGGTTGGCGGGCTTCGGGACGGATGACACCTGCCGCCCCCGATCGCCAAGCCATGGGCCAAAATCCCCAAATCGTCCCCAGCCCCAGCGCCCTCGGCCTGCGGGAAAACGCCGTCGGGTTAATCGACCTGCCCAACAGCGATGAGAATCCACTTTACCTCTATCCCTATGGGATTGGGCGACATCAACTTGAGCAAGCGATCGTTACCCTTGAACTGCCCGTGGTTTTGACCAAGGATCTCGATAGTGCCGATGTTGTCTTGGCCCTGCGATCGCACGTCAAGAACCACACCAAACTGCGCCACCTCGCCAACGCCCGCCAAATCCCGATCCACACGCTCAAGTCAAACAGTATGCCGCAGATTGCCCAAGCTCTGCGACGCCTGATGAACATGGATGACGAGGGATTGGAGCAGGTGACCGATTTGAGCCTGTTTAGTCAAACGGGGAACAACGATGAACTCGAAGCCCTCGAAGAAGCACGGTTAGCGGTGGAGCAGATTGTGATTCCTAAGGGTCAGCCCGTCGAACTGTTGCCGCGCGAAGCCACGATTCGCCGAATGCAGCATGAACTGGTCGAACGCTATCGGCTGAAATCCAGCAGTTTCGGCAGCGAACCGAATCGGCGGATTCGGATTTATCCGGCGTAGCGCGATCGCACCTGGGTCACGGTCTGGGGCAACACCCCCACCATCAGCGCAAATGCCTCATCGGGCAACTGACTGACCGTATGCCAATCAAAATAGTTATTAAACTGATTCAGCAGCGTCACCACCCGATCGTGGGCATCGGGATTATCAGTGATCTGCTGAATCAACCGAATCCACTGACGACGAATCAGATATGCCTTCTGCCGATCCTCCTGAGAACCAGGCACCGCAGCGGCAAAATCCCCCACGGGCAACACCGCCACACAGTCTTGATCAAACACACTGCCAAAGGCCGCTCCCGGCCCCGCAAATTCGGCGTGAAAGGATTTCATCACAATCAAGCCACCCCGCCGCTGACTGTCAACGGCAAGTAGCTGTCCCGCTTTTACTTGTGCTAAAAGATCCGACACGATCGGGCTGTTGCTACAGGTCAAATTCACAGTCGTTATTGAACTCAATGAACATCACACCAATCGCCTGACACGTTTGCAGTACACAAGCTGCGGCCCAATTGTTGCGGCCAAGGCTGGAAGCCTGATGCTCTGGGGCTAATGCTAGATTGCCCAGGTAGCAGGAATCAGCCCCATGTTGGATGAATGCGATTTTTATTCTAATCGACGGAATCACACAGCGGCACAGCAGTTTCGCCAGTTTTTTCGCTCGCTTGGCGCCGATCGTCCGCCCAATTCCGGCCCAATCGTTTGTGCAGAAACAACCGCTGATCGCCGAACCCCGACCAAATCAGGGGCGGCGGCTGATGCACAACATAGCCCAATTTCAAATACAACTGCCGCGCGACCGGATTATCTCGCATCACATGCAGGTAGAGATCTTCGCCCTGCCAATCCTGTTGCACTAATTGCTCCGCTGCCTGGATCAACTGTCGCCCAATACCCTGACCGCGCTCGTCCGAGCGCACAGCTAAGTTGGACAAGTAGGGATAGGGCGGGGTCATTTGCCACGGTAAGGTCTGACGATAGCCTACTTCGACAGTGCCAACAATTTGCGCGGCGGGATTCACCGCGACTAAGCAAGCATAACGCGACACCGCAAAGCGTTGGGCTAGATCCCATTGCAGCCCCACGGCCACGGCGGGCATCAACCAAGCCTGCCCCCAAGGATAAAGCGCAAATGCTTCTACCAGTAGCACCGCTAATGCCGCACTGTCATGCACGGTCGCGCGGCGCAGCCGGATCGCTCGCAGGTTCTCAACGGCTCCATTCTCAACTGCCACGCTCTCAACTGCCACGTTCTCAACTGCCACGCCACCACACTCCCAGCATCCACACAGCCAACCCGAACCCAACCATGAAAGCAAAAACCTGCCTAGGAATTAACACTAGACAGGCTCAGCGCGATAGATTTTAGGGCGCGATCGCGCCATCGATCGCTATTTCCCGATCCGTGGCGGTTCGCGGAAGGCAATGGCGAAGAACAAAACGCCGATCGCCAAGGTCAAAATCAAAATGTAAGCAACGCTTTCCATTACAATCAGCTCCCTAAAAGGTTGGATAGAGCAGTGGCAATCAAGCAAAGCCTAACCCACCACTGCCCAATTATCAGTCACTTAAGCAAGCATCCGTCGCTTAAGAATTAACCGCGCTGCTGGGCGTGCTCTTATCACCAAGCTTCTGATAGAAGCCCCATTCAACTTGCTCTTCGCTCAGTTCTGGGTCAACCCCAGCGAACACGTCACGGAACAATGTCCGGGAACCATGCCAGATGTGGCCAAAGAAGAACAATAGCGCAAAGCAAGCATGGCCAAAGGTAAACCAACCACGCGGACTCGTGCGGAACGTCCCATCCGAACCCAAGGTTTCCCGATCGAAGGCAAACGGTTCGCCCAACTGAGCGGCTCGGGCGTACTTCTTCACCTGAGTCGGGTCAGAGAAGGTTTGGCCTGCCAACTGACCACCCTGGAACGTCACGGTCACACCGCTCTGTTCCACGGAATACTGCGATTCGGCCTTCCGGAACGGAATGTCGGCACGCAGCACGCCATCCGCATCGGTCATCAGCACCGGGAAGTTCTCGAAGAAGTTCGGAATCCGGCGGACAAACAGTTCGCGACCTTCCGAATCCTTGAAGATCGGGTGACCCAACCAGGCTTGCGCCAGACCGTCACCACTGTTCATTGCGCCAGTCCGGAACAGACCACCCTTCGCCGGACTGTTACCCACGTAGTCGTAGAACGCCAGTTTCTCCGGCACCGCCGCCCAAGCATCGGCTTCGGAAGCGCCATCGGCAACGGCGGTCTGCACCATGCGGTTCATTTCTTGCTTGAAGTAACCGCTATCCCACTGATAACGGGTTGGGCCAAACAGCTCGATCGGGGTTGCCGCATTGCCGTACCACATTGTCCCGGCCACGATAAACGCCGCAAAAAACACTGCTGCAATACTGCTCGCCAACACCGTCTCGATGTTCCCCATCCGCAGGGCCTTGTACAGGCGCTCCGGTGGACGCACGGTCAGGTGGAACACGCCCGCAATAATCCCGACGATGCCCGCCGCAATGTGGTGAGCGACAATCCCACCCGGATTAAACGGGTTAAATCCACCCGGGCCCCATTCCGGTGCCACAGGTTGCACATGCCCGGTCAAACCGTAGGCATCCGACACCCACATCCCTGGCCCCCAAAGGCCCGTCAAGTGGAATGCCCCAAAGCCGAAGCAGAGAAGCCCGGACAGGAACAAATGAATCCCGAACATTTTCGGCAAGTCGAGGGCCGGTTCGCCTGTCCGTGGATCACGGAACAGATCCAAATCCCAATAAACCCAATGCCAAACCGCTGCCAAGAACAGCAAACCGGACAGGACGATGTGCGCCAATGCCACACCTTCAAAGGACCAGAAACCCGGATCCACAGCCGTTTCGCCCGTAATACTCCAGCCACCCCAGGAGCCAGTCACACCCAAGCGCGCCATAAACGGCAGCACGAACATGCCCTGTCGCCACATGGGATTAAGCACTGCATCACTGGGGTCAAAAATCGCCAGTTCGTAGAGCGCCATAGAACCCGCCCAGCCTGCCACCAAAGCGGTGTGCATCAGGTGAGTCGCGATCAACCGTCCGGGGTCATTGATCAGGACGGTATGGACTCGATACCAAGGTAGTGCCATTGACTACGCTCCTCCTCTCATAAACATGAGTGCAACGCTTCTCCAGCGCAATTTTATTAAAAACAGCAAAGGCTACTAGTAACTCTACCAGTCCTTAACCCCAGCGATCCGATCGCAGCCGCGATCAACCCCCAATCCTGAATCGCGCCACTTGGCCCAGCCAAGCCCCGCAAACCCCGATCAGCTCGTGAATTCCGCGCTTTTTCAAACGATCACTGTATAAAGAAGTGTAACCAGTCTTAGAAGGGATTTGCAAGCGCTTGGGTCGGGTTTTCGGTGACTGTAAAAAAGTTGTTATAATTAGCTTAATCATTTGTAACGGTTTCTCGCCGATCGGGGTGGCTAACACTGGACTCGCCCCACGTCAGGCTAAGATATTGCAGACCCAACTCACGACAACCACGTAACTACACCGTAATCCATGGACCCTCAAGCACCATCGACCTTGACCAATGACAGTGCGGCCCTGCCTGCACCCACCCCCGCTTTTGTCCCCGGCACCAGCATTGAGTTTGTGAATGAAGGCAAAACTGTGATGACAGCAGGCGGGTCGAATCTGCGGATTAAGGCGATCGAAAATGGGGTCGATCTGTACACAATGATGGGCAAGATGATGAACTGCGGCGGCTACGGCCAATGCGGCACTTGCGTGATTCAGGTGGTTGAGGGCGGCGAGCATCTTTCCCCGCGCACAGCGATCGAAGAAAAGCGATTCAAGAACAAGCCGAGTGACTACCGCCTCGCCTGCCAAGCCAGTGTTAATGGCCCTGTGCGCGTCGTCACCAAGCCGAAAAAGTAAGCCGCCAGTACGTCAGCCTTGGCCGTCCCAAGACAATGTAACGAAATTTGAAGCATTGTTCATTTGGTCAGTGGAACGGCTTCGCGCTCTGATATTGTGGGGATTGTTGATGTTTGATTGAGGGATCGGGCAGCTATGCAAGTTAATAATCTTGGGTTTGTGGCAAGCCTCTTGTTTGTCTTGGTGCCTTCTGTGTTTCTGCTGATTCTCTATATCCAGACTCGCGGCGAAAGCTAGAGGGTATGGCCTACATTCGGGTCAATATCCAAGCATTGTATGAATCAAGACCGCCGCTTAGCGATGCTGCTAAGCGGCGGTCTTGGCTAAGATTACCGGCTGTGCCATTCAGCATCAGTTGCGATCGATGACGAGCAATCATTTAGCGCGCGGGCGATTCTGGAGATTCGGGCTGATCTGCCGCTTCCGCCGCCAAAAACGCCTGCATTACCATCTGGAGCTTCATCCGAGGAATATGCGGCCAGCCCCCCTCGGCTTCAATGTCACGCAACAGGGTATACAGATCTTGACGGGTATTCGGCAAGGACGGCTGGAAATAGGTTTCGCAGATTGTGCGATGCTGCTGCTCCAATAACCGCAGCAGGGCGAGCAAACTTAGACTATCAGTTTGCACATCGCCCACAATCGCCTGAATCTGGGCCGCTAATGCCGTCAAGTCCCCCGCCAGCGGGGCAGGGGATTCCGGGCGAATCGAGGCAACAGAAGGGTCCATGGTGCAATCCTCAAACAAGCAACAGCATTCAGTGCAAAGCAACTTTCCCTAAGCTAGCCTGCTCCTGAGCGGAAGACAAGCCAGGGGACTGTCCTGAGGATGCCCCAGCGGCTCCAGCGGATCCAAACGTCCCAACCGCTGGGCCGGGTGCGCTGCGCTAAACCTATCCACCAATGCCGATCGCCCATCAACCACCGATATTTGTTGCAAAACTTTACACGAAAAAAATCGTTAACCCACGGCCTCAAGGGGTTTGAGCAAGGGATACAGCATGTCATAATGCAAAGGTGGGTTTTCTCATAAAACTCATCAGGCTATGATTCCAAGGGCCATGATCTCGTGGATTATGCTCCCGACATCAGGTTCCCACAACTACCGCAACATAACTTCTGGCGTGGCGCTGGTCGCACTGCCGCATGGCACAGCCCCATGACACCCAGCAGGTTGTATTCAATACGGGCTTTTGACATTCATTTTGAGGTTGACCATGAGGTATCGCGCGATTGTTGCAACATTTTTGGCATTGTGCCTAAGTGTGCTGATTACTGCCTGTAGCAGTGATGTCCCCACATCGAAGGAAGGCTTGACCTATGAAGAAATTCACAACACAGGCTTAGCCAACACCTGCCCCACAATCCAGGCAACGGTTCGCGGTTCCATTCCGTTGGAGTCGGGGAAGAAGTACAAGCTGACGGATCTCTGTATGGAGCCAACGGACTTTTTCGTGAAGGAAGAAGCGCCGGAAGGGGCCCGCAGCAAGCGCCGGGGAGCAGAGTTTATTCCGGGTAAAGTGATGACCCGCGAAACCTCTTCCCTCGAAGCGATCGAAGGGCTATTAAGCATCAACGACGAGGGCGTTGTGACTTTTAAGGAAGAAGATGGGATCGACTTCCAGGCCGTAACGATCCAAATTCCGGGCGGTGAGCAGTTCCCGCTGTTGTTCACGATCAAGAACCTGGTGGCGAGCAGTCAGCCCGGTCAAAGCGCCATTACTTCCTCCACAGATTTCCAAGGGGAATTTAAGGTGCCGTCCTATCGAACCTCCAACTTCCTCGATCCGAAGGGTCGCGGTTTGACCACCGGGTATGAAAGTGCCGTAGCGATTCCCGCTAGCGGTGACGACGAGAAGCTGAAGAAAGAGAACGTCAAGCGCTTCCTCAGCGGCAAAGGCGAAATCTCTCTGCAAGTGAGCAACATCAACGGTGACAGCGGCGAAATCTCGGGCATCTTTGAAAGCGAGCAGCCTTCCGAGTCCGACATGGGTTCCAAGGAGCCGAGCGACATCAAGATTCGCGGGATCTTTTACGCACGGGTCGCCGATGCGGTTTAGTTAATCAAACCATCCGCGCGATCGGTTGAACTTTGAATCCATCACGCACAGCAAGGGCGACTCATCCGAGCCGCCCTTGCTTGCATATAGGCGATTCATAATTACGCCAACCGCCCCCAGCAAATCTTCATCGAAATCTCAAATCCGCGACGTGACGCACCGATCGGCAGCTCGTACACTGGAAGAAGCATCTGCTGGCGACAGCCAGCAATCACGTCAGGCCAGAAAACATCTATCCAAAGTGAGATTACCGCTACCATGACAGGTAGATTTTCAGCCTCAGTCCCCCTTGGGCCGTCTGGGCAATTGCGGAGCATCCGGCCAATTCTGGTCATGTCGATCCGTGAAACCCCTCGCCCACAGCGATTCCGTATAAACCACCTGGTGACTCAGGCAAGGTCACCCTTAGAGTGAGACTAACGAATCGTAAGCTGCATCCTGAAACTCAACCTTCCCTGTTTGTGCCATGCCTACCAGTCTGTCTATCGAAGTCCGCCAAGAGAGCCTGCAATTATTGCGGGAATATCAACAGCAGCCCACCGCCGCGCGGCGCAACCAGTTGGTGGAACTTAATTTTGGCCTGTTGCGGCGCGAAGCGCACCACTGGGTCAACCAGTGCACTGAGAGCTATGAAGACTTGATTCAAGTGGGCTGCATCGGGCTGATTCGGGCGATCGAGCGGTTTGACCTGAGTAAAGGGGTCGCCTTCAGCTCCTTCGCCATCCCCTACATTCGCGGCGAGATCCAGCATTATCTGCGGGACAAAAGCCCCACCGTGCGCATTCCCCGCCGCTGGCAGGCGATCCAAAGTCAGGCGGCCCAGCAAATTCGGCAGCTCAATCAGCAATTGGGGCGCACCCCGACCGAAACCGAAATCGCCGCCGCCCTCGAAATTCCGACGGAAGAATGGCAGGAAATCAAAACCGCCTTCCAGAACCGATCGCTACTCAGCCTCGATGCCCCCGTCGCCGATGACGATGATGGTAGCGCCTCCCTAATGGATCTGATGCCGGATCCACAACATCGCAGTTTCCAGCTGGCCCAGGAGGACCAGATTCGCCTTCAGCAGGCCCTCGTACATCTGGAACAAATGACCCAGCAAGTCCTGGAATTCGTGTTCCTGCATGATCTGACCCAGCAAGAAACTGCCCAGCGGCTGGGAATTAGCGTTGTTACGGTATCCCGCCGGGTGAAAAAAGGACTCGAATCGTTGCGCAAAATCATGGTCGGGCCCGAAGACGAAGTCTAGGCAGTTGGTCGGTGCATCACCGATCGCGAAGTGGGCAGTTTCCCGGTTTTTTCCAACTTTTGTGGAAAAAGTTCTAGTAAAAGTGTGCTAAACCCGTTGAGCTGTGGCAAATTAGAGGAGATGGCGGTAGCAGGAACGAAAGATTTCCCCAATTCGTCAGGCGGAGCAAACACATTCAAAATGT
>JBJORF010000047.1:0-32193 GCA_046049545.1 Cyanobacteriota bacterium | reverse complement strand
TAGGCTGGTCTAGTGCTGAAATGACGGCACGCCCCTGGATTGAGTTTATTCACCCCGATGACGTCAGCGCATCGCTTGCTGAATCCACTAGTATGCTTAATGGGAGTGAAACCATTGGATTTGAAAACCGCTATCGACACAAAGATGGTTCTTATCGCTGGCTTTCCTGGAAAGCCAAGTCATACCCAGAAGAACAGGTGGTTTATGCCGTTGCGGTCGATGTCACTGCGAAGAAAAAGATGGAGGCACAAGTTCTGCGGGCACAACGGCTCGAAAGCCTCGGAACATTGGCCAGCGGCATTGCCCATGATCTCAATAATATTCTCACACCGATTTTAGCTGTAGCACAGTTATTACCGCTGAAATTACCTCAACTAAACCCACAAAATCAGCGCTTACTTCAGATCCTTCAGGATAGCTCAAGACGTGGTAGCGATCTCGTTAATCAGATTCTTTCGTTCGCGCGCGGTGCTGAAGGAAAACGAGCGGTTATTCAAGTTGGGCATCTATTACACGAAGTTGGGCGAGTCGCAAAACAGGCTTTTCCAAAATCGATCGAAGTCTGTGAAGACGTCACACCACCAGCGCTATGGATGGTTTCGGCTGATGCCACGCAGATGCATCAGATATTCATGAATTTGTGCATTAATGCCAGAGATGCCATGCCAGAGGGCGGCATACTGACACTAGCCGCAAAAAATGTCACACTTGACGAAAATTATGCGCGGATTAATTTGGATGCACAGCCAGGGACTTATCTGGCCGTCACGATCGCCGATACGGGCAGCGGAATCACGCCTGAAGTCCTCGATCGCATGTTTGAGCCATTCTTCACCACCAAAGAAATCGGCAAAGGCACAGGTCTAGGGCTATCGACAGTCATGACGATCGTCAAACAACATGGCGGATTCGTCACGGTGTATAGCGAACTCACCAAGGGCACTAGTTTTACCGTCTACTTGCCCGCGTTGGCCGACTCTACGGCACCGGAATCCATAGACAGTATCGATGCCTTAAATGGCGACGGCGAACTGATTCTGGTGGTGGACGATGAGGCCCCGATCCGCGAGATCATGAAAATGTCGCTAGAAGCACACAACTATAAAGTCATTACCGCTTGCGATGGCGTTGATGCCTTCTCCGTCTATGCGGAACATAAGCAAGCAGTCCGCCTGATTATCCTTGATTTGATGATGCCGACGATCGACACCCCAACGATTATCCTGATCTTGAAACGGATGAATCCACAGGTTCAGATTATTGCGATGAGCGGTCTGGCTTCCAATCAATCGATCGTATCCAATCCAGCTAACATCCAAGCATTTTTAGCAAAGCCATTCACAGACTATGAACTATTACAAACGCTATATGAAGTGATTCATCGCCAACGATCGAATTAACTTTTCAGGAACTTAATACTTTTCTGATCGCTTATTCTGGTTTGCCAATGCAACAACTTATTTCTGCCCTTGGCTTCGCGACACTCGTATAACGCTTTGTGCAAATACCAGAAATGGTTTTAGCATGTCCGCCCGGATTGCTCGACTATTCGCGCCGATTTGATCATCAGCTCAGACTCGCCCAGCAGCTCCTGGCAATTTGCCAATCTTCTTGTGTGTGTAATACCAAGATGTTTACCAACGAATCGGTTGTTGCAATATTTCGATCGCCCTTACCCGTTTGATTGAGTCCCTCATCCAACCGGATACCCAGAAATTCTAATCCCTGACAGACCGCCGATCGCAGGGCGGCATTATGCTCTCCCACCCCAGCGGTAAAAATCAGTGCATCAAGTCCGCCTAAACTCATCAGCATTGCCCCAATTCCCGATCGAATGCGGTGAATATAGACATCCCAAGCTAACTGCGCCTGCTGATTTCCCGCCTGCATCGCCGCTTGCACCTGCCGCAGGTCATGGGAGATACCCGATAGCCCTTTTAAGCCTGATTGTTGGTTGAGTAACTGATCCAGTTTGGCCGCATCATAGTCCGGTTCGCGCATGAGATAGAGCAAAATACCCGGATCAACGGAACCCGATCGACTCCCCATCATCAGTCCTTCCAAAGGTGTAAAGCCCATCGTGGTATCGATACTTCGCCCATTCCGAATCGCCGCCAGTGAACAACCATTTCCCAAATGGCAGTTAATTAATCGTCGATCGGGGCCGAGTAATTGTGCAGCGCGATCGGCGCAATAAGCATGACTAATCCCGTGAAAACCATAGCGCCGAATCCCAGCTTCAACCCAAGCATAGGGGCCAGGATAAATCGCTGCGGCATCGGGGATCTGACTGTGAAATGCAGTATCAAATACCGCAAACTGCGGCACCGCTGCACCCAATAAAGTTTCGACCAGTTCAATGCCCTCCAGATTAGCCGGGTTGTGAGCCGGAGCCAGTGGAATCAGCGATGCGATCGTCGATTTGACCTGGGTATCAATCCGCACCGTTTGTTGGTAATACTCTCCCCCATGGACGACACGATGTCCGACGGCAGCGATCGCGGCTTGATCGGCGATGGTTTGTGTGTTGCCACTCCAAAGCGTTTGTAACATTTGTTGCATTCCCGCCCGACGATCGGGACTGGGTAATTGGATTACATCCGTTTTGCCCGATGCTGTTTTGACTTGCAATTTGGCCGCCGCCCAGTCAATTTCCGCTGACCAGAGGGGATCGGGCGGTTGATGGGGTAAAGGATCGCTCAAATCATAGAGACAACTCTTCTGACTACTCGACCCCGCATTTAGCACCAGGATCTTCATCGCTCAAAGGGCCATTGCCAATTCACCAGTTCATCTTGGTCTTTGCCATATTCAACGGCATAGTTGAGATTTTCGATGATGGCGTCTTTCATTTGTTCCTTCAGATGCGCCGCTGCTGCGCCGAGCTTGGGGACGCGGTTGATCACGTCGATGACCAGATTAAACCGATCGATTTGATTGTGAATCGCCAGTTCCAATGGTGTGTTGATATTACCCTTTTCTTTGTAGCCGCGCACATGAATCCGATCCTGATGACTGCGGGCGTAGGTTAGTTTGTGAATTAACCAGGGATAGCCGTGGAAATTGAAGATGACGGGTTTGTCGATCGTGAACAGCGTATTAAAATCCATTTCCGACAACCCATGGCAATGATCTTTCGGATGGATCAGCTTGTACAGATCGACCACATTGATAAATCGTACTTTCAAGTCCGGTAAATGTTGCCGAAGAATTGCCGTTGCGGCCAATGCCTCCAAGGTTGGAACATCACCACAGCAGGCGATTACCACATCGGGTTCACTAACTGTATAACTATCACTGCTGGCCCAATCCCAAATGCCAATGCCTTTGCTACAGTGGTTGATTGCTTCTTCGATCGTCAGATATTGGCGATGCATTTGTTTATCTGACACAATCACATTAATGTAATCGGTGCTCCGGAGACAATGATCGGCAACGGACAGCAAACAATTGGCATCAGGCGGCAAATAAATTCGCGTCACATCAGGGCTTTTATTCGTCACGAGGTCAATGAAGCCAGGGTCTTGGTGACTAAAGCCATTGTGATCCTGTCGCCAGACCACCGATGACAGCAGAATATTTAACGCAGCGATCGGGGCGCGCCAAGGCACATGATTTTTGGCAATATCGAGCCACTTCGCATGCTGATTCAACATCGAATCGACCACATGGGCAAAGGCTTCATAGGTGTGAAACCAACCATGCCGTCCCGTTAGGAGATAGCCTTCCAGCCAGCCCTGGAGCGTATGCTCACTCAGCATTTCCATGACGCGACCATCGGGAGAAAGCTCGCCGCCATCCGCATCGCTGGGTAAATAGTCCCCCATCCAAACTTTCTTCGTGACAGCGTACATATCCTGGAGCCGATTGGAAGCCGTTTCATCGGGGCCGAATAAACGAAAATTCGTCATGTTATTCGCCATCACGTCGCGCAAGAATTCTCCCAAGACGCGGGTATTTTCCGCCTGCGTGGTTCCTGGTTGCGGGATATCCACGGCATACTGGCGGAAGTCCGGCATTTTAAGCGCCTTACGCAACAGGCCACCATTCGCGGCCAGATTCGCACTCATCCGCTGCTGGCCTTGTGGCGCTAATGCCTTGAGTTCCGGCAACAATGTCCCATTCGCATCAAACAATTCCTCCGCTTTATAGCTGCGGAGCCAGTTTTCGAGGATTTGGAGATGTCCCGGCTGGGCCATACTCCCCATCGGCACTTGGTGCGATCGCCAGGAGCTAGTCACCGCATGACCATCGACTTCCACTGGCCCCGTCCAACCCTTGGGCGATCGTAAAATGATCATCGGCCAACGGGGCCGATCGGGTGGCTCACTCGAATTACGTGCATCGGATTGAATCTGACGGATTTGCGTGATACAGGCTTCGGTCGTCGCCGCCATCTGTTCATGCATGATTTGCGGGTCATCACCTTCGACAAAATACGGCGTATAGCCATAACCGCGAAACAGCGACTCCAGCTCTTCATGGGAAATCCGCGACAAAATTGTTGGGTTGGCAATTTTATAACCATTCAAATGCAGAATGGGTAATACCGCCCCATCCCGACGCGGATTCAAAAACTTATTCGAGTGCCAGGATGTGGCCAAAGGCCCAGTCTCTGCTTCGCCATCGCCGACTACAACCGCCGTGATTAAATCAGGGGCATCCAAAACGGAACCGTAGGCATGGGACAGGCTGTAGCCCAACTCGCCGCCTTCATGAATCGATCCCGGCATTTCGGGGGTGCAATGGCTACCAATGTGGCCAGGAAACGAAAATTGCTTGAAGAACTTTTGTAGCCCTGCCTCATCCTGACTCTTATCAGGATAAACCTCAGAATACGTTCCTTCTAAGTAGATGGGCGCTAGTACGCCTGGTGCGCCATGCCCCGGCCCCGCCATGAAAATCATATTCAGATCATATTTTTTAATCAGACGATTGAGATGAATATAAATAAAGCTCAAGCCGGGACTTGTGCCCCAATGACCGAGGAGCCGGGGTTTGATATGTTCTAATGTCAACGGTTGCTTCAGCAGGGGATTATTTTGCAGATAAATCATCCCGACTGCGAGGTAATTGCAAGCGCGCCAGTAAGCGTGAATTTTTCGGAGTTCCTCAGGGTGCAGCGCTGATTCATGGGCTGGTACCGCCAGTGATGTCTCAGAAATCATGGAAATTGTCATTAGCATTACCCTCGGCGCAAACTGATGCCTGCCTTTTAAGCTAGCAATCTTCCGCGATCGACGCAACTAATCGGTTCACCGTTGATGACATTACATTCAATGCCGGAACGCCTAGTGATATAAGCCTCCTCGTCAATTTGACCGTAAAATTGATTAGCGCAATCTTAATAGAAATTCATCAAGTTGACCAATATGGTAATTGGCAATACTAATTTAGGTAGCCTGATCGGCTTCAAACCATTTAACAGCATTACTTTTCCGTAATCCTCACAAGATCCTCAAGTTCTACCCATAGATTAAAATCTAATCCCCCAATGCACCACACCTTAAAGAAGCGGGTAATACTATGAGGATCGCAATGATGACTGTCTTAATCATCAGTTTATTCGTTGGGAAGCGATCGACGATCGATTAGCCTGTGCCAAGCTGACGGATGGCAGAACAACCGTAACGGTGGAGTTTCGCTTTGGTGATGATGGTTTGATTCAGACCATATATACCCCAGCTCGGCATCGCACCGTGAAAGGAAAACTGACGATCGCCCCCTGGCAAATTCAGCTTTGGAATTACGCCAAACCTGATGGGATGTTGATCCCGATCGATGGCGAGGTGGCATGGGAATTACCCACGGGGTTGCTGCCTTACTGGCGTGGGCATCTGAGTGATATTAAGTATGAATTCGCCAACTGAAACGCAATTGCCTCACTCTACAGTGGATAAGATCATGGCATCATCACATCCGCCGATTTGGGCCTTACCCGTTGAATCAGTCTATGCCGCCCTCAATAGTAATGTCCATGGCCTTACCGAAGCTGAAGCGATCGACCGATTAAGCCAATTCGGGGCTAATGAATTACCCGAACCCTCCCATCGCCCGCTGTGGCTGCGGTTTGCCGACCAACTGACCCATTTTATGGCCCTGCTGCTTTGGGTGGCAGGCGTTTTGGCCTTTGTTGCGCGCACACCGGAGTTGGGTTGGGCGATCTGGGCCGTGATTTTGATTAATGCCATCTTTAGTTTCTGGCAAGAATTTCAAGCCGAACAGGCCCTTGCCGCGCTGAAGAAAGTATTACCCATGCAGGTGAAAGTTCTACGGGATGGTGTCCTGAAGCAGATTCCGGCACGGGAATTGGTGCGGGGCGATGTGATGCAGATCGAAGAAGGCGATCGGGTATCGGCGGATGCGCGGTTAATTACAGCGGAAAGTCTATATCTTGATGTTTCCGTGATGACAGGAGAATCGCTCCCAGTGGCCCGCAATGCTTACCCGGTGAGTTTGCGTGAGTCGGCTCCGATTCGCGGCGGCAAGACATTGCTCCGTCCCGGTGAGCAGCCCTTACAGGAGCAGGTCAATCCCTCGGCAATCGCCAATCTGGTATTGGCCGGGGCAACCGTGGCCGCTGGTCGGGCAACCGCGATCGTCTATGCAACGGGTGCTCAGACCGAATTTGGCCAGGTGGCGCATTTGACTACGGTAGTCAAGCGGGAACCCAGCACGCTGGAAATTCAGGTGGCGCGGATTGTGCGAATTATTACCGCGATCGCGCTGACCATGGGCGGTACCGTCTTTTTGCTGAGCTATTGGCTGATTGGCATGAGTGTCACAGAAAGTTCAATTTTCGCGATCGGCATTATTGTCGCCAATGTACCGGAAGGATTATTACCAACGGTAACGTTAGCCTTGGCACTGGGCGTCAAACGCATGGCGCGACAAAATGCTTTAGTCCGGCGGCTTTCAGCGGTCGAGACCCTGAGCGCCACGACGGTCATTTGCACGGATAAGACCGGGACATTAACCAAAAATGAAATGACGGTGCGCTATCTTTGGCTACCCGCAATTAAACCCAGTCATCCCAACAGCTTGATTGAACTGACTGGCGCTGGTTATGACCCAACGATCGGCCAGATAAATCTCCCGGCTGATTCGGCGATCGCCTGGAAGGCCAATCTGTTATTAGTCGGCGCGGCGCTCTGCTCCAACGCCCGTCTGATCCATTTAACCGCACCGAGCCGCTGGCAAGAAATTGGCGATCCCACCGAAGCCGCATTGCTGGTCGCCGCTGCCAAAGCCAAACTCAATTTGGCACAGCTCCAAACCAAGCTGCCCCGCTTACGGGAAATTCCCTTTGATTCTCGCCGCTTGATGATGACCGTGGTGCTGGATTGGCAAGCCTCAGAAATCTGGCCCAATGATTTACCCTATATGGCGTTCACCAAAGGCGCGCCCTTGGAAGTCATGAAGCATTGCCAGACTATTCTGCATGATGACGCGGTGCATGAGTTTACCCATGAGGCTTGGAATCAGGTGGTTCAGGCCAATGATGATTTAGCGCGTCAAGGATTTCGGGTTTTGGGGTTAGCGGCTCGCCAAGACAGCCAAGAATTGCTCGACCTCAAGGCCCAGGAACTGGAACAAAATCTGATCTTTATCGGTTTGGTTGCCATGTTTGATCCGCCACGCCCTGAAGTCAGCGCCGCGATCGCCTCCTGCCACCAAGCCGGAATCAAAGTCACAATGGTCACGGGGGATTATGGTTTAACCGCAGCCGCGATCGCGCGGAATATTGGTCTGGTCAGCGATCAGGTGCATGTGGTCACGGGCGAGAAAATGGGCAACCTTTCCGATGCCCAACTGCGGCAGATTGTAAAATATCGTCCGGGTTTAGTCTTTGCCCGCATGTCGCCAGAGCATAAATTGCGCTTGGTGCAAGCCTATAAAGATATTGGTGAAGTGGTGGCGGTCACAGGCGATGGGGTCAATGATGCCCCCGCACTCCGGGCCGCGCATATCGGCATTGCCATGGGGCAAAATGGCACGGATGTTGCGAGGGAAGCAGCGGATATTGTGTTGATTGATGATAATTTTGCGACGATCGTCATTGCGATCGAACAAGGTCGAGCCATTTATCAAAATATTCGTAAGTTCATGACCTATATCCTGGCCTCAAATGTACCAGAAATCGTACCGTTTCTCGGTATGGTGGCCTTCAAAATTCCCCCCGCACTGACAATTTTGCAGATTCTCGCCGTTGATTTAGGCACCGATATGGTGCCAGCCTTGGCCCTCGGTGCCGAATCGCCGGAACCCGGATTGATGCAACGTCCACCTCGTCCGAAGCAGGAGTTTTTGCTGAATCGATCGCTATTGCTGCGCGCCTATGGTTTTCTCGGCATGATTGAAGCCGTGCTATCCATGGCCGGATTTTTCTGGGTTTGGCACGGACATGGCTATTCCTTAGCCGATCTTCAGCAAGTCACCCCCGCAATTCTCGCGCATACGGCTAATCCAGAGGTAACCGGCATCTATCGTCAAGCCACCACCATGACGCTAGCAACGATCGTGGCCTGTCAAGTCGGAAACTTATTTGCCTGTCGATCGGATTGGGGATCGGCCTTCCGCCAGTCGTGGCGCAATAATCACCTGCTCTGGTATGGCATTGCCTTTGAATCGGTGGCGTTGCTTGCCTTTATTGATTTTCCGCCATTCCGCTATGCATTTTCGACAGCATCCCTTGCCCCTTGGCATTGGTTAGTTATCTTAATCTGCCCGTTGATCCTCTTTGGGTTAGAAGAGTCTCGTAAAGCCTGGTTCCGTAGGCGCTGGCGAATTCGGCATACTTCCAGTAGTTCGCGCTAATTCGGGTTTCTTCACAAATTCCTTAACTTTCTGATTTACATTAGTTCTGTGAGGCGTTAATAAATTGACTGTTGTTGAGAGACGATGAATCACCTGAAACTTTAATTCAGTTAGTCGAATGGAGGTAATTGGTATGGCGATTAAACTGCGCGATCCATTCCAGGTACTAGAACGCTTTGATGTGAGACATTGGCAACCCATGCACGAACTGGAACGACTCCAGGGAGAGATGAACCAAATCTTCGATCGTCTTGCACCAAGTGATTCACAATCGGTGATGGACTTCAGCTATGTGCCCTCGATCGAGATGGAAGAAACCGATCAGGAAATCACCCTGAAACTCGAAACACCTGGCATGGAGGCGAAGGACTTGGATGTCGAAGTAACCGATGACACGGTGACAATTCGCGGTGAGCGGCGCACCGAAAGTAAAACCGAAGAGAAAAACGTGGTGCGATCGGAGTTTCAGTATGGCAAGTTCGAGCGCATGGTGCGTTTACCATCGCCCGTTCAAAATACCGAGGCTAAGGCCGAGTACAAGGACGGACTGCTGCGGCTAGTCGTGCCAAAAGCCAAAACCGAGACCAAAAAATCAGTGAAGATTGACATCAGTTAGTCATTTTGGTTAGCGTCTATCCTGATTTTGGATGGACGCTAATTGCTGGCATGGCTCTAGAAGATTAACGGAGACCGTATATGTTTACGAAATTACTCGTTGCAGTTGATCTATCCCCACGTAATGAAGATGTGTTTGATGCGGGATTAGATTTAGCTAAAAAAACCGGTGCGAGCCTGATGCTACTGCATGTGCCGTCGTCTGATGCCCCAGAATGCCCGACTCTACCGACAATGATTGGGCCAGACTACTATCCTTTGAGTGGTACAGCCTCAACGATCGAAATTTATGAAAAACTCTGGCGGGCCTATGAGGAGAAAGGGCTGGCGGTATTGAAGCACTTTGCGGAAAAAGCGCGACAAGCGGGTGTCGAAGTTGAATACACCCAAACCTCTGGTGCTCCCGGTAAAACAATCTGTCATCTCGCCCATAATATTGATGTTGACTTGATTCTTATCGGTCGGCGCGGTCATTCTGGCTTGAATGAGTTAGTGATCGGCAGTGTCAGCAATTACGTAATGCATCATGCGAATTGTTGTGTGTTAGTTGTGCAGCACGGCGATCGTCCGAATGTTCATAAATCAGAGCGGGCGCTGGCCACAAGTGCCTAGACAAAATTCTTTGGGCAGGCAGTTTCCCGCAGTTGCTCAAATCATTGACTGATCAAGGCAAGGTCTCTATGAATCACTTTCAATGGCATTGTTACATGAATCAAATATCGGTCAGATCATTGGCCTGATAGCGCCCGATATTAGTCATCACGCATCAGCGAATCGGGTTTCGCGATTTGAATCATGCGATTTAAGGCCGCATATTGCAGCAGCAACTCGACCGCCTGATTATCGAACTTGCGGGAACGAACCTTGCCACCAAAGATGGTTTTGAAACGAAACATCGTGGTTTCGGCCAGGGAACGCCGATGATAATTGGCATCGCGTTTCCACTGTTTCCGCCCGTGTTTGCGGATATAGCGCCAGTTTTCATCCCTGGAATGGGGTGGTGCTTTACAGTTGCCATGCTGCTAAATCACAATATCTTTGTGGGGTGGAATTACCGGCTGCGCTTGGCGTGCCGCAATCGCTTCATAGCAATGGCGATGGTCATAGGCCCCGTCCGCCGAAACTTACTCAATCGTGTCCTCAATCCCATCGAGGATATCGTTCAGCACCGTGCCATCATGGACATCGTTGGTGCTGACCACGCTGACCAGGATCTCCCCTGTGGCTTCATGCATACCTAAATGCAGTTTGCGCCAAGTTCGATGCTTGCTAATCCCAAGAGCAATCCGATCAAGCTCACAGTATTGCTCCGATCGAAGATTTCCCAGTAAGACTGCTCCAATATCACAACTTCGGGTTCATGGCCACTTTTGGTGAAGATCTTGGGCAGAGAATAGAATTTTATGGGTAATGCTAAGAAAGCTAGTTGAGGAATTGAATTAAGCCGACAAGAGAAAACGGTGAGTCAATAAATCTAGCCCCGCTCGCCCATACATCTGACGTTTCAGCATTTTCAACCGATTATTCAAGCCTTCCACAGGGCCATTACTTACAGCCATCGAGAGTGCCGCCCGGACGGCATCATAATCACTCCGAAGACCGGTCACAAACCGCTGGAATTGTGGGATTTGACTGTCTGATGCCGCCGTGAGCCAAGCATCGAGTTGGGTTGGCTGGCGTTCGCGCACCAGTTCCAGAAACGATTGGCTCAACTGTAAGATGTTGGCTAATTCCGGCTGTTGCGCCATTCCAGCTAATAATGCCCGCTCGATGTCCGTGCGGTTCTCGTCCCGTTTCATCACCAGCCAAGCGGCGCGTCTAGCCGTTAAGGGTTTCTGTTTGAGCCAGGTTCGGACTTGATTAACGGGTGATCCCGTTGGGCTAGATGGTTTGGTGGTCTGCAATGGTTGAAGATAGCGCATTACACTTGAATAACCGCCTTTGTAGCCTTCCTGCTGGATTCCCTGGAAGAGTTGTTTGCCTTCCCAGATGCCCTCGGCCCAACGTTGGGCCAGATATGTCCCATAGGGAGTGATCAACGGCTGAGATCCCTTTCTTGCATGTGGTTGGCATTCCTGGAAGGTGGGTTGGTGCAAGTAAGTGTAGACGGTGCGTTCCCCGATACTTAATTTCTGGGCGATCGCCAAAATCGCCCAGCCTTTGGCACGCAGTTGATGCACTTGAGTGTAATTCTGATGCCGCTGTTCCCGCCGCAATTGTCGCTGTTGCTGTCGCGGTGATGGACGTGATTCCGGTGGGTTGGGGAGCGTCACCGTTCCATAGTATGCTGCCTCAACTGCTTTCAATGTGGGAGTTTGGCCGCTCAGACAAGATTCCAAAACTGCGGCCAGGTTATGCAGCAGATGAAATCGTTGGTCTCCGACCGACCGGAGGTCATCAGCAACTTGGATCGCATCGGGCGCAGCCGTATCCATCGCCTGCTTGTAAGTTTTGGAACGGTCGCGTGACAGCACTTCAATTCCTGGGTGGGCGCGTAACCAATCGGCCACCGTACCCGCCTCGCGGTCAGGCAGCAAGGCAATTGGCTGATTGCGTTCAAGGTCTACAATGATCGTTCCGTAAGTCTGTCCTTTGCGAAAGGCAAAGTCGTCGATGCCCACCATTTAGGTGTTGGGAAGACTGGTAGTGGTGCGCGTTTGGCACGGCGCAGAAAGGTGTTTCGACTCCGGGGTACGTGACAATCGGCGCTGAGACGGCGACCCGCTTGGCCACCGACAATTAACCCAATTTGACTTAATTGCCGATTCAGCCGCACCGTACAACGTGCCCATGGCAATGCCACACTGGCAAAGCGCTCCGTAAAGATTTTCCGCTGGCAAGCCGGATTATCGCAGAAGAACTTGCGGGTCTGGAGTTGGAGCGAGACCTGGTAATCGCTCCAGGGTAAGTCTGCTAACTGGCGCTGGTAGTGACTATGAATCCGCTGACTCAGGCATTGACAGCCGGGGCAGGAGCAACTCACACCAAAGGTTCGCACCGTCAATCGAATCTGATGCTGGGTGGGGTCGATTGCGGTGGCTTCCAGATGGACAACCGTCGCATCCGGCAGGGAAAAGTTGAAGCTGTTCATGATGCTGGTGGCATGTAGGGAACTCCCTTCATTCTGGTAGCTTCACCAAAAGTGGCCATGAACCCGAAGTTGTGATATTGGAGCAAAAGTCTCCGAATATCCCCAATATCGGCGGCGCAAAGTTTGGCGTGAAGGCTTAGAAGTCGCCATGAAAATCAAGGGTTCCCAAGGTCAGAAGCGAGTCGTTTGGTGCAAATATGAACATCCTTGGACGGCCATCAGTCCGAAATCCGCAGTCCATGCCAATCACAATGAAGCACAGAACAGTGCGCTCCGAAGACGGGCCAGTGCCGATCGGCGCCGACAGAATTTATATGCCAAATGCGTCGAGGGATTACAACGGGTTTTGGATGTCCAACGGTTAGTGCATAATTGGGTGCGACCGCATTGGGGACTCGCCAAGCATACAACCCCGGCGATGGTGATGGGATATATTAAACGTCCCATTTCAATGCTCGAACTCTTGACTCTCCGTGGGTTTTCATCCCTCATTCATTAGAAGACCAGTGCCCGGTAGGGCCTGAGCTGCAATTGGGCCGATCAATCTTGTACTAGGAGCTACTATTCCTGGTACAAGATTGATCAAAAAATCCTAGAAATAAGGTTTTTAGAGCTTTGCACCCCATCCTGTACGACCCCGTCTTGTATTAGGATCTAAAATTCTCATACAAGATAATAAATGGTTGCCCGCTTACTCCAACCCGCTTGCAGTGGCGTTGCGGATGCGCATAACAGTGCATGTGCGACCAATTAATTTCCATAAAACAAAAGCCTTTCCGATAAGAAAAGGCTTTTGGATCTTGATATTTCATCGAAATCTCCGAGATACCCCCATCCTCGGAACAGGTGGGGGAGGAAAGGAGCGTCGGTCTAGCGGCTCAATGCCGCGTAGACTGACAGACTCCGTGGACAATTAACCAGCAATCCGATGTTCCGCCGGATTAACTGGACTTTTGATGCAGTAAATTGGCCCAGTCGTTTCCAGTCAAAATTGCTGACTGAAACCTGCTTTGCCGTATCGCCACTAACGTAACCAATCACGGTTTGACCCGCTTTTGTCGCGCTAACTAGATCGCCTTTCTTGAGTCCGTGGCGAGTCAATGACCCGCCATACTTGCGCCGTTCCCCGCCTTTTGCCGGAACCATTAAGTGGAGCTGACGGCGGGAGAAAGGCGGACGGGCAAGGATGACAAAGTTGGCCTTGGTGATTCGCACCGACCCAAACCAATCAGCGCCATCACTGCCAATTTGATGCACTTTCCGGTATTGGATAAACTGGCTTGCCGCTAAGGCAATACCGTCCACAGCATGAGATGCAGGGCTTTGCTCTGACTTATCTTTCGACTTTGGCAGATTTAAGTGATTCCGAATCGATGCCGTCTGCCACCCAAATAGCGTCTTGACTGGAGCAATTTTGCTAAGTTGCTGAATCGCCCATTTCTGGCCCACCATCACCGGACTAAAGCTGGACTTGGCTTTAGTCTTAGCCTTGACGTACTCAAAAACGATTGCTGAAATCGGAAATAGTTGGGCTAATTCCTGCACAGTGCGAAGTTCAAGTTGGCGATTGGCCCGGATACTGGGTGGCACTTTCTTCTGAGTGCGATTATCAAATCGCTTTTGTCGATGGGCGCGAAGCTGAAAAGGTTGATTGCGGTTAATTCGCCGACCTCTCCGACTCCGACGCATCATGCGCCGATTGTCCATCCGCTCCCGAACTCGCTTAAATGGCAGCAATAAATGCGCCATGAACAATGTCGCCTTGGAGGATTGAACCGCAATCCCGGAATAGACCTTGCCAGGGTCAATCCCAATCACAATCGGTTGAGTTGCACGGCCTGACGGCTCCGCAATCAACTGGACGGCTTTAACCCGCAGTTTGGTTTTGACCCATTTCGCCTTCCCATACTTGACCCACGCTTGGGCGCGACTAAGTTTGGTCGGCATGGCGGGACTGCCATCAGGGTTTTGAGTTGGTATACGTTGCATAGGAGATAATCCCAATACTTGTGTGTCCTTCGGCCACTGATACAAAGATGTCGTGCCGTTACGCACCGACCGCTTAAACGGTCTTCCAATAGCCCAGACGAGGACTTGTGTCTGGTAGTGTGTGCCATGTATCAGCCTTGTGGCCTATTCAATGTTTCAGCGATCTTTAAGAATCACTCCCCCGCCTCTATAAGGTGGGGGTTATTGAAGCGATGAGTTGATTTACTCTTGCCACACAATACCCAATATGAACTGTGGAATAAGTGGCAGTTGCGTCAGCTATTGGCCAATAAGCAACCGTCTGTTCAATCCACCATTCAGTGGGCGTTGTGGAGACCTGACTGGTACCAGGTACAGCGACAGCATTCAAGAGCTGTCTTGTCGGTGCCCTACCGTCCATGTTCATCCCCAACTGTAAGAATCTGCGATCAGGTGTGAACTGGATATTGAAACTGATGGTGGGATAATCCATCCGCGATCGCACGCCATACCAAAGATCTCGTTCTGGAGTTGGTAATTCTGCTCGATGCACCATTGCGATATGCAGCAATTCTCCATCAGCACTTTGGTACGCATGAGTTTCCAACACAATCCATGAAACGTCAGCACCCATTGAAATCATCTGATGCAATGTTGGTGGTGTGGTTTCCCATACCGGACAGCATTCCTGCTCTCCCCGTTCACGCCGAATCGTGCTTCCATTGACCACTTCATAAATCGTCAGCATGACTATGGCTCCTAGCGGCTGCGTTTATCGTCGAACACACCGGATTGTGCGTCTTCACCCTCAAAGACACATAACCAGGGTAATACATGATTATTACCCAAGAAGCGCTTTTCAACAATCCGTAGCTTGCGGCCATCCTGTTGGAACTTTTTCAATAAGCGGTCACAGGCTTCCCGGCTACCCACGGCATGAGTTTCTCGGACACCAGGAATATTTCCAGGGTCTTGAATCGGCATCATGGTTGGCGCGATCGTGGGTTGTACCGTCGGTTGAATCGGCGGTACTGTTGAAACTGGCTTGGGGGCTGGTTGAGCGGGTTGTGGCGCAGGCACGGAACCGCCGCCGCCATCGCCGCCGATCGGCGCTGGAACCCATTCCCCTTCACCCGTTGGCACACAAGCAAGAAACGATATTGATAACGAAATAAGGCCAATCCATCGAATTAAAGTTTTCATTGCATTCTTCTCTGGAGAATGCTGCATCCGCAATGAGACAGAGCGTTTTGCCGAATCTCAAAGCGATAGCTTAGTTGGAAATGAACTCCTCTCTCCTCAATGCTAAAAAATCTCAAACCTTCAAAATTTGCTCCTACCGCGAGCAAACCAACAAATAAATCTGCACTGTTTAGTTCTGATTTTTGTCACAATTTTTGTGTGAGTTGATTTGGGAACTGAGCATGGACGATCAATCGGCAGAAGCCCTGGAGTTCTACATTCGTGGCGACTATGAGGCGGCGATCAAGGGGTGATTAATCACCCTTGCCAATAGCGGTTCTCGGCAAGCCCAAGAGATGATGGGAACTTGCTACCAATTTGGACTGGGTGTCCCTGTGAATCCGAGCGCAGCGGTCAGTTGGTACGAACGGGCGATCGCCAACGGCTCTGGCCTTGCTGCCAATAATCTGGCGATGATCGTTTCGCAAGGTTATGATGCGGTTCTGCCCGATCGCCATAAGGCGAATCAATTACTGTAACAAGCTAGAGAACTCGGATTTGAA
Source organism: Cyanobacteriota bacterium (assembly GCA_046049545.1). GTDB lineage: Bacteria > Cyanobacteriota > Cyanobacteriia > Leptolyngbyales > Leptolyngbyaceae > Romeriopsis. The sequence goes on along the minus strand of JBJORF010000047.1, from coordinate 15,957 downwards.
CATACACCTCATGCCGATTGGTTCTAAAGTTATGCCAGATCGACCGCTTGCTGTATCCATTTGGCTTCTTGATCACCATCAGTCTCATCGCCACAAACTAAAGCAATATTGTGGTTGGGGTGCATTTGGTAGAGGGCTTGGTACGGGTTTGTATAGGGGGACTTACGATCGGATAGGGGAAGGCCCCAGGCAATGATGACTAGCTGTGACCAAGGCGTGAGATAGCCCTGAGTGATGAGATCACCAGAAATCGCTACCCGATCGCAGCCATACTGATCGCGCAAAAATTGGCCGATTGATTTTGCGAGTTGCCAATCAGCAAATTGCGTTCTGGGAGTATTTCTGAGCGATCGAACGTTGCTGAGGGCTTGCAGCCAGTCGCGCGGGTGGAAAAGTCGGACGATTTCTAATAAGCCGAAGGTCATCAATGCCATGCCCATCAGCCCTCTAACACCTTCACGTCCGCCAATCTCAGGCCGACCATCGACGAATTCAAATTTGGATTCGGGTGTCCAGTAGATAAAGTCGTTGAACGCGATCGGGGCGGGCGTGAGGTGAATGGGAAAGTCACCGCGATCGTGCAACTCTATACCTTGGCCGCGATAGCGGGGAGATGGAGGCGATAGACGCGGAGCCTCGGGGGCAATCTCGAATAGGTGACGCTGCGGGGGCCGTTGAAATTCGTCGTCTTTGGTGAGCCATAGCCGATTGGTGAGGAGTGTGAGGCCAGGGATGCTGCTGATAGGGTAACGGCCATTGGCATCGGGCAGTTGGGGTTGGTAGATGCCGTCGATGAGGCGGAGAAATTCGGCTTGTTGGGTGTGGGCGTTGAGGATCGTGAACTCGGGGACTCCAGCCGCTTGGTAGCGGGCGCGTTTATCGAGATTGAGATAGTCTTCTGCGCCCGATCGTACCCATTCAACAACCCAATCGGCGGCTCCGTCGAGGTAGTATTCATAGAGCTTTTGGTGGGGCTGGTGGCGATGGAAGTAGTTGTCAGGCATGAGGGCATCGTTGCCGAGGCGGTTGAGTACGCCGCGACTGGTGTGGGTGCCGAGATGTTCTTCCCGATCGAGGCCAAACATCGCGATCATCAGCGTTTGTTTCCAGGTGCTGTGTTGCATCCGCCATTGGGCTGGCTGGTAAGGTGGCATTTCGGGAGTGTAGTCGATCGTGTTGGCCCAGGCTTGCAGAGTGGCAAAATCAGTGTTTCGGGTGAGGGTGAAGGCTTGGATCAGCGCTTCGAGCCAGAGGGTTTCGGGGGCGAGGACGATCGCGGCTTCTAGGCCCCAGCCTCGGAGGAGTTGGTCGAGTAGGCGCTTGGTGTGGTTGGGGCTATCACCGATGATGAGTCGGCCATCCAAAAGTTCAATTTTGGCACCTTGGGTAAGTTCAAGGTATTCTTCCATGAATTCCATAAATACGCCTGTCCCAACGACTGGACTTTATGATAACGGAAATGATTTGCCTGCGGCAGGCGGCGACGGGGAAGCTGAGTAAGAGTTGGCATTGAATGCGGTGGCGCTGCCATTAGTGGATTATGAGCCTAGAATAAGAACTAACGCAATCCAGTCACATTCTGCTTAATCACCCCACCCCCGACGACCTCCGGTCGGTCGGAGACCATCGTCCGCACCTTCGTCGCCAACTTGTACACCCCATCATCCAGGCTACTCGTCACCACCGACCAAGCTCCCGTCGATGTTGTTGTTTGGGTAATACGCTTACGCTTTATCTGATACAGTGATGGCATACTCTTCTTGATGCGTAATCCTATGGCGATCGCTCCAATCTATCAAGTTGATGCCCGATGGGACAGTGAGGCCAGCGTCTGGGTTGCCACTAGTGATGATGTACCAGGCTTAGTGACCGAAGCGGCAGATCTGGATTTGTTACGGCAAACGCTGCATCACCTATTGCCCGAACTGCTACGGCGGAATCATATTCTGGCAGAGGATTTCGCTGGAACAATTTCTGTGAACTTGATTACGCAGCAACAGGATTTGATTCAGGTTGCGGCGTAGATGGCACGGTCGTTTACCCCAGAGCTAAAGGCGCTGCTTGCTGATGCAGGGTGTTATTTTGAGCGTCAGGCAAAAGGTGATCATGAGCTTTGGTACAGTCCAATTAGCGATCGGTGTTTTGTCGTCGATAGTGTGATTAAGTCGCGGCATACGGCTAATGCAGTACTCAAGCAAGCAGGCTTGCCAAAGGCGTTTTGACTGACAGGCAACATGGGGCGAAGGCACGGGGGAAGGATGTGGATTGGATCGATCGCTTGGTTAAATCGCCCGAAATCATCGGTGAAACCCAATTGTTTTTCTTGCTTAAGGAATTAGGTCTTGGTTTGACTTCGATAGCGGCTTAAATCGACCGTCAATCACGAGCGATCGGCCCACATTCTGCTTAATCACGCCGCCGCCAATGGTTCGCACCTCCGTCGCCAGTTTGTACACCCCATCATCCAGGCTGCTTGTCACCACCGACCAAGCCCCCGTAGCCGATACCGTCGTTTGGGCAATTAACCGATCGTTTGCCAATACATTCACCATACTGCCCACATCCACATACCCCGACAACTCCGGTCACCGCACATTGGTAATCCAATCATTCTGGCTCACCCCACTATCCGAAAGCCCCAATACTATGGCTGTCCGGCTATGCTATTCTCCAGTAAGTAGTGACCCACTTCAGTAACGATCGTGGAAGTTATCCCGCAACAAATTGAAGTCTACGAAACCGAGGCTGGTAGGGTGCCCTACTCGGAGTGGGTGTTAGCTTTGAAAGATAAGCAGGCATTTGCTAGAATTTCAATCAGGCTCAACCGAGTCGCTCTGGGGAATCTGGGTGATTACAAGCCGATCGCGGATGGCGTGTTTGAGCTGCGAGTTGACACTGGGGCCGGTTATCGCGTTTATTTTGGTCGGGTTGATTCATCGACGATCGTGTTACTTTGGGGTGGAGATAAAAGTACCCAGCAACGGGATATTGAGCGGGCGATCGAATATTGGGCAGATTATCGGAGCAATGGGTAATGGCAAAAAGTAGAAGCTATGAGCAGGAATTAAGCGGATATCTTCAAGATTCTGAACGGGCGATCGCCTATCTCAATGCGGCTTTGGAAGAAGGTGATGCGACGCTGTTCACGATCGCGCTACAAAATGTGGCGAAGGCGCGGGGAAAGGATGCTGACTGGCTTGATCGCTTGGTTAAATCGCCTGAAACCATCGGTGAAACCCAATTGTTTTTCTTGCTTAAGGAATTAGGTCTTGGTTTGACTTCGATCGGGGCTTAAATCGATCGTCAGCGATCGCGTCACATTCTGCTTAATCACCCCACCCCCAACTGTCCGCACCTCCGTCGCCAACTTGTACACCCCATCATCCAGGCTACTCGTCACCACTGACCAAGCCTCCGTCGCCGATACCAGCCGATCGTTCGCCGCACTTGCTATACTGGAGGAGTTACTCGATTGGTTTTGAGCGATGGAACCCCATGTTCTAACAATTGCCGAGATCCGTCAGCGCTACGACGGGGAGTGGGTATTGGTCGCCTACAAAGATCTCGATGACCAATTGCAAGTGCTTTCTGGCGAGGTTTTAGCACATTCGCCTGATCGGGATGTGGTGTATGCAGCCTTGCCTTTGGGTCGCGATCGGGATGTGGCGATTGAGTGTTTTGCGCATATCCCTGAGGACTTGGCGTTTATTTTATGAAGTTGCAGTCTTATCAACTCGAACAGCGCCAAAATTTCCTTCTCACAAAAGCTGCTGCTTGTTCCGTGGAGAAGCGCTGCAAGGTAATTCGTCTTTTAATTGATACAGGCGCAAATTTTACCGTATTGCCCCCAGATATCCTGCGCGAAGTGGGTTGTGATCTGGAGAAACCGTTGCGGAGAATCCAAATTGCCGCTGCTGGGGGCTTAATTCAGGTGCCAATTGTTGCTGTTCCTTGGTTCAACTGTCTGGGGCAACAAATTGAGGAATTTCCTGTGGCAGCTCTAAAGTTACCTGCTGCTGCGGCAATTGATGGTCTGCTCGGGATGGACTTTTTGAAAATGCAGGGTGCTGTTTTGGATATTCGACAATCCAGTATATTGATCGCGTCACATTTTGCTTAATCACCCCACCCCCAACTGTCCGCACCTCCGTCGTCAACTTGTACACCCCATCATCCAGGCTACTCGTCACCACTGACCAAGCCCCTGTCGCACTTGCCGTCGTTTGCGCAATCAACCGATCGTTCGCCAACACATTCACCGTACTGCCCACATCCGCATACCCCGACAACTCCGGTCGCCGCACATTGGTAATCCAGTCATTCTGGCTCACCCCACTATCCGACAAGCCCGACAACGTCACCGCCGCAAAATCCACATAATCTGCCTTCGCCGCCGTCCCCACCGCCTTCTGCGCCAGATTCGTCACCGACGCATTGGTCACATTCAAGGATGACTCCTGCTTCACCACTGCCCCATCCATATTCCAGATCACCAAACTGCCCGAGACCAAATTCCGCCAAGCAATATCCGCCTTCCCATCCCCCGAAAAATCATCTATCCCAATCAATTGCCAATCACTGCGCGGCACACTCGCCAACGTCGTAATCCCCGCCGCCTGCTGTACCTTCAACGTCTGCACGTCATAGCTCTTATTCGACCCCGCCTGTGTCAACCAAATCTGCGACTGCCCAGTCTGATCCCGCCAAAACAAATCACTCCGCCCATCCCCATTCAAATCCCCGATCGTCTCAATTTCATAATTCGCCCCCAGCGGTGTATTTGTCACCGCCCCCGCCTGACCTTGGATAATTTCATGCCCATTCATCATCCAGGTTACGACCATCCCAGAAGTCCGATTACGCCAGACCAGATCTGCCGATTGGTCATCATTCACCCGTCCCGCATCCACCAACTCCCACTTCCGATCGACCGAGAATTGACTGATCACACCCGTTTGTGCGTTCCGGAAGCCAACGACACCGCTCCCTTTATATTTCGCGCCATCCATGTACCAGACCACGGCACTACCCAGATCCTCATTCCGCCAGATAATATCCCCCTTCCCATCGCCATCCATGTCCCCCACTCCCGCCACCTGGAAGGAAGGTAAAGTTACCATGTGCTTGCCATCCGGCGAATTCGCTGTCAGACCCGCAATCGGTGTTACCAATCCACTCGCCGGACTGGGCTTAAACGTTCCCGTCTCGGGATCCATCAGCCACACTACGACTGATTGTGATTGCTTATTGCGCCACAGAATATCCTCCGCCCGATCGCCATCAAAATCCCCGATCGCCTCAAACTGCCAATCGGCCCCCAATTGATTGTTAATCACCCGCGAATCCATGAACTGAAGCCCATCAAATCGCCAATACCCAAGCTCATTCCGACCCTGATCCCGCCACAGAATATCGGCAACGGTCGATTTCGTCGCACCCAGATCCAGTTGATAATTTGCTGCTGTCGTCCCTGCTGCTGCTTCCACCAAAACGAAATAGGTACCAGGTTTGAGGGTCGCAATCTTCAGGCTCTCTGCCGTCAGCCCAGTATTTGCTGACTGTGCGAGAATCTCATCCGCATTCACCACACCATTCGCATTTTTGTCCTGAATGACTGCAACATTCACATCACCCGATAAACTTGATGCCCGTAGATTCAGGCTCATCGGTTGCGCTGCACTAAATCGATAGGCACGATAGGCATCGATCGGCGATGTAGTTGGTACCCAATCCGCAATATTCAAACCCGCAGCGGACGGATTGATCGACACCGCACTACTCAACGATCGATTAAGAAACATAGTAATTACCTAAGAGCGCCACAAATATCACTGAAAAGCAATTCCGCCTAAGTTAAGCAAAGAATCGCGATAGAGCAAAAATCTTCTTTATCTGAGGCTATTCTCGGATTAATTCAATCAATTTCAAATGCGCCAACCTGCCGGATAACACGTAAGTTAAAGTGCTGATTGACACATAGTATTTGGCGAATCAGTCGAAGCAAAAATCAGAGTTTGGCAGCAGCGTATTTACTGTCAGATTGCGGCAAGGAAATTTATTGGCAAAAATCTTAAACCTTCAAAATTTTCTTGCCCGATCGGTACGATCAGCACAAATCCTAAATCACCCACACTGAAAGCCTCTTCAGCATTTTTCGCCTGCGAGCTGGAAGCGATCAAAAAATCTCAAACCTTCAAAAGGAAAAGTTTGGCCGCCGAAACTTGTTCTTTCCGAGGCCAAAGAACAAGTTTCCGGCCCCAAATTTTCCTTCAAGCGGGCCTCGCCCAAGGTTGCAGTTGTTGTTTCGGCGTAGCCGATGGCTTGGGCTTGGGTTGCTCCTGATAGCAGGCCATACAGCCCAACAACGAGAGCAGCAAACCGACGCGCACAATCAAGGACGTTCCCCCCGGACGATCGGCAGGGTATCCATCAGTTCCGGCGCACCCTTCTTGATAAGGGCCTTGGCGATCGCTTCCGGCACATCGAGTTTGAAGGCCAAGTCCTGGTAGGTGAAAGCCCCACCCGAACCGCGCACGATCGACCATTTACCGTCAATGCGACGAAATACCACCATGCCACCATCATGTTCGCCCTGCCAGCGGGCTAAGGCCCAATCCCGGACGATCGTGATGCCGGACAGTTTGATATGGCTGGGCACCCGTCGCCGATAAGCTGTCTGGATCGCCCGCTCGTTGAAGATGATCGGATGGTCTGGCAGTGGTGCAGCTTGAGCCACAACAGGAGCCAGCATCGACCCCAGCAGCATTGCTAAGAGGAATAAGCGTTTCATAGGAATTGAGACTCACAAGGTTGAACAGATCAACCTGACGGCGCGATCGCGCCGAGCATTCTCAAGACTCGAATTGCCGAATCATCCAAACCAACACACCCAGGATGAAATCAACTGGATTAATGAGATATTCGGTCACGTCGATACTGGCTGTTTTACCGTCTAACTTCAAAAACTTCCAGCCTGTTCCAGTCGTCACGCAACCATAGACGATCGCTGTTTCTGATTGATTAAACTCCTGAGCCGCAACCATCTCCGCAATACATTGCCCTAGGCCACTGTTAAGATCGACTTTTTTTGCTTCAACAATCACGATTACAGGCCGGTCGATTTCGATCTGCTGCGGCGATCGGCTAATCAAAAAATCACAAATACCATTCAAACCACGCGCGGAATCAACTGTGAAGTCTTCCCCCGAAAATAGGCTAACCTGCTGACTTAAATGACGGCTCACCTCTAGCAGAATGGGTGCAATCAACAACTCCGATCGTGCCTTCTCGGAACCGCGCGCCAAAATCAGCGGTAAGCCTAAACGTAATGCCTCTTGTAAGTAAGGACTTGGTGCAATCGGGGCAATCTCTGGCAGAAATTGGGCTTCAACGACGTTGATTCCCAGGGCCTTTACTTTCGCAATAGTGGTGAAATCTCTGTATGCCATAATTATAGTCAATCATAAGAGTTCCTTCACTCTGTCATGGTAGCACGAGATAGAGAAAGCTCTGTCTCGCCGCCACTACCCCATCGCCTTCAAATGGACAAGTTGTCGTTCACGCTGATCGATCTGAACAAGCGATCGGCGGCATTAATTGACTAGCAAATTAATATCGCTATCATTTGTTATTTGATTGCGGGCCGAAGAACCATATAAAACCAAATCCCTGAGATGCTCCTGATAATGACCTTTCAGTACGCTGTAACACTGGTTAACCACCAATACGATGTCGTCAGGGACAGTGTTTTCAAGTGTGCTAATCACAAGCTGGCGGAATTTCGGTTTGGTATATCAAAATTCTAGCAAGAATCAAACCCTCCGAAGAGAGTTTGATTCTTGAATGATGGTTTAGAAGTCCGGTTCTGTAACCGCAGCACCTTCATATCGCACTTGGCTATTAGCAGCCTCGCTTCGAGACCGGACGATTTGGATTGAACTGGCCGTGATGTACGTTTCAGTAATCTCGAACTGAGCTTTAATCGTCTTTCGACCAACTGCCATGTCTTGTTCAATCGTCCGTTTCCGGGTGCTGAGTTTGCCCATCACTCGGACGAGGGCACCTTTGACCAACTCCTTCGAGTAGCGTTCAGCCGCCTGCCCCCAGACTGTCACGTTCATCCAAGTCGGGTCTGCTTTAACCCAGTCTTGCTTCTCTTCATCGTACCAATCATTACTGATTGCGACGCTCAGGTTCAGAACTGGTTTTTTGTCGTTTGTGTAGCGCAGAACCGAATCCTTGCCCAAGCGACCTTGAATCGTCACGTTATTATTCGGATTAATGTTAGCCATCTTGATATTCCTCTCTGGAATCGAAGTTAATACTGAATTGAAGTCTGTGTTATTTCCAGAGACCTCTATCCCATCACGGCGATAGCCGCTCTTGCGGTTCGCTTCATTCCTGGGGCAATTCCGCCCACAACATCGTTGATTCCCGCAGCGATCGCCACGCTGTCCCAGCCACGATGAAGTGATCCAGAACCGGAATCCCCATCACCTGTGCCGCTTTTAGGATGTGCCGAGTCAATGTCAGATCTTCTGGGCTGGGTTCGATATTGCCACTAGGGTGGTTATGCCCAACAAAAATGCGACTTGCACCGAGTCGCAGCGCCGCCTGGAAGATTTCTCGGGGATGCGCCAAGGTTTCTGATAAGCTACCAACTGAAATAGTCTCGCAACCCAATACCTGATGCTTCACGTTCACCGTTAACACCACAAAATGCTCGGTCGTCTTCCAGCCGATCGCATTGCCAAAATAGGCCGCTGCCTGATTGGGTTCAGTAATTGCCTCAGTCTCATGCTGCATCGCGTAAACCATCTTCCCCAGCCCCAAAGCTCCCCGCAGGGCTTGCTGTTGAGCATTTGAAAAGCCAAATTCATTATTACCCAGCAACCACAATCGCAGCGCATTACCGGAACCACCCACATGCCGAATCTCACCATTCCCAAACACCCGCTGCATAATTTGCTGGGCTTTCTTCGGCGATCGTAAGACACCAGCCAAACAATCCTCCAAATCAGCCCGATAGTTGGGGCGGGTACCTGGCATCGATTTGGGATAGAATCCTTCACCATCACGAACTATATCCATCACGAAAACTCCAAACAGGTCAGAGTCTCAGCGCGATAATCGCCAAAAAAGAATGTGACAAACCCGTAGGTTCATCGCATTCTGCACCTTACTGGATGCCAGAGGCCCCGACGCTAATGCTCAGCGCACAGCCCGTCGTGGGTTCTGGCAAACTGGTTGTGTAGCTCCCACGTTTGTAAGTACACCACCCTTGAGCGCTCGACTGCAAACCCCACTTGCTCGTCTCAGACTTCACTGGGGCCTTCGCTGGAGCTGCCGTCGCTGTTGGCGCTGGGGCTGCTGGTGTCGTCGTTTCAGACTTTTCATAACCATTCAAACCGATTGCGGCCAACAACAGCAACACAATCACCAATTTCATGTCTGAAATCAATGCGCTGCAAACACGCCTCATTGTGAAACTCCCAAATGATAAACATCTGGTGTCTCAGCGCGATAGCGCAGTTTGATTTTGGACAACAATATTTTGGCTCAGGACGAATTTGGCTGTTTCGATTAGTCACAATCAATTTATGAACAGCCAAATCCAATTCCATTATGCAACAATTAACCGATCTAAGCCACCATAACCACTGGTTCGATCGAGGATTTCATTGATGGTCTCTTCGATGCCAATCCGAAAGTCCTTCCCACCCATTAAGTGCGCGACAAATATCGCACAGACTTTCTGCACAATCTCATCGGTCACTTCTTGATCGTTTGCCTCTAGTGCTTCCCGGACTGTTTGCTCGATCGGTTCCCAAGGATTCATCGCAATTACCTGCAAAATACATCGAAACGACTGGCTGATAAGCCGCCGAGGAAAAGTTGTACTTCCCTTTCCCCAGCGCTTTCCGATTAACCCTCTGCTGCTGCCAACGCCGCTTGCATCTGCTCGACCGTCATGTGCTGATTCCGGCCATTGGCATTCCGCCACTGAATCCCAGCTTCCTTACACTGTTGCCGCAATCGCTGACTCAACGGTTTGGCTGCTGGTTCGACGCTGATCACCACGTCTACTGTTGCTGCCACTACTTCCGATACCGCTTCTCCCGTTTGAATCCCCGCGTAGCCTTCTTGGAAAGCCACAATCGCCAAGGGCAGTGCCGTGTCCCAAGCCCGATAGATTGCCTTCACACCACACCATCCGAACCAGAATAGCACTGTCGCCACCAGGCCCGTCACCATCAGCGATGCTTGGGCCACCCGCTTGCTCTGATCCATAAACCGCCGCACATCTTCCCGCTGGAAGAATTGCGCGATCATCTCCGCCACTTCAGCAATCGCGAAAACGCCATCAATTGCATTCATCATCATTTCCATTGTCAAATTCTCCTGATTAATGCGCCCCTTTGAAACGCAGGGCGTTGGTTTACTGAGCTTGCGACTGCTTGAAACGATTGAATCGCAAAGCTACTATAAATCCAACGCGATAGCGTTGTCAAGTATATTGTAATTATCGTTCCATTAATGCTGGTTCTTTCTTTGGTGTGAGTGCCTGAGCCTGGGCGATCGTCTTCAATCGGTCGTTATTCTCTCCCACAGTCAGTGTGACCTTGGCATTCCAGTAATCCATGGGGGTCGGGATTTGCGCCACTCGTCCGGGCGGTGGAAAACCATTCTCGGCGGAGTATGCTGCATTTAGGGTTTTACCAATTTCGGTAATGCTTTGGAGTCTGGGATCAGCACTCCCTTCCGGTGAAGTCTTGGCCACCGCGTCAAACCAAGCCCGCAGTTCACCACGGGTTGGATTCACGCCGCTATTCTCCAGGTCGGGATTGGATTGTAGTTGAATCAGTTCCCTGCCTTCGACCGATTTGACAATCAGGGTGCCGACCCGAGTTGAACCAGAGTTCTGGACTTGATTATCGATCGGACTGGTGACGATGCTCTCTGGGGTGATCCCCACCTTTGCGGCCTCGGTCAGTTTCAACGTCCCCAGTGTTTTGGTTTGGTCATCTTCCGTGAATTGGACAAGTAATGACGGCTTCTTGCTGCCCAGTGCTTCTCGGTAGTTGTTATTCGGATGGGGACTGAACTGTAGGGTTATTGGTGTTTCGTCAAACAGCCGGTGCCGCGCGTCATAGTCCTGGACGTTCTCCACTTCCACCCGTCGTCCCTCAAACTCAAAGGCCCGCTTGGTATCATCCCGCAGGGCAATCTCCGCCGTGACGACGGTGCCACTGGGCAGTCGAATACTGTCATTGGGAATTGCGCCCAGCTTCTGCGCTTCCCCGTCCGGTGTCAGGATGTAGGCCGACATCTTCTCGATCGGGACTTCGCGCGGGTTGCCATCCTTGTCTGTATCCTTGACCAAGCCTATTTCACCTTGAAACTGGATTCGGTATTGTTGGGTTGTATCAAACGTCTTCAGGTCGATGTTATGGTGCAATCCAGTGACTTTTAGATGGGGCTGTTGTCCCGCTTCGATGGCAGTGGTGATTTCATCTCTGAACCCCGCGATCGCGGCGGAATTGTATTTCGCCTGATGCCAGAGATACCCAGCGATCACCGTCTTATCTTCAGGGGGTAACGCTTCCACCTGATCCGCTAGGAATTCTCTGGCCTTAGCGAAGGATTGTGCCGATGGCGGCTGTTCGACCAAGGGCGGATGCAGCTCGACCATTTCAGGGTTGAAGCTAAATCCTTGGCGCTGTTTCATCTGGTCAGCGATCGGTAGGCTTTCCCCCTTCTCTTCCGCGATGTACCCGATCGGCCAGCGTTGCCTATCACCTTCCACCTGAAGAAAGGCTTTGTAGGGTTCTGGGTTGCGTTGATTGCGGTCGGTGTTGCGTTCGATCGTGATTAACCAATCGGGGTTGCTACCGGACTGCACTTCCCAGAGGGGCGATCGTTCCTGGTCTTTCACATCCAAGGTGCGCTGAATTGTGACTTGAATATTATTCTTTGAGGTGAACGTCACTGTGGGCTGTTGATTTGCCCGATCGCGCTTATCGACATTCTTTTCATTAATCCCCTGCTTCTGGAGGGCATTAAATCCATCACCAATCCGTCTTGCTTCCTCTCTCTGCTCATGGGTCGCGATATTCGGCATCAGGTTGTAGTAAACCCGATGGGGATTTTCCATTAAGCGGCTGCTGTCATAGATCGCATTGGCTTGCTCAACGCCCCACCCGATCGGTTCCTGGGTATTGGTGGGCATGGCTTTGCCATTGGTGTAGATGGTCTTGTCCTTCAGGTGCTTGCGTAAATCATGCTCTTTGTAGGCCAGGGCTTTTGCCAACTTCTGCACATCTTCATCAATCCCGCGTTGGCTCTTGGCCACATCGACTGCGGCTTGCAAGTTCTCCGCCTGCGGGCCATCAACAAAGTCATTCAGTAATTTACCAACTTGGCCCAACTGCTCACGGCTGAAGGTAAGCCGTTCTGTGGGATCTGTGATTCCAGCGAGTTCCTGCCCCGCTTGGGCGATCGCGTCAATCCGACCGACAAAGCCATAGGCTTGATACCCCCTAGCTGCTAATTCCTGGTCAGTCGGAATTACCAATTTCCCTGCCGCATGGGATTTCATCAGCCCTTCGTAATGGGTAGCAACCTGCTTGAATAATCCTGCGGCCTGCTCATCGGGAATATATTGGGTTTCCATTGCCAGCGATCGGAGGTTCATCGCCGCATTCGCGACACGGCCCGTGGGATTATTGGCAGTGATTTCCCAAGCCCGCCAGGTTGCGGCGCTGGCTGACTCTTGGCAGACTGCCCAACTGTGTTTGACCTTCTTCGCCTTGATGATGTCGGGGGGCTTATTTTCGGGAGCATTGAGGGTAATAATTTCCTCAACCGCGCGAGGATATTGCGCTGGTTTGATTAATTCGGATGCCTTGATTAATTCCCCGATCGCGCTGCGGCCTGCTTCATACTGCTCCGCTGGACTCAGGGATTCAGTCCCAGCTAATTGTTCACGCAATTGATTCGCTAGATCCCGACCGGCCTTATCAGTCTCTGGCACATAGCCGACAAAATACCCGTTGGCATCCTTATCAAAATCCGTCACTGCGACATGCTTTGCAGTCCAAGGATTGAGGTAGCTCACGCCTTCTTTGCGATAGGCTTCATCATCAGCATAATACATCGCACTGGGATTATTAATCCCGATCGCGGCGCTCCCTACATTCGCAAAGGGACTTCGGTAATAAGCGACGATCGCCCCTTGGGGTAAATCCCGATTGCAGACTTCCCAAGGCTTTAATGCGTCATGGTGCTGGGCCATCGCACTGGGCACTTCAATCCCGTTGGTGGCTAGGTCTACCCGTTCATTGCGAAGGAAGTCTTCCATCGCCCGATTGACTCGTTCAAACCCCATCAAAACCCCATTTGGATCGGCTTTGAGCAGACTAGCGATCGCGTCGGCCCGGTCGCCTTCCTCCCCAAATTCCTGCTGCTTGAGTTCCTTCGCTTCGATGTATTTCTGGGCCAGGGCGATCGGGTCATTGGCGATCGCCGCTAATTCTTTTCCCTTCCGCAACATCTCAGGATTGAACTCAGCGATCGTCGCTTCAGGCAAACAGCCTTTAACTTGAGGCCCAACCGACTGTAAGCCATATTCCCCATCGGACTTCCGGTTCACCCAAAACTCGGCTAATTCCTTCACCCCTGGCGTTGAAAATTGTCCGTCGTCACCTTTGATGTCATTCTTCGAGACAATCGCATCCACACCGAGATATTCGCACCACCCGCTGGTGCCCACTGTCCCCTTAGCGATGCCGGGAAAGTCGGGGGTTGCGGCCCGAAACTGGGTGACTGTCTGGCTCAGGTTCTTATCCCCATCTTCGGGTACGCGCAACTGCTCCATCAAATCACTGGATACCAACATCGTGCCGTCGCCCATCTTATCCATGATGCGCTGCACATCTTCCGGCTCTAGCGGCTGTCCCTCCCAGTTCACCAACGGCCCGCCCGCATCCTTCGTTTCGTCATCAATTACCAGGATTCGCACATCCGATCGCACCGCACTGGCCAATCCGTCTGAACTGACCAAACTGCCGTAGGCCACCAGATTATGGGCTGCATCTTGATTCGCTGCATAGATGGGATTAATTCCGAGGTGGTCACTCCCATTCACAATCAAATTTGCTGTTTGTGGGTCAGCAAAATAGCCCTTCTTGCCGTTGGTAAAGACCAACACTTGTTGATCTTGAAATTCCAGCCGCTCTCGATCGCGATCGCTTACCCCATCATAGAAATTTGCCACTGATAACTGGGCGGATTCCTTCAACCCATGCTTATCCAACCAATGCTCCAGATAGCTATGTTCAACCTCCTTAAATCGAGGCACATCGGCTTGCTGGTCTGGATCGTACTCGGTTAAGGTCTGGCCCGTTTTAATGTCAAATTGTTCAATTTTCAGCATGGCAAAATTACCCGCAGGCGGAAGGCGAGTCCAAGAAATTTTGATAGTTTGAAAAAAATTAGATTAGATGCCAGATGGCACCTAATCAGCTTGGTATCTCAGCTTGGTAAAGCGATTCCTATTGCTACCAGAAATCTTCGGGGCTTAATGGTTTAGGCCGTTTTCCTGGCATGTGGCTCTGCGCTTCCCGATACTGCGCGATCGCACTTTCGGAACCATAACTTGCGTCATTCGCCGCATTAATTGCCTCGACTTCCCAGTGGCGACGAGTCGCAATCGTCCATACATAATCAGGAAGATCGCCCATTGCCCGATCGTACCGGGGCTTCTGATTGCTCGATGCGTCAATCTCCTCCTCATCCTCGTCATCCCGCTCGTCACCCATCTCGATCGGGATGCCCGTCAGAGGATTGAGACTGTGGTCGAAGACAAGGCCATTATGAATGATTTCTGATTGCAAACCTGTTTCCACCCAGACCCAGAACCTCGCTGATTCCTCGGTGGACTGTTTGCCATCCATTTCACCGAAATACGTCCACACGCTGCCATCATGGTGCGTATAGAGGTCATTCTCATACTCTAACTGCGAGATTCCGAGGAGTCTCGCCAAAATATCATCCCGCTGTAAGCGGAGTTCATCCACGTAGGGATTATTCAAAACTGTGGTTGCATCGGACATAGAAAGTATCAATTGGTTGAACTAAAGAGGCAGGGCAACCGCCCAATCCTCTGTGGACAAAGACCAATCGATTTCAAATTGATTAACGAAAATCTAGCAGGTCTAACCCGCGACCGCAACCGTGGAAAAAATCGGCACCCGAAGGTGCCAATCCGCATCACTGATTGCCTAAGCGTTTGATTTCCGCTTGCAGGGCTGTTCCCAGATCGCCATTTAGCCAGTCTTCGGCTCCCCAGTCCACCAGCATCGCTTCGAGGTGCTGGCTGATCGTGGCCAAGATTGCTTGCTGCAAAACTCGGCCTTGGGGATTTAAGCCATAATCAGCCACCTGTTCTTGATGCCAATGATGCTGGGCGATCGCTGTTGCAATGCGCTCTAACTGGGACTGATACACAGGCAATACATCAACTACGATCGTTTCTACCGGGGGAAGGAAGCCACCACCATCTGCCATGTCAATTTCTCCTCTACGAAGACCCTGCCGAATTCCTGAGAATCCAACAGGGTGAATTTGGAGTTTCCTGAAGCGTTCGCGATCGAAGCTGCTCAAGAAGCATTGATTCGGCGCGATAGCGCAGTTATGAGGTGCAATTAAACTACAATAATTATTGAAATTATGCCCGCAAGAGATTTTTACCACGATGCCGTTAAAAATGCTCTCATCAAGGACGGCTGGACGATCACAGACGATTTCTTCAAGCTCAGAATTGGTAATCGTAATGCCTCAATTAACCTGGATTATTATTAGACATTATCGGGAATAAGGGTTGTAGAATAGAGTGAGAAGCTCGCAGGTTAATGCCGCCAGAGATTGCCACATGAAAATGAGCTACCAAGCGCTAAA
>JBJORF010000046.1:0-32674 GCA_046049545.1 Cyanobacteriota bacterium | reverse complement strand
CTGTGGCGCTGACCTGGGATGTGCAGCTAGAAGCCAAGTATGGTGAGCCTTATCAGTTGATTCGGCAGGCGATGATCAAGATTGCGGAACGGTATCAATCAGGCCGCCAGGAATCGGTGACGCTGCCGAAGAAAGTGGTGATTCCGACGATCGAGGTGCCGTTTCAGGTCATGGATGAAGGGTAGGGTGTGTTATCCCGCAGGGTAACGCACCGCCGCCGATGATTATTCAACCGATTGGCTCAAGGTGGTCGTGACCGGATACAGCGTGATTTGCCCAAGGCGACGATCGGCCGGATATGGCGTGATTTGCGGTGCGTTTTGCGTTGCAGAAACGCACCCTACACCAATCGCACTAAATTCACCCGAAACCGCTCTTTCTTTGTCACCATGACTTCGCCGACTTCGAGGCGACCTTTGCCCCGAATCGCGACGAGATCGCCTGTTTTGAGGGCATGGCTGGTCGAGGTGATTTCTTTCCAGTTGACGCGCACGTCGCCGGAGGTGATCATATCGGCCATTTTGCTGCGGGACATGCCAAAGCCGGCGGAAGCGATCGCGTCGAGGCGCATGGAGGCTTCGGTTGTGACCATTTCCTTTTTCTTTGGTTCGCGGATCTTCAATTCTTCAAAGGGGATCCGCTGGGTTTTGACTGGAACCGATCGCACTTGTTTGAGGCTGTCTTCGAGGAATTCGGCGAGTTCGGGGACGACGATCGCTTGGGCACCCCGTTCACCGAGAACAATCAAGTCCCCCACTTTTTCGCGCACGATGCCCGTACCCAGGAGGGCTCCAAGGAAGTCCCGGTGAGTGGCGGAGTCAAACAGAAAATTCCCGGCAATGCTCAGGGCGACGAGTTCAACATTCTCAGCGTCGATCGGTAGGTCAGTCCGGGCGATCGCGAGCCGTTGCCGCTCGGCTTGGGGATAGCCGCCGCTGGCGACGAGGGTAACTTCGGTGAGGCGGCTGAAGGCCCGCTGGGCTTCCATCAGTTCGGGTGGGGAGAGGAAGTCGGACTGGACGATTTCCCAGGTTTTGATCGCTTGCTCGGCACGATCGATGATTTTGGTGAGGGCTTCGCGATTTTCGATACCTTTGAGCAAGTCTTCTTTGGGGAGCATTGGGTAGCAGGTTGCAGTTGAATAGTTTTCAGTTTAGACCCGACCGGGGACAGGCCGGAAACCCTCCCTCGCGATCGTGGGCGAATGCCGATAGGATAGGGACAAGCGTTTCTGGAAAGATTCGTTTACAATATGTAACATACTCGTCCATCCCCGCGCCACCATGCTCCAAACCCTCGAAGCTGATTCACTCCAAACTGCTTCATCGGCGACGGCTTCGTCGGCTATTGTGCCTGCCGTGGATGATATTTTTCTGCGCTACAATCCGGCGGCGATTGCGGATTATTACCGAGCGCGACCGATGCTGGTGGTGGGGCGATCGCAGGAAGTGTTTGGCAAGCTGTCGCGCTACTTTTCGGCGGTGTGGCTCGATCGGAAGCTGGGCAAAAAGGACGAGGCCACGCAGCGCAAACGGGCGGTTCAGTTGCGGGACTTGCTCACTTCCCTGGGGCCAGCGTTCATCAAAATTGGACAGGCGGTTTCGACCCGGCCTGACCTAGTGCCGCCGATCTATCTGGAAGAACTGTCGCGGCTCCAGGATCAGATTCCACCGTTTTCGAATGAAATTGCTTTTCGCTGCATTGAGGAAACCCTGGGTGCGCCACCGAGTGAGCTATTTGTTGAACTGTCAGAAAATCCCGTGGCCGCCGCTTCCTTAGGGCAGGTGTACAAAGGCCGCTTGAAGTCCGGTGAATCCGTCGCAGTGAAGGTGCAACGTCCGGGGTTGGCAGAAAAGATTACCTTGGATGTGTACATCCTGCGGGGCATTTCGGCTTGGGCGATGAAGCGCTTTCCGATTATTCGCAGTGATTTAGTTGGGATTCTGGATGAGTTTGCGGGGCGGATCTTTGAGGAGATGGATTACACCCAGGAAGGCCGCAATGCTGAGCGGTTCGATGCGCTCTACAACTATATGCCGGAAATCTATGTGCCGGAAATTTATTGGGACTACACTTCGCGGCGCGTGCTGACGATGGAGTGGATCGAAGGCACAAAGCTGACGCAAATTGACGCGATCGTGGCCCAAGGGATCGATGCGACGGGTTTGATCGAAATCGGGGTGCAATGTTCGCTGCGGCAATTGTTGGAGCATGGTTTTTTTCATGCAGATCCGCATCCGGGAAATTTGTTGGCGATGCCGGATGGGCGGTTGGCCTATCTGGACTTTGGCATGATGAGCCAAATGGAGCCGTACCAGCGCTATGGCTTGATTGAAGCGATCGTGCATTTGATTAATCGTGATTTTGAATCCCTGGCGAGCGATTATGTCAAACTAGAATTTCTCGATTCCGATGTTGACCTAACGCCGATTATTCCGGCATTTGCGGATGTGTTCAATGAGGCGATGACTTCTAGCGTTTCGGAAATCAATATCAAAGTCATCACTGACAAACTGTCGGAGCTGATGTATGAATATCCATTCAAAGTTCCGGCTTACTTTGCGTTGATTATTCGATCGCTGGTGACGCTGGAAGGGATTGCGATTAACATCGAACCGGACTTCAAGGTGTTAAGCAAAGCCTATCCCTATGTGGCCAAGCGATTGCTGACTGATCCGGCCCCAGAATTACGCACTTCTTTGAAAAACCTGCTGTTCCGCGATGAAGAGTTTCGGTGGAATCGGTTGGAGAATTTGCTGAATAATGCGAAGGGGAGCCGTGAGTACGATTTGAGCCGATCGCTCGATCAGGCGGTGGATTATCTCTTTTCAGAACGCGGTGACGAACTGCGCGATCAGTTGGCTCGCGAGTTGATTCGAGTGCTGGACAGTTTCGGGGCCAATGTCGTCGATAATTTCCGATTTAACTTGGCACAGCGGCTGGGTTTTGCGGTGGAACCGCGTGCGGTGAGTGGCGATAATCAGCGGGTGCTCGGCCATATTCAACGGATTTGGGGGACATTACAGGAAACGGAAGGCGTTGACCCGAATCAGTTGTTGCCGTTGTTGCCGAAGCTGCTATTCAAACCAGAGGTACAGGCATTGGGCCAGCAGGTAGCCAATGGTGTGGCGCAGCGGGCACTGGCGCGATTTATTCGGGAAGTGTTGGTGCGTGAGGGTACGCCCGCAATGCGTTAGGGGCTGCGAATCATGCTGGCTTTGCTCCAATTGATCGGTGTGGCGATCGGGCTCATTTATCAAACGATCGCGGTATTGGTCGATCGACATCATTCTCCACCCGGTCAGCTTGTGCAGGTTCAGGGGCGCGATCGGCACTTGGTCTTGCGTGGCGATCGCGCAGTCGGTGCGCCAGTGATTGTGCTGGATCACAGCCTGGGTGGCGTAGAGGGCTACTTTTTGCTGGATGCGTTGGCGGAATTGGGGCAGGTTTGCATTAGCGATCGGGCGGGATATGGCTGGAGTGCGCAATCAACGCAGCGGCGAACGAGTGCGGCGATCGTCGAGGAGTTGGATGCAATGCTATCGGTGGCGGGCATTGCGCCGCCTTACGTTTTGGTGGGGGACTCGTTCGGGAGCTACAACATGCGGCTGTATGCGCATCGCTTCCCGGAAAAAGTCGTGGGGTTAGTGCTAACGGATGGGCTGCATGAGTCGGGAATGATGCAGATGGGGCCGATCCTGCGAGTGGTGCAGGCGGTGTTTCTGTCGGGCTTTGTGATGGCGATCGCGGGGGCGGCTTGCGGGGTGATTCGGTTGCTGCGGGCGTTGGGCTTGTTTTATTGGTGTAAACCGGGGCTACGACATTTTTCCGCTGGGGCATTTGCGGCGGCGACGCGATCGTTTTGTTTGCCGCAGCATTGGTGGACGATGCTGCAAGAGTTGTGGTGGATGGATGAAAGTGGGCGACAGTTAGCCGGGGCAAATGATTTGGGTGATTTACCGATCGTTGATATTAAAGCGGCTTCGTTTTTTGTGCCGAGTTGGTGGACAAGGATTATTCCCCTGGGGCAGATGAATGTGTTGCGCGATCGAATGCACGATCGGTTGATGCAACTCTCGACGCAAACCCATCAGATGGATGCGGCTGAGAGTGGACATTTTGTTTGGATTGACCAGCCGGAGGTGATGGTGGCGGCGGTGAAGTGGGTTTTGGCGCGGGTGTGAATTTATTCCTTGGGTTTGCGGTTTTGCCAATCGACTTTAGTTTTTAATTCGCCTTTAATCCGATTCATGATCGAATCCTTGTCCAGATTATTCAAAATCTTACTCACGACGGCTTTTGGCCCATCTATCCCCCAGGATGCGCCATTGGCCAGGTATTCCTTCGCCACTTGCCCAATGCCATAGGTTGCTACGCCCGCCACCGCCGCTTGGGTTACTGCCACGGAAATGTAGGGCAACAGCGATAACCCACCCGTTGCCGGAGCGCTGACTCCAAGCAATCCCTTGAGTGAACTTAACCCGAATGTCGCCGCCATTTCTCCGATCGTCATCCCCCCCATCGCAATCCCAATACTTTTCAGTAAATCCGCCGCCCCTTTCTGCGTCATATCAATGCCATAGAGCTTCGATAGGCTAACAATCATCGCCACATCCACCGCTGCGCTACTGACAATATCCAGAACGCTAATTGGGTTTACGGCTACCGCGATCGATTTTGCCATTACGCCATTCCAGATGGTGCGATTTGCGCTTTCCTCGCGGCTTTCCATTTTTTTCTGAACAACCTGGGCATTAATATCATCGGCATAGAGCATCGAATTCAATGCAGCCAGGGATTTGCCCTCGCGGTGCAGGATTTCTAGAATTTTTAATTTCAGATCATCGACTTGTGCTGGGCCAGGGATCATTTTCACACTAATGCGACCATCGGCTTGCCTTGTCGCTTGGGGCGTGAGCGGCGAAGCAGCGGCCATCACAACCTCATCGGGGGAGACCAGTTCTTTTACCCGATCGTCACGAATCTTTTCGTACACACTTTGCCGATCGGCTTCGGGGTACTGATCGACTTTATTAAATACAAGCACGATCGGTTTACCGAGATTCCGCAATTGCGCGAGGGCCAGGTATTCGACTTTGGTAATGTCACCAGAAACAATAAAGAGCAATAAATCCGACTGTTCCGCGACTTCCTTTGCCAACAATTCCCGCGCCTCACCGCCGACTTCATCAATGCCGGGGGTATCGATCAATTGAATCGTGCTTTTGTGGGCGCTGGGGAGTGCGGCCTGGAGAATTGGGTGATCGGGGTTAGTGAAATCTTCGCGGCGGATTTCCCAGTTAGCGACCTGATAAGTTCGGGTCACACCATGGACAGCCCCTGCTTCAAAGACTTTTTTACCCAGTAGCGCATTCAGCAGCGAAGATTTGCCCCGCCCCACCATCCCGAAGACCGCGATGTGGATGACCGAGGACTCCAGCTTGCGGAGCATCGCTTCCAGGCCGGAAATTGCGCCTTCAAGACCATCGCGTTCGCGATCGTTCAAGTCCAGTTTCGCGATCATCTCGCGCAGACTACTCTGGGCTTGGCGATAGTTGAGTTCTTCCTGGACGCTATCGAATTCTGCGAGGGTTGCGTCGAAGCTGTCGAAGAGCGCAAGGGTCTCAGGCGGTAGGTCTGGTGGGGGAGTAGGCATGATGGGTCTGCCAGAGACGTGACTTGAGTAGCGCCTTAAGCATAGCGCAAGCAATTATGGCCGGAAACAGCAATTCCCAATTCAACGTTGATCCATTGGCGATCGGGATTAAAGAGCGGCGTTACGCGGTTGGGGGCGCGGAAAATGCGCCCGTACGGGAGTGAGTGATCCGTAGGGGCGTGCATCCCACGCCCACAGCCTACGCCAACCCACGATCACCCCCATCATCCCAACCCGATCGATGCAAGCAGTTGAATTGGGAATTGCCAGGCCGGAAAGTGAAGTTTTCCGCCGCCCATTGAGGTTCCTCGTCATAACTTCAGTCTGATCTACGAGAAACCAGATACGACCAATTTCGGCTACCAGCATACGGCCAGATACAACAAAACCTCCTGCTAGAGGAGGTCTTATTTAATCGGAGCGGCGGGATTTGAACCCACGACCCCCACTACCCCAAAGTGGTACGCTACCAAACTGCGCTACGCCCCGAAAATCGCTTACATACAATAACACAGCATCCCCAAATTTTCCAAATCTTTGCCACCGCGTCAGCCTTACCCCCCCTGCATCGATCGCACCGCCCCCAGTAGTCCCGGCACCGCCGCCACTAACCATGCGCCCTCGGCCCGCCGTCCGGTGAGCAAAATCACCCGTAACCCATAGGCCGAAGGCATGCCCTCCGCCTCTAGCCACAACCATTCACTCTCGGCCTCCAGTGTGAGCGCTTCCTCTGCCATCAGCGCTGCCTGCATCGACTGCATCGTCTCCGCCAACTGCCCCACCAATCGACAAAAATCATCTAGTTCCGCTTGAGTCAACTCGATCGACCAGTCATCCGCCCCAATCAGCCCCCGAAACTCGATCGCCTCCGGATCCCAGCCGAATCGCCACCCTGACCCGGTTTTCAAAATTCGCGTCATGACTATCCTCCCAATAGCAAAGGCTGCGATCGGACGACGATCGCAGCCTTTGTAACCGGATCTAAACCCAACCCTATTCGCCGATAATTTCCGGCTGGGTTAGCTCATCCGACATCTCGATGATTGCCCGCATCACCGGTTTCATCATCGGGTCATCCCCCGAATCAAAGTCCTCAAACCGCCGCCGCTTGGCCCGGTTCGCCACTTGTACCGTAATTCGGTAGCGATTTGAAGCCGCACTGATCAGATCATCCGCCCGACGCATCAACTGCGTTGTTTCCATCATCGGACGTTTGTGAAGGGAGCCAGATCTTGCCATAGCTGTAAAAATTCCAAAAATGCCTAAGAATTGCGAAACGCCCTGAGGGCAATCAGTCTGCCGCGATCAATTGAACGAAGTCTGGCCCATGCCGATCAAACGTTCCCGATATTTGGCACAATGTAAAGAATTGCAAACTTTACATGTCAGTCATTCGTCCGAACGGGCGAATCACACAACTATTAATAGCGTGTTTCGGGACAAACCGCACGGCTAGATTTACCGAACGGTATCGCGACCACTGCCTGATTCCACCCCCTTCACCCCTTCTACATCTATGCCTAGCGTCCCTCCATCCAATCGATCTAGCGGATCCACGCAGTTTAAACAACCTTCTGCCCGTTGGGTGGTAATGGGCGATAGCTTGGTCTACGGTTTTGGTGACCCGATCGGCGGTGGCTGGGTGGAGCAGTTGCGGCGGCAGTGGTTGGCACCGGGTCAAGACCAAATTGTGCTGTACAACCTCGGTGTGCGCGGCGATGGCGTGCGCCAGGTGGAGCTGCGGCTCGAAGATGAATTTCGCACCCGAGGCGAAGTCCGCAACCGTGTACCGGATCTGCTGATCCTCTCCGTCGGGGTGAATGACTCGCCCCGCTTAGGTCGACCCGATGGTCGCAACTTTCTGGCGATCGATGCCTTCAAAATCGAACTCGAAAATCTGCTTGATCAAGCCATGGCCCTCTGCCCCGTCCTATTCATCGGCAGCATTCCCGTGAACGAAGCGAAAATGCCCTTCCTGGATTGCCTTTACTACAATCATGCTGACCAGCATCGCTATAAAGAAGTCACCCGTCTAGCCTGCGAGGCCCGTGCCATTCCTTACCTTGACCTGTTCGATCGGTGGGTGGCGCGGGGGGAAACCTGGTGGCAGGCGCGGCTGAGCGCCGATGGCTTGCACCCAAATGCGGAAGGCTATGCCGCGATGCTTGAGGCGATCTGCGACTGGCCGCCGATTCAATCCCGAATTGCGGCGGCATCACCCCTGGCCGCAGCTCTTTGAGCCAGCTTTCGGCTCAAGATTAGTTCAACATCTAGGACTCAAGATTCAGGACTTAATATGACTCCATTGATCGTCGCTACTGGTAACCCTGGCAAACTCCAGGAAATGCAGGAATATCTTCTCTGCACCGACTGGCAACTCAAACTCAAACCGCCCGAAATCGATGTCGAAGAGACAGGCACCACGTTCCTGGCAAATGCTTGTCTCAAAGCCACTGAAACTGCAAAGGCTACTGGTCAATGGGCGATCGCCGATGATTCGGGTTTAGCGATCGATGCGCTCGATGGTGCGCCGGGGATCTTCTCCGCCCGCTACGCCGAGACCAATCAAGCCCGCATTGATCGGGTGCTTCAGGAGATGCAAGGGAAATCCAATCGGGGTGCACAGTTTGTTTGCGCGATCGCGGTGGCACGACCGGATGGAACGATCGCCATCCAAGAGGAAGGGGTTTGCCGAGGCGAAATTCTGACTGCAATGCAAGGAACAGGCGGCTTCGGCTACGATCCGATTTTCTATGTCCCCGCCGCCGCCAAGACCTATGCCGAAATGAGCCAAGACGAAAAGCATCGTCTCAGTCATCGCGGCTGCGCCTTTGCCCTGGTCTTACCGCAGTTAGCGGTGCTGCACCAGACAATTGGGGTCTGCTAAAGGCAGAATCCCCCAACCGCTTTACTTCAGCAGTACACTCACCAACCACAAAATCCCCAGCGCCACCCAGCTAGCCACAGCGCCCAAGGCGAGCTTCAGGGTCGGTAGCTGCGCCACCACGAGCTTGGCGATCGGCAGCCCGATCGCCGAACCCAAAAGCAACCCCGCAAAGGCAAACACAATTGCCCAGAGAATCCGGTTCTGCTTGCGATAGACAAAGAAGATCGCCGCGCCAGTGCCGATCCCCAGTAGGGTCTGGGTTGCAGCAGGGGTAGCGATCGCCAGACCGATCAGGGATAGATAGGTAATCGATGGAGCCAGCCAATCCCACAGCTGTGGCGTGGCACTAAATTTGGCATTCCACGTGGGGAGGGAAATGCTGGGGCCGTTGCTCTTGGGGGCAGCAACCTGATTTTCCGCGAAGCGGACACCGTCGGGCACTGCGATCTTACCTTCTTGGCGCAGCCGCAACCGCTCCATCAAGAGCGCGTCATAGGCTTTCTCGATCGCTTGCAGCTTCATCGGATCAGCTGCATGTTGCTTGGCCATCTGCGTTCGCGCTGCCTGAATCGCTTCGAAGCTAGCATCCGCTGCGATGCCTAAGGTCTCGTAGTCATTTTGATTGCTCATGCCCCACCACTGAATGCCCACCTTAATTGATCGTCATCTTGCTACCAAATTAGCGCAGGCAAGCAAAGATTCACAACCCCATTTTGGCGACTCCCCCAACGGGTGAATCTGGAAAAAAATCCAAAGAATTGTCACTTGACGGATTGATTTGCGGGGTTTTGGGCACGCTAGGGACAGGCATAAGCTGAACAACCGTTAGCGTTAGCTCCATCTGAAGGCCAACCCAAGGCCATAATTTCCGCCCAAAACACGCTATAAGAAAAAGGCGATCGCTGCTCTTGCCTGAGGCATACTACTATTGGCTGATCGTCTGCTCTACCCCAGCGTTGTCGGTTCTCCTGCCCTAAATTCTCAATGGTTGATGTATGTCCCAGAACAAAATTCTGGTCGTTGATGACGACCAATCCATCCGCAACCTCATCCAGCGCTTCCTCGCCAAACAAGACTATCAAGTAGAGTCGGCGGAAGACGGAAAAGCTGCCATGGCGAGTTTTGAGCAGTTCAACCCAGATTTGGTGATCCTTGATGTAAATCTGCCCGATGCCAATGGCTACTCGCTCTGTCAGGAAATGCAGAGTCGGACAGGCGTATTTGTGTTGCTGTTGACCAGTCGCACGGATGAAGCGGACAAAGTGCGCGGCTTCAGCCAAGGGGCCGATGACTACATCACCAAACCCTTTAGCCTTGTGGAGCTGGGCGCAAGGGTTGGAGCGATCCTGAAACGCCAACGGATTGTCACCACTGCTGAGCAGCAATGTCTCACCTTCGATAAGCTGATGATCGATCCCGTTCGCCGGGAAGTGAAGCTGAGTGAAGACTTGATTCCGTTGACTGCGTTGGAATTTGACCTCTTACACTTCTTGGCCAGCCATCCGGGCCGGGTCTGGAAGCGGGCGGAACTGATCCAGCAGGTCTGGGACTACGAGTACGTTGGTGATCAGCGCGTCGTCGATGTCCATATCGGCCAAATCCGCAAAAAGATCGAAATCGACACCAGTCAACCCGCTCTGATCCAGACCGTGCGGGGTGTTGGCTATAAGTTCGAGCCACCCGACCAAACCGAGGGCAGCGCCCCTGTGATGCAAGAGACGGTCTAGTAACAGATTACCCGCGAATCCCCTCACCCATCCCGGTGGGGAGATTTTGTTTAGGGCATAGCGCCCTAACTGGTTCGCTCTTAATGCAAAAAAAATTCCGAAGCGGCTGATTGAATACCCCATCAATCGTTAGCTCCGGAATTATCCTGTGCTCTATACATCTACCTATAGTAGGGATGCGACTGGGATGACACTTCACCCGATCGGGTGATCCTGTCACTTAGAGGTGACTTAATTCTTTGGGGGCTGAAATTGCGACTTTTGTGCGGTGGTTCAACGGAATCCCGATCGGAGGCTTGCCGCTGCCTGGGATGACCGTGCAGAATAGAGATTACGAAGAAAGATTGCGTTCTTCTCAGATTTCGATCCGGTGGGGGAATGACGCGTAATGGTACATAGCGACCTAGAATATGGTGACCTCCAGTACGACGTGACGATCGTCGGTGGGGGCATTGTCGGCACACTGATGGCTTGTTTGTTGCAACCGTTGGGGCTGAAGGTGGCACTGTTGGAATCAGCGGTGACTTCTGTGGCTGCCGCACGGGGCCAAGCCTATTCGATCACACAGGTTTCGAGTCGGGTGTTTGCGGGCTTGGGCCTGTGGGGACGGATTCGGCCTCAGGTGGAGACCTATCGCCAGGTGCAGCTCTCCGATGGTGACTATCCCACAGTGGTGAAGTTCTCGCCAGCGGATACTCAGACCTCGACGCTGGGCTATGTAGCGGAGCATCAGGTGCTGCTTCAGGAATTGCAAGCCAAGCTGCGGCAGTGCGATCGGGTCGATTGGCTCTGCCCCGCGTCGGTGACGGCAATGACGCAAACCGCAATGGGGCCGCAGCTCACGGTGACGATTGATGGTCAGGAACGGCAACTGCGATCGCGCTTAGTCATCGGTGCGGATGGCAGTCGCTCTTTTGTGCGACAGGCGGCGGGGATCGGCACGATCGGCTGGAAATATTGGCAGTCCTGTGTTGTGGCATTTATTAAACCGGAGAAGCCCCACGCTCAAACCGCCTACGAGCGCTTTCAACCCGAGGGACCGTTTGCGGTGTTGCCGTTGCCGAATGGGATTTGTCGAATTGTGTGGACGGCTCCGAAGGCGATGGCCGATCGGTTGCTGGCGATCGATGAAGCGACATTCTTGGAAGAACTTCAGCAGCGCTACGGCGATCAGATGGGGCGATTGTCCTTGGTGGGTGAGCGGTCGGTGTTTCCAGTGCAGTTGTTGCACAGTCGGCAGTATGTGCAGCCGGGGCTGGCATTAATCGGCGATGCGGCGCACTGTTGTCATCCCGTCGGAGGCCAGGGGATTAATCTGGGGATTCGCGATGCGGCGGCGTTGGCGGAGGTGATTGGGACGGCGGTGGCGCGGGGTGAGGATTTTGCGCGGGTGGGAGTATTGCGGCGCTATTCGCGGTGGCGGATGTGGGAGAATCTGCTGATGTTGGCGTTTACGGATGTGCTCGATCGGGTATTTTCCAATCAGATTTGGCCGATCGTGCAGGTGCGGCGATTGGGGATTTTGGCGATGGTGAAGGTGCCGCTGTTGAAGGTATTTACGATTAAGTTAATGCTGGGGATGTTGGGTCGGGTGCCGCAAATTGCCAGGGTTGAGGCAGTGGAAACGGTGGAGGTTTTGGAAGAGCAGATGGTCGGGTAGAGTAAATTGCTTAATGATTGCTACAGCGCAGGACCTCTGGCCCCCAATTCTGGGGGAACCGGAAATCCGCTATAGGTCTTGCTCCCCCAAAAATGAGGGCTGGGGGTAGTTTGGCTGTATGTGCGGCATTGATTTTTGGATTTGAATTCAATCCGGAATTACCGCGACACAGTCATCATCCCGCTTGGACAAATCAACTCACCTGGAACATTTTGAAAAGGCGCGATCGGGGCATTCGGAGGAGCTGTCTGACAAACGATCGCCTCAGTTGTCTTATCTCCACCTTGAGTAATCATCTGCACTGCCCCGACAAAACTCCGTAGACCAGTCCGATTCGGTCGAGCCGTGATTACAACCATCGGTTTTTTGCCAGGAACGGGGGCCATCGAATAGTTGTAAGGTGAGCTGCTGCCAGTCGGGGGGCTTAATCGAAGTTCTGATAGGCTGCTAGCGAATTTTTCATTTTCCAAAAAGTAGGCTTGCTGTGCCCTTGTTAGGCTCCCAACATAGGACTTACCTTCCGATTCCTTGGCTTTATTCGCCTGATTGAGAAATGATGGCAAAGCGATCGCGAGAATAATCCCCCCCAGAAATATTGCTCCAAAACAGCCACACCCAACACCCAGACCAATCAGCAATTGGTTAGTGGTAGACATTGATTTTTTGGGAGTGGGATTCGTCATGAGGTGTCCTAGAATAGGGATGATTGCATAATTCCCTTGAATAGTAGCCGAAAACTCCGCGATCGACCCAAATTTTGCCGCATCCGTAACCATCACTCCGCACTACAACTCACTAGAATAGATTGTTGCTTAATTCACCGACCCATGCCTAAAACTCTCTATCTCGCGAATCCCTACGGCTTTTCAGCGCAGCAGCGAGCTTGCCTGTTGCCACCGATCGTGGCGCAACTCACGAGCCTGGGAGCCGAAATCTGGGAGCCCTTTGAGCGCAATAATCAAGTCGATTTTTCCCAATCCGGCTGGGCCTATCAAGTGGCCCAAGCCGATGTGCGCGACGTTGAGCAAGCCGATGGAATTTTTGCTGTGGTGAATGGTACGCCGCCGGATGAAGGGGTGATGATCGAATTGGGGATCGCGATCGCGCTAAGAAAGCCGATCTTTCTATTTCGCGATGACTTTCGCCGTTGTACGGATAGTGAAGAATATCCGCTGAATTTAATGGTTTTTGCGGGTTTGCCGGAGAAACAGTGGCAGGATTATTTCTACAACAGTGTCGAGGAAATTGGGGCACCGGATAAAGCCCTTGCAAAATGGCTCCGCGCTTAAGAACATCCATTAGCTTGGCCGATGGAAGAGGGGGTTAAATGTTCTTGAAGGTTAGGCGGGGCGATCGCACAGCTATCTAAACTGAAGATAGTCCATTTTCAATGGTAAATCTGACGATGACTGACACAGGTAAACCGCCTTTTCCACCCTTCACACCAGAAACAGCCGCGCAGAAAGTGCGAATGGCTGAAGATGCCTGGAATACGCGCGATCCGGAACGGGTCTCACTGGCCTACACAACGGATAGCACTTGGCGGAATCGATCGGAGTTTGTCCAGGGGCGTGAGCAAATTGTGGCGTTCCTGCAACGCAAGTGGCGAAAAGAGTTGGATTATCGGCTGATTAAAGAGCTATGGATTGCCGATGGAAACCGCATTGCGGTGCGATTTGCCTATGAATGGCATGATGATGGGGGATTTTGGTATCGCTCCTATGGGAATGAGAATTGGGAGTTTAGTGAAAATGGCCTGATGCAACGGCGGATTGCAAGTATCAATGACTTACCGATTGCAGAAAGCGATCGCAAATATCATTGGCCCCTCGGACGCAGGCCAGACGGACACCCTGGATTATCAGATTTGGGTTTGTAAAACGAATGCTTTAATTTTGCGCTACACCCTAGCCCTGGGTTAAGAAATAGTAGAAAATCAAATAATGCCAAATCAATTTGAAATTGCGACAGATCTAGACTGCCCCCAAACCCCAATACTGGGGGCTTTGAAACGGCTTTTGGCTTGGCCCCCCCAGAATTGGGGGCTGGGGGGCGGTTTGGCTGAATCTGTATCATTCATTTCTGAATTTGGTGTAAGCATCCTGTCCTAGTCCAAGGCAAATGATCATGAATTATCCCCACGGGCCACTGATGAATCCGCGCTGCTCACCGGAAGGCACGATCGCCACAAGTCAGAGCGATGAAGCCCCTGCTTGGAACCTAGGGGATTTGTATCAAAGTCTGGATGACCCGGCCTTGGCTTCAGATTTAGCAGGCTTGCAACAGGAAGCGGCTCAGTTTCGGACGGAATATCGCGATCGCGTGGCTCAGTTATCCCCCGCTGAAATCCTCACGGCCTTGCAAACCCTGGAATCGATCTATCAGCGATCGGGCTATCTCTATGCCTATCCTTCACTGATCTTTGCCGCGAATACTCAGGATGTCGTGGCGAAGCAAGCCGTGGATCGGGTGATGGCGGCGACGACGGATTTAAATAACCAACTGTTGTTTTTTGATTTGGAATTGCAGGGATTAGCGCCCGAAAAGTTTGCCCAATTACAGGCCAGTCCGTTACTAGAGCCTTACAGCCATTACCTCATCAATATGGCCAAATATCGGGCGCATATTCTGCCCGAAGCCGTGGAGCAAACCCGTAATCAAGCTGCACTCACAGGCCGTGAGGCATTTATTCAACTGCGATCGATTCACCTCGGCGAACAAACTTACACACCTGTAACCACGCCGGATGGTAAAGTTGCCGAGACAGATGCTGAACTGAGTGCTTTGCTATTTCATCCCGATCGGGCATTGCGAACCCAAGCCTATCAGTCGGTACGGCAGGTGATGCAGCAGCATAATTCGCTCTACAGCTACATTCTCAATACCGTCGCTCAAGATCATAAAGTCGAAAATCAAGCCCGCAATTATGATTCGACGTTGCAGAAACAATTGCTAGTTGATGAAGTTTCTGAACCCGTATTTCAGGCGATTATGACCGGGACGCGCGATCGGTTTGATTTATTTCAGCGCTATTATCGGCTTAAAGGTCAAGCGATCGGCGAGCCAATTCGTACAGCCGATCTCTATGCACCTTGGACGGGCAGTGATGTGGCGATTCCCCCGATCGGCTATCAGCAAGGTGTTGAGATACTGATGGCGGCAATTCGGGCGTTTGATGCGGGGTATGCCGATCGGGCGGCGGAGTTTTTCGATCGCGCTTGGATCGATGCGACGGTGCGAGCCGGGAAGCGCGGTGGGGCGTTTTGCTGGTATGTCCATGGGAAGCATAGCTACTTGCTGCAATCCTATACGAACGATTACAGTTCGCTATTTACGTTAGCCCATGAAATGGGTCATGGCTTGCATTTTGCTTGGATTGGTGATCACCAAAGTTATTTCAATAGCAATCCACCCATGGTTTCGGCTGAAATTGCTTCAACCTTCAACGAACTGCTGCTGCTGGATTATTTATTGAAGCAAGCCGAAGGCGATAACGCGCTGACCCAATCGCTGATTACTAGGCAGTTGGAAGACCAGCTCAATTTGCTGTTCCGGCAAAGTACGATTAGTCGATTGGAATTGGCAATTCACGATCGAGCAAAGAGTGGCAGCTTTGACGCAGCGTTTGTGAATGAGCAATGGCAGTCGCTTTATACCGAGCTGTGCGGTGATGCGGTGGTGGTGATGCCGGAGCATCAATATGACTGGGCACGCATTGGGCATATTTTCTTCAAGCCGTTTTACTGTTACCAATACACTGCTTCGAATATTGTCAGTCTGGCCTGCTATCAGAAATATCGGGAGGTCGGGAAAGAATTTATTCCGGGGTATTTGGCGCTGTTGTCGATCGGTGGGAGTCTCGATCAGGTTACGGCTTTGCGGCGGTATGTGGGGGTTGACCTGGAAGATCCGGCGACGATTCGGGCAGCGTTGGGATATGTTGAGGGACTATTGGATCAATTGCAAGCAGCGATCGGGTGACGGCCAAACGTAGGGTGTGTTTCTCGCAACGCGAAAACGCACCACCCACCAATCCCGCGATCGCACAAACTACGCCACCACCGATCGATTATCGAACCACGATCGATCAACATCACAGCCCAGATAGCGCTGAATCTTCAACAAATCCTGCTCCGCTGTCCCTAGGCAGTTCGTCGCCCCCGGAGAAGGCGTGATGTTAAAGCTGATCGGTGCATCCGGGTCGATCGCCGCTTGGCCCAAAATCAATTTCTTCTGATTTTTATCAATCAACTGTGGCCGCACGCCACCAAACCCCTTGGCAAATTCTAAATCCTCTAACTTCAGCGACGGCACAATTTTCTGAATTTCACGCAGGAACAGACGGCGGTTAATTCCAGGAATTTCGTAGGCAATGTTCTGGAAGAAATAGTTGCGAATATCCGACACTTTCATCAAGTCCCAAATCACTTCTACAACTGCCCCGTCCAGCCGCAAGACCTGCATATAATCGAAGAACGTCCGAGGACTATAGCGTTCGAGCAACGGCAATGGGAGGGCCGTCGGGCCAAAGCGTGTTTTCCCAGGCACCAATACATCCGGGTCGCCGTGAACTGCTGCGAAGGGCAATTTATCATTTTGAATCGTGTACACCTTCCCGTTCAAAACCTGCGGCGTGAAGTAAAAGCTCCCCGCCATCGGCAAACAGGAATATTCCAAGCCATAACCCAGTTTGTGAGCAAATAGTAAGCTGTGCCCACCTGCTGAAACGACCACGAAACGCGCGGTAATTCTGTCGTCCCCAATCTGGATCTGATACTGCTCACCCACAGGCGTGATCGATGTAATTGCCTGTCCTAAACGCAAATCTACGGTTTTGTCATCAACCGCCAATGCTTTATCCACAAAAGATTGTGCCAGTGCGCCATAGTTGACAGCGGTATACTCGTCCAAAATCCCGATCGCGACGACTTCTTCCGGTCGATCGCGGCCATCGACTTTCACCACATTTGGCTCAATTTCTGCCACCTGGGATTTTTCGAGAAACTGCATTCCCGGAAAATGGGGGCTGAAAACCGGAAACCGATCGCGCAAAAACTGACATTCTTTTTCCCCGACACCCAGTACCATTTTTGGGTATTTAAATACCACGCGATCGCGCTCTGCCGGGGGCAGTTCCGCACCATAACGCGCCACCATCGAGGCATTGCGTTTGACCTTAATCGCCTTCTCTAGGGTGTAGTTGGTTTCAATATCACCGCAGTGAATGGTTTGGCTATTATTCGTTGCTTTAGAATTCACATCGGCGATGCGATCGTATTTTTCCACCAGCGCAATGCGTTTGAGGTCAGTAAACTTCGCCAAGCTGTAGAGCAGCGCCGTTCCCGCTACACCGCCGCCAATTACGACAACATCATAGGGCTGATTATTGAGCATTGAATCGTTCATGATTTGTATCCTTGAGCCAATATTGCCTATGATTTGACGATCGCGCCGAAGTCGGCCAATTGCTGGGCGTGATTTCGCAGCACACCGAGCAGATTCAGGCGATTGCGTTTTACGTCGGGATCTTTATCCATCACCATGACGCTATCTTCCCCATCGAAGAAATTGGTCAATGCCGGGGCGATCGCGCTGAGTGCGGCGACTAATTGATCGTAATTGTCATTGCTATTGAGCGGCTTGATGGCATCGAATAATGCCTGCTCCGATTTTTTCTGGAATAAGCTCGGTTGAACAACAGCGGTGACATCGCGGGTGGCCGTATCGAGATCACCTTGCTTTGCGAGTTTGGAAGCGCGATTGACCACCGCATAAATCGGGGCAAGGCGACCATCATTGCGAATCCCTTGGAGGAACGCGGCCCGATCGCGCAGGTTGAGCAAATCATGCAACGCTCGATCGCTGTATTCGGCATCGTTTTCCCCCAGCACCGCATTCACCAAATCGTAATCGATCGCTTGGTCTTCCTTGAGGCTGGTTTGCAATCGGGCGAGGAAGAAGTCTTTTAGCTGTTGCAATAATTCTGCGGCGCTGAGTTTCATCACGCTTTGGTGTTGGCTGGCAAAATTCTGCACCACCGTTTCCAGCAATTGCAGCAAGTCCAAGGGCAAATTCGCGGCATTGATAATATCCACGATCGCGTTCGCCGCCCGCCGCAACGCAAACGGATCAGAAGAACCCGTCGGGATCATCCCGAGGCTGAAAATCCCCACTAGCGTATCAATCCGATCGGCTAGCCCTATGACCTGTCCCACCAGTGTTTGCGGCAACGCATCCCCCGCACCCTTGGGCAAATAATGCTCCATGATCGCTACTGCAACGGCTTCCGGTTCGCCGCCCTGTCGGGCATATTTCTCGCCCATCACGCCCTGCAATTCGGGGAATTCGCCCACCATTTGCGTGACGAGATCGGCTTTGCAGAGTTTGGCGGCGCGATCGATGTGGGCACGATCGGTGCCAGTAATCTTGAGCTGATCGGCAATTTGGGCCGCGATCGCTTCGATCCGCTTTACCTTGGCGCTCATGGTGCCGAGATCCGCCTGGAACGTGACCAAATCCAACCGCGATAAAAAGTCTTCTAGCTTGAGCTTGCGATCGGCATCGAAGAAGAATTTCCCATCGGAGAGCCGCGCCCGAATTACCCGCTGATTCCCTGCGGCAATGATGTCAGCTTTGGCTGGATCGCCGTTGGAGGTCGTGATGAAATAGGGCAATAATTCATGGCTATCCGCCTGGGGCCGCACCGGGAAATAGCGCTGGTGGCTTTCCATTTCAGTGACGACGACTTCGGATGGCAACGCGAGAAATTCCGCATCAAAGGAGCCGACCACCGCCGAAGGATATTCGACGAGGTTAATCACTTCCTGAAGCAACCCGTCATCAATGGTCGCCACCCCACCGACTTTCGCAGCGGCGGCTTGAGCCTGCTCGACGATCGTTTTGTGGCGGATGTCCAAATCAACTTCGACAAAGGCTTTACGCAGGGTTTCGACATACTGATCGGCATGGGCGATCGTCACCGGAGCCGGATGCAAAACCCGATGCCCCGCCGAAATCCGATCGCTC
Source organism: Cyanobacteriota bacterium (assembly GCA_046049545.1). Classification (GTDB taxonomy): domain Bacteria; phylum Cyanobacteriota; class Cyanobacteriia; order Leptolyngbyales; family Leptolyngbyaceae; genus Romeriopsis. The sequence goes on along the minus strand of JBJORF010000046.1, from coordinate 13,718 downwards.
TGATAAACCGCTTCCGCCCCATTGCTAAAGGTCACGGGCAAAACCTGATCGTCTAAAAGTGTGACCAACCAGCGCACGGGACGGGAAAATTTCACATCGCCATTGCCCCAGCGCATCAGCCGTTTGCCTTCTAGTCCGGTGATCAGGCTCGGCACCAGTTCCGCCAGCAGTTCTGCGACCGGACGGCCCTTCAGGGTTTTGCGCACAAAGATAAAGTCGCCCTTATCCGTGGGCCGAATTTCAAAATCTTCAACGCGCACCCCTTGCTTTTGGGCAAACCCGGTTGCAGCGGGAGTCGGTACGCCATCTTTGAAGGCTGATTTCGTCGGTGGGCCTTTAATTTCTTCTTCAATATCAGCTTGCTGCGTGGGCAAACCTTGGATCACGATCGCGAGGCGACGGGGAGTGCCATAGAGTTGGACAGCGGTTGCCGCTTGGTCAGCATCAAATAACCGCTGTTCCGCCAACCATTGCGGCAAGCGCGATCGCCATTGGGCCAAAGCCTCATCGACAAACCGCGCTGGTAATTCTTCCGTGCCCACTTCTAACAAAAACGATGCCATGACAGCTCCACGCGATCGACAAACCGGTCAATTCAAGCAAACCGATAGATCAGTTTACCGCGAGTCGCTGGACGATGGCGAGGCCGATCGCTGAAATTACCGCACTTGTTCGCGCAGCAGGGCACTCAGGAGTTTGGCGTGAACTTCCGCATGGAGCGGTTCGAGGGTTTCGTACTGTTCGCTGATGAAGAAGAAAAATTCGGTATTGCCTACGCGCAGGAGGTCGCCGTCCTTGAGCTTCTGCTGATCAACGCGCACGCCATTGACGTAGGAACCATTCATGCTGTTCAAGTCCAGCAAAAAGAACGATCGCTCTTCCCGCAGGTAAACAATCGAAGCATGGCGGCGCGACATCATTCGATCGCGCACGGGAATCCCCGTTTCGCGGTTGCGGCCTAAGGTCCACACCATCTGTGGTTGAAGCAACATGACTGAACCTTGCTCCAAAAGATTTGTCGTTAAGTAAGCCTGCTGGCCCCGCACGACACCATGCATGTACTTCGGCACACGGGTTTGGAACAGTTCGCCGTCGAGTTCGGCATTGTAGTCTGCCTGCGGTTCACCGGTATAGGTTTCGACGCGGGCAATCAAATCGTCAAGTTCTGCTTCGACGGCTCGAGGAATGGAGCTAGCGAGAACGTCATCATGAATTGCCGGATTTGGGGCGGCATTCGGTTGAGCGGGTTGAGCGCTAAGGAAAGGATGAGCGTGATTGGTAGGCTGCTGCATGGCAAAAATTCTGGGTAACGATTTGGAACGGGCGTTGAACCTGAACTAAGCTCATCATTCCCGATCGCTTCCAGAGACTAACAATCTTAGGTGCTATCGTAGGAAGCCTAAGCATTTCATCTTCTCTGCACCAACGTCTGAGCTGCTATGGCGAAATCTCACTGGTCTCCGAAACTCTGGTGGCAACAGCAAGCCCAACCGCTCGATCACTTTGCGATTGCGGCGTTGGTGGCCTTGCTGCTGGCGATCGTTGTTTTGCTCTCCAGTGGCAACCACAGTGCACCCAGGGTTCGGGACTTTAGCTGGGGCGATCGCCCGATCGATGCTAGCGATACGGCGCTGACGCTGACCTTCAGTCGGCCTATGGATCGCCAGTCCGTGCAGCAGAATTTGAAAATTGAACCGAATCTACCCGGAAAATTTAGCTGGGCGGGGCGGCGATTGGCCTACACCCTGGATCTGCCCGCTGAATATGGGCAAGGCTTTAAGCTGGAATTAGCGGGCGGCAAAGAACGATTCAATCAGGGCCAACTGATGCAGCCCTTTACCGCTGAGTTTCGCAGTCGCGATCGGATGTTTGCGTTCATCGGGGCGGTGGCGGAACAAAAGGAACGGCTGATCCTCAAGAACATGACCCAGAAGGATTCGCTGGCGCAGATCTTGACTCCGGACTATCTGCAAGTCCAGGACTTCTATCCCTATCCCGATCGCGAACAGATTGTCTTCTCCGCGATCGATACCCGATCAGGAGCCAAAAGCCCCACCGAACAGCAACTCTATACTGTCACTACGGGCCTCGGCAAAGCGCCAATCGGCAAAGTCGAACTGCTTCTCGACAACAAAAATTACCAAAATCTCCGCTTTTCCCTGGCTCCCGATGGCCAGTTTGTCGTCGTTCAACGCGTCAATCGCAGTAATACCAACGAGTTTGACCCTTGGGTGCTGCGCCCGGATCGTCCTCCTGAAGTACTCAAAACCCAACAACCCGGTGGCGATTTTGTGATTACGCCGGATAGTAGCGCGATCGCCGTCGCCCAAGGTCAGGGCCTAGCGATTCTCCCCTTGGAATCCGGCGCAAATCCATTGGGCTTTTTGCCCAAATTCGGCACTGTGCTGGGCTTTTCCCGTGATGGCAGCCAAGCGGCGATGCTGAAGTTCAATAACGACTTCACCCGATCGTTGTTCTTGGTCAACAACCAAGGGGTGCAGACGGAGATTCTCAAAATCACCGGATCCATTCGTCGCGCAATTTTTGATCCCTCCCAGCGCTTTCTGTTTTGTCTCCTGACCGAAATTCAACCCGGCGAAAATTTCAAAGAACAGCCCTACCTGGCGGTGATTGACCTGAAAACCGCGATCGAAAATCCCACCCTCGCGCTCAAACCCCTGCTGAAATTGCCTCAGCGCCGAGAAATCCAGATGAGTCTTGCTGCCGACGGCCGTGCCCTGTTGTTCGACCAAACCACCAATGACCCGAACATCGTCGATAGCAGCCCCAATTCCCTCGATAGCAGTCGCGTCTGGATTTTGCCGACGGAGACTCTGATTCGCGGTGACTGGAACAGTCCGACTAACCCGATCGAGTTAGTCGCTGGATTTCATCCTCGCTGGCTCCCTTGAATGCAGTCCAGACACCCCTGTAGACAGTTATAAATCCGTAACTCTCGTCACAGGCGGGTTTGGGGATCAGCGTCTACAATGGAAACCAATTCGGGTCACAACTGGGTTTAACCACTGAGTTCAAACGCCTGAAGCGTCACTGTTTCCTTGGATTTTGTACTTTATGCTGATGTTGCCTGTCGGTTCATGTGATCGATCCCAGTTCGCGCCAACCAATTGGCTGCGAATAAGTCGTCCGCTAATAAGTCGTCCGCTAATAAGTCCTCCGCTAATAAGTCGTCCAAAATGCGGTACGATCGCACTAGAAAAGCTAAAGTTTTTGGAGTCAACTGTGAAGTTTGTAGAGCCAACATTGCGAAATGTAACGAATCTTCGCAGAGATTTATAACAAATCCGCACAGGTGCGGGCGCAGTGGTTGCGCCAGAGGGCACTATAATAGTGCATTCCCTCAGCAATTCGACTGTACGCGATTGATTGAAGTTATCAGTTTTGGATGTTGGGTTCATTCCACTCTATCAACTGTTCGTCTTGCTTAAGTGTTCTTGGCTCAGGAGAAGCAATTCATGCTACACCGCAAGCTGTACCAGCTCCACTGCGATGGTCACGAGGTTAACCTCTTTTTGAAAGACCAGCAGCGCTGGATTGAACGGGCGAAGATTCTCGATATTGAGGGCAATCTGGTCACCGTTCGCTACGAGATTGAAGATGAGGATGAATGTTCTTCCTGGGAAGAAATCCTTCTACTCGAAAGCATCGGTGCAGTCTCTCGCCAGCTTTCCTTTGTGCCTCGGATTAGTGATCTGGAATTGTTAGTTTCGGATGATTGTCCGGCTTCGGAGCAGCTGTCGGCGGATGATCTGCCGGCGGCCAGTGAATCGCTACCAAAATCTGCCAACGACACCAATTTCCCTGCTGCTGATGGCAATGGGGCAGACTCCGGGGGCTTGAGCGCCAAATAAGGTTGGATCGGGAAAAATGAAAGCGCGATCGCCCTCTGGAAGATGGAGCCGATCGCGCTTTTTGGTTTGGGGCTGATTGCGATGGTGTACGGTGGCACTGCCCACCGTACAATTAGTCCAACAACTACGTATTAGTTCAACAACTATCTATTAGTCCAACAACTACGTATTAGTCCAACAATAACGGGCGGAAGCCATGCTTCGCGGAAGCCCCGCCAATCATCTCCATCTTCTCGATCGTGATCATGTTCCGCCCCCAGGAGAAGTTGGTATACCACTTCTCAAATTCCAAAATCATCGACTCGGCAAAGCAAGCAAAGAGCTGTCGGGTCGGCACATCCATCTGCACGATGTCCATGATTTTCCAGTCAATATCGAGGGAATGCTCGACAATTCCACCGTTTAACACATGAATCCCTTCACCATTAATCTTGGTGCCCAGGTTCTTCGGATATCCTCCGTCAATGAGTAAACAAGGACTCTTTAGCGTACTCGAATCGATTTCGACTCCCTTCGGCATACTGGCGACCCAAACCACAATGTCTGCTTCGGGCAATGCGGCTTCCAAATCCATAATCTTGCCGCGCCCCAACTCGGCCTGAAGTGCAGTCAATCGCTCTGAGTTCCGGGCGATCAGCAGCAGTTCTTTCACGTCCAATTTACTGCTGAGCCAGCGACAGACGGCACTGCCGATATCGCCCGTTGCCCCACAAATCGCCACTGTACTCTGGGACAAATCAATCCCCAACTGTGCCGCTGCCTGCTCGACCTGGCGGCAGATGATGTAGGCCGTATGGGTATTGCCTGTGGTGAAGCGTTGGAAATCCAGGGTCAGGTTACGTACCTGCTTGATCTGCGACAGATCAAAGTTCTCAAAAATAATCGACGAAAATCCACCTAAGGCGGTGATGTTCAGGCCATGCTTTTGCGCGTGGGCCATGGCGTTGATGATTTTCCGGGTGGCTGCCTTGATCCGGCGGGTGGCGAGCATTTCGGGCAGGAAGCAGGATTCGACGTATTTACCGACGATCGTTTCACCAGTCAGGCTGGTCACGCGAATTTCATCGACGATCTGGGGCGGCGCACTACACCAAAAGTCCAAATCCTGATCCGCATACTCGGGATAGCCAAGGTCACGGGCAACGGACTGAGCATGTTCAAGGCTAGTGAGGTGACCGATCAAACCAAACATGGGCGTAGGCTCTTAGGGAGAATAGTGAGCACCGCACACTAAATCGGGAGGCTCAGCTTGAACCTCCCGATTTAGGCGAAGCACCTATTTAGGGTAGTGCATTCGATGACCAGAGGCAATCCATGCCCCGGTGTGGGATTGTCGCTTAATTGCGCTTAAACTGCCGATAGACCGTAGGCCGACATTCGCATAATGTCGCGGGTGCTAAAGCCGATGTTCGCGAGGGCTTCCCCGTAGGCAATCATGAAGTCTTCAACGAGGGCTTCGCGTTCCATGGCCAAGTGCTTCGCATCGGCGGCCACTTGGTTGAGCATTGTCCAGACTAACGGCAGATTTTGCTTGTTGGCCTCTTCGAGTTCTTCACGGGCGGTTTCGAAGTTGGCTTTGAGCCACTCCTCACCATAGTTCAGGTGTAGGTATTCATCCTTCACCACGCCTTCGGTGATCTTGCGCGCGAAATCATCGGCGACGGGAATGTAGATGTTGTACGCCGCGATCGCGAAGCACTCGATGATCAGCGATTGGATCAACAGACAAGTCACGATTTTGCCTTCCGCCGCTGCCGTCTGGAAGTTGCCGTGCAACTGACCGAAAAATTCCTTGGCGAAGGCCATATCGGGAGTGACCTTGAGGTTCTTACCGCAGGCTTCAAAGCCCTTCATGTGCTTGAACTCCATCTTGGCCAGCTTTTGCAGTTCTGCTGCATCGTTTGGCATCAGCGTTGCAAGCTGGTTGTAATTGTTGTAAGCCTCGTCTTCGCCTTCAATCACGATTGCGTTGATGCGGCTGTAGGCATCTTTGTAGATATCGCTTTGATAGTCGAGTTCTGGCTTTACCTCAAGCTCCAGCATGGCTCCGTCATCTCCTCAAATCATGAATATGCGCCGGGGTCAAAAGGACTCCAGCTTGGGCCGCGTCGCAGAAGTTTGGGCAAATGTTGAGATTGCTTAATCTTTTGCTGCTTCCACTGTACCCGTTTTAGCTCAGGTATGGCGGCGCGGCAAAAAAATTCTGATGTAAAGTTTGCCGAACGGTCGGGCCACATTATCAATGACCCGCCGCTTGATCAATGACCTGCCGCTTTGGTGGATGAGCTGCCAGGACTGGGGACTAGGCCAAAGCGAAGAAATGTTCCATCACTTGGTCAAGCAGTTGCCCTTCGGCATCGGTAGTGTTCTGCAAGCTGAGTAGGGTGGAGAATTTCTCGATCGCGTATTGCATCACTTCGACTCGATCCAAGCGTTCGCGAATCGTGGTGAGCAGGCGATCGGTGGCGCTGGACAGTTCCAGGCTAGCGCGGACGGTCGCCCAAGCCCGTTGTAAATAGACTGTCGCAGCATTCAATTCATCCCAGCCCATCGCTTCAATAATTTCATGCAGAAAATCCTGCTCGGCAAGGGTAATCCGCTGGTCGGCGTAGATCCCCAAAATTAACAGATCGACGATCGCTTCGCGCTGCGGTTGCGCCAAAGTCGGAATCGCTGTGGAGACCATGGCTTGTGGCGCAACGGTGGTGACCGGGACGAGGGCCAATGCTTTGCTGGCTGAAGCGATGGGACTTAGGTCAACGGTTTCCGGTGCGGCAGTGATTGGTGTGTCTAGGGTGTCTGGCATGATTCCATCTCTTGTGGTGAAGCGGGCAACGGATAACGTTCTGAATGCACCGGGGAGATAGATTTGATCTGTCGATCGGGCGCGGCCAAATCGATTGCCTAGCACTCTATTTCCTATTCAAAATTTGCCTCATCGGACGGGCGAAGAGGTTCGGGATTCCTACGGAATTGGGAAACGCTGGGAGATCAGTGCTTTCCCCAGTGCTTTCCCCAAGATGATGGTCTCGATCTACTCGCCTAGGCATACTCGCCTAGACATACGCGCCTAGACGCAATGGCGGGATTGATAGCTGCTGACCACCCGCCCGCCGCCGCGCCATTGGGAGAAGTAGTTGCGATCGACATCGCTACCTTCGAGGGTGAGCGCATTGATCGCGATGCCGTTATTGCCGATTTCCTGGCCAGAGCTGTGGATATAGCAGTTGTCACCTAGGTACAAGCCCACATGCTTTGCTTTCTCCGGTGGGCCAAAAAATACCAGATCGCCACGTTGTAAGTTTTTGAGGGTGACTGCTTGCACAAAGGCTTCTTGCTGGTAGGCATCACGCGGAAGCTGGATCCCCTGCGATCGAAACGCCGCTTGGATCAGACCAGAACAGTCGTAATTGGGGGCTACGGTGCCGCCCCAGAGATAGGTATTGGGGACGGCCATGGCGGCTTCGGTGAAGGCGATGATGGCGGGCAGGCGATCGTTGATTGTGGCTAGTGCTACCATCGGCGCGTGGTATTCCGCTTCCGTCGGGGCCAGCAGCAGTTCATCCTGGGGAGCGAGCCAGCCGGGATAGTCATCCTCCACCACAATTGCCTTCAGTGGCCCATTGGTAATGCTTTCGGGGGCAATTAAGCGAATGAAGCGATCGGCGGCGGCTTGGGTGGCGAGGGCCGTCAGTTCGCTACTGTCATAGAGGTTGAGATTGGCTTTGGCGCGATACAGCATAGGAAATGGTAGTCGGGGAAACTTCAGGCAAAATCAGAAAATGCCCACGCGACTGTCTAGCCTTCAGCTTACAGGTTCAAGTTGCAAACTGGGGTGAATGTTCAGACACGGCTTTACAATGATTGACGCGAACTTCGTATTGCGATTCTTTCTACCCCTTTGACCCATGCCTTTTTTCCGGAAAGACGACTTGCTGCAAACCCTCGGCGATCAGGTACTGGAAGCGACCTGGCGACAATTCCCGATCGTGGCGCGTAACCAAATTGCCCTGACTTGGTTGGTCTACGATCCGCCCTATCGCGTCAATACCGGGGGGGCGGTCACGCCAACGGAGTTCTGGAACCATCCGCCGCGTGGCTTCAGCTACCGGGGTGTGGAGCGGATCTATCCCGCCAGTATCGTTAAGTTGTTTTATCTTGTCGCCGCCCATGAATGGCTGGAACGCGGGATGACTCCGCCGAATGCAGAACTGGAGCGGGCGATGCGGGAAATGATCACCGAGTCGAGCAATGATGGCACCGGCTTAGTCGTCGATGTATTGACCGGGACAACCAGTGGGCCGGAACTGCCGCCAGGGCCATTTGAGACGTGGAAGCATCAGCGGAATTTGGTGAATCGCTATTTTCAGTCGTTGCAGTGGGAAGAACTGGCGACGATCAATGCCTGCCAGAAAACCTGGAGTGATGGGCCATTTGGGCGGGAAAAAGCGTTCTACGGGGAGCATCTGGAAAATCGCAATATGCTGACGACGGAGGCGACGGCGCGGTTGCTGCATAGCATTGTCGGTGGGGTGGCGGTGTCGGCCAGCCGATCGCAGGCGATGATGGATGTGCTGAAGCGATCGATTGACCCAAAAGATTATGCCGATGACCCCGAAAACCAGGTGAGCGAATTTCTCGGGATGGCGTTGCCCCAGGAAGCGACGCTCTGGTCGAAGGCGGGCTACACCAGTTGGACGCGGCATGATGCGGCTTATATTGAAGTGCCGGGGTTGCAGCCTTATCTGGTGGTGGTGTTTACCGATGGGCGGGAGCATAATCAACTCACGGATTTAATCCCATTTATTTCGGAGCAAATTCTGGTGGCAATGGGCGAAATTGGAGCAGCGTAATGGGTCTCAATATTAGCGTGGGTTTATTAGCTGATTTAGCGGAAAACGATGAGGCGGGGGCGGCTTGGCTGCGATCGGTATTTCAGGGCATCAATGATGTTTTGGCGGAGGGGGATTTGCCGACCTATGCGGAGCCAGAACAGCTAGAACCGATGCATTCGCGGGCGGAGACCAATACGTTTCCCTACGGTTTTCTGCATTATCTGCGGCGATTTTATGCGCGGGTAGAGTATGACCCCGATTGGATTCCTGAACCGGTTGCTGATTCTGATTCGCCGATCGATGATCCGGTATTGTCGGAGGCGATGTATCAGATGACCAGTCATTTGTTGTGTCATTCGGATTCGGAGGGGTTTTATTTGCCGATCGTGCTGGAGGAAATTGTGGTCGATGTGAGCGGAGCCGATCGGATTCCGGGGGGGATCGTGGGTTCGAGTTATGCGCTAAGGCAGGAATTAATGGCGATTGCGCCGAGTTTGGGGATTAAGCTGCGAGGCGGGCAGTTAAGTGATGATGAGGCGACGCGGATTAATGGGCTTGTGGCCAAGGAAACGGGCTTCTGGATTGAGCTAATGGTGTGGATGGCGCTGTTTGAAGCGGCACGGTTGAGTATTGAACATGGCACCGCGATCGCGTTTACGTAAGCGCCATTGATATGCGCCTTGAGCTCAGCGATCGCCATTGGTTACGCTTCGACGACTCCAGCCCGATCGTTAAGAGTCCTTTAATTTCTGGGATTCGATCGCGCCGCTACAGGATAATTTCGGCATAGAGGTTAAACGCTGCATCTTCAAATCACCTCTATTGCTTCAAATTCCCGATTCACTTCATCTGCGAGGAATTTTCCTATGGCCGAAAGAAGATCTTTGGGTTCCCGTAGCATCGCTATCGTGGGACCCTACCTCAGTGGTAAAACCAGTCTGCTCGAAAGCCTATTATTTGTTGCTGGTGCGATTACGCGCAAAGGGAAAATCAGCGATCGCAATACCGTCGGCGATGCCAGCCCCGAAGCACGCGATCGGCAAATGAGTGTCGAAGTGAATACGGTGAGCTTTGACTACGAAGGCATTCGCTGGAATTTTCTCGATTGTCCCGGCTCCGTGGAACTGATGCAGGAAACCTACAATGTGCTTGTGGGTGTGGATGCGGTGGTGGTGTGCTGTGAACCCGTGGGCGATCGGGTTTTGAGCCTCGCGCCGCTGTTTAACTTCCTGGATGAATGGGAAATTCCGCATCTGATTTTCCTGAACAAAATGGATCGTGCGGACGTGGACTTGATGCAGGTGCTCAATGCCCTCTCCACCGTCTCCAGTCGTCCCCTCGTGCCGCACCAGTACCCGATCGGGCGGGGACACAACCTGAAAGGTTTTATTGATTTAGTTTCGGAACAGGCTTTCCAATACCATTCTGGCCAACAAGCCGACCCGATTCCTTTCCCAGTGGAACTGGAAGCCGAGGAAAAATCCGCCCGCCAGGAAATGCTGGAAACCCTCGCGGACTTTGACGATGGCTTACTCGAAGCATTGCTGGAGGATCTTCAGCCAACTGCTGAGACGATCGTCCAAGACCTGCGGATGGATCTCGGCGCTGACTTGATCGTGCCAGTATTTTTCGGTGTGGCCGAGGAAGACTATGGCGTGCGGCATTTGCTGGCGGCATTGCAACGCGAAGCCCCGGAACCAAGCCTCACCGCTGAACGACGTGGCTTGAAAGACGGCTCCGATACCCCGATCGCCCAAGTTCTGAAAACCTACTACACCCCCCAAGGCGGTAAGCTCTCGCTGGTACGGGTTTGGCAAGGGGAACTCGAAGATGGCATGACGGTGAATGATGCCCGCATCGGTGGAATGTATCGCCTCATGGGCCAACAGCAGCAGAATCAACAGCGGGCGGCGGCGGGCGACATTGTGGCCCTAGCCCGGATGGAAACACTGAAAACCGGGGATACCATTAGCACTGTGCCGCCGCGAGCACCGCTGCCGATGGCCCATACTTTGCCGCCGGTCTACGCCCTGGCGATCGCGGCGGAAAACCGCAAGGATGAAGTGAAGCTGACCACGGTGCTGGCGAAGCTGCTGGAAGAAGACCCCAGCCTCAAGTGGGAACAGCATGGCGATACCCATGAAATCATCCTCTGGGGCCAGGGAGATATTCACCTGCAAGTCGCCCTCGATCGGCTCCAGCGCAAGTACAACCTGCCGATGACCACTCAGCTTCCGAAGGTGCCCTACCGCGAAACGATTCGGCGTACGGCGAATATCCACGGGCGCTACAAGCATCAAACCGGCGGCCATGGGCAATTTGGCGATGTGTTTCTGGATATTCAGCCCCTCGATCGGGGGGAGGGATTCCAGTTCAACGAGAAGATTGTCGGCGGTGTGGTGCCGCGCCAATACATTCCCGGTGTGGAAATGGGGGTGCGGGAATACCTTGACCATGGGCCATTGGGCTTCCCAGTGGTGGATATTGCGGTGACGTTGACGAATGGCTCATACCACAGTGTCGATAGTTCGGAGCAGGCGTTCCGGCAGGCGGCGCGAATTGCGATGCAGGAGGGGATGCCCCAATGTCAGCCGGTGTTGCTGGAGCCGATTTTGCAGGTGAGGGTGGCGGTGCCGATCGACTTTACGGCGAAGGTGCTGCGGCTGGTGAGCGGCAGGCGCGGCCAAATCCTCGGGTATGATGCCAAGGCTGACTGGACGGGCTGGGATGAGGTGATTGCGTTGCTGCCCCAGGCGGAGATGCAGGATCTGATTGTGGAGCTCCGATCGCTGACTTTGGGGGTGGGGAGCTTCGAGTGGAGCTATGACCATCTGCAAGAGGTGCCGGAGCGTCAGACGGAGAAGGTGCTGCAAGCCTCGGGTCATTGATGTTCGTGGATTAACTGGTTGAACTATTTGGATGGGCCTGATTACCGATCGGTGATTGGGCCTTTTTTCGCGCGGCGTGGCAGGCTTGATGGGGCAGGATCAATGGGATAATGGCGATCGTTCCTTCGCGCTGAAATGACGATGAATTCCCTGCTGACAAATGCGTTGATCCTGCTTGCGGCCTATGGTTTGGGTTCGTTCCCCACGGGTTTTTTGGCTTGTAAGTGGCTGAAGGGGATTGATATTCGATCGGTGGGGTCGGGTTCGACGGGGGCGACGAATGTGTTGCGGACGTTGGGGAAACCGGCGGGGATTGCGGTGTTTGTGATTGATGTGCTGAAGGGGGTGGCGGCGATTTTGCTGGCCAAGCATTTGGGGGCGGCGGATTGGTTGATTGTGGTGGCGGGGTTGGCGGGGATTTTGGGCCATAGTAAGCCGATTTGGTTGGGCTTTAAGGGCGGGAAATCGGTGGCGATTAGTTTGGGGGTGTTGTTGGCGATGGATTGGCGGGTGGGGCTTTGTGCGTTTGGGGTGTTTTTGGCGACGATCGGGGTGACGCGGATTGTGTCGATTAGTTCGATCGCGGCGGCGGTGGGGGTTGTGGCGTTGATGTTAGTGTTTGGGTTGCCGTTGCCCTATGTGTTGTTTGCGGTTTTGGGGAGTGCCTATGTGATTGGGTTACATCGGGCGAATATTCGGCGGATTATGGCGGGGACGGAGCCGAAGATTGGGCAGAAGTTGCCGCCGGAGAATGCGCGATAGAGGAAATCTGGAGTGATGTTTAAGGCGTTGGGAGGAGGTGGGTTCGATCGGTATAGTGTGGTGTGATAGACAGAAAGTTTCGGCCTATCGCGCTGTGGGGGTGGATATATGGAAAGTTTCGGGCTATCCTGCTGTAGGGGTGGATATATGGAAAGTTTCTGCCCATTAATCGTTATGTAGCTTGAGTTGAGGGTGATGACATTCTCCGAAATAGTCAATGGAATATCGATATAGCATTTGAGTGTTGTGTAGCCGTGCTGGCGAGGGCAGTCTGAGTTTAGCTTTTTGTTTTTTAGGCATTCGTCGCTACCATGCAGACTTTGGAATTAGCTTCTATCGATATCGGCAGTTTTGGGAGTCTTAGTTTAGGATTGGCAGTGATTGGATTCACTTACTTTCTGATGATTACTCTTGATGTTGAGGAATCTGGGCGAAGCCTGTTGCCGTGGTTCAGTTTCAGTCTCTGCGCTCTGGGCTTTGCGTTAATGACATTCCTCTTTGTGCTAGAACCATCTTGGTTAGGAGCGAATGCGCTATCCGGGTGGTGGATAGTTGGTTGGATATTACTCTGGGCATTTGGTTCATCTGTTCTGGGTAAGGTGAGTCTATTGACCTTGTCGGCCTACTATCCCCTCTGGGCATCGCAGAGTTCAACAGATACCCGTCCACATTTTGAAAGAATGGTGAGCGATCCATATAGTCCAGCGATTGTAGCGATTTCCCTGATTGTGGCTTTTCACCTACTGATTGGATTTCGAGTTGGTTGGCAGATGAATGAGAGACTAACTTCATCGTGGAAGCAAGTTTATATCTTTTGTCTGTTAGTGGGTACAGGTCTTTTTGGGATGTGTTTAGGTGAGGCCGTCCATCTTGCAAGTAAGACCGTCAACGCGATCGCTACATAACAATTTGCTCGCACCAGTCCGGCAGAGTATAATGGTTTTCAGCGAAGCTATTCTGCGGCTGGTGAAGCAAAACGTTCATAAAAGGAAACACTACTGTAAGTTCTCTCACAGCAGCGATCGTAGTTTAAGTGTGCTGTGAAAAGCAATGTCTGTCAGAGAGTGTTTAGAATTTTGTGTAAGTGTGTTGAACGTCAATCATTGAAGCGTTCGGGGAACATAATGGCAAAGTGGGAAGCGGCCGCTTTCCAGTCATGAATTGGGCGTTTCCAGCGTTGGGCAATATTGTTCATGGCCAAGTACATTAATTTAAGCACAGACTGCTCATCAGGAAAAACGGCTTTGGTATTAATCACTTTGCGCAGCGACCGATTCAGGGATTCAATCGCATTGGTGGTATAAATCACTTTGCGAATGGGGTAGGGATAATCAAAGATGGGAATGATGTTCTCCCAATGC
>JBJORF010000045.1:0-33285 GCA_046049545.1 Cyanobacteriota bacterium | reverse complement strand
TCAGACGGAGAAGTACCGGTAGAAATGGGAACCCAGTAATTGCCGGCAGAACTCTTTGCTCTTTGAGGATCCATCACACCTACGTAGCTTGAACCAGTTCGGTCGCCTGCAAACAGCGTGTTACGCTGAATGTTGGGGTTATGGTAAACTGAACCAGACAAACGAATGCGAAGCTTTTCGCTGATTTGTTTGGGAATTTTGCTGCCATTATTGCAGGTGTTGAGTTTGCTGCTGGTGGTACAGCGGCGACGGAAACATTTAGACCAACCAGCGACGCTACGATCGGTTTATTGGACGCTGCCGATCGCGATCGCGCCTTGGGTTACCTATGGCGTGTTTAGTTACTTACTGCTGAATCTGTTGACCCATACTTCACCGGGGCTAGTGGTGGTGTGGTCGGTGCTAACGATCGTCAATCGGATTGTACTGCCCCTGAGCGTAGGACTGGCATTGCTGCCGCCCTATCCGCCCAAGGTGTGGCTTTCCACGATTTATCGCCTGAGTGTGGTGGGCATGGCGATCGTCGCCAATCAAATGACGCAGCATATCTTTCCCATTGATTTTTAAGCCCGATCGCCATCCTTATCACTACTATTGTTCCGGCCCAAAAGCGGCATGGGCGCGACTCTTGTAGGTTTGCATATGCACCCAGGCTAAGCCTTCCGTGGTGCCCACCCAGAGTTTTTTGCCTGTGTCTGGTGCCACCGTAAGAATCCGATCGCTGGGCAAGCCACCGATCTGGCCGAGCAGTTGGCCGTTATAAGGATTGAGCCGAAACAGGCCTGCACCAGTGCCGACCCAAGCGCTACCGGCTTTGTCGAACTTCACTGAGACAATGTCGCGACCTTCCAGTTGAGTGACACTGCGCTTCAGAACGCGCTCTTTGGTATCGATTTCGATCAGGGCATTGGTCGTGCCCGCCCAGACTGCGCCGAAGCGATCGGTGGTGATGGTCTGGACGCTGCCACCGGGGAGATTAGTGATTTGGTACAGCGCTTTGCCGCTGGCGGTGTTGACTTGGGTTACACCTTCGAGGGTGCCGACCCAGAGGTGGCCTTTAGCATCCAGAGTGAGGGCGTTGGCGCTGACTCCAGGGAGATTCTGGATCGTGGTCATCAGCAGACCTTTATCGGGGCTGATCAAAGCGAGACCGCGATCGGTACCCACCCAGAGATAGCCCCGTTGATCGACCAGTAGCGACAACACCCGGTTCGAGGGCAAGGTGTAGTTGGCCGCTGTAATTTCTTTGGTGCGCGGATCGACTCGCCAGAGCCCTTCGTAGGTACCGACCCACATCCGGCCCGACTTATCTTCAGCGAGGGCGTTCACTTCATCACTGGGGACATTGACCCGCGTGATCACTTTGCCCGTGTTCGGGTCGATCTGGGCTAAACCCCGCCAAGCACCGATCCAGAGGTTACCGCGATAATCGCGCTGGAGGGCGGGCACACGGTAGTCTGCCGCCGGATTTTGGTTTTCGTCGGCGATCCGATCGACGGGCAGCGGCTCGACGGCGGGGGGTGGGGCATCGGGTTTGTAATTGGGTGCGTCGGGCAGGATGGCGGGGGCTTGGGCGATCGATAGGGTTGCCTGCGCGATCAAGCTAATCGCGACGATTCCAGCCAGCCCAAAACTGCGCCTCGCTGATCTATAGCGCTGCGACCCATACCCAAATGCCATTGCTCAAGCCTCGAATGAACTGCAATAGTCGCCATGATACAGCGGTATTCTTGGGATGTCGCGAGAATTTGGGGCCAAGCGTTGGTGCGACGGTGTCCTCCCAAGTTATTCACCCTTACCAAGTTGCGATCTGCGTGAATTTTCCGGGTACACTAAGGCCATCAAATTAATCAATTACCTCGGAGATAGCACCCGCTGTCTCCTTTGTTTTTTGGGGCGGCTCTAGCGCGGCGGGGGCGGGAATGCACTCGCACTGAAAGATTTGCTCAAAGGCTTGAATGACGATCGGTTGGACATCCCTGACTTGCAGTTCCGGCCGCCATTGGGCGAGACTGCCGACAGGCCGATCGCCGATCCCACAGGGAACAATGTGGGCAAATCCGGCTAAATCGGGACAAACATTCAGCGCAAAGCCGTGCATGGTGATCCAGCGACTGACTTTAATACCAATTGCGGCGACTTTGCGCCCTTCGACCCAAACTCCGGTCAGACCGTCGATGCGTTCCCCCGGCAGATCGTAGTGGGCGAGGACTTGGATGATCACAGCTTCGAGTTGTCGCAGATACCAGTGCAGATCAGGCTGGTGACGCTGGAGATTCAAAATCGGGTAGCCGACCAGTTGGCCCGGGCAGTGGTAGGTGACTTCGCCGCCACGTTCGATCTGGTGCAGTTCGTAGTCGGTTTGGTCGGGATCGAATTTGAGGAAGGCGCGATCGCTATTTTGGCCCAGCGTGTAGACGGGGGGATGCTCCAGCAGGATCAGGCTGTCAGGGAGATTGGGGTCAGCTTTGCGCGCTCGCACGAGCTGTTTTTGCCAGTCCCAAGCGGTGGTATAGGCGGTGCGCTCAGGGGTATAGAGCCAGCAGGATGGTGACATTTGGGTCTCGGGCATCTTGATGTCTGATCCGGCGGGTGGGGCGATAACCTCCGGTCGGTCGTAGACCATCGGCGGTAAGTGGGTCGCTGTGGGGATCGTAATTTTTTGGGTCGATCGGCTGGATCAATTTTGCCAATCCCCGGCAGAATATAGCAATCCTAGTTCCCTTTCTACCCTTCGTTCAACCTACCGTTTTCCGTACCAACCTGTGAATCTGCCCTTAAATCCAGCTCAGAAGTCTCTGGGCCAACGTCTGCTCAACCGGACGAGTTCTGCTGTCAAAACGACTTCTCCTGTAAAAACTAAGTATTTACCTGCTGTGCCGACGCTTGGCGTGAATCGGGATGCAACAACGCACCCCCTCGAATATGGTGACGTGATTCAAAGTCCGGGTTGCCATTTCACTTATCGGGTGATTGGCCCCTGCTGTCGCTTGTTCGATCGCGAGACGCTCCCCTGGCCCTGCTGCCGACTAGAATGGCGCAGTAAGGAGCCCAGTTGGCGACGGGTGGGCAAACGCTTCATTGCGGATATGGCGACGCGGCGCAGCCCTTCCTACAGTGTCGAAATTATTGGGCAGGAGGGGAAGCGCGAGGCGATCGTGATTACGCTCTACGCGGTCAAGCTCACGCCCGCACAGCGTGAATGGTGGCATTCTCGCAAGCCCAGCAGCTTAGAGCAATCGGAGCCGCCATTGCTGGAACTCGACGCACAAAACTGCCCCTAACGCCAAAATTCCCGTAAATCTGCCCAGCCGCCATCATGGGGATTTGGCGACGATGGAATCGACCCTCATTGATTCCCGATCGGAGATTTATGCGTTTATCAGTTCCCTATGCTTGGGTCGCGGCATTGGCCGCTGAATATGGCGCGATCGATTGCAGTTGGCGCGAGTCCGATCGCGCCTTTACGGGATTCGTCGCCGAAGTGTGGTTTGAGCAACCCGCCGGGGAATTTGCCCAACGCTGGGCCAAGGTGATCGGCTACCACATTCGATCGCGCCAGCCCGCCGATGGCCCTGCCCGCTACATGCTATCGATTCCGGTCGTGCTCACACCCGCACCGGAGATTTAGACCGCAAATTGCTGCGCATAAAATCCAGCGTAGCGTCCCTGTTCAGCAATTAGTTGATCGTGGGTGCCCGCTTCGACGACCTTGCCTTTTTCCATCACGAGAATCCGATCGACCCGGCGCACGGTCGCGAGTCGATGGGCAATAATAAATACCGTTCGGCTCTGCATGATTCGCTCTAGGGCTTCTTGTACCAGCGCCTCAGATTCGGAATCCAGGGCGGAAGTGGCTTCATCGAGAATCAAAATCTTCGGATCAAGCAAGACGGCACGGGCGATCGCGATCCGCTGGCGCTGCCCGCCGGAAAGATTCACGCCGCGTTCTCCGACCCAGGTTTGATAGCCTTGGGGGAACTGACTGATGAACTGGTGGGCATTGGCGATTTTGGCGGCGGCTTCGACGGCGTTGGGGTCAAAGTTTGGTTGCCCAAAAGCGATATTCTCCGCGATCGTCCCGGAGAACAAAATCGTCTCCTGGGGCACGATGCCGATCTGGCGGCGCAGGCTGGCGAGCGTCACGCCACGAATGTCTTGATCGTCGATCAAGATTTCGCCGTCCTGGGGATCGTAGAACCGAGGAATCAGGTTCACCAACGTCGTTTTACCCGCTCCCGAGGCCCCCACCAGCGCAGTCATTTGACCCGGCATCGTGACTAAATCGAGATTTTGCAACACAGGCCGATCGGCTTCGTAGGCAAAGTCCACTTGGCGAAACTCCACCTTCCCCCGCAGTTCCGGCAAGGCCAAGGCATTGGGCGCTTCCTTCACCGTCGGCTCAATCGCCATCAACTCGAAGATCCGATCGAGGGAGGCTTCGCCTTGTTTGAAGTCGTTGAAGTTATTCGCCAGGATGTTGATCGGATCGATCAGCATCGCTACCGCCGCTGCGTAACTGGCAAATGCCGCGCCAGTGAGGTTGCCCTGCTGAATTTGCCAACCCGCCAAAACGAACAGCAGCAGCACACTCAGGGACAGAATGAAGCCGACGACGGGATACTCGATCGCTCGGAGGCGCTCGATCCGATACTTCGCATCCTGGTTCAGATGGGCGGCGGTGATGAAGCGGCGATCGATCTCAGGTTCCGCCGCAAACGCCTTGATCAGCCGAATGCCGCCGAAGATTTCGACCAGTTGCGACGAGAGATCGGAGAGCTGCTTTTGACTGCGGTAGGACGATCGGCGCATCCGTTCACCAAACCAACTAATCAACAGCACCATCACAGGCGCAATCAGGAAAATCGCCAGGGTGAGCTGCCAGTTGAGCCAAATGATATAGGTCAGCAGCGTCACGAGCTGAAGCAGACAGGGCACAAACTGATGGAAAAACTTATGCACCGCGTCGCCGATGCGATTCACATCTTCGGTAATCCGGTAGGTCAAATCCCCCGTTGGCACGGTCTCAAAATAGCTCAGGCTGAGGGATTGCAGGTGCCGAAATAGGCTGGTACGCAGGTCATGGGCGACTTGAAAGGCCCCCTTCGCACTGCGATCGTCTTGACCAAACTGAGCGACTTTCTGCACGGCCCAAATCACCGCGACAAAGATCACCAAATCAATGATGTCCAGCACCTTGCCCTGGTCGATATAGGGCACCAGGCGCTGGGCTTGATTCGCCAGGAGCGGCCAGGCGGTATTGAATACCAAGGTGCAAAGGAATGCTTGGAAAAACAATCCCCGCTGCTGCCGGATGTAGGGCAATAGCTGTTTGTAGCTGGAGCGCTTGCGGCCCGATGGCTTGTCGCTAGGAGTTTTGTTCAAGGTCGATGCAGAGGATGGAACGTTAACCCACGATCGGCTTGGGCGGATCACCATCAGCTATTCAGAGGCATCACGGTTATCCCAGCCAATAGCCTATCAGGATTAGGTACCGGGTCAAAAAGTTCCCTGACTGTATTCCCTTACTGCGCACCTTTACGGGACTGGCGGCGCTTCCAAACCCAAAACCCAAAGCCCAACACAAGGGCAATCGCGATGTACTTGGAAACGGGGCCGAGGTACTTCTCCACCAGTTCGTAGCGCTCACCCAGGGCGTAGCCTGCATAGGTCAGCAGCAGACACCAAGCCGTGGTGCCGATCGTCGAGTAAAACAAAAAGCTCCCGATCGGCATTGCATTAATCCCCGCTGGCAGGGAGATCAGGGTGCGTACACCAGGAACTAAGCGACAGAGCAACACTGCCATGGCCCCCCGTTTGGTAAACCACCGATTTGCCTTATCAATGTCGTCGCCGGAAACCGTAATCCATTTGCCATAGCGATCGGCCAAGCTGCGAATCCGTTCTTCACCCAGAATCTTGCCCGCGTAGTACCAAGGCAAAGCACCAACGACGGTACCAATCACGCCTGCCAGCACGGCATATTGGAAATTATTTAGGTTCGCAGCAGTGCCTTTGGCCACCGTAAAACCCGCCAAGGGCATGATCAGCTCCGAAGGAATCGGCGGAAACAAGTTCTCCAAAAACATTAATAAGCCAATCCCCAGATAGCCCAGGCGTTCCATCACCTGTGGGATCCATTCAGCTAACCATTGGCTCATCAGAAAAACTCCAGCAAATTGACGTTGGCAAAATTAACGTTGGCAAAAAAATCGGTGCAATCTTGTCGCAGTGCAATCTTACCCGCATAAGCCACTCTTCTACGCCATTGTCCTGATCCCCGGAGGGTACCCCAGAAAATCTATCTTAGGAACGAGATCAACTCAACGGGTCTTGGGGGATTCGAACCCACGACCGACCGCTTAGAAGGCGGTTGCTCTATCCAACTGAGCTAAAGACCCTAAATGCCTGCTGTCACTTGGTTTTACCCGGTGCTACACCCTGCGGATTGACTGTGCAAAGCCTTGCTACAAATCATACCTGCACGGATGCAAATATTCTACTATTGATTCCGTCCGGCCCTGGGTTTCCCATATAGAATGGGGAATCCATGCTTTATCGGTATCGTGGCCGACTAAGCGGGTCGGTGTTGTTGCCGACTCAACTTCCCCCAGTTCACCTTGTTATGTTTATTTTGCAGCGTCAAGATGTGGAGATTACCAGTGTCCAACATCCGACCAAAGACCAAAAAATTCCGATCCTCAACTACCAGACGATGACGTTTCGGCTGCTGAATGTGTTTGCGGGCAATCAGGCCGATGAAGCGCGCAGTCTCTGGCGTGAGCTGACAGATAATCAGGGCAAAGCCTGTGTACTGCTTGAAGAAGCCGATCGCTACAGCATCTGGGGCAAGGTGCGGCTTGATCAATTGGTGGGGGAATTGACCCCGGCGGTGTCCAAATCTGGACGATCAGGCACGACCACAACGCTTTCGCCCGTGCATACCCAGGCTTGCTTGTTAATGTTGCAGGCGATCTACGTGGATGTCGAAGATCTGCTGGGTGCGAAACAAGGCGAAGCCTTTCAGCGGGATTTGAGCCAGATTTTTAAGCAGGGACAGTTTGCCAATACATCCACGCCTGATGCGGTGATTCAATTGCTCACCTACGACCCGCTGAACAGTTTGCAGCCCCCGCCCTGGCAGCCCCCGCAGTTGGTAACCTTGCTTCAGGACATGCACCGTCTAGGCAAAAGCTATTTTGGGGGTAATTCGTTCAATAAGCGTGTCCTAGAAGCGCTCGAGGAGCTGTCATCCCACGATCGCGCCATGTTCCTCGACTGGCTGAAACAAACGCCAGCAGGCGCGGTTTGGCTGTAGGATTGCGGTTGGGCTTGGGGTTGGTATGGAGATGCTGTGGTCTATGAGTAGCGCTGTGAAAAAGTCATCTATAACGCAATGGGTCGTGCTGTTCGAGGTGTTTCTCGGATTTTTCGCGACGCTATTTTTTCTGTTGTTTGGTTCGAACTTCAGCAATGCCCCCTATCCCACCTGGTATAGCCTGGGAACAACAATTCTGGAGCTATTTGCCTTTTTTCTGGCGACGGCGCTCTGTCTGCGGAATGCCTTGAGTTCGACGATCGTTAGCAGTCGGCGAGTGTGGTGGGGCATCGCGATCGGGATGTTGCTATATTTTATTGGCAATATCTTTTTCACCTACTGGGAACTGGGCTTGCAGCGCGAACCGGATGTCTCACCGGGGGATCTGTTCTACATGCTGAGCTACCTGTTCCTCATGGTGTCGATGGGGTTTGCGGTGTTTGAGCGGCGGCTGAATTTGGATGGGAAGCAGTACGGGATTATTGGGGCGGTGGGTTTGATTGGGGTGCTGGTTGCGGTGGCCTTAGCTTCGGGGGCAGCACCAGAGCCAGCGGCGGCGGATGCGGCGGAAACGGCGGCAGTGGTGGCAAATGTCCCAGGTTGGGTGGTCGGCATTGAAGACGCACTGCTGCCGTACAAAACCCTGCTGAGTTTTTTGTATTTGATTGCGGATACGGTGCTGCTGATCATCGCGACGACGCTGTTCCTAGCATTTTCCGGCGGGCGATTTGCGCAGTCCTGGCGGGTCATTGCGGCGGGGACGTTCTGCCTCTATATCGCCGATGCTTGGTTCAAGTTTGCGACAACGAAGTTGCCGAACTATCAGAGTGGTGGGTTCTTTGAAGTGGGCTGGGTGCTTTGTGCGGTACTGTTTGGCTTGGGTGCGGCGCTGGAATACAGTGCAAGTCAGCAGCGGCGCAGCAGTTCGCGCCGGCGGGGTTAAGATCCCAAGCAATGGGCAGAGACGTTATGATGAAGTCACGATGTTAATTTGTGTGAAGGTCTATGACGGCGATCGTTAACCTGACTTCCTCGTCTTTGCCACGGACTGTTGGCGATCGACCCAACGCTTGGCATGGATTAAAGCCAATTTGGGAGGCCAGTGCGGTTGAGGTTGAGCAGGGTGTATCGCACGATCGCTTGGCTCCGGCATGGCAGGTGTTTCTCCTGGGGGATGGGTCCCCGACAAGGCAATTGCAGTTACTCACGCGACAGCCAACGGCAGTAGATGTGATTGATATGTCGCCGATTGGCAGCGATCGTGATCAAGCGCCGTTACAGGTTGAACAGATTCCGGGGCCTCGGATGCGGCGGCAGGTCTGGCTGAAGAATGGCGGTGAGCGGCTGGTGTATGCGACTTCCTGGTGGGAGTTGAGCCATGTGGATGAGTATTTGCAGAATCGCTCGTTGCCGATTTGGGCCAGTCTCGCCACCCGTCGGACGGAGTTGTATCGGGATGTTCAGGGCTTGTACTGCGGTCACAATGAAGAATTGGCCCAGGCGTTTAATCATCCGGGGCCATTTTGGGGGCGGCATTATTTGTTCTGGCATCATGGTCAGCCGTTGACGCTGATCTATGAGGTGTTTTCGCCGCAGTTGGAACGGTATTTGGGGAAAAGTTAAGCGGGTAAGTGCTAAAGCAGCGTTTCCATCACGCGGGGTTTACGGGCTTTGCAGGGGGAACCCCAGCAGAGCTGTCCGCCGGGTTGATCGGTGGTCACGGTGCTGCGCGCGCCAATCACCGCGTTTGCCCCGATCGTCACCCCCGGCGCGATAAAGCAATCCGCTGCGACCCAAGCGCCATTGCCAATGTTGACCGGGGCGGTTTGTAGGCCGAAGTGGGGATCTTGCACATCATGACTCCCGGTGCAGAGATAGCTCTTCTGCGAGATTACGCAATGCTCCCCGATCGCGATCCAGTCGAGGCTATACAGCACGACATCGTCGCCGATCCAGCTGTAGTCACCGATCGCGATTTTCCAGGGATAGGTGAACCGCGCGGTGGGTCGAATCAGCACATTTTCGCCAATCGTCGCCCCAAAGGCCCGCAATACCTTTGCCCGAAAGTTACTGGCAAAATGCGGCGTGATTGGAAACACAACCGCCTGCACCAGCCACCAGAGCAGAATGAACCAGCCCGGACGGCCGCGATCGAAGTAGGACTGATCATAGTTACCCAGATTAATCCAAGGCAACTCCGGTCGGGGTTTGACGGGTGGCTGGCTGACCGGGGTGAAGCTGGGCGCTGGCCCAGTGACAACATCTGGCGTTCGCGTTTCTGGCGTGAGGCTAACCATCAGATCTAAGCCTCCGGTTGGGGCATGGGCACGATGGTCTCCGACCGACCGGAGGTCATCGAGGTGACTTTCTCAGCTGGAGCCGGAGTTGCGGCTTTTTTGCTGCTATTGAAGGTGCCGCCGAAGTTTTTCAGCTCAAACAACTTCACGCCGATCTGGTACTCGTATTGGCTGATCAACCGCGCGTAGATATAGCCCGCTTTACCATCCAGGAAGCCGAATCGGATGAGATAGACCAAAACAAACCGCAGCAGGGGTTTGAAGGGTAACTGAACCCAGATTTTTTTGAGGAACCGCTTGCGCTGGACGGCATTGCCAAACAGGTCGCCGCCGATCGTGCCATCGTCATTTTTGCCCGTCAGCGTATTGAGGTAAACCTGCGCTTCCCAGTTGGAATAGCGGTTGTGGCGGGCGATCCACTGGAACATATCACGGAAGTCGATGTGCAGCATATCTTCCTTGAGATAGCCGACTTTGCCGCCTTCCAGCACCACATGCTCGTGGACTTCGTTATCTCCGGTGTTTTGGATATTCTCGGTTTTGAGATTTTCGTAGCGGCCTAAGGCGTGCTTGAACAGGCGCAGGTTCCAATCGGGATACTTGCCCCCGTGCCGCAACCATTGCCCCAGGAAGTAAATCCGCCGATTCAGGTAATAGCCATCAAATTCCGCCGACTGAATCCGCTGTTCAATTTCGTCCCACAGTTCCGGTGTAATCCGCTCGTCGCAGTCGACGATCAAGACCCACTCATTGCGGCAGGGGAGATTTTCCAAGGCCCAGTTTTTCTTCTTCGGCCAACTGCCATTGAATTCAAACTGAACGACCTTTGCGCCATAGCTTTCGGAGATTGCGATCGAACGATCGGTGCTCTGGGAATCGACCACAAAGACTTCATCGGCACGACTCACGCTCTCTAAGCAAGCCGGAAGATTCGACTCTTCGTTCTTGGCCGGGATGATGACGGAAACGGGGATTTTGGACAGGGTATTCATGCGGGATTGAGCGGCTAAAAGTGCGTTATGCGGAAAGTGGCTAGGGCCCCCAAACCCCCAATACTGGGGGCTTAGATTCCGATTGCCCCAGTATTGGGGCAATGTGGAGTGGCGATAGGTCTAGATTGCCCGTCCCAGGGGAAGAACGATCGGGCAGACTATGACGACAGAGCAGACTATGACGACAGATTGGCGCTGGATTTTTTGCCGCGCCAGTTGAACAACCGACTGGTTTGGGTGCTGGTGACAACTTGTTCAAACAGCGACTCATATTGGTTCAGCGCTTGCTCGAAGGTGTACCGATCGAGGGCATGCTGACGACCCTGCTTGCCATAGGCGGCGGCTAATTCCGGCTGAGTCTGCAACTGGAGAATCGCCTCAGCCAATGCCATGGGACTTTCCGGTTCGACCACCAGGCCGCCATGACTGCGTTCAACGGCCTTGGCGGCGCTGCCTGTGCTGGGGACAGAAGCAATCACCGGACGACCACTGGCGAGAATCACCTGTGTCTTCGATGGCATATTGAACGACACGACATGCTTACGCTGAACGATCAGACTGACATCGGCGGCAGCGAGCATTTCCGGCAGGCGAGCGCGGGGCTGGAATGGCAGCAGTTTGACGTTGTTCGTCACGCCTTTCTCGTCGCAATAGGCCTGGAGCTTTTCCAAGGCACGGGCTTCCCCGACGATCACGAACAGGATTTCGGGAATGTCCCGCATTTGCTGAGCGGTTTCGATCACCGTTTCCAGCCCTTGGGTCAGGGCGATATTGCCGGAATACAGCACCACAAACTTGTCGCCCAGGTCATAGTCGCGCCGAAACGCGTTATCCAGCTTATCCATTGGCTGAATGAAGTTGGTGTCAACCCAGTTGGGAATGCAGGTGATTTTGTTCGGGGGTACGCCCTTTGCGGCGAGGTTATCAATGAAGCCGTCGGCGATCACGCTGATCGTGTGGGCGGTCTTGTAGGCGAACTGTTCCAGCTTTTCCATCGCCTTGATCAAAATGGGATTGGTCAGCAAGCCCACATGTACGGCGGCTTCTGGCAAAATATCCTGGACGTTCAGCACCACGGGGCACTTATAAATCCAACCGAGCAAGTTCGCTGGCACAGCAACCGGGAGCGGCGGCACCGTCAGCAAAATCACATCCGGTCGCCAGCCCCGCAGGGCTTGGCCCATGCTGCTGATCGCAAAACTGCCATCGAGCAAGACCCGATCGAATAAATTCGGTTTCGGCTTCACCCAGACAAAGCTGCGCTGAATGATCACGCCATTGCGCTCCTCGGTCATGAAGGCTTTGTTTTCGTAGCCATCGTAGATTTGGCGCTGGGGGTAGTTGGGCATGGCCGTGACAACACGCACTTCATGGCCGCGTTTCACCAACCCCTCAGCCAGTTCCGTCATCAACGGCGCAATGCCGATCGGTTCTGGGTGATAGTTGTAAGCGTAAATTAGAACTCGCATAGCTTCTGGCGTGAGACGATCATTAACAGGGGGGTTCCAATGCAATCGCTGCAAACTCAGCCAACGCCTATCAATGAGACATTTGCCAAGCCGATTGCGGCGGGTCGGAATAAATTTTAGAAACTGGTAGTGACCGAAGGCGTAGATGCGAGGCAGTCTGACGCACAGGTTGCTTCAAGCTAACCTTGTGCCCTCTTTGATCAGAATGCCCTGGGCCGATGGCGGCGCTGCCATGAAATCCACGCAAATCCCTGTCCCGCGAGGGTTCGTGGATTTACACAAATTTTTTAAACTATTGAAAAATAAAAATACCGTGGCGTTGACCAGGGGGATTTTCGGGGGAGTCCACGGAGAAGTAGCGTATCTCCAACGTAATAGAAAATACTGGGACTGACCTCTGCCGGAAAGTAGAGTTTGAGTTGCGATCGGCGATTTTGAGTTTGAAGTTTCGGTGTGGCTTGGCGCAGCGCCGTTTGATTAGGGTGATTGGGGCGTGATTTGGCTAAAGAGGGCGGAGTAGTCTGCGTCACCGAGGTCGGCGGCCATGGTTTGTTCCAGCAGAGCCGCGATCGGGGTCATCAGGCCCGCCGAGATTTGTGCTGCTTCTGCGGCTTGGGCGAAGAGGTTCACGTCTTTGAGCAGGTGTTTCACCGGAAAGTTGGGATTGCGGTAATTCCCTTCCAACATGCGGCTGAGCTTCTTGTCGAAGGTCGGTGCATAGAGAGCACTCGATCGCAAAATTTCCATGAAGGCGGCGGAATCCACGCCTGCTTGCTGGATCAATGCCAAACTGAGGCCGAAAGCCGTGGTTAGGCTAGCAATTAACTGATTTAGTGCCAGTTTGACCGCTGCGGCTTGGCCGACGGGGCCAATGTAGCAGGGGGCGGGGCCGAGGGTCTGGAGGAGTGGCCGCCAGCGCTGAAATTGAGGTTCACTGGCTCCGACCATGATAATTAAGTTGCCGGATTGCGCTTCGGGAATACTGCCAAGAACGGGGGCTTCGAGGTATTCACCGCCCCGTTGCGCGACTTGATCGTGTAATGCTTGACTTTCCTGAGGCGCGATCGTGCCCATTTGAATGATCGTTTTACCCACGAGGGGAACGTCGTTTGCGAAGAGGAGGGCGGCGATCGCCTCGGCATCGGTGAGCATGAGCACCACCACTTCCGTCGCCGTGAATAACGCTGCCACATCAGTAGCGACGGTTGCGCCTTGAGCGGCGAGGTTGGTGGTCTTGCTGATTGTCCGATTGTAGACAGTGACAGGACTCCCCGCGCTGAGTAACCGCCCCGCGATCGGTGCGCCCATCAATCCTGTACCCAATACACCAATGCGAGTCATGCTTGCCTGCCGCGATCGAACTTCTCCAGCCTACCGCGCCCGTGGCATCAAACCAAACCGCCCAAACCAAATCGCCCAAATCAAGTCGCCCGATGGTATTCAAGCCATCGGGCGAACAGGAACGTGAATTAGCCGCAATTAGGACTGAATCGATTTCATCAAGAATTCGGCCAATTGAATCAGTTCGTCCTTGTTGAAGGCATCGAGCAAGGCGCGGGCAGCAGCTTTGGGTTCATTCGGGATGCTAATAGTACGGGCGCGGACTGCCGGAGTCGCGGTAGCGACACTGTTGACGGCTTCCAAGACGGGTATGCTGCTCGCGGCACTGGGTAAGACCTCGGTGACGAAGGCGGCGGTCGGCAGCCCACCACTGCCCAAACCGGGCGCGACGGGTTGCTTCTGCGTCAAGCGCTGGAGGGTCGTACTGGGGATGATTTCGCTGCTGCGACCCGCTAATAGGAGATCGCTGGACTGCTTTAGCTCCTTGATGATCACCGGTGCCAATTGCCCGTAGGAATTGCCTTGGTTGGCGATCGCGCGCTGGGTGGTCTGGCCCAGTTGAATCCAAGAGGGATTTTTCGGCGCAATCTGCATCAGTCGGGTGCAAAGCGCAATCAACTGCTGACGGCTCTTGGCATTGTCGCCCTGCTTGAACAGTTGCAGCATCACCTTAAGGATCTTGCTCACCTGGATGTTGGCATTGGGCAGCACCGCCGGAGCGGGGGCCGCCGCCGGGGCAGTATTTCCAGCTTGAATGAGCTGACTCAGGTATTGACCGAGTTCAGCGAAAGTGGGTTCGGTGCTTTGCACGATTTGGTCAGCATCTTCTTCGCGCAGGCCGAAGGTGCTTTGCAGTTGTTCGATCAACGCTTTCAGGCCATCAAACCCCTTGAGGAACAAATCTTCCAAGCGTCGATCGATCGCAATCTGGGGATTTTCCTTCAGAATCTTGAAGTAGTCCTCAAAGTGGTGCGCCACGCGCTGAATGCTATTAAAGCCCAACATCGCTGCGCCGCCCTTAATCGAGTGCGCCGCCCGAAAGACTTCGTTCATCTCCTCGGTCTCGGACATCGTCTGGCTCAAATTCAGCAGACCATTCTCGATCGAGTCCAGATGCTCTTTCGCTTCTTCAATGAAATATCCTAAAATTTGCTGCTGTTTCGTTGTCTGCACAGCTTTGCTCCCACGCTGAACTCGGTAAAATGCGGCGACGCTTTGGTATGGACGGACTAGACGGGATTGATATTTAAACAGGGCGCATTCACTCGCTCCTATTATTTGGCCAACATCAAGGAAAATCCTCAATGGTTACGCTTAGCTTGCCCGCGATCGGGGCGCTGCAACTCCGTAATATTGCGGCGGCGGGCTAGCTGTAGGGCGGGAAGGTTCTGGCCAGAAAGACGATCACAGGCGCGATCGCCAACAGCCCTTGAACCACGTTCCCCACCACCGACCCGACCACAATACCTACCCCCGCTTTGATCGACTTATTCAGATCGCGACTGTACAGAAATTCCCCGCCGATCGCGCCGACCAAGGGCCCGAATAACAACCCCAAAATCGGCCCCCCAAAGGGCAGGGCAGGCAGTAAGCCAAAGAATCCCAAAACCATACCGATAATCGCACCAGTAATTCCCCAATTGCTGGCTCCGGCTTGCTTTGCGCCCCATTGACTGGCGAGTAAATCGACCCCGAGGCCGACGGCCAAAACCGCGATCGCGATGCCCAAGGGCCAGGCAACCACAGCGAAGTTACCGATTTTCAGACCCCAGATGACGATCGCCGCGAGAATCACCGTCACACCGGGAATCCCCGGAATGAAAGCCCCGATCACACCCACCAGCATCGCCGCACAAAGCAGCCAATATAAAACGCTACCCCAATCCCAACTCAGCCAGTCCCAACTTAGCCAGCCCAAACTCTGCATTTCACCCTGCCGTCTTGTGACGTTGATTTGCCCCGATCCTAGCGTGCATTGGCGCGATTGACAGATTATGGATTTTACACCAGTGGGTTAATTATCGGTTTGGCTGAAGCTGTAGCTAAGCTTCTCGGCGATCGCGGCGATCCAGGCTTCATCTTGCCGGGTGTAGCTGCGGGGGGCATTGGCTCCGAGGAGCATCACGCTTTGATCAGCGATCGGCTGACAGATCACGCCTTGGGTATTTTCAGGCAAGTAATCAAATTCAATTCGACCGGGATAGAGTTTCAGCGCGACTAAATAAACGGGCTTCTGTGTTTCCAAAGCGCGTTTGACGATCGGGCCGGGGGTTAATTCTGCCTTGGGGCCAAGGATGCCACGTCGCAGGATCGTTCGGCCTTGGTGATAGATGACGAGCGATCGCGTGGCCGTATTACTCAACAGCAATTGCGAAGCCCAGGCCAGCTCCGCCCGCAGCAGTTCCGGCAAATCATTCACTAGCTCAAACCCCGATTCCCCGATGAGTTCGACCTGTTCCGGCGCATTCGGTTGGTAGTTTTGCCACAGCAGTCCGGTGAGCACAAGCACGGCGCTGAGAATGATGCCCAGGGCATCCGATCGCGATTGGGTCGGCACCAGATTGGGGGTGAGTAGCCGATTCAGCACCAGCAAGGTACTGGCAAGTATCCCCACAACGATCGGCATCCGTTTGAGGACGGTGGTGTTGGTCGGTTTGGCGGGCTTGGGCGGCGCGGAAGACATGGGTGGGAATCAGCCAAATTTGGTATACGCTAGCTAAATTATTGTCGCGCAAATGTCTCGTTCCACCCAAGCCCATGCCGTTATTCCCTCGTTCTCGCTTCACGATCGTCCCGGCGTTGGGGCTATGGGGTTTACTCACCAGTTGCGGCAGTCAGCCGACCCAGTTGCAAGCGATCGCTGACCCCGTGGGCCTCAGTCAGCGGATTGCGGAGCCTTGGGCCGTGGTGCAGAACAGTCGCGACCCAGAAGCCGAAGCGATCGTCCAGCGTTACCTCAAGGGACTGGGGGAACTGGGGTTGTCTCCGAATGAACAAGGCGTATGGCTGCAATCGGGTCTATTTCAACTCGCCCAAAACCAAGGCCAAACGCCTCTGCCCGCCGCTTCGCTGACGAAAATTGCGACGAGTTTAGCCGCCCTGGAGCAGTGGGGACCACAGCATCAATTTGTGACGGCGATCGGGACGACGGGGCAACTCCAAAACGGTGTATTAGCCGGTGATTTGGTAATTCAAGGCAGCGGCGACCCGATGCTGGTCTGGGAAGAAGCGATCGCGATCGGGAATGCGCTGAATCAGTTAGGCATTCGCCAAGTCACCGGGGATTTGATCATCACTGGGCCGTTCTACATGAATTTTGAGTGGGATCCGGTCAAGTCCGGTAATCTGCTCAAACAAGCGCTGAACAGCGGTGCCTGGTCGGAGTCCGTCCAAGCACAGTACGCCAAAATGCAGCCCCTGCCTGCAAAACCAACGGTGACGATCACCGGGAATGTGCGCGTTAGCCCGAGCGCTCCGGCCACAACTGAACTGATGCAGCACCGATCGCTCCCACTCTGGAATATCGTCAAGCGGCTCAACATCTACAGCAATAACTTCATGTCCGAGGCCCTAGCACGACTGATGGGTGGCCCTAGCGCGGTGATGCAGAAGGCAGCGCAGGCTTCGGGGATTGACCCGGCACAGTTGCGATTAATCAATGGTTCGGGCCTCGGCGAAGAAAACCAAATTTCCCCCCAAGCGGCCAGTATGATGTTTGCCGCAATTCAGCGCTATGCGAGTTTGCATCAGTTAAATGTGGCCGATCTGTTTCCGATTTCGGGGGTGGATAAGGGGACGATCGACGATCGGGATATTCCGTTGGGTGCGGTGGTGAAAACGGGGACATTGAATGCGGTGAGTGCCTTGGCGGGGGTGGTGCCGACTCAGGAGCGGGGGTTAGTGTCCTTTGCGATTATCAATCGGGGGACGAACTTGGATGGACTGCGGGCGCGGCAGGATGTGCTATTAGGACAGTTGCAGCAAGCCTGGGGGAAACCGAATGGTCGATCGGCTGATCTGACCCCGCAGGCGGCGATGCAGGCGGAATCGGTGCTGTTGGGGGCGGTGAGTCGGAATGTGGTGGCGGGGCGGAATTAAATTTGATGCAATTGCGGCGGTGGGTTTTCGCTTATTGGTGAAACGGTGCCCTACGGCTTGGGCGCGGGTTACGGATTGGGAACAATATTGAAGCCGCTGCCGGGGACGATTTCGGTGATGACGCGATTGTCTGGTTCGGGGCCACCGCTGACGACCACTTGCTGGTCTTGGATGGTGCCACTGGCTTTGGTTCCGGCGAGGTCGAAGGGGGGATTGACTTGCTTGTAGGTGACGTTACCTGTGGCTTCAAAGGATTGGGGTTCGATCAGCCAGGTGAGGTTGTCGGCTCCGACGGTGGCTTGATTCGACAGCGATAAGCCACGCACGTTCCCGGTGAGGATGGCGGTTTTAGCCAGCATATTGACGGTGCCCCGATCGCCCGTGAGCGTGACTTTCTGGGCGGTATTATTCAGCGTGATCGGCTGCTTGGCTTCGACGACTTGCTGTTTGAGGTTCCAGGTGAGTTCGTTGCCTGTGGCGGTGAGGTTTTGGGTGGGCAGCAGGACTTGGGCGTTTTGCTGGAGGCTGGCGGTTTGGTCTTTGAGGTTGTAGCTGCCTTTGTTGGCGGCGGCTTGGTCGGTGACTTGTTTGTTGACGATGCGATCGATTTGCAAGGGCTGTTGGCTCTCGATCCGTTCCTGGACGAGCCACCATTTGAGCTGCTTGGTCTGCATGCGCAGGTTGGGCTCTTTGACTTCGGCCATGACTTGGCCGAGGATGTCGGCTTCCCGTTTACGCGAATCGAAGCGACCTTCTTCCCCGGTGAGTTTCATTTTTTTGTGCTGGGCGGCAAATTGCTTGCGGACGAAGAGTTTGTCCTGGGTCGGCTGCCATTCGATTTCGCGGCCTTGGAGCTGGGTGCCGTCGCGCAGATCGGTAGCGATGATGTCGCCTTTGAGGACGATCGATTTGCCATCCTGAATCACTTCCGCTTTGCTGCCTTTGAGTTTGAAAATCGCTTTACCGTCCTGGAACAGTTCGCCTTCGGGCTGTTCGACGGTGGCGGTTTTTTGGTCTTTGCTGTAGATCGCTTGGGTGGCTTTGACTTTCCACCAGGGTTGGCCTTTCGCGTCGGCTTGTTCCAGGGTGACGTTGCTGAAAGTGAGGCTGTTGTCGAATTTCGACAGGTCGTTGCTGCCCTCGCGCAACCGATCGGCCCCACTGCGGGGTTTGGCATTGGACAGAAAAAATGCACCCACACCGATGAGACCCGCGATCGCCAGGATGCCCAAGCCCCATTTCAGTTGTTCGGCAGTCAGTCCTAGTCGTTTCACGATGTTCTCCTGGGGTTGCGATCGCGGCGGTTACACATCAAAGGCCGAATCATCCAGCCATCGCGCAAATTCCTGCCGGAATGTGCCTTTGAATATGCTCTGACGAATACGTTGGGTGAAATGAATCAGTTCGGTGATGTTATGCACCGACAGTAATGTGTAGGCCAAGAGTTCCTGCGCGCGGAGGAGGTGGCTGATATAGGCGCGGCTGTAAGTCTGGCAAGTATAGCAAGGGCAATTCGCATCGATCGGTGCAAAGTCCTCACGGAACCGCGCATTTTTCAGGTTCCAGCGTTCGCCATCGACCAACGCACAACCGTGACGGGCCAACCGCGTCGGAATCACGCAATCGAATACATCAATCCCCGCCGCGATCGCCCGCGCCATCTCCCGATAACTGCCCACGCCCATCAGGTAGCGTAGTTTGTGGGCTGGCAGCAGCGGAGCGGTGTGCTGCACGACTTGATCAATAATTTCCGGCGCTTCCCCAACGCTGACCCCACCGATCGCGTACCCTGGTAAGTCCAACTCCACTAACTGCCGTGCTGCTTCCGCCCGCAAATCGAGATATTCGCCGCCCTGAACGATGCCAAATAGCGCTTGATCGCTGCGACTGTGCGCGCTCATACAACGCTTCAGCCAATCGTAGGTGCGGGTCATCGCTTGTTCCACCGCATCGCGACCGACTCCCGGCGGCGCACATTCATCGAAGGCCATGATCACATCGGCCCCAAGGGCATTTTGAATCCCGATCGAGTTCTCCGGAGTCATGTTGATCATGGTGCCATCACGGGGCGATCGGAAGGTCACGCCTTCGTCGGTAATCGATCGTAGATCGCTCAGACTAAAGACCTGAAACCCACCGGAATCGGTCAACATCGGCCCCTTCCAGCCCATGAATTTGTGCAATCCCCCCGCCCGTTGCACGATGTCCTCACCGGGTTGGAGATGCAGGTGATAGGTATTGGACAAAACCATTTGCGCCCCGGCATCTTGAAGCTGCAAGGGGGTCACAGTTTTGACATTTGCCAGGGTACCCACGGGCATAAAGCGGGGGGTTTCCACTGGGCCATGGGGCGTATGAAAAATCCCAGCCCGCGCCCCAGTATCGGGACATTGAGCCTGAAGTTCAAAAACAAAGTCTTGGGCGGTAGTCCGGTCGGGGGCCATGGG
Organism: Cyanobacteriota bacterium; assembly: GCA_046049545.1. Classification (GTDB taxonomy): domain Bacteria; phylum Cyanobacteriota; class Cyanobacteriia; order Leptolyngbyales; family Leptolyngbyaceae; genus Romeriopsis. The sequence goes on along the minus strand of JBJORF010000045.1, from coordinate 13,323 downwards.
GTTCGATAAGTCGTTCAAAACACACACCGCATCAGCGTTAGCAGAAGCTTCATTGTGCCATGTTAAGGGGACGGGTTTCGGCTGACGCTCAACCCACTTGAGGGTGGGGGAGGCGGCGTGGGTTGAGGGCTGAGCTATGTCGAAGCCTCAACCCACTGGTTAACTTGTGGGGCAATATGCAACAGAAGGCTCAGCCGCGCCGAAGCCCGGTTGCACAGACGACCCACAACCGAGGGCTGAGCCCCGCCGAAACCCGGTTCAACCACCCCATCCCCACCTCGGTAGCTGAGCGAAGCCGAAGCTACAGTTCGCCTAGGTCTTCATCATCAATCTGGGCATCCCAACTAGCCGATAGCACGTCGGCAACCACGGCTTCCAGGGCGGCACTGTTGATTGGACGCACTGGACGCGATTGCAATGGATTGGACAACGGCGTGAGGCGCAGGTGCCGATCGTCCTGCATTAGGTCAAAGTAGGATTGACCGTCGGGCAGACAGTGCATTTCTAAATAGTCAAAGCTGTTGACGTTCAAGTAGAGCGTATGGTTGGCGATCAGGGTCGAGCCGCTGTGATCGGCGAAGACTTCGAGGATGCAGCCTTCCCCTTCGCGGACGATCTGCCCGTCCCGCAATTGGGCGTAGCGTACCCGGCTCAGATCCGCCAGTAATCGCTGCATGTCCCGCTTATCCACGATCGTCCCCGTTTCGATCAAGCAAGGTGCTGGAATATGGGTGCGTCGGGATGGAAATTCTTGACTCATAAACTGAAAGCCTGTCGCTTACACACGTTCAACAAAGAAACAAAACGCCGAAATCAAAGGCTCCGAGCAATCAAGTCGCGCTGGAGTCACGTTAATATCAGTTATCTAAAGCGTAACCTACCTAGATAGTAGCGAACCCTCACTCAAAAGAAATACTTCTTCTGGTTTATGCCGCAAGATAGGGAAGAGCCGGGGCTTATGCTGAATGCATTGGGCTGATCAGGGCATGGGTAGCACTGATTGCCATTTACATTTAACATTCTGTCACAGGAATTTGGAGATTCTCGGAATTTTCACCAAGTCTTGAAATTCCAACCCGTTAAATTAGCGAATCGGATCACCAATTCCTGTTTGAACTATTCATTCATGCTTCATCATTTCAGGCAAATCTGGCAAAACGGCCCGCTGCGATCGCTGCGACTGGCTTACCGTCGGCTATTAGCCGCAATCTTGTTTTACACTTGTGTACCCTTGCCGCGATCGTGGCCGACGGAATTTGATGGAATGGCGCGCTATGCACCGATTGTGGGTCTGATCATGGCGACGGCTTTGGGCTACCTCTGGTTGGGTTTAATCGGACTCGGGTTGGGGACGGGGTTGGTGGCGGCGATTGTAGTGGGGCTGTGGTTGGGGATTACGGGGGGGTTACATTTAGATGGGGCGATGGATGCGGCGGATGGGCTGGGTGTGCGCGATCCGGTGCGGCGACTGGCGGTGATGAGCGATAGCCGATCCGGGGCGTTTGGGGTGATGGTGGCGATCGTGATTTTGAGTTGGAAAGCCGCTGCCTTGGCAAGTTTGCCCCATAGTCAGTTTTGGGTGCTGCTGGCGGCTTGCAGCTTCGGGCGGTGGGCACAACTGGTGACGATCGTCCGGGATCCGTATCTAAAGCCAAATGGTAAAGGGGCATTTCATAAACAGGCATTGACTAAAATCCGCCAAATTCTGCCGCAGTTCGTGCTTTTGATCGGTCTGAATCTGGGGGCGGTGCTGTTGGGGCAAGTGACCCCGGCGTTGGGGATTGGGTTGGCGATCGGCGGTGCGGGGATTGGGATTGCGGTGGGTCGCTGGTTTAATTGGCGGTTTGGCGGGCAGACGGGCGACACCTACGGCGCGATCGTCGAGTGGACAGAGGTCTTGATTTTAATTAGCGCCAATGTTTTGGTGCGGTTGGGGTGAGGCGATCGCTCAACGCCCCTTTGCTAACAGATCCGTCATGTCTGGTTCTTCCTGGATCAGTTCAATTTCCGTAATGGTTTGCGCCGCATTCAGCGTTAAATTCATTCGTTGATCGCCTTGGATATACTGGAGATAGAACGTTCCGTCTTTTTGATTTTGCTGTTGGGGTTGGCCGTAGGTATTGAGCAATTGCTGATAGCTGTCTCCCACACGCAGTTGGCCGCTGAGGGTGAGTCGTGAACTGCGGGTGCGAATACGGACGATCGCCTTTGAATTATGGATTTGGACTGAATTATGGGTTTGGACTGAATTGTGGGTTTGGGCGACTTGCGGTGGTGTGACTTTTTGGGCGAGGCGGCGCGCGTTGCGAACGGGCAGGGGTCGATCGACAGCAATCACCGTTGCCTGATCATTATAGGAAAATTCTTCTAGCACTGATCCACAGCGCAAACCCACCCCCACTAAGTTGCGCTGCTGCGGCTCACCGAGGATCTCAACGATCGCAGTTTCCGGGAGACCGAGTTTGAGGCCGTTATCAAAGGCAAAACCCGGTTTGCGGGCGGGGTGGCGGACGGGGCCGTTGCAAGCTGGGGCGGCTGGGGCCACGACGAGGTTGGACCCGAGGCTCAGGGAAAGTAGCAATGGACTCAGGTAAAGAATTGCACGGGAACGGTTGACGGTTTTCATGGTGAATCGATGGAGAGGATCACGATCGGCATTCCCTGTGTTTCCACTATCGCAGGGGCCGATCGGATCAAACATCGCGAAGATCACCGATTCTGGCTCATTCATTCTTTCGGACGATCAATTCCCGATGATGAAGGATTGGAATAATCAGAGTTGACAATCCAAGTCTGCGCTCATAAGGCATTGATAAGGAAAAAATCGCCGGAACGATCGGCAAGAAAATTCCGCAGTTGCATGAGGTAATCCATCAGCTCCTCCGTGGTCGCGGTGTCAGCCAGTTCCTCCGATGCCAGCCAGCGCGGTACGACGGCGGCGATTTCGGTGTTGCCGATCGTCGCCAACCGCTGGATCAAAGCTGCCGGAATTGCCTGGGGCCAAGGCCCGGTTTCGCGCGGTTCGCCCACGAGTCGGAGGTCAGCTAGAAGCCGATCGTAGGAGTCCACCCCGAGTAGCGCCCCAAGCAATGCCAGTTCGATCATGCCGATCCCTTTGCAGAAAAACCAACATTCGCGATCGTCAGATTCATCCGCATCGAGGATCGACCAAAGTTCGCTTTCTGGGCAGTTCAAAATGTCATTGAGCGGCATGGTTATATTTCCTGAGTTTACTTAACTACGCCTCATCTCCCGCCTTGGATGCAAATAACTAATCCAGGCAAGCTGTAGAGAATTGTGGATAAATTCAACGCGCTTGTTCGACCGAGTCAATCTAGTTTCCTAGTCAGATTCGATCACCGTTGCAATTCTCTCTCGTCATTCCTTTTAGTATTGTTAATCACGTTATGAATCTTCTGCATGTTCCCAATTAAGCGCTTATCCAAAATCCAGTCGCACTTACAATCCAGTCGCACTTACAATCCAGTCTTACTCAGCACCAAATCGTTATCAAAATTTGCATCTTGCCTTTACGACCTTTCGTCAAGACCAACATCCGCTTACTTTGATATTACCCAATAACTTTATTGGATTATTTCGATATTGATATTACCCAACAACTTTCTTGGGTTATTTCGATGTCGCAATGCGTTGAAGGATATCTTCGATTATTGCCCGATCGTCCGCTTGGGGTAAGACTTCTAAGTAATGCTCCAAATCCTGCCGTGCCTCAATCCACCGATCGAGCCGGAACAAAATCATCCCCCGATCGCGCAATTCCCCCGGTGCGTCGGGAAATAGAATGAGAATCCGCTCGATCGTGGCGAGTAATCCGTCAATGTCAATCTGCGCCGCATAGATGCCCTTCAGATTGCCCAACATCCGGGCCAGAAATTGCTTATTACTTACCGGGGCGAGAAACTCTTTTTGTAATGTCACCCGATCGCCAAACATCCGCTTCAGCAGCAACTCACAATCCTGCTCAAACAAAATTTCACCCTGGTTAAACGCATCCACTAGAATCGTCATTTCGCCTTGGGTGGGCCGAATTAAAAAATGCCCCGGTAAACCCACACCCTCCATCGGAAAGGCAATCCGCTGGGCCACTGCTAGATAGACCAACGCCAACGTAATTGGAATACCCGTGCGCCGATCGATCACTTCATTCAAAAAGCTATTCCGAATATCGTAATAATCATCCTGATTGCCATGAAACCCCAATTCACCATACAGATATTCATTCAAAACCTTGAGCGTGCGGAGCGGATATTCCTCACTCGGCAAACGGCCCCGAACGACTTCCGCGATCGCGTCCAACTGGGCAATATAAGCCTCAATATCGAGGCTGGGATCAGCTTCCTGGGCAATGTACAGCGCCGCCCGTTCCAAATCAATATATTCATCCGGCTGACGAACCGTTTGGATAAAGCGTTGGCGAGCGGCAGAAAAATACATGCTAAAATCCATCAAATGACCAGTGGGGCGGGTCAGCGGGCAGTTTATAAACGCCGTAGGTTGCGCCCACATCCCACAAATCAGCATTGTCAAAACTGTTACGCGGTGCGCCAATTTCGACGATGCGGCCCGTGAGATCCTTAATTTTTAGTGTGTCTTCCCACTCAATATACCAGTCGATCGCCCGCCCGATCGTATGGTTACTGCGTAAGGCCGGGGGATAGGCGATGTCATAGGCTGTCGCCATCTGATCCGCCCACCAAATCGAAATCTCACTGGTGTAATGCACCCAGTCAATCTCTACCCCAGGATAGGCGGGCACATCCACATCGCGCAACCAGCGATCGGCGATCTTGATGCAGTAGTGCATGATGTAGGCCCGCTCGGGTGGACGGTAGGTATTCGACATTTCAATCTTCGCGCCCGCATCCTTCAGCGCTTGCTCAAATTCCTTAGCATAGGTGCGAAACGGGAAGGCAAGATCTTCGAGCGAATCACTGAAGGGAAATTTACTCGTCCATTCTGGCCCGCTCAAACGCACGCGCAGCCGCCGGGTGAACTCGCTCAAAATGTCCATCGACAGGTCAAAATCTGTACCTAATTTGGTTTTCGTTTGGGGGGTGAGTCGATCGGCAAGCGTTGATTTGAACTTATCCCCGAGTTCGCGATAGACCTCGACCATGCCCCGCGTACTGCCCGCGCCAAAGTTACCATCCACCGTGAGGGGAGGACGGTTGGGATAATTGGGGAGGGGCTTGACCCGCAGCACGGTATTGAGGGCGGCTTGGAGATCCTTAATTTCGCTGGGGCCAAAGGTGAGACCACTGAGGAGCTTACCCGTGGTGAGATTGACGATGTAAAAAATTAAACCCTGGCGCAGGGCCACCTGAAAAGTGCCGGGGCCGACAATGCCATCGGCGGTGAGTTTGTTAGCGGCTTGAAAGGCTTTGGTAGCGACATCGGTGGCATTGCCGAAGGCCCCATCGATCGTCCCGACGGCATATTTTTTTGCTTGCAGAAACCGTTGCCAACTGGTGACGGTATTGCCGGTCGAGCCGCGATTAATCGTACTTAATCCGAGTACGCTTGCATTAAATGGCATAGATAGAATTTCCTACTGTATTGACGCACATTATCCAGATTGCCCTGACGATGCCGATCGTCAAGGCTTCGTACTTAGAGTTTAACTGCACCTAGTTTAACTGCACCTAGTTTAACTGCCAGATTCGATCGTGGCTCAGAACATTCCGATTCCAGTAGACGGGGATTCCCTGTGATCCGGTACAGTAGTTAAGCACCGCCCGATCGGGTGAGCCGCTTCGATAACGATTTTTCTCTTGACGATTTTCTTTCTAAGAGTGTTTCCCATGGCCTTGGATTATTTAGAGCGGATTTTGACGGCGCGGGTCTATGATGTGGCCCAGGAGTCGCCGCTGGACCTAGCTCCGAATCTATCGCGACGGCTCAATAATCAAATTCTGCTGAAGCGCGAAGACATGCAGCCCGTGTTCTCCTTCAAGCTGCGGGGCGCATACAACAAAATGGCGCAATTGTCGCCGGAGCTGCTGGCCCGGGGGGTGATTGCAGCCTCAGCGGGGAATCATGCCCAGGGGGTGGCCTTGAGTGCGCGGCGACTGAAAACGCGGGCGGTGATCGTGATGCCCGTGACCACCCCGAGCGTGAAGATTGATGCGGTGCAGGCGCGGGGCGGCGAGGTGGTGCTGCATGGCGATACCTACGATGATGCCTGCGCTCACGCGAAGCAGTTAGGGGAAGCCCAGGGCTTGACCTTCATTCATCCGTTTGATGATCCCGATGTAATTGCGGGCCAAGGGACGATCGGGATGGAAATTCTTCGCCAGCATCAGCAGCCCATCCATGCGGTCTTCGTGGCGATCGGGGGTGGCGGCTTGATTGCGGGGGTGGCAGCCTACATCAAACGCCTGCGCCCCGAAATCAAGATCATCGGGGTCGAACCTGTCGATGCCGATGCGATGTCGCGATCGCTCCAAAGCGGCACCCGTCAAAAGCTATCGCAGGTGGGCTTATTTGCGGATGGTGTGGCGGTACGGGAAGTCGGAGAAGAGACCTTTCGGCTCTGTCAGCAGTACGTCGATGAGGTGATCTTGGTCAATACCGACGATACCTGCGCCGCGATTAAGGACGTATTTGAAGACACCCGATCGATTCTGGAACCGGCTGGGGCTTTGGCGATCGCCGGGGCGAAGGCTTACGTCGAGCGCGAAGGGATCAGTGGCGAAACCCTCGTGGCGATCGCTTGCGGGGCGAATATGAATTTCGATCGCTTACGGTTTGTGGCCGAGCGGGCGGAACTGGGAGAACGGCGGGAGGCGATTTTTGCGGTGACGGTGCCGGAGGAGCGGGGCAGTTTTCGACGGTTTTGCGAATGCTTGGGGAAACGCAGCATCACAGAATTCAACTATAGAATGGGCAATACTCAAGAAGCCCATATTTTTGTCGGGATTCGGATTACGAGTCGGGAGGATGTCCAGCAGATTGCGGCAGGGTTCGATCACTGTGGGTTCCGGACGATCGACCTGACGGATAATGAACTGGCGAAGCTGCATTTGCGGCATATGGTTGGTGGGCATTCGAGCTTGGCGCAGGATGAATTGCTCTATCAGTTTGAGTTTCCTGAGCGACCGGGGGCCTTGATGCATTTTCTCGATCGGATGAATCCCGATTGGAATATCAGTTTGTTTCACTATCGCAATCACGGTGCGGATTATGGCCGGATTTTGCTTGGGATGCAGGTGCCGAGGGATGAAATGACGCAGTGGCAAGGCTTTCTCGCTGAGCTGGGCTATCCCTACGCCGATGAAAGTCAGAATCCGGCCTATAAGCTGTTTCTCGGGTGATAATGGGATAGTGGGGATGATTTCGCTTGCGATCGTTTAATTGCGTTCGCTAGAATCCTAGAGCGCCTCACCGTTATGCTAAATCGCTACCGTCGTCACCCGCCGTCATAATGGAGTCACAGTCCCATGAATGCACGTCAACAGATTGAACAAGATATTCAAACCCTATCGCCAGAAGCGCTCACGCTGGTCGCCCAATTCATCCAGCTGCTTCAGCGGATGAATCCGAACTTACACAACCTGAATCCACCACCACAAAATAGCCCACCGATAACGGCGGTGGCGATTACTGAAAAAACGACCTACGAGCAATTCCAGGACTCGGGCTTAATTGGTTGTGTGGCGATCGATGAAAATCTTTCCACCACCTACAAACAGGTTCTTGCTGAAGAATGGGGTAAGAAATATGATCATCGTTGATACGGGCTTTTGGGTTGCACTCATTGACCAAAAAGATCAGTACCACGCGATCGCGAACCAGGCTCTAAAAACTTACAATGAGCCACTTATGACGACTTGGCCAGTCATGACAGAGACTTGTTATTTGCTGCTTAAGTCAAAAGGAGCAACCATCGCAGCGAAATTCATTCACAGCTTCTATGAGGGATTATTTGATGTATTTGACCTCCAGCCCAGTCACGGTAGAAGAATGAGTCAGGTGATGCAGCAGTACGCGAATCTTCCGATGGACTTGGCTGATGCTTCATTAGTGATCGTGGCAGAGCATCTGGGCCACGGTCGTATTTTCTCCGTCGATCAGCGTGATTTCAATACCTATCGCTGGAAGAATACTCAACCCTTCCAAAACCTGTTGATCTAATTTGGGGCAGGATACCGTGAACCATTGCCGGGGTATGCCTCAGGATGGATCAAAACTGGTAATTCCCAGCTGATTTAATCCACGCACAAAACCGCTTTACCCACATAAGCGCGATCGGTCAACTGTTCCGCCACATCGCCCACATTCCGCCAACTGGTTTCCACCGCAATATGGGGCATTAATTTTCCCTGTTCAATCAAGCGCACCAAGCGCTCTAAGCCAATGCTGGCAGGTTGCTTCAGCATCTCATGAAACAAAATAAACCCATAGAATTGCAATCCGCCTTTGCCATAGAAATTCCCCACATTGATCAACGCCTCCCGCCCCGCCGTTGATCCAAAGGTGACGCAAATTCCATCTTTTGCGAGTAACCCCAACGCCACAGGCAACACCCGATCGCCCACCGAATCCAAAATCAAATCATAATTCCCATACTGTGCCGCATCTACTGGCGTTTCCCCGACGACGACTTGATCAACGCCCGTTGCTTGGATCAATGCCACTGCCGCCGATCGGCGCACATGGGCCACCACCGTTGCCCCCGCCGCCTTGGCCAACTGACCCGCCAGATGGCCCACCCCGCCGGATGCCCCCGTAATCAGCACTCGCTTCCCCAGCAATAATCCCCCTTTCTCCAAGCCCATCAATGCCGTCAGTCCCGCCACGGGTAACGTCGCCGCAACGCTAAAGGAAATTTCACTGGGCAACGCCGCGATCGCCATCATCGGCACCGCCACCCGCTCGCCCCAAGCCCCTTCTGGTAAAAATCCCACGACCCTTGTGCCGACAGGAAACCCCGAGCCATCTGCCGCTGCCTGCGCGATCGTCCCCGCCAAATCCCACCCAATCCGCCAACCCGCAGCAGCGGTTTGTGCCCGTCGGATTTCACCCCGATTCACTGACATCGCCGCGACCTGGACGATCGCTTGATGCGATAATGCCTGCGGTTCGGCAACGGTTTGCAGGCTAAGACGGCTGGGGGCGGTGGGATCAACGATGATGGCTTGCATGGTTTGGGCACCGATGGAATTTCTCGCAAGGGTTATGGTAGCGCGATCGCCGCCTGGGTTATGTCCGGATGTGGATGTGACGACGGTGTAGTAGGATCAACGTTCCATGCTTCTTGATGACACCTCGGCGCACCATGCCTACCAAATCCTTGTTCCCCAAACCACCCCTATTCTCCAAATCTCGTCGCAAAACCTCGATGTTCGCATCGGACGATCGGCGCTACGGGCCGCGTCGCGGCGGTGGGTTGCCCGGAAAATGGATTTTAGCGGCGATTCCGGTAGGACTATTGGCCCTTGAGCTGTTGCTGCGCGTGGGGGTGGGAATTGCCGGAAAAACGGCGGAACTCAATGCCTATCAAGGTGAGCCAGCGAATTCCACCGATTATCGTTTCCGGGCTTTGACCCGCGATCGGCAACCCGTGCGGGGCATTCCGGGCTATGGCGGATTGGCCGCAACATTGCATCCGCTGACAGGATACCAGCTTCAGCCCAGCCAGCAAAATGCCTCGTTGCAAATTAATGCCCAGGGCTTCCGATCGACGGAAGATGTGCCATTAGTGAAGCCCCAGAACGAAGTGAGAATTTTGGTATTGGGGGATGGTTCAGCCTTTGGGTCGGGTGCGGCAAATAATCAAGCAACTTTTGCCCAACGGCTTGAGGAACGCTTAAATCAACAAGTTCAGGAACAGAAAAATAATCGCGGTAAATATCGTCCGGATGTGCTGCCCTATTTCGCCGATGAAATGGAGAAAGCACTGAAACTCCCCCCGAAAATTCAGGATGGCCGCTATCGCGTGATCAATGCCGCCGTTCCGGGTTATTTGTCCGGGAATACCCTTGCGGACTTTACCCAGCGTCTGCAAGCCTATGAGCCGAATATGGTGGTGCTGATGGGGGGATACGGGGATCTGCTCACGCCGAGCGATCGGCCAGCGGCGGAATTGGGCGTGGAGGCACTAGTGGCCAAGCCGATCGGTCACACTTGGGGCCATCTGCGCGAGGGGGTGCAGGGGGTATTTAATCACCTCTATCTCACGAAAGCCCTCCGCTATTGGGTATTGAAGCCTACCCCCAGCCTTGCTCAAGCGGTGAATCTGCTGGGGCCGGCGGATCAATCTTTGGGCGCGCAATTCACCGATGACGCGGCGGAACTGGGGCGGCGAGTCGATCGTTATCAGCAGAATTTATTGCAGTTAGCGGCCTTAACCCAAAGTCAGAAACTGCCCCTGATGGTGACGCTGACCCCAGAACTGCACCAGCGATCGGTTGATCGCCAATCTCCTGCCGAAAAGCAGCGGTTAAGTGAACTAGGCGAAACTTATCAAACTCGTGTTAAACAAGGCTATCAAGCGCTGGATCAATCGGTGCAGGCGGTGAAGCGATCACACAGTAATGTAATTTTGGTGCCCTTGGATAAATCGCTGAATCGGTTGGAAGGCGAGGCATTTCGGGATACGGTGCATCTGACTGATGGGGCACAGACTGCTGTGAGCGATCGACTGTATGAAACGATCGCGCCCATGCTCCAAGTCAAGGCAAAACCATTCGGGAGTTGAATGAATTGAAAGTTAGGCGACTTGCAGCGTCTGCGGTTCAGGAATCGATTTACCTTCTGATTGCCAGGCTTCTAAGTACATTTCGATCACTTCTTCACCGTGACAAATTGCTGCTTCGCGGGTGGTGCCATGGGTGCAGGGCATCATCACCCGATCGGCAAACTCGGGAATCGTCACCAGGAAAAGCTGATCTTCCTCTGACCACTGGACAATCATACTGTAACGATTCATGGGTCTTCCTCCTTGAGTTGCGCGAGTTCGTTGAGTAACTGGTTCAGTTGTTTTTCTAGATATCGTGGTACGTCATCGCTGTCCTTGCCGGGTATTGTCAGCGTTTTTTCAATCAGAGGATGTCGCCAGCGTTCGTGGCTACCTTTACCACGTTTGGGTAAGTAGACGAAGCCTTCCCTAGCGATTTGGGTTTTGAGTTCTCGAATCTTTCGAGGCACGACACTGATTTAAGCTCTCGCAGCTATTGTGGCATTTTTCAACGGCGTTCGCTAGCCTGCTTGAACCGTGAGCACTCTACAGAGCCTGCCTGGGCAGTGGAATTCGGCTGCTGCTAGAATGGGAGGTGAATCTGCCCGATCGCTGTAACTATGACCCCCAGTGCACCTGCATCCAAAATTCTGCCGCTGATCCAAGATGACGATCGGTTGGAAGCCCGGTTGAAGGAAATTCCGCCGGAGCCGGGGGTATACTATATGCGCGACGCAACGGATCAAATCCTCTACATCGGTAAATCCAAAAAACTGCGATCGCGCCTCCGCCAATATTTTAACGGCCATGACACGCGGCCTCGCATTCAGTTAATGATGCGGCAGGTGACAGACATTGAAGTAATTGTCACCGACACCGAAGCCGAAGCCCTAGCCCTGGAAGCGAACTTAATTAAACAGCACCAGCCACATTTTAATGTGTTGCTGAAAGACGATAAAAAATATCCCTATCTCTGTATCACTTGGTCGGACGATTATCCGCGCATTTTTATCACGCGGCGGCGACAATTGGGCAAAGCTAAGGATCGCTACTATGGCCCCTACGTCGATACGCAACTGTTGCGGAATACGTTGTCGCTGGTGAAGCGGATCTTTCCGCTGCGTCAGCGCCCCCAGCCGCTGTTCAAAGATCGCACCTGTCTGAATTACGATATTGGTCGCTGTCCGGGCGTTTGCCAGGGTTTGGTGACGCAGGAAGACTACCGCAAGATTTTGACGAAAGTGGCGATGATTTTCCAAGGTCGCAGTTCGGAATTGATCGACACGCTGACAGGCCAGATGGAAGTCGCGGCGGAAGAGCTGAACTTTGAATATGCGGCGCGATTGCGCGATCAAATCCAGGGTTTACAAAATCTCGGCCAACATCAGAAAGTCGCCCTGCCCGATGATACGGTGTCCCGTGACGCGATCGCGCTGGCGGCGGATGATGTCCATGCCTGTGTGCAATTGTTCCAAATCCGCGCCGGGCGGTTAGTCGGGCGGTTGGGATTTTTTGCCGATGCGCAGTCGGGGGAGCCGGGGGCGATTTTGCAACGGGTGTTAGAGGAGCATTTTCAAACGGTTGATCCGGTGGAGATTCCAGCGGAAATTATTGTGCAGCACGAGTTGCCCGATAGTGAAATGTTGGCGGACTATCTCAGTCAGGCGAAGGGGCGCAAGGTATCGATCGTTAGCCCTCAGCGGCAGACCAAGGCCGAACTGCTCGAAATGGTGGAGCGCAATGCCACCTACGAACTGGCGCGGACTCAGCGGGCGGTCGATCGCAATAATCAAGCGATGCAGGACTTGGCGGAGATTATTGATTTGCCAGAATTGCCGCGCCGGATTGAAGGCTATGATATTTCCCACATTCAAGGTTCTGATGCGGTAGCGTCTCAAGTTGTATTCATCGATGGATTGCCCGCTAAGCAACATTACCGTCATTACAAGATTAAAAATCCCGATGTGCGGCCTGGTCATTCGGATGACTTCGCGAGTATGGCGGAAGTGATTGGGCGACGCTTTCGGAAATATGCCCAGGCGAAGGCGCGGGGTGAAACGATTCGCAAGTGGAATGAATCGTCGGTGCTGTCGCGGCAGTCTTCGGCGTTTTCGGATTTTCCGGATTTACTGATGATCGACGGTGGGAAGGGTCAGCTATCAGCCGTTGTGACCGTACTACGAGAAATGAATCTGCTCGAAGAGGTGCGGGTGGTGAGTTTGGCGAAGCAGCGGGAGGAGATTTTCCTGCCGGGGGAATCATTGCCGCAGGTGACGGAAGCGGAACAGCCAGGGGTGCAGCTATTGCGGCGACTACGGGATGAAGCCCACCGTTTTGCTGTGAGTTTCCATCGTCAGCAACGATCGACCCGCATGCGCCGATCGCGCCTCGATGAAATTCCCGGTTTGGGGCACTATCGCCAGAAGCAGTTACTCGCCACCTTCCGCTCGATCGACTACATCCGCGAAGCCACGATCGCTCAACTGGCTGAGGTCGAGGGCATTGGGCCGAAGATGGCGGAGCAAATCCACGAATATTTCCATCCTGAAAATCAGGACGTGCCCGAACTGCCGGATTAGATTCGCCGAATTAAATTTGCGTGGGCTGGAGCTGAACGCCTCGGA
>JBJORF010000044.1:0-34259 GCA_046049545.1 Cyanobacteriota bacterium | reverse complement strand
ACGACGATTCCGGTTCCATTCATCGCGCCGCAGATGTTGATCGAAGCCGCCGATCGGGCCTTGTATCAAGCCAAAGACGATGGCCGCAACACTTATTACACCTTTGATCTGCCCTAAGGTATTACACCTTTGACCTGCCCTAGGGCGATAAAATTTAAGGCGATAAAAATCACCCCTTTCTCCAGCACTAAGCCGAAAAAAGGGGTAATGAACGATTCAATCTACTAGCGGAGAATGGCTCAACCGCGACTGGATTAACCCAGTTTCGGGTTACCCCGAAAACTTTTCTGTAATCCGCTGCATCGCTTCATTCACGTTCTCGCGGCTGTTAAACGCGGAAATTCGGAAATAGCCTTCTCCAGCAGCCCCAAAGCCCGAACCCGGTGTGCCCACGACGTTGCAGTTCTGAAGCAACTTGTCGAAGAAGTCCCAGCTCGAAAGGCCGTCCGGCGTTTTCACCCAAACGTAGGGCGCGTTCACGCCGCCATAGACGTTCAAGCCCGCAGCACTCAACTGCTCGCGGATGATTTTCGCGTTTTCCATGTAGAAGGCAATCAGCGCTTTGGTTTGGGCTTGGCCCTCCGGCGAATAGACCGCTTCCGCGCCGCGCTGGATGATGTAGGACACGCCGTTGAACTTCGTCGATTGGCGGCGACTCCAGAGGTTCCACACTTGGACTTCGCTGCCGTCTGCTGCTCGGCCTTTGAGGTCTTTCGGAACGACGGTGAGGGCGCAGCGCGTTCCGGTGAAGCCCGCGTTCTTGGAGAACGATCGGAATTCGATCGCGCAGTCCTTCGCTCCTTCGATCTCGTAGATCGAGTGGGGAATCGCAGGGTCGGTGATGAAGGCTTCGTAGGCGGCATCAAAGAAGATGATCGACCCATTTGCCTTGGCATAGTTCACCCAAGCCTGGAGGTGTTCGCGGGTGGCGACGGCCCCAGTGGGGTTGTTCGGAAAACAGAGGTAGATCAGATCAACCTTTTTATCGGTTGGAATCTGGGCAGTGAAGTCGTTGTCGGCGGCAATGGGGAGGTAAACGAGTCCGCCATATTCCCCTTTCTCATTGGCATCGCCTGTGTGGCCCGCCATGACGTTGGTATCGACATAGACAGGGTAGACAGGATCCGTCACAGCGATCGTGTTGTCGCTGCCGAAGATGTCGAGGATATTGCCGCAGTCACATTTAGATCCGTCGGAGATAAAGATTTCCGAGGCATCAATGTCGCAGCCGCGCGACTGGAAATCATTTTTGGCGATCGCGGCGCGCAGCCATTCATAGCCCTGCTCGGGGCCATAGCCTTTGAAGCTGGCACGATCGGCCATGTCATCGACGGCCTTGACCATGGCCTCCCGGCAGGCTTGGGGCAACGGTTCGGTCACATCGCCGATGCCTAAACGGATGATTTTTGCGTCGGGGTTGGCTTCGGCGAAGGCATTCACCCGCCGCGCAATTTCGGGAAACAAGTAGCCCGCTTTGAGCTTCAAGTAGTTGTCGTTAATTCTGGCCATGATGGGTTCGGAAAGGTTTTCAGTCGGAAAGATGTTTTAAGTCTGTCGGAAAACCAGTGTAGCGTTCGGAGGTGACCCCGACCAAGCCGACCCTGGTGAAGCACTGCCGCAGCGGTGCGAGTTGCGCCTGTGGTTTTACCGACGATCGCCCAGTTCACTCCGTAATTATTGGCAAACGGTAATGGTCCGACGGCGCGATCGGAGTAGCACAGGTTAGTGAAATTGTCCGCAAATGCAAAGATTTGACCAGCATCTGAGTCGATTCTTCGTGAAAATCTGTGTCATACGTGACGAAAATTACCTTGCTCTACCTCTTCTTACTGAAAACTCAATAAATCCATCCTCCCTAATAAAGATTTTGAGAACCTTCCCCTATGAAGTGGCAGGCCCTTTGGGGTTGCGGTTATGGTCGTAGCATCAGTGTTCAGTCTGTTGTTAATTGCATTCAAGATTCGAGGTTTTCGCTATGCAGAGTTTGATGTCCCGCGCTCAAGGTTCGCTGATTCGGGCCCAAGGTCATATCAACGCGTCCAATGCCAGTGAACTGGAAGCCCAGATTCATCAAGCTGTGAAGTCCGATGCGACGGCGGTTTTGGTTGACATGAGCCAAGTGGAATCGATGGATAGCGCAGGTCTGATGGCCCTTGTTTCGGCCCATAACTTGGCCCAAGCAAGTGCTACACGGTTGAGCCTTTGCTCGATGCCCGCGAGCGTACAAATTATTTTGGAAATGACGCAACTTGATCGTGTCTTTGATATATTGTCTAGCCCAGCGGCCTTTGAATTGGCTTAGTTGGTGTGAATTGGCTTAGTTGGTGTGAATTGGCTTAGTTGGCGCTGTTCGGGTGACGGCGGCGTTGGGCGCTTAGCCACATTGAATCCAAATCAAATCACCATGATGCTTCAGCGCGGCGATGGACGATCGTCGCGTTTTCTATTTCGTTTATACTGAGTTCTGGACAAGATTCCGCTGAGCGTTTGGTTGCGCTGAGGTTGCTGTGGAATAGAACTTTGCTGAGGGTCAATCGTTGTGGCTGTTGCTGTTGAATCTCTGCTAACCGCCGATGTGATGCGTCCGGCGCGCTACCTGGGCAACGAACTGGGGGCTGTCCGTAAAGATTGGGATAGCGCGGTGGTGCGCTGGTCGTTGACTTATCCAGAAGTTTATGAAGTTGGTTCATCCAACCTCGGCCACATTATTCTCTACAGCATTATTAATCAGCAGCCGCGCCAGCTGTGCGATCGGGCCTATCTTCCCGCCCCGGATTTGACCGAGAAGTTGAAGGCGACGCAGACTCCTTTGTTTGCGGTGGAATCGCGGCGATCGTTGGTCGAGTTTGACATTCTCGGCTTTAGTTTGAGCTATGAACTGGGCGCAACGAATATTCTGGAAATGCTGACCTTGGCGGGGATTCCCCTGACTTGGCAGGCGCGCAGCAGCGGCCCGACGGAACCCAACCCCTGGCCGTTGATTTTTGCGGGGGGACAAACGGCGACCTCGAACCCCGAGCCCTACGCGGATTTCTTCGATTTCATCGTGTTAGGTGACGGCGAGGAAGTGTTGCCTGAGATTGGACTCGTACTTGAAGAAGGCAAAGTCTCGGGTTTGAGTCGGGAAGCGTTGCTGCTGGACTTGGCTCAGGTGCCCGGAGTCTATGTCCCTCAGTTCTATGACATGCAGCCGGATGGGTCGGTGCAGCCCAATCGACCTTCGGTGCCTGCGAAGATTCTGCGTCGGGTGGCCGCGCCGATGCCGCACTATTCAATCGGTCTGGTGCCCTACGTCGAAACTGTCCACGATCGGCTCACCGTCGAGATCCGCCGGGGTTGTACGCGGGGCTGTCGCTTCTGTCAGCCGGGAATGCTGACCCGTCCAGCGCGGGATGTGGAGCCGGAAAAGGTAATCAACGCGATCGAACGGGGCATCCGGGAGACGGGCTACAACGAATTTTCGCTGCTGTCACTGTCTTGTTCCGATTACCTGTCGCTGCCTGCGCTGGGGGTCGAAGTCAAAAATCGACTGAAGGATGAAAATATTTCGCTGTCGCTGCCGAGTCAGCGGGTCGATCGATTTGACGAAAATATCGCTAATATCATTGGCGGTACGCGCCAGATGAGCTTGACCTTCGCGCCGGAGGCAGGCACCCAGCGGATGCGTGACATTATCAATAAAGGTCTGACCAATGCCGAGTTGCTGCGCGGGGTGAAAACTGCCTGGGAACAGGGTTGGGACAAGATGAAGCTCTACTTCATGATTGGTCTGCCGGGGGAAACCGATGAGGATGTCCTGGGAATTGTCGAAACTCTCGCTTGGCTGCGGCAGGAATGTAGTAGCAAAGGCCGGAAGCGCCTCAGCTTCAATGTGACAATTTCCAACTTCACCCCCAAGCCCCATACGCCGTTCCAATGGCATTCGGTGTCGATCGCGGAGTTTCAGCGCAAGCGAGAATTGCTGTTCCAGGCGTTCCGGGACTTAAAGGGCGTGAAGGCGAATTTCACTGATTATCGCATTTCCGCGATGGAGGATTTTGTCGGGCGGGGCGATCGCCGACTCGGCCCGGTGATTCAGCGGGCTTGGGAACTGGGAGCCGGGATGGATGCCTGGTGGGAAAGCACGGAGAAGGCGTTTGGGGCTTGGACACAGGCGATCGATGAAGCGGGTCTGACCTGGAAATATCGCCAAGTCGAAGATGGGGAATGGAATATCTTTGAGCTGGATGAAGCGATCGGGCAGTATCGTCTGCCGGATGTGACTAAGTCGCTGCCCTGGGACCACTTGGATACGGGCATTGATAAAACCTGGCTGCATGACGACTTGAAAAAAGCCCTAGAAGCCGCCGTGGTGCCGGATTGTTCCTTTGAAGGCTGCTCCCATTGCGGGGTCTGTAGTGTGGACTTTGGCCATAACGTGGTCGTGCCACCCGCGCCGATTCCGGCATTTGCGGGACATCACAAGCCCCGCAGCGATCGCGCCCAACGCATTCGGGTTTGGCATGGGAAGCAGGGCGATATGGCGCTAGTCAGTCATTTAGATTTGCTGCGGCTCTACGATCGGGCCGTGCGGCGGGCGGCGATTCCAATTTCCTTCACGGGCGGATTTCATCCCAGTCCTCGGATTATGCCTGCGAATGCACTGTCACTGGGGCATACCAGTTCGGGGGAATTGGTGGAATTTGAATTGGTTGAGCCGATGGATCTGGAAGTCTTCCGATCGGCGCTTGCCGCCCAACTGCCCCCAGAGATGCCGATCGTCCGGGTCGAAGAAGTGCCGATCAAAACCCCAGCAGGAACGGTGCTGCTCGATCGGGCGGAATATGAAATTGGTTTAAATGCCCGTGAAGCCTGCGATTGGGCTGAATTGGCGGCAAAAATCCTAGCGCAAGCGGAAATCATTACCCAGCACACCAATAAGTCCGGCAAAACCTATCCGGTGAACCTGCGTGATCGGCTTGATCAACTCACGATTGTTGACTCAACTCCCGATCGGGCAACGGTGCGCTACCTGGGTAGCTGCCGCAATGACGGCACGATGCTGCGACCGAGTCATGTCACGGCGATGTTTGAGCAGATGGCGGGGGTGGCTCCCGAGGGGGACCCGCTGATCAGCTTGGGCGCTGTCCATCGTCTGCAAGTGCTCCTTGCCCCCGTTGAAGCTGGATCTTAAACAATTCCAACAAAACCGAAGATCCTGCCACAGGACGATCCAATTAGGCTATAATCGACTCCGACAGCGTTGATTGCGATTGCTTCTTACTAATTTTTAGGTTGGTGAAAAGCGTATACGGTCGCTCGATGAAGAGACGATGCTAGTCCCAGAGCTTTAATTCACTTTGAAATATGGATTCAACCCTTCGCGAGTGCTTGGTCATGCCGCCAAGGTTTTGCCATATTGGGTTTATTGATAACCATTGGGTATTTGCCCACAAAGATTGGTTGCAATTTCAAGCGATCGGACGACATCGGCGCTAGCTGTAGTTGGTTTCACATTATTTCATTGGGGCTGAGCAATAGTTTCAGTGTCGCAGCCTCCGTTAGGACTTTGAGGAATTTGAATGTCTAAGCAGATCATCATCGCTGAGGAGCATCGGATTGCGGCGGTTGTGGATGACGACCAGATCCAGGAGCTGATTGTCGCAACAGGAACCCATCAGGTCGGCGACATTTACCTCGGGACGGTAGAAAATGTCCTGCCCAGTATCGATGCCGCGTTTGTTAATATTGGCGACAGCGATCGCAACGGTTTCATCCATGTCACCGACTTAGGGCCCCTGAAGCTGCGTAAAACAGCGGGTTCGATCACGGAATTGCTCGCGCCGCAGCAAAAAGTGCTGGTGCAGGTGATGAAAGAGCCGACGGGCACAAAAGGGCCTCGACTGACTGGCAATATTTCCCTACCCGGACGTTATCTGGTGCTAATGCCCTACGGTCGCGGGGTGAACCTATCGCGTCGGATTCGCAACGAAAATGAGCGCAATCGTCTGCGGGCCTTGGCAATCCTGATCAAGCCAGCGGGCATGGGGATGGTGGTGCGGACGGAAGCCGAAAATATTCCCGAAGAAGCGATTATCGAAGACCTCGAAGCGCTGCAACGCTCCTGGGAAGCGACGACGGAGGAAGCGCTGAATAACCGAGCCCCCGCTTTGTTGACCCGCGATGATGACTTCATTCAGAAAGTCCTGCGCGACGTCTACAGCGATGATGTGAACCGGATTGTCGTTGATTCGGCCAACGGTGTGAAGGGGGTAAAGCAACACCTGACCAACTGGGCGGGTGGGCGTTTGCCTCAGGGCGTATTGGTGGATCATCACCGCGATCGCACTGGAATTCTCGAATATTTCCGGGTCAATGCGGCGATCCGTGAAGCGCTGAAGCCGAGGGTTGATTTGCCTTCAGGGGGCTACATCATCATTGAGAAAACTGAAGCGCTGACGGTGATCGACGTGAACTCCGGGTCCTTTACCCGATCGCAGACATCGCGAGAGACGGTGCTGTGGACAAACTGTGAGGCGGCGACAGAATTGGCAAGGCAGTTGCGATTGCGCAACATCGCCGGGGTCATCGTTGTCGACTTCATCGATATGGATTCGCGCCGGGATCAGCAGCAGGTGCTGGAACATTTCAATCGTGCGATGCAAACGGATAAAGCAAAACCCCAGATTGCGCAGTTGACGGAATTAGGTCTTGTTGAGCTGACTCGCAAGCGCCAAGGTAAGAACATTTACGAATTGTTTGGTCAGGCTTGTCATAGCTGTTCGGGGGTGGGTCTAGTCGCGCAGTTGCCGGGTGAAGAGGGGTATCAACAAATTCAACCGGGTTACGATCGGGTGCCGGATAGTAGCCCCCGTGAGTCGCGTCGCCCCGAACCACGCTATAACGATCGTGAGCGCAATGAATCACGCGGGGGGGCAGAATATGGCGAAGACTATGGTGATAGCAACCTGGAGTTGATGCATCATCCGAGCTATCAAGAGCGCAGTGGCCGTCGGGGCCGGGGTGGTGGCCGTCGTCGTCGGGGCGAACTGGCCCTACCGAAGGAACCGGTGAATGCGCGGATGAGCCCTTGGGAGGAGGAGGCGCGCTACGTGAATCGTCCGCTTGCCGTTGATCCAGAAGAAGCTCCCGAACTGGATGGGCGGGACGATCGACCGGAGCGAGACGAGCGCGGTGGTCGCGGAGAGCGCATTGAGCGTGGGGGCGATCGTGGAGAGCGCATTGAACGTGGGAGCGATCGTAATGCCCGTGGTCGCGGTCGGCGGGAGCGCTTCCCGGTGGAGCCACCGGAGTTTGTGCATGTTGAGATGAATGAAGATGAGCAGGAAGTTTATGCCTGGATGGGGATTTCACCGCTGGTGATGACGGAGCAGGTGGTGAAAAATCCGCGCAATGCCTATATCGCGGTGACCTTACCGGGTGAGCCTGCGCCCGAGCCACCTGCGACCCTGGCTTTGGCGAGTAATGAAGTCCGTCGTCGTCCGACGCTGCTCGTGAATGAGGATGAATTTGACGAGGATGAGCATGATCCGCAACCGCCGCAGGTCGAGCCAGTGGTGCTAGATAGTTTGTCGATGTATGAGGCAGAGATGGAGGAGCCAGACACAAATCCTCGCCGTTTGGTGCGGCAACGAAGTCGTGCGACCCAAGCGCGATCGGACTTTGATACCAAGCCGATTCCGAAGAAAAAGCGGATCCTCGATCAACCACGATCAGTGATGACAACGGCAGCAGTGTCAGAGTATATGCCGCTACCGCCGTTGTTCAGTCCGACGGATGCTGTGCGACCGCAGTTGGAAATCCCGACTACGGAGGATTACACGCCTTTGGAAATTCCTTCGGTCCAGTCGTTTGATCCAGAGCTGGCGGAACCTGAGGAAGACAGTAGCGATACACCGATTATTCGCCGCCGTCGCCGCCGATCGTCCGCTTCTTCATAGCGCTCAGACCAGCCGATGATCGATCAACCCGGCCTTAGCTACGAATCGGCCCTTTGGCAATCGGGCAAAGTTGTGATTGCTGGAGTGGATGAGGTCGGACTTGGCTGCTTGGCCGGGCCGATCGTGGCAGCGGCAGTGGTGTTGTCGCCTGGCTGTGTGCCCATCGTGGGTGTGCGTGACTCGAAACAAATGTCAGCCAAGCAGCGCGATCGGCTGTTTGGTGCAATTCAGCAACAGGCTTTGCGGGTGGGCTTTGGGTTGGCAACGATTGCCGAGATCGATCGGATCAATGTTTTGCAGGCTTCCTATTTGGCGATGAATCGGGCGCTGAGCCGAGTTATGCCCGTTGATCATGCCTTAATTGACGGGCGAGCAATTCAGCCAGGAAAAATTGCCGTGGAATGTACCACGATTATCAAAGGTGATGCTCAATCCTACGCGATCGCCTGCGCTTCGGTAGTCGCAAAAGTGCGTCGCGATCGCTTGATGCAGCGATTGGCGCAGCGCTATCCCGGTTACGGCTGGGAGAAGAATGCGGGTTATGGGACAAAGCAGCATCGGGAGGCGTTGCTGGAGTTGGGCGTAACGCCTTGGCATCGAAGGAGTTATGCTCCGGTGCAATTGGCGATCGCGCAGTTGGGCTGCGGCTTCGCTCAGCCCCCTCAGTGCAAATAGTACAGTCGGGCTGCGGCTTCGCTCAGCCCTCGGTGAAGTGGGAACAGTCGGGCTTCGGCTTCGCTCAGCCCTCCCGATCGATCATTTACACGGCCCTCCCGATCAATCAGTGGGTTGAGCGTCAGCCGAAACCCACGGCAAATGCATGAGTTTCTATTGGCCCTCAGCGAAAGTAATACAATCGGGCTTCGGCAGCGCTCAGTCCTCCCGATCGATCATTTACACAGCCCTCCCGATCAATCAGTGGGTTGAGCGTCAGCCGAAACCCACGGCGTTTTAGTTGCGAATTGTTGCCGCCGCCGATGCATTCGCATTCGCAGGTGCAGTATCTTTTTCCGATGGGGGAACGACTTGCCAGAACTTCGGCAGGTAATTGCCCCAATCGGCGAGAATCGCTTTCGCTTTAGGGCTACCCGTCTTCTCGGCATGATCGGTGATCAGGGCTTTGAGCTGCGCTTCCCCAGCGGGAGCGATGACGCGCTGGACGGTGACGATTTCGGGGTTGACCTTGGCTTGGAAGCTACCGTCTTCATCCAGGAAGTAGCCCAAACCGCCTGTCATCCCCGCACCGACGTTACGACCGACGCTGCCGAGGACAACCACGACCCCGCCCGTCATGTATTCGCAGCAGTGATCGCCCGCGCCTTCAACCACCGCTTGCGCAGCGGAGTTACGGACGGCGAAACGTTCACCCGCACGGCCATTGGCATAGAGGAAGCCCCCCGTTGCACCATACAAGCAGGTGTTGCCCAGGATCGAGCTGTGGGCCGGGTCGAAGGCCGCATCGCTATGGGGCTTGATAATGATTTCGCCGCCGTGGATACCTTTGCCGACGTAATCGTTGGCTTCCCCGGTGAGCGTCAAGGTCATACAGGGCAAATTAAACGCCCCGAAGCTCTGACCGATCGCCCCCACAAAGTCCAACCCAATCTTGCCGCCAAAACCGCTGTTGCCATACTGCTTGGCGATCGCGCCGCTGACCCTTGCCCCAACGGAACGATCGGTGTTGACGACTTTGAAGGTTTTGGTGATGCTTTGCTGTTGGGCGATCGCGGTTTGGATCGCATCGTCGGCGAGAATTTCGTCATCCAAAACAAAACCGTTCCCGTGGGCATCGGCACTGTGGTTCAGCCAAGTGCGATCGGTCTTGGTGTCGGGCAGTTTGGTCAAACAATCCAGGTTCAAGCTCTGGGTTTTGGTGAGTTTGGCGCTGGCCCGAGCCGTGAGCAAGTCGGCGCGGCCAATCACGTCGTTCAGGCTCTTGTAGCCCAACTGTGCCAGGATCGATCGCACTTCCTCCGCCACGAACAGGAAGAAATTCACCACATGCTCCGGAATCCCGGTGAACCGCTTACGCAATTCTTCGCGTTGGCTGGCCACACCGACAGGGCAGCTATTGGTGTGACAAATCCGGGCCATAATGCAGCCCTCGGCGATCATCGCGATCGAGCCGAAGCCATATTCCTCCGCCCCCATCATCGCGGCCATCATCACATCCCAACCCGTTTTGATGCCGCCATCGACACGCAGCAGCACCCGATTGCGCAGTTGGTTGTCCATCAAGGATTTGTGGACTTCGCTGAGGCCCAGCTCCCAAGGACTGCCCGCATGCTTGATCGAAGACAGCGGCGATGCGCCTGTACCGCCGTCATGGCCGGAGATCTGGATAATGTCCGCGTTGGCCTTGGCGACCCCAGCCGCGATCGTGCCGATCCCGACTTCCGCCACCAGCTTGACCGACACCTTCGCCACCGGGTTGATCTGGTGCAAGTCATAGATCAACTGCGCCAAATCTTCGATCGAGTAGATGTCATGGTGCGGCGGCGGCGAAATCAGGGTCACACCGGGTTTCGATCGACGCAGCATGGCGATGTAGGGACTGACCTTCGGGCCGGGAAGCTGACCGCCTTCACCGGGCTTTGCCCCCTGGGCCATCTTGATTTCGAGCTGGTTGCCGCTCATCAGGTATTCGGGGGTAACGCCAAAGCGACCGGAAGCGATTTGCTTAATCGCCGAGTTTGCCGTATCGCCGTTGCGGAGTCCTTGCAGGTGCGGCAGGTCGGGCGACACGCCATTGACGACGTTATTCATCACATTGAACCGGATGACGTCCTCACCGCCTTCGCCGGAGTTGGATTTGCCGCCGAGACGGTTCATCGCGATCGCTAGGACTTCATGGGATTCCCGCGACAGTGCCCCGAGGGACATCCCGCCCGTGACGAACCGCTGGACGATCGTCGTGGCCGATTCGACTTCACTGAGGTCAATCGCCGCCCGATCGGATTTGAATTCCAGCAAGTCGCGCAGGGCCGTGGGGGGCCGATCGGCTTGGTACTTCTGGTAAGCGTTGTAATGGTCGTAGCTGTTTTCGGAAACCGCCTTGTGCAGGTACTTGGCCATTTCCGGGCTGTTCATGTGGTATTCGCCGCCCGGTCGGAACTGGACGAAGCCCATGTTTTCCAGCTTCTTGCTGGTCAGTTCCGGGAAGGCGCGCACATGGAACGACAGCGTCTCTTGGGCCAATTCTGCCAGGGTCAAGCCGCCCATCCGGGAAGCCGTGCCGTTAAACGCCAGTTGCAGCAGGTCGCCGCCAATCCCGATCGCCTCGAAGATCTGGGCCCCATGGTAGCTCGCCAGCAGGGAAATACCCATCTTGGAAAGGATCTTCAGCAGACCCGCATCGATCGACTTGCGGAAGTTTTCCTGGGCACCAACAAGGCTGATCTGCGGAATCTTGCCCGTTTCCATCAGCTTTTGGCTACGCGGCTGCGACCACCATTGGCGCACAGTATCGAGGGCCAAGTAAGGGCAAACAGCGCTGGCACCATAACCAATCAGGCAAGCAAAATGGTGGGTGCTCCAGGCTTGGGCCGTATCCGCCACGATCGCTGCATGCATCCGCAAGCCTTCGCGAATCAGGTGATGGTGAACCGCACCAACCGCGACCAAGGGCGGAATGTAGCTCATCTCCGGAGACAGCGCCGTGGCATTGCCATTCGCATCGAGCCGATCGCTCAGGATCAAGATCTCCTGCCCGGCTTTCACCGCTGCGACTGCCTGATCGCACAGCGACCGCACCGCCACGGCCAATCCAGCGGGGCCATCCGCGATCGAATACAGCGTCGAGAGTCCCGCTACAGGAATGCTGCCCGCCTTCACCGACTCCAACTCGGCTTCCGTCAGCACTGGGGACTCGATCACGAGGGTGCGGGCCAGTTCGGGCTTGGCTTCGAGCAGGTTGCCGCGTGCGCCCAGGGACATATTCAGGCTCATAACGAGCTTTTCGCGCAGGGGATCGATCGGCGGATTCGTCACCTGGGCAAAGCGCTGCTTGAAGTAGTCGTACAGCAGGTGGGGGCGCTGGGACAGGACGGCCAACGGCGCATCATCCCCCATGCAGAAGGTCGGCTCTTTGCCTTGGGCCGCCATCTCATTGATGATCATTTCTACGTCTTCAGCGGTGTAGCCAAAGGCGTTTTGGTGCTGGAGCAGCGCGTCGCCTGCGTAGAGGGACTGCTCTTCATAGGCCGCTTCCTTCAGGGTTTGACGATGCTGACGTAGCCATTCACCGTAAGGGTGCTGGGCGGCGATTTCCTGCTTCAGTTCCCAGTTCTTTTGCAGCTTGTGCGTCACCAAGTCAAAGGCAATCATTTGCCCGGGGCCAAGGCGACCTTTCTCGACGATTTCCGATTCCGGCAGCGGCACCACACCCGCTTCCGAGGCCACGACGATATAGCCATCACGGGTGACAGCATAGCGGGCCGGCCGCAAACCGTTCCGATCGAGGGTCGCGCCCACCTTCCGGCCATCGGAGAAAACGAGCAGCGCCGGGCCGTCCCAGGATTCCTGGATGCCGCCGTAATATTCGTAAAAGTCAACGATGCCGGGATATTGCAACAGGTCGGGCTGATTTTTATACGCCTCGGGCACCAAAATCATCAGCGCTTCCATCGGGCTGCGACCCGCTTGGATCAGCAGCTCCATCACGTTATCCAAGTTGGCGGAGTCGCTGTTGCTGGCATTGACGATCGGTTTAATCGTTTCGATCGCGCTGCCCAACTGCGCGCTGGCTAAATCCGCCTGCCGCGCCACCGTCCAGTTCATGTTGCCCAGCAGCGTATTGATTTCGCCGTTGTGGCCGAGGTAGCGCATCGGCTGGGCCAAGGGCCACTTGGGCATCGTGTTGGTGCTGAAGCGGCGGTGATACACCGAGAACACGCTCTTGTAGGCGGGATTTTTGAAATCGAGGTAGAAGTCACCCAGGACTTCCGATCGCACCATGCCCTTGTAGACGATCGTCCGGCTGGAGAACGAGCAGAAGTAAAAGTCCGCCGAATTGACCGCCGTTTCGATCTGTTTGCGGGCAATGAACAACTGCTTTTCCAATTCGTCGCCGGAAACAGTGGCAGTGACGACCACCTGCTCGATCTGGGGCAGATATTCCCGCGCCTGCACCCCCAGAATCTCCGGCTTAATCGGCACCACTCGCCACCCCAAGACCGTCATGCCTGCCGCTTGCAAGGTGGTTTCGGTCACTTTACGTGATTGGGCGGCGGCGGCATCACCCTGAGGTAAGAACAGCATCCCGACGGCGGTGGCATCAGCAATGATCGTGCGGCCCATGCCCTTGGCCCAGGATTCAATGATTTCCCAAGGAATCGCGGTCATCACCCCCGCACCATCGCCGGAGTCATAGTCAGCGGTACAGCCGCCGCGATGTTCCATACAGCCGAGGGCAACGAGGGACTTTTGCACTAAGTCATGGGATGATCGGCCCTGCTGATCGACGACAAACCCGACACCGCAGGCATCTCGCTCTTCAACTAACCAGCGTTGACCCGCATAGCCATTGTTCACATCACTCAAAGGATAGCCTTGGGAAACGATTTGTTGGGTCATGGCTTGGCTCATGTTCATAGCGAGGTTCAAAACGAGGTGAGGGTTGCAGGGTCGATCGGGCCAAGGACAGTCGCGCTCGACAATACTGGGTATTGCGCCCAATGCGTGACGCTAAACTGGTCAAAAAAGTCGGTCGGATCAAAAATCTTATAGAAATTTGGCAGGGCTGACAATCCCTGAATATTTCCGGCCCAAAGACTTTTAGTGCTTTTTGGTAGCCTATTTTCTGGCATTTTCCCAAACAGGACTGGGTTTACAGGTCGATCGAGCCGCTGTTCAAATTTTGTCCATATTCTTGGGCGGATTACAAGCGAATCCCTCAAATTGCTCGACTGGAACGTTTGAATCGCCGCTTGCGTCAGCGAAAACATCGCCTAGAATGGCCCTGATTTGTTCTGACCTGAGACTGGCTTTTATTTGAGATTTACTCGATCGGACGGCGTTTGCTCATCTACCTGATTTGACCCTATGAAAGCTATTTTTTTTGTGCGCTTTGCCACCGTTGCGATCGGTTTTGCGTCTTTGCTTTTGCCATTGGATTTGCCAGTCGTAGCCGAGTCAAAGTCAGTCCACTCATTGGTGAATGGGCCATCGATCACATTGCAGCGTCAGGGGAATCAACTGCGATTCAATGGTCAGGTCGAACGCGTGGCTTGGAGTCAGTGGCGATCGGCGGCAGGGGCAACCCGGTGGTTTTTGAGTGAAGCGGCGCTGACTCAGCGATTGGGTGTGCAGCTATTTAGTAGTGACAATCCGGCACAGCAGCCTGTGGGGTGGTTTGGGGGCGATCGACCGATGGCGCGGTTGGCTGTGCAGATGGTTGGCGGGGAGCGCCAGTTTGACGTGACGGATTTTGTGGGCTTGGCGAATTGGGATTTGCGTTCTGGGCTGGATGGGTTGCAATTGAATACGGTCAGTGCCCAGGTACAGCGGATTGCGGTCAGTGCGGAACCTTGGGGCGATCGGGTAACGATCGAGCTTGATGGCCCAGTCGCTTATCAGACGGATGCGACTAAGGATGAGTTTAGTTTGACTTTGAATGCGACGACGGAACTGCCGATCGCGCAGGCGATTAATCAAACTTGGCAATATCCCAAACCATTGCCGCCGCTGGTTCCGGGTATGACTCCTGCGCCTAATCCCAGTCTGATCACCATCCCAAGTCGCCCCCTAGCCCCCAATACTGGGGGAACGGTCGTCAAAGCCCCCAATATTGGGGGTTTGGGGGCTAACACGACTTCGCAACTTAACCAGGATTCGGCTCCCCCGATCGCGCCCAGTCCAAGCCTCCCAGCCCCAAAAACAGGGGAAGATCCGCTGGATCAGGTTCTGCCGCCCAATCCCAGTCCAACGCCCAATCCCTCACCCACACCACTCCCAAATCCGTTCAAACGACTTCAGGCTTTCCGGTTGGAAACCTCGGGGCAACGGACAATTCTGCGCTTGGGTTTACCGATCGCGATTCGTCCGCAGATCGTGAGCCAGCCGAATCCGACGCGCTTGGTAATTGACATCGGCAATCCCGCTTTGGCCGATCGGACGATCACTTGGCAACCCGGTTTGCAATGGCAACAGCGTCTGGTCAATGGCTTTCCGGTGCATTGGCTGGAAGTCGATCCGCGCCAGGCAAATCTTCAGCTACAAACCATTTTGCCGACCCAATCGAGTCTTAATCCCAATCCACTGGTGACGGCCCCGATCGTCGGCACGGCAACGTTGAATCAAACCGCGCGTAATCTTCAAGCGATCGCGGCGATCAACGGCGGTTACTTCAACCGCAATAACCAACTCCCCCTCGGCGCAATCAAAACCCAGCAAATCTGGCGATCGGGGCCGATCCTGGGTCGGGGCGTGGTGGCTTGGAATGGGTTGGGCGATTGGCGTTTCGATCGGTTAGTCAGTCCAGCGACCGTGAGCAAGGCGGGCGAACGCTTCGATCTGAAAGCCTTTAATAGCGCCTATCTCCAGGCGGGCATTGCCTACTACAACCGCGACTGGGGGGCGACCTACAGCACCATGAGCGATGGGGAAGTGATCGCAACGGTACGGAATGGTCAAGTGGTGAGCCAGACGATGGCGGATAAAGTTGGGTTCGTTGTGGCGATCACGCCTGGCGAGGAACTATTGGTTTTCCGATCGAATCGCACGGGCGCAACTCGTTTCCCGGTTGGGACAGCAGTTCAAATTGATTTAGCTGTCACGCCAACCCTGAATCGATTTGACCTCAAGAACTATGCCAATGTCCTCGGCGGTGGGCCGTTGCTGTTGCTGAATGGACAGTCTGTGCTGGACGGCGCGATCGAGAATTTTACCCCGGCGTTCATGAAGGGTCGAGCCGCTCGCAGCGCGATCGCCCAGACGCGGGAGGGCAAGATTTTGCTCGTCGCGGCGCAGAATAGTACGGATCGGAATGGCCCGACCTTCCCCGAATTTGCCCAAATCCTCCAGCAAATTGGTGCGGTGAATGCCCTGAATTTAGATGGAGGCAGTTCGACAACGCTGTATCTGGGCGGCCAAATCCGCGATCGCGCACCCCGTAGTTCTGCCAATGTCCACAACGCGATCGGGTTGTTTGAGGTGACCCGAACTGCCCCCTAATTCTCGGGTGTGATCTGGGTTCGCAACTCGCAGTTCACTCTGCTGCTATAGTGATTGCCGAGTTCGGGTTCGTCGCTATTCCCAAACCTGCGATCGTTCTCAAACCTGGGATAAAGCCTGTTTAAAGTCTCAATGAATTGCGGATTTCGCCGTGGCCATCGCTAGGGGGGTTTGTTAGTTTGGATGGCGTAAGTGCGAAGCATTCAAGTCATCACCTTTTATACGAAATTTTATCTTTCTCCATGACCTTATCTTCTGTAGAAACCCAAGAGGCATCTGTGGTTCAAGTTCAAAGTATCAGCCAAGACATCAATCCAACTGCCGCGATCGCGAACTTCGGCGCGCATCTCGGTAACCCGATCGCGGCGACAGAGCTGCGCCCTTGGGGTTCCTTCACCATCCTTGAAGAGGGTAAAGGCTACAAAATCAAGCGAATCGAGGTGAAGCCTGGTCATCGTCTCAGCCTACAAATGCACCACCACCGCAGCGAACATTGGATCGTGGTGGCAGGTACGGCGAAGGTCGAGTGCGGTGATGAATCGATCGTCCTGAGCTGTAACCAGTCGACCTATGTGCCCCAATGCACTACCCACCGTCTGGAAAATCCGGGCGTGATTCCACTGATTCTGATCGAAGTGCAAAATGGCGAATACCTGGGCGAAGATGATATTGTGCGTTTCCAGGACGACTATTCCCGTGCTAATGCTTAATGTTAACGCCGCGCGTTAATGCCTGAGTGCTAAGCTGACTGGCTGGATTTCTGAAAATTAAATTATCACCTTCATGGAATGCGGACGTTTGCTTAAATTGAACGTCCGCATTTTGTTGTTTGTGTGTTTGCCTGATTGATGGCGTGTTGGCTTGATCGATATGTGCTGGGGTAAACGCGGTAGGATGGTGCCACTAGGCTGAATCGATATTGCTTAAGATCTCCACCCTTAAAAACCTTCTCCACTTAAAATCTGCTCCCATGATTCACTTTTCCGATTGCGCGATCGCGGAAATTCAACGGCTAAAAATCCAGCAATCCCGATTTGAGCCCGCCCCATCCTACCTGCGACT
The DNA here is from genome assembly GCA_046049545.1 of Cyanobacteriota bacterium. Taxonomy (GTDB): domain Bacteria; phylum Cyanobacteriota; class Cyanobacteriia; order Leptolyngbyales; family Leptolyngbyaceae; genus Romeriopsis. The sequence continues at coordinate 17,085 of JBJORF010000044.1, read as the reverse complement.
GGCGGTGATCCAAGACGGTTGTGCGGGGCTAGCCTATGACCTCCGGTTTGATCGCCAGCAGCAACTCGGAGATCACCAATTCACCATCGATCACCTGCAAGTGTTGGTTGACCCCGTGAGTGCGGAGCAGGTTCAAGGTTTAGCGATCGATTACACCGAGGACTTAATGGGCGGCGGCTTCCAGTTCAGCAATCCCCAGGCGAAACGCACCTGTAGCTGTGGCATTTCCTTTACACTGTCACCAGACAACACGGATGAGTGGACGGTGGACTGTGGCTTGTAGCCAAACATCGGTCGACGCGAATTCACCCCAAAAGATTTTCCCTCAGAGGTGCTTCAAAATCAGCTGCCTATCCGCTATACTGGGAAGCTGTTGAAAACTTTGGAACCGCCAGGAAAAGCAAGGCAAAAGAATACAATGCCAACCATCCAGCAACTCATTCGTGACCAGCGGAGCACCGCTGGCAAGAAAACCAAATCGCCTGCCCTGAAAAGCTGCCCCCAGCGTCGTGGGGTTTGTACGCGGGTGTATACCACCACGCCGAAAAAGCCAAACTCGGCGCTGCGTAAAGTCGCGCGGGTGCGCTTAACTTCCGGATTTGAGGTCACGGCTTACATTCCCGGTATTGGCCACAACTTGCAAGAGCACTCCGTCGTGATGATTCGCGGTGGTCGTGTCAAAGACTTGCCAGGGGTGCGTTACCACATTATCCGTGGCACCTTGGATACCGCTGGGGTGAAGGATCGTAAGCAAGGCCGATCGAAGTACGGTGCGAAGCGTCCGAAAGCGGCAGCGGCAAAATAAGTATTGAGTCACAGGACTGAGCCTTTGTCCATTCGAGTTGCTTGGACAGAGTGCCTGGTTAAATCAATTGATTGACAAGCCCGTTGCGGGGTGAGTTTAGTGATTTAGCCCTAGGTTGAATCGGAGCGGTGAGATGGTTTCCACTAAAGATCATGCTGGATCTGAAACCTTTCCTGGCTTGGAGATACCTAGTCTTTCTATGTGTTTGCGGATGTCCGCATCCCATTGATTGTCTAAAGATCTAGTAAGGAAACCAAATCCATGTCTCGTCGTACAGAGATTAAAAAACGCCCAATTCCGCCTGACCCGGTTCATAATTCGCGCCTCGTCACCATGATGGTGCGTCGGATCATGCGGAGCGGCAAAAAGTCCCTCTCGAATCGGATCGTCTACGGTGCCTTTGACATTATCAAAGAGCGCACAGGTAGTGAACCGATGGAAGTATTCGAGCGGGCGATCAAGAACGCGACTCCGTTGGTCGAAGTGAAGGCGCGCCGAGTTGGTGGTGCGACTTATCAGGTGCCGATGGAAGTCAAGAACGATCGGGGTATCGCCTTGGCGCTGCGCTGGTTGATTCAGTTTTCCCGCGCTCGGGCCGGTAAGTCGATGGCGATGAAGTTGGCGAATGAGCTGATGGATGCAGCCAATCAAACGGGTGGTGCAATTCGGAAACGGGAAGAAACCCACCGGATGGCAGAAGCGAACAAAGCATTTGCACACTATCGGTATTAAAACGTATAGAATCTTAACGGTGCTGCGATTCGGTCACCGGATTGCAGCATTCACCTGAGTCCCCATTACATCGAGGAGGTAACCGTGGCTCGTACCGTTCCGCTCGAAAGAGTACGAAATATTGGCATCGCTGCCCACATTGACGCGGGCAAAACAACTACTACGGAACGGATCTTGTTCTATTCCGGTGTGGTGCACAAAATTGGTGAAGTGCACGACGGTGGCGCAACCACTGACTGGATGGAACAAGAGAAAGAGCGCGGTATTACGATTACTGCGGCTGCCATCAGTACCCAGTGGACGCGTCGTGATCCTGAAGAGCCGAATAAGCCTCAGGATGGTGCGCTGGAGCACCAGATCAACATCATTGATACTCCGGGTCACGTGGACTTCACGATCGAAGTTGAGCGTTCCATGCGGGTGTTGGATGGCGTGATCGCTGTCTTCTGCTCGGTGGGTGGGGTGCAGCCTCAGTCCGAGACAGTGTGGAAGCAGGCCAACCGCTACGAAGTTCCCCGGGTCATCTTTGTCAACAAGATGGATCGCACGGGTGCCGACTTCTACAAGGTGTATGGCCAAGTGAAGGATCGCCTGCAAGCACCAGCATTGCCGCTGCAATTGCCGATCGGTGCCGAAGACAACTTCCAAGGCATCATCGATTTGGTGCGGATGAAGGCCTATGTCCATAAGGATGACCTGGGTAAGGTGATCGAAGTGGTGGACATTCCGGCGGCTCTGAAGGACAAAGCCGATGAATTCCGCACGATCTTGATCGAAGCCGTCGCCGAAACCGACGAAGCCTTGATGGAGAAGTATTTCGGCGGTGAAGAACTGTCGGTGGAAGAAATCCAGAAGGCCGTTCGGAAGGGCGTGCTCGATGGTTCCATGGTGCCGATGTTCTGCGGTTCGGCCTTTAAGAACAAAGGTGTGCAGCAGTTACTCGATGCGGTGGTGGACTACATGCCCGCACCGATCGAAGTCAAGCAAATCGAAGGGACGATGCCTGATGGCAGCATCGAAGTGCGTCCTTGTTCCGATGAAGCGCCGCTGTCGGCTTTGGCTTTCAAAGTGATGACCGATAAATTCGTGGGTCGTCTGACCTTTGTGCGGATTTATTCCGGCGTGCTGAAGAAAGGCAGCTACGTCTACAACACCAGCAAAGACGCGAAAGAGCGGGTATCCCGCTTGATCATCATGAAGGCCGATGAGCGGCTGGATGTGGATGAGCTGCGGGCTGGCGACTTGGGCGCAATTCCGGGTCTGTCGAATACGCTTACGGGTGACACGATCACCGCTGAAGGCGACAAGATCGTCCTCGAATCGCTGTTTATCCCGGAACCCGTGATTTCGGTCGCTGTCGAGCCGAAGACCAAGAGCGACATGGAGAAGCTCTCCAAAGCGCTCAAGGCACTTTCCGAGGAAGACCCGACTTTCCGCGTCAACATTGATCCGGAAACGAATCAAACGGTGATCGCGGGTATGGGTGAATTGCACCTCGAAATTCTCGTCGATCGGATGATGCGGGAATTTAAGGTGGAAGCCAACGTGGGTGCGCCGCAGGTGGCTTACCGTGAGACCATTCGTAAGTCAGTTAAAGCGGAAGGCAAGTTCGTCCGTCAGTCTGGCGGTAAAGGTCAGTATGGTCACGTGGTGATTACCGTTGAGCCAGGCGAAGTCGGTTGCGGCTTTGAGTTTGTCTCGAAGGTCGTTGGTGGTGCGGTTCCGAAGGAATACGTCGGCCCAGCGGAAGCCGGGATCAAAGAAGCCTGTGAATCCGGTGTGATTGCGGGTTATCCGTTGATCGATGTGAAAGCAACATTGATCGATGGCTCTTACCACGACGTTGACTCGAACGAAATGGCCTTCAAGATTGCGGGTTCGATGGCCCTCAAAGAAGCCGTACAAAAGGCTTCGCCGGTCTTGCTGGAACCCGTGATGAAAGTCGAAGTCGAAGCGCCGGAAGATTATCTGGGTACGGTGATGGGGAACTTGATTTCCCGTCGTGGTCAGATTGAATCCCAAGGTGTGGAGCGCGGCGTCGCGAAAGTGACGACTAAGGTGCCGTTGGCGGAAATGTTCGGTTATGCCACCGACATCCGATCGATGACCCAAGGTCGTGGCACCTTCACAATGGAATTTGCAAACTACGAGGAAGTGCCTCGGAACGTGGCAGAGACCATTATTGCCAAGAACAAGGGGAACGGTTAAGTTAACGCAGCATTGCGCTGACTCGCCACACCTGGAACAATGGCCGAATACTCCTGCATGTTCGGCCAAACAAATCACCAAAAAAGCGGTAAGCTATTTGGTCGGGAACGTTTAATCAGCAACGAGGAACACATTAACAATGGCACGCTCTAAATTCGAAAGAACTAAACCCCACGTCAACATCGGGACGATCGGTCACGTTGACCACGGTAAAACCACTTTGACCGCAGCGATCACCACGACGTTGTCGGCATTGGGGCAAGCAGCGGCTAAGGGTTATGCCGATATCGACGCAGCTCCGGAAGAAAAGGCGCGTGGTATCACCATTAACACCGCCCACGTGGAGTACGAGACCGAGACGCGTCACTACGCGCACGTTGATTGCCCGGGCCACGCTGACTATGTGAAGAACATGATCACGGGTGCTGCGCAGATGGACGGTGGGATCTTGGTTTGTTCCGCTGCTGATGGCCCTATGCCCCAGACTCGGGAGCACATCCTCTTGGCGCGTCAGGTGGGCGTTCCCCGTCTGGTGGTGTTCTTGAACAAGAAGGACATGGTGGACGACGAAGAATTGTTGGAACTCGTCGAGATGGAACTGCGCGAACTGCTCAGCTCCTACGACTTCCCCGGTGATGATATCCCCATCACTGCGGGTTCGGCTTTGAAAGCATTGGAAGCAATGCAGGCGAATCCGAAGACTCAACGCGGCGAAAATGAGTGGGTTGACGGCATTCACCAGTTGATGCAGACCGTTGACGAGTACATTGAAACGCCGGTGCGCGAAGTCGATAAGCCGTTCTTGATGGCGGTTGAGGACGTGTTCTCGATCACAGGTCGTGGTACGGTCGCCACTGGCCGGATTGAGCGCGGCATGGTGAAGATTCAGGATGAAGTCGAGATTGTTGGTATCCGCGATCCGCGTAAGACGACTGTGACGGGGATTGAAATGTTCCGGAAGCAGTTGGAGCAAGGTGAAGCTGGCGATAATGCTGGTCTGTTGCTCCGGGGTGTGCAGAAGGATGATATCGAGCGCGGTATGGTCTTGGCCAAGCCGGGTTCGATCACGCCGCACACGCAGTTTGAAGCTGAAGTGTATATTCTTAAGAAGGAAGAGGGCGGTCGTCATACGCCGTTCTTCTCCGGCTACCGTCCGCAGTTCTACATCCGGACGACTGACGTGACTGGTACGATCAAGCAGTTCACAGCGGATGACGGGTCTGAGGCCGAAATGGTGATGCCGGGTGACCGCATCAAAATGACGGGCGAATTGATCAACCCGATCGCCATTGAAGAAGGGATGCGTTTCGCAATCCGTGAAGGCGGCCGGACTGTGGGCGCTGGTGTTGTGTCCAAGATTGTGAAGTAATTCACATTGATTACTGGTTTGATCCTGGATCGCTGGTAATTTGATAATTGTGGTGGCGCATTAAATGGCATCACCACAATTATTTCCCCTCAAGTCCTGCCATTAATGTTTGTCTAATTGGTTTAGACATGGTTATTGCATCACTTGAACCCAACTGAACCTTGAAAATTTAATGCTATTCGCTGAAATAGCTTTTTCGATATGGCAACACCGACTCAACAGAAAATTCGGATTCGTTTGAAAGGCTTTGACCGTCGTTTGCTGGATACTTCTTGCGAGAAGATCGTGGAAACTGCTAATCGGACTCAGGCAACTGCGGTGGGCCCGATTCCCTTGCCAACGAAGCGCCGGATCTATTGCGTACTTCGTTCTCCCCACGTGGATAAGGATTCGCGGGAGCATTTTGAAACGCGGACACACCGCCGTTTGATCGATATTTATCAGCCTTCTTCGAAGACGATCGACGCATTGATGAAGTTGGATCTACCGTCGGGTGTGGATATTGAAGTCAAGCTGTAAGGTTGATTGACGGATTATTGCAGCGATTGTCGGGGTGAGGAAGCGCCTTGCCCGTACCGCCCTCTGGTGCTGCTGTTGTAGCGCTAGGGGGTGTTCCTGTGTTTAGCCAATATTCGGAATGAGCCTAATTCTGCGGTGTCCAGCGATCGGTGCCCAATAGTACCCCAACGGCGATCGTCACATCGGGAAACGCTAAGGGGGCGATCGTGCCTGTGGTGTAGCTTTGACGTGACTGATATTCCCCATCGATCGGTTCGCGAAAGACAACCAGCCGATTGGCGTTCAAGTCCACGACCCAGTATTCTTGAATTTCAGCGGCGGCGTAAGTCTTGTCTTTGATTTCTAAGTCTTTCTTCAGGGTTGTTTGGGATAACTCGATCACCCAATAGATATTTTCCGGGTAAGGATGATGCGCTTCATATTCCCAGACTCGAAACTCAATGACTGCTAGATCCGGCTCTGGTTCGGAACTGCTGTTGGGAATTGTGATGGGATGACCTTCTGTCACAATCGCACGGTTGCCTAAAAGATACCGAATATAAGTCGAAACTCCAATTCCTCGTCCTGAGTGGGTTTCGCCTTCTGGTGGCATAGTGATGATTGCTCCATTCAGTAACTCGATCGCCTGATCGTCAAAGAGCCCCGTCGCGATCGCCTGATGATAGTGATCGATCGTCCACTTAAAAGTTTCGACAGCCGGTGAGGTTTCGACAGCGGATGTGGTACGGGTAGCGAGAGTCATAGTGGCCTCCAGACTGAGCTATGTCCATTTTAGCGGTGAAGTTTGGCGGGTATGCTTCAAATCCTTCGCGCGATCGGCTAAATTAGTGATTAAGGTTTACATCGCTTAACGAGGTTCCCCCATGGCCTTTTCTTCGATCGCTGTCCGGGAACTGCCGCTTTTCCCCTTGCCAGGGGTTGTGTTATTTCCGGGACGGCCCCTGCCCCTGCACATTTTTGAATATCGCTATCGGATCATGATGAACACGATCTTGGAGAGCGATCGGCGGTTTGGCGTGCTGATGTGGGATCAGGAAAAGAATCAACCGAGTACGATCGGTTGCTGTGCGGAAATCATCCAATTCCAGCGATTGCCCGATGATCGCATGAAGGTTTTGACCCTGGGGCAGCAGCGCTTTCGGGTGCTGGAATATACCAGGGAGAAGCCCTATCGGGTGGGTTTGGTCGAGTGGATTGAAGATGAACCAACCCGGATCGATCTGCGTCCCTTGGGCCGCGAAGTGGATACCTTGCTCAACGATGTTGTCAGGCTCTCCTCGAAGCTGATGGATCAGGAAATCGAGATGCCGGATGATGTGCCGACGTTGCCGCTTGAGCTGTCTTACTGGATTGCGAGCAACTTGCATGGTGTTCCAGAAGAGCAGCAGGCGTTGCTTGAAATGCAGAGCACAGAAGATCGTTTACAGCGGGAAGTGGAAATTCTGAGTTCGACCCGGAGCCACCTAGCCGCGAAGAGCGTGCTGAAGGATACGTTTGGCGATACGGAAATGGACTAGGGCATTGTGTTCATCCGGGACTGCACGAATTCTTCGGGCATCAGGTCATAACTGCCGAAAATCTTGAATTGCTCGGTGTGGGTTTGTAAGTCGGCGATCGCCGCTTCGGCGAGGGAGTCGCGAATATCGGCCACCATGTCCAGGAAAAATAGGTATTCGCCCATTGAGCGTTTGGTGGGGCGCGACTCGATCCGGCTGAGGTTAATGTCGCGATCGGCAAAGCAACGCAGCACATCCATGAGTCCACCGGGGCGGTTTGCCCCCAGGCTGAAGGCGAGGGAGGTGTAGCTGCCGCCCTGAGCGGGTTGGCGGCTCAATAGGATGAAGCGGGTGCAGTTATCGGGATAGTCGTTAATCGCGCGGGCGAGGATGGGGATTGCCTGCGATCGGGCGGCGCGTTCGGAGGAGATCGTGGCACAGCTCGGATCGTCGAGGTATTTCAAGCCTTCGCTGGTGGAATTGGTGGGGATAATTTCGACATTGGGTAGGTTTTGGGTGAGCCATTGGAGGCACTGTGATAACGCCTGGGGATGGGAGTAAATCCGCTGGACTTGGGCGATCGTGGCGGCGCGGCTGAGAAAGGCATGTTGGATCGGCAACACTAGCGCCAGGTGAATTTGGAGCTGATCGAGTTGCCAGAGACTGTCGAGGGTCATGGTCACGCCGCCTTCGACGGAGTTTTCGATCGGGACGATCGCCAGGGGGACTTCTCCGGCAGCGACGGCTTGAATGGTGAGGGGGATGCTGGCGTAGGGTTTCAGCTGATAGGTCTGTGGGTGACGCGATTCGAGCCATTGGGCACAGATTAAGGCGGCGGCTTCAGCGTAGGTGCCGATGGGGCCGAGGTGGGCGATCGTCTGTGGGGGATTTTGGGGAGCGGCGGAGGGCGTTGTCATAGGTTTGGCGCAGAGAACTCAGTCATTTGCGGGAAGATGAACCCCGCATAACTATCGTTTCATAAAGCTAGGCAGATTGTTCTGAGTAATTTTTCGGATCAGACCGTAAGATGGAAGAAGTGGCCTCCTGGATTGGCCCTCCCTATCATCATTTGCATCGACTCACTTCATTTTTCCTCATTCACTGCAACCGCATGGATACCTGTTTTCAGGCAAAGCAATCCGTCGAACTTCTGATTCCAGAAGCGCCCCTACCGATTACGGGGTATCTGCGCTGTGCCGATCGGGTGGTGGGTGCGCTCAGTAGTGCGGGTGAGGTGTTTGAACTCGGCGATGATTTATTTCAACTGCAACTGAAACCGATTAGCTTTTTGTCATTGAGCATTCAGCCGATCGTCACGATGCGGGTCTGGAACGAGGGCGCGGATTGCCTCCATATCCAGTCGGTCAAGAGCGAAATTCTTGGGCTTGAGCAGTTCAACAATCCGAATTTTCAATTGAATTTAACCGGTGAACTCCGGCCCGTTGAGCAACGTCGGCGGACTTATCTTCAAGGCCATGTGCAGCTCAGTGTTGAAGTTGAGATGCCGATGCCTTTGGCCCTAACGCCAAAGCCGATTCTGGAAAGTAGCGGCAACGCAATCATGTCGGGCGTATTGAGTGGGATGAAGCAACGCTTGAAGAAAAATCTGATTCAAGATTATCAAGATTGGGCCAGTCAGTCGGGGGTGCTGCTCAGTTCTTGCTAAATCCTCCGGTCAATTGCTCAATTTAGTTGTTACAGTATTCAACTGTAATCACCAACATTGAGGCGAGGGAGACGGACTTATGGGGATGCGGATTTTGCTGGTGGGCAGTTTGGCGTTGTTGGTTACGGCCTGTGGTGGGAAGAAGCCGGATGTGACGGAATCGCCAGCCCCGATCGAGTCAGCGCCGTCCACGATGCCCAGCATTTCGACCAGCCCGAATCCTTCGCCCAGCGCTTCGCCGAATGCGAAGAAGCCAGATGCGAAGAAGCCCGGTGAGAAAGTCGGTGATGCGGCGAAATCAGCAACAGGTGCAACGATCCGATCGACCAATTCCGGTATCGGCAGTGGCCCGAATAACTATAACGGGGGCGGTAGCGATGTCGGCGGGACTGCTGCGGCTCCGGCGCGCAGCAGTGAACCGGGTGCTGGCGTAGCGGCAGCCGGTGGCAACAGCGGTCGTCCCAGCAGCTACACACCGCCGCGATCGAACAGTGGTGGTAGTGGCAGCGTTGCGCCGAAGCCCAGCAAGCCCGCGCCGAAACCCGCCTATAATCCACCCGCCCCCAAGCCTGTGGCTCCGGCTTTGCCACAACCCGCCGCACCCGTTGATCCAGAGCCTTCCATGGGGTCAACCGTAATTCCCCCAGCGGCCCCCGATCCGGCCCCGGCACCGCCAGCGGCTGACCCAGCCCCGGCACCGCCAGGGAACAGCGCCCCCGCCGCTGATCCGGTGCCACCAGGCCAGTAGCGCGATCGCCCTCAACTTTGCGATCGGCCTAAACCGCGACCACCGATCGCAGTTGCGCCACGATCGTCTCCACATTCTGCTTCGCATCCCCAAACAGCATCCGCGTATTCTCGCGTAGGAACAGCGGATTTTCCACGCCAGCATAACCGCTGGCAAGACTCCGCTTGAGGACGATCACCTGGTTTGCATTCCAAACTTTGAGTACGGGCATTCCCGCGATCGCGCAGTGAGGATCGTCCATGGCGCTGGGATTAACGGTATCGTTTGCCCCGACGACGAGCACAACATCCGTTTGGGCGAAGTCATCATTGATTTCGTCCATTTCTAGCACGATGTCGTAGGGGACATTGGCCTCAGCGAGTAAGACATTCATGTGGCCGGGAAGCCTCCCGGCGACGGGGTGAATCCCAAAGCGGACGTTGATGCCTTCGGCCCGCAGGGCTTGGGTCAGGCTGGCGATCGGGTGTTGCGCTTGCGCCACCGCCATGCCATAACCGGGAACGATGATGATGCTGCGGGCGGATTGAAGCATTGCAGCGGTGTCAGCCGGGTCGATCGCCTGTGCTTCACCTTCGATCACTGTGGTACTGGTGCCGGTGCTGTTGCCAAAGCCGCCAAGAATGACGTTAAAGAACGATCGATTCATCGCCCGGCACATGATGTAGCTCAGAATTGCGCCGCTGCTGCCGACTAGGGCCCCGGTAATAATCAACAAATCATTATTCAGCATAAAGCCCGCCGCCGCTGCTGCCCAGCCGGAATAGCTGTTCAACATCGAAATCACGACGGGCATATCGGCCCCCCCGATCGCGGCGACCAAGTGAGCACCGAGTAATCCGGCAATTACCAGCATCAGGGCGATCGGCCAGAACGCCGTGGGATTTACGAGAAACTCGTACCCCAACCCGAGGGTGAGGGCGATCGCCGCGAGATTAATCCCGTGACGACCTGGGAGCACCAATGCGCGAGCACTGATAAGACCCCGCAGCTTACCAAAAGCAACCACAGAACCCGTAAACGTAATCGCGCCAATGAATATCCCGAGAAAAATTTCAAGTTCATGGATGACTGCCTCTGAAGGTGAAAGAGAACTGCGCTGAAGCTGATTGGCAATTCCCACGCAAACCGCCGCCAAGCCGACAAAACTATGCAGAATGGCGACCAGTTCTGGCATTTCGGTCATTGCCACCCGTCCCGCCAGAAACCATCCCAGAATAGCGCCTGGAGCGATCGCGGCAATCAGAACGGCATAACCTGTAACATCGTTGCGAAGAATCGTTGCAATTAGGGCGAGACTCATCCCGAGCATCCCGAGGAAGTTGCCGCGTTGGGCGGATTCCTGGCGGGACAGGCCCCCGAGGCTCAAGATAAAGAGCGCACTCGCGAGAATATAAGCGAGGGTCGAGAGGTGATTGAAGTTGATCGTGCTAAGTAAGCTAGTCATTGCATCCGTTCCTGGTGATGTGGGTGAATGCTGAAAGTGTTGCGGTAATGGGGTTTTGCGGGTTAGTTTGCACTGTGGGGACCGGTGTCGAAGCAAATTTGTCCGATCGGGCTGGTGCGTAATAATGCTTCAGGTTTATTGATATTGAGTGACGTGAGTATTCACTGCATCAGGCTCACGATTTTTGCTGGAACATGTTGAGCATGCGCTGGGTGACGAGGAAGCCGCCGACGATATTGACCGTGCCAATTAAGATCGCAAAGCTGCCCAACCCGGTGGCGGCATTCAAGGGGCCGGAGATTTGCAGGATACCGCCGATGATAATGATGCCGCTGATCGCGTTGGTGACGCTCATGAGGGGCGTGTGTAAGGCGGGTTTAACATTCCAGATCACCTGCCAGCCGATCAAGCAGGCGAGGACAAAGACGGTGAAATGGGCGAGGAAACTGTCGGGTAAATTGCTGCCGATGACTAATCCGATGAGACTCAACAATAAAATTAATCCCGGTTTGAGCCAGTTGGGTGGGGCTGGGGAAGTGATGGGCGGGGTTAGGGCGGATGAAAATTCTCGATCGACGGTGGTTTCGGGTGCCGTGGGAGCGGGGGGCGCGATCGCTATGGGTTCGACCATTCGGGGCGGGGGCGGTGTGCCATCGAGTAAGAGCATGGTGCCGTGGATAACCTCATTATTGAGGTCGAAAGGGCTTTCCGGGTCGATCGTGTCGGCATCGTCCAATCCCAATTCCTGAATCATATGACAAAGATTTTTGCCATAGAGTTGGCTGGCTTGGGCCGCCATGCGGCTGGGTAAATCGGTGAAGCCGATAATCGTGACGGTACTGGTGCGATAACAACGCCCCGGATCAGTTAATTCGCAATTCCCACCCTGTTCAGCGGCGAGATCGACAATTACAGAACCGGGTTTCATGCTTTCGACCATGGGTCGTGTAATGAGTTTTGGGGCGGGTTTTCCTGGAATCAGCGCCGTGGTGATAATAATATCCACATCCTGGGCTTGGGCCGCAAATAAAGCCATTTCCGCTGCAATAAATTCGGGACTCATGGTTTTGGCATAGCCGCCTTGCCCCACACCGTCTTCTGCAATGTCAACTTGCAAAAATTCCGCGCCTAAACTTTCGACTTGTTCTTTGACTGCGGGCCTCGTATCGAAAGCGCGCACGATCGCCCCCAAACTTTTTGCCGCTGCGATCGCGGCCAGTCCCGCCACCCCCGCCCCAATCACCAAAACCTTTGCAGGCGGAATTTTCCCAGCGGCGGTAATTTGACCGGGGAAGAATCGCCCAAAGTGGTTGCTCGCTTCAATCACGGCGCGATAGCCCGCAATATTTGCCATCGAACTTAGGGCATCTAGCTTTTGGGCACGGCTAATGCGCGGTACTGATTCCATTGCCAGCACCGTGGCCTGTTTGGCGGCGAGGGCGGCGAGAATATCGGGATGCTGCTGCGGCCAGATAAAGCTAATTAGTACACCACCCGATCGGAGTCGTTGGGTTTCTGCGAGGGTGGGTGGCTGTACTTTTAAGACTAAATCCGATTCTGCCCACAGCGTTGTGGTATCGGTGACGATCGTGCAACCGACAGCGGCATAATCGGTGTCTTGAAATTGCGCCGCGATTCCCGCTTCCGTTTCGACCGCGACGGTAAATCCGTAGCTGATTAATGTTTTTGCGGTCTCGGGGGTGGCGGCAACGCGACATTCTCCTGGGGTAATTTCCTTGGGGATGCCGATCGTGCGACCGGATTGACCAGCCTCGATCGAGCGATGCAGAGGTTCAACCTGCCGATGGGAAACGATCGTCATGGAAGTAGGCTCCTGGGGTGTAAACGCCGGCAAATGAAGTGAGGCGCAGCGGGAAATAAATTAAATCACCACAATCTAATTTAATCCTAAATGTAATTAATTTGACCAAAGCGCGATTTCAACAACTCTTAGGGATCGGCCTAGGAATCGTTAGTGGCGCAAGTGCTTGTGTTACGGAAGTTTGTGGGTTGTGTCATTTCATGTGCAGCGTTTGCAATTTTGTATTCTGGGCGATCGCGGTGCGGTCAACCGCACTGTAAAATTCGGCCTCTACGAAACCTGAAAATCTTTAAAGCCATCTGGGACGGCAAACTCACTATTGTCAATTCGGTTCTCCTCAATGCTCTCTCTAGTATTTCAAATTAAATTAAATACATCGAACGCCACCGCTTCAACCCTTTAACAAGTGGTTCTGGAAAAGGTGCAGACGGCGGCTTCGGTGACTTCATTTCTCTCCCAATCGGACTCACCCCACCATGCGTAACTATTACCTGACACGTCGCCCGCAGATGGCGATTCCAATGACTAATCCCATGGGCAGTCTGGCAATGCTGGCGGATGCCGCTGTGACTGCACCGACTGTGCCGCCGATCGAACTGGGCCACACCGCTGACCAAGTAATTCTCAAGGCTGAACTGCCGGGTTTGAAGCCAGAAAATTTAGATATTACGGTGACCCCCGATGCGGTTTTGCTCAAAGGGCACTATTCGACGACGACCACAACTGAGCACCAGCAGATTTATCGCACGGAATTGCGATCGGGCAGTTTCCAGCGCACTATTCCGCTGCCAGTTGCGGTTGATCACACCGCCGCCACCGCGACTTTTGAGCAAGGCATCTTGACTTTGATGTTGCCAAAGCAGCAAGTGATCAAGCCCCAAGCGGTGAAAGTCGCGATCGGTGCAGTGGATGCAGTTCCGGCCGCAGTGGGTTCGTCTCCAGTTGATCCGCCCCTCGTGCAACCCGAGTCGGAATCGGCACTCCGATCCACGCCGGAAAATTCATTGGATGATCCCACGATCGATGCATGGCAATAGCTGAATTCATGGGGCGGAAGCACTGCCCAGTGCCCAACCGCCCCCGGTCTGGTTCGGTAATCTTCCCTTCATCAAATGGCCGTCGCTGAACACACTATACGGTGAGGGGATATAATACCGCTCTGGAAAACCCACCAAAAATTGACCAAACAGATAATTGATGGAGTCTTGGTAGCCCTATGGCAAAGGTAGTTGGAATTGACTTAGGTACAACAAACTCGTGCGTTGCCGTGATGGAAGGTGGGAAGCCCACAGTCATCGCCAATGCTGAAGGTGCGCGCACGACTCCCTCGGTTGTTGCCTACACGAAAAATAACGATCGATTGGTGGGCCAGATTGCAAAGCGCCAATCGGTGATGAATCCGGAAAATACGTTCTACTCAGTGAAGCGTTTCATCGGTCGTCGCTTTGATGAAGTGACGAATGAAACGACGGAAGTTCCATACAAGGTTTTGAACAACGGCGGTAACGTCCGGTTGGACTCGGGCAATGCGGGCAAGCAATTCGCCCCCGAGGAAATCTCGGCCCAGGTGCTGCGGAAGCTGAAGGATGACGCGAGCAAGTACCTCGGCGAAGAAGTGACCCAGGCGGTGATTACCGTTCCGGCTTACTTTAATGACTCCCAGCGTCAGGCCACCAAAGATGCTGGAAAAATCGCGGGTCTCGAAGTCTTACGGATTATCAATGAGCCGACGGCCGCTTCCTTGGCTTACGGTCTCGATAAGAAAGCGAATGAAACAATCCTCGTCTTTGACTTGGGTGGTGGTACCTTCGACGTTTCGATTTTGGAAATCGGCGATGGCGTGTTTGAAGTGCTGTCCACTTCGGGCGACTCCCACCTGGGGGGTGACGATTTTGATAAGAAGATCGTGGACTTCATGGCGGGCGAATTTCAGAAAGCGGAAGGCATTGACCTGCGTAAGGATAAGCAAGCCTTGCAACGTCTGACGGAAGCCGCTGAGAAAGCCAAAATTGAACTATCCAGCGTGACCCAAGCGGACATTAACCTGCCGTTTATCACCGCGACCCAAGATGGGCCGAAGCACTTGGAGCTAACCCTGACCCGGGCAAAGTTTGAAGAGCTGTGCGCGGACTTGATCGATCGGTGCCGTGTGCCCGTCGAAAATTCGTTGCGGGATGCCAAGCTCGATAAGAGTAAGATCCAGGAAGTCGTAATGGTTGGCGGTTCCAGCCGGATTCCGGCGGTGCAGCAATTGGTCAAGAGCCTGATGGGCAAAGACCCGAACCAAGGCGTCAACCCGGATGAAGTGGTCGCTGTTGGTGCGGCGATTCAAGCGGGTGTGTTGTCTGGTGAAAAGGGTACCGAAGGGCTGCTGCTACTCGACGTTACGCCGCTGTCCCTAGGGGTCGAAACCTTGGGCGGCGTAATGACCAAAATCATCACGCGCAACACAACCGTCCCGACGAAGAAGTCGGAAGTCTTCTCCACGGCAGTTGATGGCCAGTCGAATGTGGAAATCCACGTGCTCCAAGGTGAGCGCGAGATGTCCAATGACAACAAGAGCTTGGGAACCTTCCGCTTGGATGGCATTCCCCCGGCACAGCGCGGCGTACCGCAGATCGAAGTCACCTTTGATATCGATGCGAACGGGATCTTGAGCGTCACCGCGAAGGACAAAGGCACGGGCAAAGAGCAGAGCATCAGCATCACGGGCGCTTCGACTTTGGATAAGAGTGAAGTTGAGCGGATGGTGCGTGATGCGGAAGTGAATGCTTCGGCTGACCAAGATCGTCGCGAAAAGATCGACCTGAAGAACCAGGCGGATTCCTTGGCTTACCAAGCCGAGAAGCAAATCAGCGATCTGGGCGATAAGGTTTCGAGCGACGACAAGAGCAAGATCGAGGGTTTGGTGAAGGAATTGCGTGATGCGATTCAGTCGGAGAACTTTGATCAAGTGAAGTCGAAGAAGGAAGAGCTGGAGCAGGCCCTGTACCAAATCAGCTCGAATATCTATCAGCAGGCGGGCGGTGATGCTGGTGCTGAACCGGGTGCAGACGCGGGTAGCGGTGCGACTGGTGGTGGCGATGATGTGATCGACGCTGACTTTACTGAGTCGTAGGTTTCGATTTAGATTGCTGAAAAATCCCCCCGGAGTTGTGAGACTTCGGGGGGATTTAATTAATGGGCAGAAAATTAATTTAACGGATGATACTGCGAAGCCGATCGACCAGTTCATCGGCCCCCATGAGTCCTTCGATTCGCTGGACTGGTTGGCCTTGGTTGAAGACGATCATGGTGGGCAGGGCTTTGATATCGTGGCGGCTGGCGAGGCTGGGGTATTTTTCGGTGTTGATTTTGACAATTTGGATACGACCACGGAGGTCATCGTTGACTTCTTCAAGGACTTTGGCCATCATTTTGCAGGGGCCACACCATTCAGCGTAGAAGTCCACCAGTACAGGGTTTGTCGCTCCAGCGAGGAGTTCGTCAAGGTTGCGGAATTTCTTTTTAATGGCCATGATTTTCAGATCTACTGCGATCGTATTAGCTTCGATCGTAATGCGAAATGGGGGCGTTGTGGAGAGATTTATCGCGCGATCGTGAATCGCTCGTTTTGAAAGGTGATTTTGATGTCGGGTTGATTTTCCTGTTTGACGATGATGGTTTTGCCTTGGCGGGGAAGTTGAACGATCGTATCGGGGACATTGGGCAGGGCGATCGGCAGAGCTTCGGCGGTGATGTCGCGCCAGTCATGATCAGGGTCGAGAATCGTCACAGCATCGCCGCTGGTGCAACTGACGTTTAAAGCAACGAGGTGGGAGCCACGCGACCGCCGGAAGATTGCCATTTCATAACGACAAAGATCGGGTGACTGAGAGCCGATGCTGAGATAGCCGTTGGAGATATCAATGATGTTGCCTTTGTTGCGGGGATTGGGTTCGAGGAGTTTTTGTCGCTGGACGAGATCGGCGGTTCGGCCAACGATGTTGAAGTAGCGATCGGGTGCGTTGAGGAAATAGTCGGTGACGGTGCGCGATTCTGTATGTTGTGCGAGGGGTTGAGGGGTTGGTGTGACTTGAGCGACGGTAATGGATTGCTGAACGGCTGGCCTAGCGGTTGAGTTGGCTTGCGGCGATCGGCAGGCGATGAGCGGCAGGGCAATGAGGAGACTGGTTGTGATTGTGGCAAGGCGACGAATCATTATAGCGGAGAATCTCATGACTGGAACTGGTGAGCGATGGCAAAACCGACAGCGCCACGCTGCAAAGCGTGGCCA
>JBJORF010000043.1:0-34655 GCA_046049545.1 Cyanobacteriota bacterium | reverse complement strand
AAAAGGTTTAAGCAAGCCCACCGTCAGCATCGTACTTTGGACGATCGCCCAGCCAAGGGCAACGTAGCGGGTGATCTGACCGATCTTGCGCCGCCCCGCTTCGCCTTCTTCTTTTTGCAAACGCTCCAAACTCGGAATCGCAGCGGTCAACAACTGAATAATGATCGAGGCATTAATGAACGGGATAATCCCCAAGGCAAAAATCCCCAAACTTGCCAAACCACCCCCCGAGAACAAATCCAGAAAGCTCAGGGCCGGATTACTCGCGATCGCCTGGGCGAAGGCCGGACGATTAATCCCCGGCACCGGGATATAAATGCCCAAACGAATCAAGACAAGTAGCCCGATCGTCAGTAGTAAACGCCCTCTCAAGCCCGACGCTTGCGCCATTTGGGCGAAGGTCTCCTGGGCGGTGGGCGATTTATCGCGGTTGACCATATACGCAATTCCTCTTGCCGACGGTGTTTTTAATTAATCGGATGAAAGACGACTTTCCCCGTTAAACGCCAAAACACCACCGAGTTACCAGTAATTCGGCAACCCAATGATGTTAGTGCGGGATGACCGGGCGCAGAACCTTAGCCCTGCCCCAACCCATCACTTACTGCTTCGCAGCGCTACGATCGCGCATCCAAACTGTCTTGACGATCGTCTCGCAGGTACCCCCCGCTGCCTCGATCTTCTGCTTCGCCGAAGCCGTAAAGCCCGCTGCCTTGACAGTCAAAGCCACCTTCAGTTCGCCAGTACCCAAGATTTTTAGCGCCCCATCGTTCTGTGTCACGATGCCCGCTTCCATCAAGGATTCTAGGGTCACTTCCGATTTCGCCTTGAGATCATTTAACGCACCCACATTCACCACGGTGTAATGCTTCGGGTTGATCAGCTCAAAGCCCTTTAACTTCGGCAGACGGCGATACAGAGGCGTTTGACCCCCTTCAAAGCCCGGACGCGTCGGACGGCCAGAACGGGACTTTTGACCCCGCATCCCGAAACCACCGCTCGCCCCTTGACCCGCAGCGATCCCCCGACCAATCCGGCGGCCCCGCTGCTGTGAACCCTTTTGGGGTTGGATATCCGTTAATCGCATCGGTTATTCTCCGTCGTTTACTTATCGCGAGTACAGTTTCTCGACGGCTACGCCGCGATCCTGCGCCACTTGCTGAAGGGTGCGCAAACCGGACAATGCTTCGGCAGTTGCCCGCGCATTGTTTAGCGGGTTACTGGAACCAAGCTGCTTTGCCAGGATATTTTTCACCCCAGCTAACTCCAACACGGTACGCACCGCACCACCCGCAATTACCCCAGTACCCGGTGCCGCCGGACGCATCATCACCTTCGCACCCACCGAAGTCCCGGAGGAAGGATGGGGAATCGAGCTGTCTTTAGTCAGAGGGACTTCCACTAGATGCTTCTTCGCATCAGCAACACCCTTCTTCACCGCTCCGATCACGTCAGCGGCTTTACCCACACCAACGCCCGCTTGGCCTTTCTCGTTGCCAATCACAACGATCGCCCGAAAGCTGAGTTTTTTACCGCCCTTGACCACTTTGGTCACACGACGGATTTGCACTACACGCTCTTGCCATTCGGATTTCTCCTCCCGGGGACGCTTCTCTTTCCGTTCACGCTTTGCCATGTTTCTGTTCTCCTTAGAATTCCAGACCGGCTTCACGCGCGGCTTCTGCTAACGCTTTGACGCGACCGTGATACAAATTACCGCCGCGATCAAAGACCACTTGAGCAATTCCTTTGGCCTTCGCCCGCTGGGCAATCAGCTTACCCACTTCGGCCGCCGAACCCTGGTTATCACCATTGCTCAGCTTACCTTTAAGTTCCTTATCGATCGTCGAAGCGGCAGCCAGAGTCGCTTGCGCCACATCATCGATCAACTGTACGTAGATATGCTCATTCGAGCGGAACACTGCCAACCGAGGCCGCTCCGCCGTGCCGGACAAACGGCGACGAATGCGAGCGTGACGGAAGCGCGTAGCCTGTTTACGACTAACTTTTGCCATAACTTACTTCTTACCTCCAGTCTTACCCACTTTACGGCGCACTTTCTCGCCCTGATAGCGAATCCCTTTGCCCTTATAGGGCTCCGGTGGACGCACAGCACGCACCTTGGCAGCGGTGTTACCAACAAGTTCCTTGTCGATCCCACTCACCGTCACATTCGTCGTCCCTTCCACTGCGAAAGCAATCCCAGCGGGCGGTTCGATCAATACCGGATGGCTGTAGCCCATGTTCAGGTTCAAATTTGCACCCTGAACCGCAGCCCGATAACCAACCCCTTGGATTTCGAGCTTACGCTCATACCCCTTGGAAACGCCTTCGACCATGTTGGCCACCAGCGTCCGGCACAACCCGTGACGCTCACGGGCCATGCGCGAATCATTGATCCGCTCGACCAAAATCTGACCGTCTTCCTGCTTGAGCGTCACGCCTTCCGGCAATGTCCGCTTCAGCTCCCCTTTGCTGCCTTTCACCGTAATCGTGCGACCGTCGATCGTGACCGTCACCTTATCGGGAATAGGAATAGCTCTTTTACCAATTCGAGACATATCGCTTTACCTTCGATGGAGTCACTCTTACCAGACGTAGCACAGAACTTCGCCGCCAACGCCCGCTTTGCGTGCATCCCGATCGGTCATCACGCCACTGGAGGTAGAGATGATTGCGATCCCGATGCCGCCCAGCACACGGGGCAGATCCTTGGTGTTGGAGTAAACGCGCAGACCGGGACGGCTCACGCGCTTAATCTTGTTGAAAATCGGCTGACGGGTTTTGCCCTTGTATTTCAGGCCGACCTTCAGCATCTTCTTCGGAGCTTCCCCCTCCTCTTCCACCGTGGAAATAAACCCTTCTTCTTGCAGCACCTTAGCGACGCTGCGAGTCATCCGCGTGGAGGGGATTAATGTGGTCTGATGCTTCGCCAAACTTGCATTCCGCAAGCGGGTCAACATATCAGAGATGGTGTCATTCGTTGCCATGTTTGCCTCTAATACTCACAGTATTGCGGCGCGGTTTGTCCGCGAGGTCGCGGACAAACTCGCACCCATTACGGCTCAGCGTCTAATACGCGCCGCCTTAACTTTCGCGGAAGGGCATCCCCAGCTCACGCAGGAGTGCGCGGCCTTCTTCATCGGTTTTCGCTGTGGTGATAATGCTGATGTCCATGCCGCGCACTTGATCAACATCGTCGTAGCTGATTTCCGGGAACATCAATTGTTCACGGACACCGATCGTGTAGTTGCCTCGGCCATCGAAGCTCTTTGGACTCACCCCGCGGAAGTCGCGAATCCGTGGCAGCGCCAAATTGATGAAACGGTCGAGAAAGGCATTCATCCGCTCGGCGCGCAGTGTCACCATCACCCCAACGGGCATTCCCTGGCGAATTTTAAAACCTGCGATGGCCTTTTTAGCGCGGGTGATAACAGGCTTTTGACCTGTGATTACACCGATTTCTTTCACTGATGCCTCAAGTGCCTTGGCATTTTGGGAAGCTTCCCCTAAACCCCGGTTCACTGTGACCTTCACCACTTTGGGTACCTGATGGATGTTCGTATATTTGAACTCCTCCATCATTTTCGGCACGACTTTCTCGTTGTAGAGATCCTTAAAGCGTTGGCTCATGATTTGTCCTTTCCCTGGGCTTTGTCAGGGCATGATGTACGGCATTCGTAACTGAGTTGGAACTGACGATTTTCGCGAACTGACCGGATTAACTAGATCAGCCTAGTCTAAAATCTCGCCCGTCTTCTTCAGCATCCGAACTTTTTTGCCATCTTTCATCGTATAGCAAACACGGCTCACCGTCTTCTGCTTTTCCGACTAGAGCATGACATTCGAAGCATGGATCGAAGCTTCTCGGGTCACAATTTGACCGGATTCGCCTTCATTCTGGGGCTTCTGGTGCTTGGTCTGCACGTTTACCCCAGTGACAATTACTCGATTAGTTTTCGGGAACACGCGGGAAACTGCGCCCACAGTGCCTTTGTCCTTACCAGTAATCACTTGGACGGTATCGCCCACTTTGACGTGCATCGCCTGACGCACGGCGGGTTTTGACATTCCCATTTACAGCACCTCCGGAGCCAAGGAAACAATCTTCATGTAGTTCTTGTCGCGCAATTCCCGTGCCACTGGCCCGAAAACCCGAGTGCCGCGCGGGTTGCCATCATTGTTGATGATCACTGCCGCATTGTCGTCAAAGCGAATGCTCATACCGCTATCGCGACGCACCGTATGCTTTGTCCGCACCACGACCGCCTTAATCACGTCCGATTTTTTCACGGCCATGTTGGGGGTTGCGTCTTTGACAACACCGACGATCACATCACCCACACCCGCATAACGACGGTTACCACCGCCGATTACCCGGATGCACATGATTTTGCGGGCGCCGCTGTTATCCGCAACGTTCAGATAACTTTCCTGTTGAATCATGGTCTGACCTCAAACCTTGAGAAATAGTGCGATCGTTAACTCAAACACATTCGCCGCAGCAAACGCATCTAAGCCTTGACCACTTTAACCAGAATCTCGGCCACCGCCCAACGCTTGGTTTTGCTCATGGGGCGAGTTTCTTGAATCCGCACGCGATCGCCAACATTGCATTGGTTTTCTTCATCATGCGCTTTGTAGCGCTTGGTGCGAACCACAATCTTGCCGTAGCGCGGATGTGCCGTGCGGCTTTCGACCGCCACGACCACGGTTTTTTCCATCTTGTCGCTGACGACCACGCCAACTTTTTCCTTAACTGCCATGGATCTTTACTCCGCTGCTGCTGCTTTCAGTTGACGTTCCCGTTCGACGGTGAGAAGCTGGGCCAGTTCATGCTTCAAATGCTTAAACTGGTGGGGCTTTTCGAGGCGGCGGGTGCCTTGCTCAAAGCGCAACTGAAACAGCGCTTTTTTGATTTCCAACACCCGGCTGGCGATTTGCTCATCGCTCAAGGCACGGGCATCAGCCGCTTTGGTCATTGCCATTAGCCTTCAGCCTCCTGATGATGTTGACGGACGACAAACTTGGTCTTGATCGGCATTTTGTGGGATGCCAGACGCAGCGCCTCGCGGGCCACCTCTTCGGATACCCCATTCAATTCGTACATAATCCGACCAGGCTTCACGACGGCCACCCAATATTCGGGGGAACCTTTACCAGAACCCATCCGGGTTTCCGCTGGACGGGCCGTAATCGGCTTATCTGGGAAAATTCGGATCCAGATTTTACCACCCCGGCGGATGTAGCGCACCATGGCACGACGACCGGCTTCAATCTGCCGGGAAGTGATCCAAGATGGCTCGATCGCTTGCAGGCCGAAATCGCCGAAGTTGAGCTCATTGCCCCGAGTGGCTAAACCACGCATCCGACCGCGCTGCTGTTTGCGATATTTAACTCGCTTTGGACTTAACATGTCGGTTTACCTCTAGCCTTCGTTAGAACGATCTTCAAACTGCTGACGACGACGCTGGTTGTTGCGACGACGGGGCTGAGCGGCCGGAGCGACTTCTTCGACCCGCTCTTGGCCCGGAATCACTTCGCCCTTGAACACCCAGATCTTGATCCCAAGGGTGCCGTAGACGGTTTGAGCCGTGCAGTAGTTGTAGTCGATGTCCGCTCGCAGCGTGTGCAGCGGCACCCGACCTTCGCGCGTCCACTCCGAGCGGGCGATTTCCGCGCCGTTCAAGCGACCACCCACTTGGATCTTGATCCCTTCAACACCCGCACGCTGCGCCCGTTGAATCACCTGACGCACAACCCGGCGGAAAGAAACCCGACGCTCAAGCTGCTCAGCAATGTATTCCCCAATCAAAGCCGCATCCGCGTCAACACGGGCCACCTCGACCACGTTGATCCGAATTTGACGGTTCGGGTCACCCACCACTTTCTGCAAAGCCGCGCGCAACACTTCGATCCCCGCACCACCCCGACCGACAATTACGCCCGGACGGGAAGTCCGCACTTCGAGGTCAATCTGGTCAGCCTTGCGCTCGATCCGAATATCGGAAATCCCCGGCTTGCGGAGATTTTCCAAGTTCTGCGGATTCTTTGTTAGGAATTGACGAATGTTGTAGTCTTCCTGAAGTAATTCAGGATACTTCCGCCCATCAGCGAACCACCGAGAGCGGTGCTCCTTGATGACGCCGAGGCGAAAGCCATTAGGGTTAATCTTTTGTCCCATCGGTTTACTCCTTAAGCCTCTGAACCATCGGACACTGCCACGGTGATATGGCAAGTGGGTTTACGAATCTGATATGCCCGACCCTGCGCTCGGGGGCGGAACCGCTTCAAGCTCGGGCCCATGTCGGCAAAGGCCGTGGAGACCACTAAGCTCGATCGATCCATCCCTTCGTTGTGCTCGGCATTCGCCGCAGCGGAACGGAGCGCTTTGAGGATCGGTTCACAGGAACGGTAGGGCATAAATTCCAACAGAATCAATGCATCCCGATAAGTCCGACCACGAATTTGATCCAAGACTCGGCGCACTTTGAGCGGCGACATCCGAATGTACTTCGCAGTGGCCTTAACTTCTCTTGTTGCAGTTTTCGGCATGATGTCTCCTTAGCGCTTGCCCTTCTTATCTGAACCATGGCCCCGGAAGGTACGGGTCGGCGCAAATTCGCCTAACTTATGTCCCACCATCTGCTCCGAAACAAACACCGGGACGTGGGTTTTGCCGTTGTGAACGCCAAAGGTCATCCCGATCATATTGGGCAGAATTGTCGAGGCTCGCGACCAAGTTTTGATCACCGAGTTATCGCCTTTCGCCCGGGCCGCATCCACCTTCTTGAGGAGGTGATCAGCCACAAACGGACCTTTCTTTAATGAACGTGCCATCTGTCTTACCTCAACTCAATTAGGATTCACGGCCGCCGCGTCCGCGCTTGGACGACTTACGACGACGACGAACGATGTACTTGCCGCTCAGCTTCTTCTTATTCCGAGTTTTCTTACCCAAAGCAGGCTTACCCCAAGGCGTAACCGGGCCCGATCGCCCGATCGGCGCCCGACCTTCACCCCCACCATGCGGGTGATCGACGGGGTTCATCACACTGCCTCGGACTTCTGGACGACGGCCCTTGTGGCGCGTGCGACCCGCTTTACCCATGGTCAAGTTGCGATGCTCGGTGTTGCCGACCTGGCCGATCGTCGCGTAGCACTCACGATGCACGAGACGGACTTCCGTCGAAGGCAACTTCAGCGTCACATAGTCGCCGTCCTTTGCCGAAACCTGAGCCGAAGTCCCCGCCGCTCGGGCCATTTGACCGCCCTTACCGGGTTGCAGCTCAATGTTGTGAATCGTCGTACCCAGCGGGATCGACTTCAGGGGCAAGGCATTGCCCACCTCAAACGGCGCATCTTCGCCCGCGCGGATGATCGTACCAACTTGCAGCCCCACCGGGTGCAAGATGTAGCGCTTTTCGCCATCGGTGTACTGCACCAAGGCGATCCGCGCGTTGCGGAACGGATCGTACTCAATGGCGACGATTTTGCCGTCCACATTGCGCTTGTCGCGCTTGAAGTCCACGATCCGATAGAGCTTTTTGTGACCGCCGCCGCGATGACGACAGGTGATCACACCACGATTGTTGCGGCCCTTTTTGCGATGAATCGATACCGTTAACGACTTTTCCGGTTCAGTCTTCGTAATCTCAGCGAAGTCAGAGACGCTGCGATCGCGAGTACCCGGGGTTAACGGCCGATAGTTACGAACTCCCATGTTTTACCTCGATCTTGCGTATATCTAAACTTCGGGGAACAACGGAATCGAATCCCCTTCGGCCAGGGTGACGATCGCCCGTTTCACAGTCGGCTTGTAGCCCACAAACTGGCCCACGCGCTTCTTTTTGCGGGGGGGACGGTGGGTACTAATCCCAGTCACCTTCACGTTAAACAGATATTCGATCGCGGCGCGGATTTCAACTTTGTCAGCGCGGGGATCGACTTCAAAGGTGTACTGGTTATTTTCCAAACCCACCGTTGCCTTTTCCGTGATGATCGGGCGAGAGACGATGTCGGCTAACTGCCGAGGATCAAGTGCCTTAGTCATTTGCGTACACCTCATGAATCTTCGCGATCGCCGTTTCGGTAGCCACGATTTGATCCGCATGGAGCAAGTCGTAGACGTTGAGGTTATCGGCGGAAATAATCCGCAGATTCTCGACATTGCGCGCCGAGAGATAAACGTTTTCGTTGCGCTCACCGACGATGATCAACACCTTCGCACCCGCTTCTACGCCCCAACGGCCCAAGGCCGCGACCAATTCCTTAGTCTTAGGACGCTCCAAATTCGAGGCAAATTCCTGAACCACGATCAAATCGGCAGCCCGAGCGACCAAAGCCGTCCGCAGCGCCAACCGACGCTCCTTCCGGTTCATCTTGACGCTATAGTCGCGCGGCTTGGGACCAAAGGTGACACCACCACCCCGCCACCGCGGCGATCGACTCGAACCCGCCCGGGCCCGGCCCGTACCCTTCTGCCGCCAGGGCTTGCGACCACCCCCGCGAACCTCCGATCGGGTCTTGGTCGAAACCGTACCTTGACGAGAATTTGCCAACTGACGCACCAAAGCCCGGTGCACCACTGCATTTGCCGTCTCTTCCTTCGCAACCTTCAGATCCAGCTTCGCCGAACCCTTGGCTGCACCTTGCCAATCTTTTACTGAACAATCAACCATTTTTCTTTCTCCTGCCCATAGATGAATTTCGGTTCGCTGAAGGATTTAGACACTGTCGGCACAACGCCGAAGCAGCACCGCACCATTTACTTACCGACTTTCTTTTCGGGCATTACTTTCAGCAACGCGCCCGGCTTGCCTGGGACGGCACCTTTGACCAAGATCAAGTTGCGCTCAGCATCCACGCGGATGACTTCCAGCTTCTTGATCGTGACGTTGATATCGCCCATGTGGCCCGCCATTTTCTTACCGGGATAAATTCGACCGGGGGTTGTACCCGCACCGATCGAACCAGGCTCCCGGTGGTTTTTCGAACCGTGGGTCATTGGCCCTCGGCTAAAGTGGTGACGCTTTTGGTTACCTGTGAAACCGCGACCGATCGTCCGACCCGCCACGTCCACCAACTGCCCTGCTTCAAACATGTCAACTTTGATCTCTTGACCCAGTTCAAAACTGCTCGGATCTTCAACCTGCCATTCAACCAAGTGCCGCATTGGGGAAGTGTTTGACTTCGCCAAGTGGCCCTTTTCCGGCTTCGAAAGATTCTTTTCTTTGATCTCACCGTAGGCAATTTGAATGGCGCAGTAGCCATCCGTCTCCTTGGTTTTGATCTGCGTCACGGGGCAAGGACCAGCCTGCACCACCGTTACGGGGATGGAGCGACCATCCTCTGTGAATACCTGGGTCATGCCCAGCTTGGTTCCGAGAATTCCGACCACGGAGGTCTCCTTATCAAATCGACAGTTAAGAGGACAACGATGGAGCAGCGGTTCAATCACATACTCCGAACAAATGACCGCAAGACTCTTCACTTCCTTTAACAAAGAAGTTTCAAATCCTTGCGTAGCTTTCAGGTGAGCTTCGGTGCGTTAAACCAACCAACCACTTGAGCGCCAAAACATGACTCCGAGAGCGTCACTTCTACCCGGTTCCGACTTACGGACGCAAGCGCCGCAGTATCTTCGAGCTGGAGTCACAGCAAACATCAGACTGTCCGAGGACAAGTTGAGTTTGTGAAGTTTGATTTCCACTCATGCATTCAGGGCGAGCAATTGCTTTGCGTTGAGCAAGCCTACCGAAACCAGCTGAACCAGCGATGGAAAGGGACTTGCAACCACAATTGCGGGCGGGAAACCAGCGTCAGTCAAAATTTGACGACAGTTAACAACTATAACTAAGGGGGTTGATAATGTCTAGTAGGAGACAGAAAAGATTTGACCCATGCCACGCCCCCATGCCACGACTTGTTCCCGCCGAATGCCAAATCCGCCCTGCCCAAATTGGCGATCGCGTCGCTCTGGCCGCCCTTGATCGCCAGTGGCAAGCCCGTCAGGGCCAGGGCCACTACCAACGCTGGCGCAATCTGGCCGCGATCGCCTTCCTCAGCTTTAGTATCCTTGTAGTCCTGAAGGATTGGCGGCTGTGGATCTGGGTGCTGCTCGGATTTGGGCCGCTATATCTCATGATGGGAGGGATGCATTGGCTCAACGTCCAGTCATTCCAACGCGACTGGATCAACACCTGGATCATAGAATCCGGTAATCGACTGATTGCCTGTGCCAAGTGGCAGCATTACGATGGTTACTCGGAATTGCAGCAGCTCTATGTCCGGCCCCAGTGGCGCTTCCATGGGGTTGGGGCGGCCCTGGTTGATCGGCTCAGCAGTCAAACGCAGCAACCCATTTATCTGTTAAGTGATCGGCAAAGTCAGGACTATTTCCAGCGGTTTGGCTTTCGCCCGATCGCCTGGGATGATTTGCCCGTCAACTTTCCGATCACCGAACTGCTTCCTCCCGAACTGGGGGAGGCCGAAGATCAACGCTTCCCCATGGTACTGATCCAGCGTCCCGTGCAAGCTGCCACACCGCGCCTACCCCAATTGAAATTGCCCATCCGCTGGCCAGGAATTGCCGTCGATCGAGAGAACTTACTCCCCCAGCATGAGCCACCATTCAATGATTCCGCGCAGGAAGACTAATGCTATCTACCTGCGTCGCCCGCACCGAAAGGATTTACACTAAAGGAACGAAATTTCAATGACGGTTGGTTCTATGCCTCTTCTCACCACTGGCGGCAAATTCATCAAAGACGTGGAAGCCCACCATGCCGTGGCGGTCTATGCCCCGCTTGAAGGGGGCTATGAAGGACGTTACCGCCGTCGGTTGCGGGCCCAGGGCTATGAATCCCTGAGTTTGTCGGCGCGCGGATTGGGCGATCTCTCGGCCTATCTGATGGATGTCCATGGCGTGCGTCCGCCGCACCTGGGCAAGAAAAGCAAAGAGAGTGATGCTTATGTAGGCAACGTCTACTACGTGCCGCCGATCGTGGGTACACAGCTGAAGAACCTTCCACCGCAGTGCAAAGGCTTGGTGCTGTGGATTCTTGAGGGGTTTGTCTTATCCAGCGATGAACTGAACTATTTGCAAGATTTAGCTAAGTCCGAACCACAGTTGAAAATTGTGATTGAAATGGGCGGCGAGCGCTTCTTCCGCTGGCAACCTTTGGCGCAGACGATCGCGGCTTGATTTGGAACTTGTGAATCTGCTGGTCGTTGGTAAATATTGATTTTTTTGGCAACCACTAATCGCGATCACAATTCAGGTAGCGGTGCGTTTTGCATTTCGGAAACGCACCCTACGGTAAATTGCTTCTAACGGGATTTACAGCTTGGCTTCGAGGAGCTTAAGATACTCGGTATTAACGCCCGATCGCCGGGTCAGGGCAATCTTTCCGGTGCGGGCTACTTCAATCAAGCCAAATTTGTTTAGAACCTGGGTGATCGCGACCATCTTGCCTGGGTCGCCGACAACTTCGAGGATCAGCGTGTCTTCCGCCACATCAACCACACGCGCCCGGAAGATCTGCGCCAATTCAATGATTTCCGATCGGGTTGCCGCCGTCGCATTCACTTTCAACAGCATCAGTTCCCGTTCAACACAGGGTACTTCGGTGATGTCCTGAACTTTAATCACATTGATCAGCTTATAAAGCTGCTTGGTCAACTGCTCGATCGAAGCGCGATCGCCCGGTACCACCATGGTAATCCGGGACACGCCCATCTGCTCCGCTGGGCCAACGGCGAGACTTTCGATGTTGAAACCCCGTCGGGAAAATAGCCCTGCAATGCGAGACAAAACGCCTGCTTCATCCTCAACTAAAACAGAGAGCGTGTGCTTCATGATCAACCCGTGAAATTCTGTATGCTTGGACGGCAATTACTGCTTGGGCTTTCTATCTTATCGCGCAGTGGTAGGTGGCTCAATGCCCAATGGCAAATTCAACTGGCGATCAAGTCGACGAGAGATTAGGTTTTGGTTAAATTTCTAGACAAATTCGGGGCAAAGGCATTAGATTTCAGGGGGAAAGCCCTGTTTATACATTTGGAGAAGACGTTATGGGTTGGTTTAGTCGTATGTTTGGGGGCGATAAAGGTCAGGCTCCCGCTGAAGCAGCACCCGCTGATGTGCCTGCTGATCAAATTCCCCCGGAGCGGGTGGGCCTGAATGGCGAATACGATCAGAGCGGGTTGGCCAAGCGGGTCGCCAAGGCGTTTGATGACAACCCGGCACTGGATGATGTCGAAACCATCTGGGTCGCACAAACTGGCGGGACGGTCGTGCTGAAGGGCAAAGCCCCCAGCCAAGATATGGTGAATAGCCTAGTTTCGGTGGCGAGCACGGTCAGCGGTGCGACTTCGGTGGATACTTCTCAAGTCGAAATCGGCTAGGCCAGTTTTTACACCGCGTTGACTTTGATGCTAGCAAGCCCTGCGATCGGGACCGATTGCAGGGCTTGCTAGATCTAATTGTCGACAATCCCTAACTGTCTACAGGCCCTCACGCCACCGCACTGTGACAAAGTGGGTCGGCTGGCCCTGCATCGGCGCGACTGGCTGAATATCTTGAATTTGCAGATTAAACGGAATCGCAGTGGTGACGTTCACCTGGAGCCAATCGCCGATCGTTGGACTCACCTGCGCTGCCAGCGTCAAAGCCGCACCCAAGCCCAGGAATTGCGACAAGGGATCTTTCGGCAAAACCATATGACCGCCCATCGCCAATCCCGCACTCACGGTCAGATGAACCGCTAAATTAGTCCCGCAGCGGGGATGGATGGCTAAATGCGACTCCCCAGTGACGAGCCGATGCAAGGCTTTGTGAACGGCCTGGGCGAGGTAAGTCGTTTCCACAGCCCCAAACAAATAAAAACCCTGCTCGGTCGAGAGTCCTCCGAAGCGATCGGCATCTTGGGTAATCGCCCGATGGGTGGTGCGTTTCGGAGTGCCACCGAGCATCCAGACCGTGGCATGCTCCAACGCATGCACCTGTCGCAGCATCAACAATTCTTTTAATCCCGGCACCAGACCGAACTGGCGCAGGAGTTCTGCATCCTGATGAGTCACCGTAACATCCATAACCTTGAGCGCCCCCTTGAACTATTCCGATCGACAGCCCGCGATCGTTTTGCTTCGAGCCTTAACACCACTGTAATCAAGCAACACCACAATCGGCACAAATCTTCGCAGTTTCTCAAGCTGCCACCCGCTGTCCAGCGCCGCGCCACGGAAAACCGTCGCAATTGTGCCGGAGATTCCCCCACAATTCCGAAGTTACAGATTGTTGAACCACAAAACGCACAAGGTATGATGAACAGTGGCGTGCTGTGATGCAGCCGCTTCAATATCGCTCCATGAGGCGTTTTTGTTGTGTTAAACACCTTGGTCGCTGATTTCAAAATTATTTTCGATCGGGATCCGGCAGCTCGGAATGGATTAGAAGTCCTATTCTGTTATCCCGGTCTCCATGCCCTGTGGAGTCACCGCTTCGCCCATTGGCTACACAAACTGGGCATGCCGTTCATTCCCCGGTTCATTTCTCACCTCTCACGCTGGCTCACTGGCATCGAGATCCACCCCGGTGCCCAAATCGGGCGTGGCGTGTTCATTGACCATGGCATGGGCGTGGTGATTGGAGAAACGGCGATCATCGGCAATTACGCGCTGATTTATCAAAACGTCACCCTGGGCGGAACCGGCAAAGAAAGCGGCAAGCGCCACCCCACCCTGGGCGAAAACGTCGTCATTGGCACGGGTGCCAAGGTGCTGGGCAACATCGAACTGGGCAACAACGTCCGCGTTGGTGCGGGTTCAGTAGTATTGCGAGATGTCCCAGCCGATTGCACCGTGGTCGGCATTCCAGGGCGGATTGTCCATCGATCGGGCGAACGGGTCGAGCCACTGGAGCATGGCCGCTTACCGGATTCCGAAGCCCAGGCAATTCGAGCCTTGGTCGATCGGATCGAAGCCCTCGAACAGCAGCTACAGTCGGTGCAAAGCCACCAAGAAACCATTCAGGGCGAACTTCAAGATAAAATCGGCGACTCCGTAGCGGCAATCGAGAAATGCTATGCAATGACCGCCAGTTTACCGACCGAAGCGGGGTTCGATTCGCTCCTACCGCCAAACAGCAATCCCGCATCGGCCAATTCCACATCAGCCAATTCCACATCGGCCAATCCCACATCAAGTCCTAGCTGTCGGCTAGGCGATCGGGCCATCACCGAATTTCTCGACGGTTCCGGAATTTAAGGTCTCTCGCTATGACCCACCCTTTAATCGGCATCATCATGGGCAGTGACTCTGACCTGCCTACCATGCAAGCCGCGATCGCGGTTTGCCAGCAGTTCAACGTTCCCCACGAGGTCGAAATCGTCTCCGCTCACCGTACCCCCGAGCGCATGGTGGAATATGCTCAGACCGCCTACGAACGGGGCCTGAAGGTCATTATCGCGGGGGCCGGGGGCGCAGCGCATTTACCCGGGATGGTGGCGGCGCTGACCGCACTGCCAGTGGTCGGCGTACCCGTTCAAACCCGCACCTTGAATGGCGTTGATTCGCTTTATTCGATCGTCCAGATGCCCGCTGGCATTCCCGTTGCCACAGTCGCGATCGGCAATGCCCAAAACGCTGGACTCCTCGCTGTCCAAATGCTCGCCAGCCACGATCCAACACTGATGCAGCAAATGCAAGCCTATCGCCAAGGCTTAAAACAAATGGTGCGCGATAAACAAGCGAAGTTAGCGGACATGGGATCCGATGCCTATTTGCAGCAAATGTAGCAGCCACTGTCATTGACATTTGTCGTGGGTGGCGGCGGTTGCTCAACCCACTGGGTGATCGGGCCGTTTATGGAGAGCTGAGCTCCGCCGAAGCCCCAAACAAAACCCACCGGATCTAATCCCGGTGGGTTTTGTGCATCTTAGCGCTCATCCTCAGCGCCCATCTTAGCCCGTCGCCTTTGCCGCCGCCGCCTCATCTGGATGAATGCCCAACCGCGTTAGGTTAATCCGACCACGGTTATCGACTTCGCGGATCTTCACGACTACGTCATCGCCGACCGCCACTTCATCTTCAACCTTACCCACACGATAGTCCGCGAGCTGCGAAATATGAATCATGCCTTCTTTACCGGGCAAGAATTCCACAAAAGCTCCAATCGGGATAATCCGGGTGACGCGACCTGCATAGACATCGCCTTCCTTGATCTTGCGGGTCATGCCTTCGATGATTGCCTTGGCCTTCTTTGCGCCATCGCCATCATTCGAGGCGATCGTCACGGTGCCATCGTCTTGAATATCGATCTTGCATCCCGTTTGTTCGGTGATGCCCTTGATATTCTTACCACCCGGCCCGATCACCAAACCGATCATGTCGGGGTCGATCTTGACGGTAATCAAACGCGGGGCCGACGGTGCGAGTTCCGTGCGGGGCTGTTCGATCGCTTCCATCATTTTGCCGAGGATATGCAACCGCGCGGGTAAGGCCCGATTGATTGCTTCACCGATCACTTCCACCGCCAAGCCCGTAATCTTCATGTCAAGCTGCAATGCAGTGATGCCAGCATCAGTGCCCGCGACTTTGAAGTCCATGTCGCCGAGGAAATCTTCGATCCCTTGGATGTCGCTCAGGATACGAACTTCATCGCCTTCCTTGATCAAACCCATCGCCGCACCACTCACGGGCTTGGCGATCGGCACCCCCGCATCCATCAGCGACAGTGTCGAACCCGACACTGAGCCCATGGAAGTGGAGCCATTCGACGACAAACATTCCGATACGATTCGAATCACGTAGGGAAACGCCTCGCGGCTCGGCAATACAGGCAGCAAGGCCCGCTCCGCCAAAGCCCCGTGACCGATTTCCCGCCGACCGGGCGATCGCATCGGACGGGTTTCGCCGACGGAATAAGGGGGAAAATTGTAGTGGTGCAGGTAGCGCTTCTCGGTATCAGGATGCAGATCATCCAGTTCCTGGGCATCACCAGGCGTACCCAAGGTAACCACCGAGAGCACCTGCGTCAAACCGCGATTGAACAGGCCGCTGCCATGAACACGCTTCGGCAACACACCAACGCGACAGGAGATCGGGCGGATTTCGTCGAGCTGCCGGCCATCGACGCGGACGTTGTCATCCACGACTTGCTTACGCATCAGCTTCTTGGTGATCGACTTGAAGGTTTCACCCAGGGCTTTGCTGTTCGCTGCCGCCGCAACTTTCACCGCATGGTCATCCGACAAGGCTGCAATTTCAGCGACGATCGCCGCCTTCACTTCATCCAGCGCCGCATCCCGGACATTCTTATCTTTCTCAAAGCGACCGAGAATTTCCTTCACAGGTGCAGTTGCCCGCTCCGCAATGAAATCTTCCAGGGTGGAGTCCACCGCTGGCTTCTCCGCCGTCACCAGCTCCAGACCCAACTCCTTAACCAAGTCGCGCTGAGCTTGAATCAGGTCACGCACCGCTTCCATGCCGAAGTCGATCGCTTCGATCATGTCAGCTTCCGGCAACTGATTCGCCCCCGCTTCGACCATAATCACACCATCCGGGGAACCCGCCACCACGAGGTCGAGGTCACCTTCAGCGATTTCCTTGTAGGTCGGATTGATAATAAAATCGTCACCAACCAAACCCACCCGCACCGCTGCCATCGGGCCATTGAAGGGGATTTGGGCTAGGAGGGTCGCGATCGAAGCACCCGTCACTGCCAGGACATCCGGCGGCACTTTCTCATCCATCGACATCGTGGTAGCAACGATCTGAATGTCATCACGCATCCAGCCGGGGAACAGGGGCCGCATCGGTCGATCGATCAAACGTCCCGTCAGAATTGCCCGCTCTGGGGGCCGTGCTTCCCGGCGCTGGAAGCTACCCGGAATCCGGCCCGCTGCGTAGAGTCGCTCTTCGTAGTCCACCGTCAACGGCAGGAAATCAATCCCATCACGGGCGCTGGAGCGAGTTGCCGTGACCAAAACTGCGGTTTCCCCCGATTCAACCAATACCGCACCACCGGCTTGGGGGGCAAGCAGGCCAATCTTGAGTCGAATATCTCTACCATCGAAAGATATTGACTTAACTACTTCTTGCATCGATGTATACGTCCTTCTTCTTTTCCTTCAGGCAATCCTAACATTGATACATCCGTCTCGCTCGCCCGATTAGCGGAAGAAATCCGGGAGAGATGGCCGCCCATGATGCATCAAGCGTTGCATTGGTGCGTCGTTAGGGCAATGTCAAAATATCGTAACCATCTTCCACCACGGCGATCGTGTGTTCGCACTGGGCCGAGAGCTTACGATCCCTGGTGATCGCTGTCCACTTGTCGCGCAGCAGCTTCACATCATAGGTGCCGACATTGATCATCGGCTCGATCGTAAAGACCATACCGGGACGCAGTTTCTTCCCAGTATTCCACTCACCGTAATGGGCGATCTGCGGCTCTGTATGGAAAATATGACTGATCCCATGCCCGACAAAGTCGCGCACCACGGAAAAACCCTGAGATTCCGCATATTCCTGAATCGCCGCCCCAATATCCCCGATCCGATTCCCCGGTTTCACCTGTTCAATCCCCAGGGCCCGACACTTCTCAGTCACCTCGACCAACCGCCGCGCTTCTGCCGTCGGTTCACCGACAAAATACATCTTCGAGGTATCGCCGTGATAACCATCCACGATCAGCGTCACATCAATGTTCAAAATGTCGCCATTTTTCAGCACCTGCTTCCGGCTGGGGATGCCATGGCACACAACTTCATTAACGCTGGTGCAGATCGACTTCGGGAATGCGGGCCGATCGCCCTCTTTACCATAGCCTAGGGGCGCACTCTTTGCCCCATGCGCCCTAGTCCAGCGCTCCGCTTCATCATTCAGCTCCAGGGTCGTCACCCCCGCTCGCACGCACTGCTCTAAATGCACCAACAACTGCGCCGCGAGTTTCCCAGCCACCCGCATTTTCTCAATTTCTCGTTTCGACAACAGCGTAATGGTATCCATGCGGCCTCAGACAGAGCTCTGTAGGGAATTTTGGCGATTAGCCGGGCTAGCTAGCCTACCAAATTGCTAGCGAGCCATAAGCCAACGCCTTAAAAATTTACCAGATTTTGTTCGCGCATCGCTGATCTGTGAAGCGACATGGGTACTATGAACCCAAATAACGGTGTGATCCCTATGGGTTCTGTCGGCAGCGGTACGACTCCTGCGACGAAACCCCGAAAGCGCTCTACCCTAGGTTAGAACTAATTATTTGTGTCGGGAAAAATTTCGGAGTTTACTGATGTCCTCTGTGAAAGAGTGACATAGGCGTCGCGTGATCGGCGATCGATTCACACGTCATCTCTCTATCACCCCACAATTGGTTTTCTATGGAACGCGATCGGCAGCCTGAAGAAATTCGGTTTGATAAGTATTGGCTCACCCTGAAGCGGCATCGCCTGCCGGCAGGTTTGGTATTTCTCCTGGCCCTGGTGGGTGCGGGTTTTGTCGCTTCCATGGAGAAGCCCACCTATGAGGCAGAAGGCAAACTGCTGTTCCGTAAACGCGATCGCACCGCTGCGCTGTTGGCCGAAGGCGATAAAGCCACCCAACTGGAAGCGCTGAATAATCAGAATACGCCGATCGACACCGAAGCTGAGGTGCTCAAGTCGATTCCATTGGTGAAACAAGTCATCACCGATCTAAAGCTCAAGGACAAACGGGGGGATGCCATGACCCCAGAAGCCTTGGTAAAAAATCTAACCGTGAAAAACGTCAAGGGCACTGATGTGCTAGTGGTGTCCTACAAGAGTGCGAATGCCAAGGAAGCAGCAGCGATCGTCAATCAGCTGATTCAGTCCTACATCCGCAACAATGTCCAGATGAATCGCGCGGAAGCCGCCGCTGCCCGCAACTTTATCGGCAAGCAGTTACCCCAAATTTCCAACCGCTTGGAATTGGCAGAAGTGCGCCTGCGCGACTTTGAAGAAGTGAACCAAGTCGTCAGCCTCGCCGATGAAGCCAAATCTTCAGTCGAAACCGTCGCTGACCTCAGCCAAGTGATCGCCAATACCAAATCCGAGTTTGACAATGCCAGTGCCCAGACTGAGGCCCTACGCGGTCGTCTGCAACGGAATGCCGAGTCGGCTTTGGTGCTGACGAATTTGAACCAGTCAGCGGGGGTGCAGCAAGCCCTGGCACAGATGCAACAGGTGGAGACGGAATTGGCCAGTCAGCAGACGCTGTATCGCGCCAATCACCCCAACGTGAAGAATCTGGAACGCAAACAGCAAGCGATGGGGGCCGTCCTGCGGCAACGGATTCAGGAAGTTACAGGTAACAGTCAGGGCGCTTCGCGCCAGGATCTGCAAGTGGGGCTGTCGGAGCAGAAGTTGATTGAGCAATTTATCAACACCGAAGTCAGTCGCCGGGGCCTTGCGAGCAAGCTCGATGGCCTAGTCAAAGCCCGCAATGCCTATGAAGTGCGCGCCAATCGCCTGCCCCGTTTGCGCCAACAGCGCGAAGCGCTCGAACGGCAGGTGATCACCCTGCGGAACAGCTACACGGCAATGACCCAGCGGCTTCAGGAAGTGGAGATCGCCGAAAATCAGGATTTGGGCGGGGCAAGAGTCGTGGCCCAAGCCACTGTACCGGAACTGCCCCTGGCATCCAAACAGCAGCTGATTCTAGCCGGTGGGTCGATCGTCGGCGCATTGCTGTACATCCTCACCGCCTTTGGTCTCGACCTACGCGATCCTTCGATCAAAACCGCGAAGGAAGTGCGCGAAGTCTTCCCGAACTACCCCAGCTTGGGCCTGATTCCCCAGCTGAAGTTGAAGCAGCGCCAACGTAAAGCGAATGCCGATCAAGCTGTGCCTGCCCTGCCCGTGATCGAATATCCAAATTCCTTGACCAGCGCCGCCTATCGGATGCTGCAATCGAATTTGAAATTCCTCAATCCCGATCGCCGAGTTAAATCCTTGACAATTACGAGCGCGATCGCCAAGGAAGGCAAATCCACCGTGGCCGCGAATATTGCCGCGACCTTGGCGCAGATGGGCCATCGGGTATTGCTGATCGATGTGGACTTCTACCATCCGGTACAGCATCGCATTTGGCAATTGCCGAATAACGTGGGACTCAGCAACGTGATCATGAGTCAAGTGAAGTTGAAAACAGTGATTAATCGGGTGCAGCCGAATCTCGATGTGATTCCGTCTGGAACACTGCCACCACGCCCGTTGGCCCTGGTTGATTCCAAGCGGATGAGCGCTTTGATGACGGCCTTTGAAGAGCAATATGACTACATCATCTGTGATACGCCACCGTTGGTGCTGGCTTCGGATGTGGTGGCCCTGAGTAAGAAAACCGATGGGGTGTTGCTCGTTGTGCGTCCGGGCACGATCGACAGCAACAGCGCCGAGGAAGCCAAGCGAATTATGTCGCAATCGAATCTCGAATTGCTGGGCATTGTCACTAACGGTGTGGCGATCGAGAACGAACCCGACAGCTACCTCAAACGCGCCCGCGAATATTACGAAAATATTCCAGCGGCAGCACCCGTGGGCGGTTTCGAGCAGGTGATGGCTTAGGATTTTTGCCTCCGTCTAAGAGGTGGAAAATTCAAACCTAAAACCCGCATGGTGACCCCAACCCTGCGGGTTTTCCATGATCAAGACTGCATCACCTACGGCGGTGAAAATTCTGTGACTGATTGATTCTCAAGTAATCGGGCATAGCGATCGACATTCATCCCCGACTTGGCCGAAATCATCACCGCCACATGCTCCGGCTGCATCTGCCCGATCCAGGCGCGTAGCGCCTCATCCGCCAACGGCTGTGGAAACCAATAGTCGTGGCAAGGATTAAGGTCCATGGTGTAATGCTGCGATCGGTCACCCAAGACCCGATCGACAAACAACCCATACAAAATATATTCCGACCATTGCCATTCGCGCGCCAACGTCGCAAACCACGATCGGCCCGACTGCGCTTCTAAATGCTGACAGAGCTGCACCACATGATCGCGTCGCCAAGTGATTAAATTACCAATGTAATCAGGAATATATTGCTCATTCATCGGAATATTCAACAACCGACTCGCCACCTGGTGCCAAGGCCGATGGTAATCGCGCTGGGCAATATTACCCATATCATCGCGATAAAGCCGCACCCGCGACCCGGCTACAAACTGCGTCAAATCCAACGATCGCACAAACGCCACATCCGAATCAACAAACACCGCCACATCTTCCGGAATCTGCTGGGCCAAAGCAATCTTCACCGTCTGCTGCAAAATCCAATTCCGCACCAGCCCCGCCCGCCCACTCACCCAAAACTTCCGCCACATCGGCTCCCGCCCAATCCAACCCGGCACGATCGCTTCCACCGTCAAAATTTCCGTGTGGGCATTCGCCAAGGTCGCAAACAACGGCAAATCACACCGATCGACCACAATATAATGGGTGAACGGCGGTCGCAGGTATTGTGCGATCGTGGCGGATAATAGCTGACAACGCTGAAAATCCGGGGCGTAGCTCGGCGTAATTAAACCAAAGGCAGGGTGTGGCATCGAGCATCATTCCCGGAAATCATGAACTTCAATGAAAGTCCCCGACTTAATCGTATGATGCCGATTAAATTACGGATCTGCCTTGCGTGAATTTGCTTGGTTTTAATCGGATTTTCAGGACGGTTACCTAATGCGGGCAGCCGCGATAACGCACCAAATTCATCGACCCCTTCGAGCTGATGACTTTCGCCGGAATTCCCACCGCCACAGCATAGGCAGGCACATCTTTGACCACGACGGCATTCGCGCCCACCGCCACATCATCACCGATCGTCAATGGCCCCAAAACCTTCACCCCCGGCCCTAAAAAGACGCGATCGCCAATCGTTGGTGTCCCCATCGGATCACCGCCGACCCCCACCGTCACCTGCTGGCCAATATTACAATTGCGGCCAATTTTGGCATCGACATGAATCACGATGCCGTTCGCGTGGGGCATAAATAATCCGCCGCCCACTTCCGCGCGGTTCGGTAGTTCCACACCAGTCGCCACTTCCACCACCTTTTGCCAAATCGCACAAACCAACTTCAAGACAGGTCGCAGCAGCGGCACATGAAAGTAATAATGCACCCAACGGCTCACACGATACTGAATCAACACCCACAAGCCCGGATTACCAATGACCGCTTTTAACGGGAAACTATTTTTCAAATAGCAATAGCGATCAATATCTTCCCCCAGCTCCGCCCACATGATCCGCAATGCTGGGATCGCGGAAGGACTGGGCGGCAGCGGCGACACGGACGATAGTGCCGGGGTGCTCGGCAGGGAAGGATGGGTCGAAGGAGAAGTTTTGTAACTCATAATTTCAGGTCCTTGAATGCAGTAGTACCAACTGAATGGATCTTGCTTTACTTTATTTTGGCCAGTTCGCGATTGGCGCTATACAGCACCAATAAATCCACTGCCATCGCCCCGATCGCCATGGGCAGTAGGATCACTTGCTTAAACAGCGACTTATTTCCCAGGTTCAAAAACCGGCGCTGCCAGAATTGGGTGGGCACCAACCAACCCGAGCGCGTTTTTTGCTTGGAGCGAATCAGATTCTTCACCCACTTGGGATCTTGCTGATCCCATTCCCGACAGAGCGCCGATGCAGCCTGGGGCTGACTATTCGGTTGCAATGCCCCGCGCAACTGCTCAAACACCGCCGCATTTGTCACTTTCGCAATCAGCATAAGGCGCTCATGCTTGAGCAACTGCCGCCAATTGGTATAGGCTTCAAAAATGTGGCGCGTGCCCGGTGCCCGCGCAATCCGATCGCGCTGCATCGGCGTGGTCAAACAATTGGTGGTCAGCATTTCATACAAAAATGCATCCTGCGCGGGCAATGCTGCCGGAATATAGATCTGCCGCAGCAACGTGGCCCGAGCACAATAAAGCTGGCCGCAAAGCCAAGCCGCACCGCTGTTCCCCGACAATTGCGAAACAAAACTCGACAGGTGCTCAATCACGGTCTTATTCGATTTCAGCAGCACATCTTTCACGGGTTGATCCACCGTCACGTCCACCTGCGGCTGTTGCTCCAACAGTTCCAGCAATGGCAACAAGGTATCGTGATCGGGAAATAGAATATCCGCATCCACCATAAAAATATAGTCCGCCTGGGGATCGGAAAACTGATGCACATAGTGGTTCCAGGCATTCGATTTGCCCGGACGCTGCAATTCATGCACCTGCCAAGTCACCCCCGGATAATCCTGGGCATTGATCATCGCCCCGAGGGTCTGGCGCATGATCGCCGCCGTATTGTCCCGACAACCGTTCGGCACCGCAATAATTTCAATGTCCCAACCGCGATCGGAGGTTCGGAACAGTGATTGTTGCAGAAACGATTCTAGGGTCTGACGAATCCCTTGGGCCTCGTTATAGGCCAACATACCAATGCTAATTTTCATGGGTGTTGCTCACGCAAGTCAGTACATCGATCAAGATTTGGGTAGGCAAGATTGAGAAGACTGAGATTGTTCACAAATGTCTAGCAAGTCCAACCGGGCAAGGCTTAATGGGCGATCGCTATCACTGGCTTAATGGGCGATTGCCATCACTGGCTTAATGGGCGATCGCCATCACTGGCTTAATGGGCGATCGCCATCACCTGGCGATAGTCTTGCAGCACCCGATCGAGGGCAAAATCCTGGGCCCGCTGCTGCAAGCGATCAGCGGCCACCTGCTGCTCCAGGGTATTGAGCAAGGCTTGGGCCATGGCCGTGGCATCCCCCACGGGCACTAAGGGGCCATATTGACCATCGGCAAGGATTTCGGCGGGGCCGCTATCGCAGTTGGTCGAGACCACGGCGGTTCCCATCGCCATCGCTTCCACAAGGACATTGCCAAAACCCTCCCAAGCCGACGACAGGGCCAAAACCGCCGCTGCCGCCATGTAGTCGTGGGGATTCGGGACGAAGCCAGGGAGCGCCACCGCCGCCTCTATCCCCAGATCCCGTGCTAATTGTTCCAATGCCCCCCGCTCCGGCCCTTCGCCCAGAATCATCAAGCGGGCCGATCGCCGCGATCGCACCTGAGCAAAGGCACGCAGTAAAGTCACAAAGTCTTTTTGTTGATTGAGGCGGCCCACCCCCAAAATCACGGGGGGCTGGCCGGGGGCAAACCAAGGATGCTCCGGTCGCTGCACCGCACGGGCCAAAAATGACGGCGTAATAATGGGATTATAAATCGTGTGGGTGCGGGCACCGCCGATGCCAAATTGTCGCAGATCCGCCACCACACCCTTCGACACCCCCACGACGGCATCCGCCCGTGGATAAATCCAGCGCAGCAAGAAGGGTACTAGCCGCCGCTTCAGGGTTTTAGCATGTTTGACTTCCTGGGATAGTTGGTTATGCACGGTCACAATTAAGCGGGTGGGAACGCGACTGATGGCCCGCGCCGCGATCGCCACAATATTCGTGTCTTCCAAGGCCGAGATCACTGCCCTCGGGCGCTGACGTTGCAAATATTGCACCAACGCAGGCACCGCATTAAGCAGTCGCGGCTGGTTAAGATTCACCAAGCGTAGACCCGGCGGCAGGGCTGTCAGGTATTCGCCCACAGCTTGCACCAGCACCAGATCAACCATTAGCCCCGATTGCACCAGCCCTTCGGCCAGATTGAGCATCACCCGCTCCGCCCCACCACCTTGCAAATCCATTAAAAAAATTGTTACATCAGTCATCACTATCGGTCCTACTCACAGCGTTTGAGTCGATTCATGCACATCCCGTGATTCAGCGTCACGCAACTGAAATTCAGGTATAGATCAAACATTGATTTAGACAATGCAAGCAGCATGCCATAGATCAATGTCAGAAAAAATCACAACAAAGATAGAGATATCGCCACAAACTCCGCCCAAAAGATAGAGTTATGTTCAATCACTGTACTCTCGGTATGGTTATACATGAAGATAAACGTGGCATACATCACGGGCAGTAATGCCAAAACCCCTGAATAACGGCGCACATGCTGAATCGATCGGATATAAAACCAAGCTAAATTCAGCCCAAATAAGCCCAAGCCTAACACCCCCATATCAAGCGCCAAATTAATGTAGCCATTATGGGCGTGGGGGGGCTTGTAGCCCAGAGCCTGCCAGATGCGCGTGGCTTCCCCAGCCGGTTGCCAAAAGGCCCGAAACCCATGGCCCAACCAAGGCCGCGTCATGGCAAACTCCCAGGACTGCTGCCATAACTCCGTTCGACCACTCAGAGACGGATCACGGCCCAGTCCCTGGAGCAATGCTTCCCAGTTACTCACCACTAAAATGCTGGCGGTGCCCGTAACCAAAATCGTGGCAATCAACACCGGAATCAGCAGGGAATCCTTGAGGCGCAAAGCCCGGTACAGTGGCAGCAGCAGGCATAAAACCAGCATTACGATCAAGCCCGTCTTGGAGCCCGAAAGCCAGAGCAATCCGGCACTCAGCCCCAGCATGACAAGATACAGGGAACGACCCCGTGCCCCCGCCCAGACCAAAAGCAAATTGCACAGCACACTGAGATCCATTAACCGCGCCAGTAGATTTTTCTGGGTCAGTGGGCCGCGCCAGGAACCCGCATTCGCTCCACCTTCGATCGCGACCCCTGGGGCCCACAGACTGAATCCCCAACAAAATAGTGTGGCTAACCCGAGGGCGATCGCAATGTTCTGTAACTGCTGCTTGAGGCTGTAGCGCGTTGCGACATATACCCCAAAACAGCCAGTTGCAAAAGCATTCAGCCCTTTGCGCCAAGATTCAACGGGCCAATCCGACCAGAGTGCCGTCGACAGCACGAGCAGCAACAGCAAGGTCATCAACTTATGCTGCCAAAGGATCTGCACCGTGCTGCGCCAACGGGCGAGTAATAACACAATCGTGACGATATAAATCCCCAACTGCACCTTAGAAAAAATTGGGTCAAAGGGATTAGATTCTGGCGTCGCCGTCGCCAGCGCGTCTGGACTGAGATAGAGACTTTCACAAAAAACTGCACTGGTAAAATAAAACCAGACAAAGATCGTGAAGCACCGCTCAAAGATTTGAAAAGTTGGGTTCATGGAAATTTCTCAGCCTTGCCTTCAGTGCAGTTCCAGCCACGCCCGGTTAAACCAGCGACCGATCGACCACCCATCCGATCGCCAAACTCGCAGGCGATAGTAGTAAATGCGCAGGGTAATTAAGCTGCGTCGATACCAGGATAGCCCCTGCCAATAGTCCCGCACCAAGGGCCGATCGAGCTGCGAGACATGCTGAAATCCCTGATACAGGTGAATGCCCATCGCAAACAAATTATCGCTAAAGCGAAACAGACGCGGAAAATGCCGCTCCAACCAATAGGCAGTCAACAGATGCACGTGCCCCCGCAATCGCTGCCGATCGGGGCGATGAGTATAGGCGTTATGGCCATGAATCCGCTGCGTTGCCAAATCCTGGAACAGAATCAATCCCGGCGACAAGCCAAAAGCCGCATATTTCAAATAGTCATCACTGGTAATCCGAATCACTTCCGGCATCGGCAAAAACTGTTGCAACAGCGATCGCCGGAAGCTCAGCCCCGAAGTCGCCGCCTGAATCGGCAGATAGCCGTCCAATTTGCCGCGCTGCACATGACGACGGATATCATAGCTACCAGAGCGACCATTGCCCGCGTCCGATCGACAACGCGCCCCCGTTTGCATATGCCACATCGTCATCGAGTGAAAACACCAACCCAACTGGGGATCAGTCGCAAAGGCGGTTACCAAAGACTGGACTTTTTCCGGTGCAAACAAATCATCGGCATCTAGAAAACAAATAATCTCGCCCCGACTTTGTGCAAATCCCGCGTTAAAGGCAGAGGCTTGTCCCCCATTCGCCTGCTGTAGCACTTGGACGCGATCGGCATAGGCCGCCAGCACCATCGCCGAGTGATCGGTTGAACCATCATCAACGACAATAATCTCAACCCGAGGATAGGTTTGCGCTAAGGCACTGTCGATCGCCTCACCCAAGTAATTGCCATAGTTGTAATTGTTGATCAGAATACTGACGAGGGGTTGATAAACCATGATGGCCGATTCATAGAACAGCAAAGCAATGGCACGCAATGGCAATCATCACAACGATAAGCATCGCAATGGCGACATTCCAATCGCAGCATCTGCTATATTCATCTTGACGTGAACTCAGAATGAAAGATTCAGTAGAAATCAAAGATTTATTGATTTTTCATCAAAATTACTAATTGCCGAACGATTACTCACAAAATCACCAAATTGATCGGCGTTAAGATGCGATTCATGATCAGCCAAAGCATAATCAGGAATATTACAGTCATCAATCGCGACATCATCGATCGCATAATCTGCGGCTGGATAATATTGACCGGAGACGGGGGGCACAGGCGCGAGCGGCGGCAACACTAGAAAATCCCAGGATCCCGCGTAGCTAATCACTTGGGCAGGCACGCCCACCGCCACCGCATGGCGCGGCAAGGACTTGAGCACAACTGCATTGGCCCCGATCGCGACATCATCGGCAATCGTGATTCGTCCGGCGATTTTTGCGCCCGGTGCAATGTAAACCCGCGCCCCAATCACCGGCACGCCCAGCTTTGCACCCCGTCCTGCCTCACCGATCGTCACGCCCTGGCTCAATGTACAATAGGCCCCAATTTGTGCCTGACAATGCACAATAATTTGGCCAAAATGGGGAATGTACAGTCCAGGGCCAATGGTCGCTTGACTGGGCAGATCAATCCCCGTCAAAATCTCAATCAATTTATGCCAAACAAACCCGATCCCACGCAACAATGGCCGTACGATCGGCCAT
This sequence comes from Cyanobacteriota bacterium, assembly GCA_046049545.1. Classification (GTDB taxonomy): domain Bacteria; phylum Cyanobacteriota; class Cyanobacteriia; order Leptolyngbyales; family Leptolyngbyaceae; genus Romeriopsis. The sequence continues at coordinate 6,803 of JBJORF010000043.1, read as the reverse complement.
TGCACCCGCACCCTGACCCAATGACTAAAGCGATATTCCAACGAAGCCCACAAGCCCTGCTTCGTCAGCAGCAAAAACCAAGCTGGATAGTGGGGCTGACGTAATTGATATTGCTGAATATCCGACCCAATCAAATCAAACATGGTGAATTTCCTGGTCTCACAAATACCTCTCAGGATTGACCGAATTCGATCAACCAGCGATCACCCCTATTCCCAAATCGATCAGCGACGCAATGATAACCTGCGCGGTGGCAGCGACTCCAATGCAGGTGCAAGCGCCACGCCAATGTAAAGTGCCCAAACCAACGATCGCGTATTAAAAATCGCGCTTTCCGACTGCGTGTAGAGAATCAGGGAAATCAGCAACAAGAACGGCCAACAATCCGCTGGCTGACGACTCCGAATCACCCGCAGCAGCGACCGATGATAGGCCGCTGCCAGCCCCACCCCAAAAGTCATCACCCCCACAAAACCCAAGGACACCAGCAAATCGAGGTAGCCATTATGGGCGCTGGACGCATCAAAATGAATCGCCGCCCGCACATAGCTACATTCCCCGACGCAGCGTCCGACATCCTCGACCCAAAAGGCATCATAGCCATAGCCCAGCCAAGGCCGCTCTAAGGCGCTGCGCCATACCGCCCACCAAATATCGGTGCGGCCGGAAAACGTCGGATCTTTACCAAATTGGCTCAGAATAAACTCATAATTCCCCATAAACCACACCGCCGCACTCCCCAACACCAAAATTCCAAAGGTCAACAGTGGAATGAGATAGCGCGATCGCCAGCGCATCACCCGACAGTAGGGAATCAAGCCCAGCAAAATTAAAAAGACTAATAATGCCGTTTTGGAAGCGGACAGCACAATCAGCAACACATTCACCAGCACCGTTCCCCAAGCCAGCAACCGCTGCCATTTTAACCGGAGGGTTTGCGTGGTCAGCAGCGCCGCTGTCGCCCCCAGGTACATATACATACCAAGATTATTTTTATGGTAAAAAATCCCCCGCCACGATCCCTGACGCAGGCCATTATTTTCGATCGCTGCCCCTGGCATGACCCCGCCTAGCAGTAAGCTCACTGTCCCCGCTAACCCCATCGTGATCGTCAGCAACTGAATTTGTTCTTGGATCGTAAATCGCAGCGCCAAGTAAATGCCAAAGGCCGTCGTCGAGGCAAACAGGAAACTGCTCCGCATCGTCACTTCCGGAAAATCCGACCAGTGAATGGAGCTGACACAGAGCACCGCAAATAGCGGAATCAAGGCATTGCGCCATAGCGTTTTCAGCGTTTGTCGCCACTGCGCTCCCAGCCCAACGACAACCACCACCAAAACCCCATATTGCGCCAAGGCAATGCCTCGATCGAAGGGACTCGTCAAGTCAAAGGCCCCAGAACCTTCCGGCGGGACAAACACACTGCGCAGCGCTAAGGCATCCGACAGTAACAGCAACGTAAACACCGCAAAGGCTTTCTCGAGGTCACGAAAGGTTATTTTCACGATCGGCATCCTAGGCTTTCAGGGCATAAAACCACAGTTTGCTTTGGTACTGCACCCGATGCCGCCAACCCAATCCCTGCAAGTATTCCTGGGAAAGTCGCTGGGAATTTGGCTCAACACCCCCGGCCTGCTGATAGGCCGCCATTCCAACAGCTAGCAGATTGTTCGTAAACTTCGTCAATTGCGGAAAATTTTTCTGCATCCAGTAGGCCATCAACACATGAATTTTGGCCACCTGGCGACGATCGACTTTAAAGGTAAACGCATTTTCACCATGAATCCGCTGGAGCGTCAGCTCTTGGTTAATCGTCACCCCAGGACTCATTCCCAGCGCGACAAACTTCACGTAGCTATCATTCAGGGAAATCCCTTCCCCCACAGGCATGGGCAGAATTTGCTGGAGTAAACTGCGACTAAAACACATCGATGAAGTTGCCGGAATCGGGAAATCAAACGGGTCGCCCAGTTTCCCTCGGCGCATCATTGCCATCACATCACGGTAAATCGCGGGGGCGACCTTGGCCGTCAGCGTCGGCGCCTGTGCCGATCGCCAAAAATGCTGCGGATGCAAACACCAACCTGCCACTGGATACTGCAAAAATCCCGCCACCACCTGCGCCACCTTATCCGGCAGGAACAAATCATCGGCATCCAAGAAGCAAATAATTTCACCCCGACTATGGACAAACCCTGCATTAAAGGCCGCTGCTTGACCTTGATTGGCCTGGAAAACAGCCCGAATCCGATCGCCGTACCCCTGAATAATTTGGCGCGAATCATCGGTCGAACCATCATCGACCACAATCACCTCAATCGCCGCATAGGACTGCGTCAACGCACTATCGATCGCCGCCGCCAAGTAGTGGCCATAGTTGTAATTGTTAATCAAAATACTAACAAGCGGTTGAGCCACGAACTTGACCTCCACGAATACTGATGAAATACTCTTTTAACTTGCGATGGGTTGCGGGCAACACCGCCACCAACGGCAACCCCAGCGCCGCCCACCAACCAATCTGATAGACAAACAAAGCCGCCACAAATCCACCCCACCAAATCACCGGCAAGGCATAGCTCGGCTGCCCCACGCCTTTCACCAAAAAATGATGAATGATCAGGTAGCTGCCGATCGCCACCAGTTCCGCCCAACCATAACCAATAAAGCCGACGCGCGGTAACAGCAACGCCGCCGCACCGCCAAATAGAATTACATGCCCCAGGTGGAACAGCGTCACTTCCCAATTGCGCTGCAACACATACAGCGTTGACGAATGCATATTAAATAGCGCATTCGTTAAATTCCCAAAGGCAATGAACGGAAACACCGCCACCACCGCCACCCACTGCGGCCCAAACAAGCGCGGCATCAGCCAAGGCGCAACCCAAGCAAAGCTCACCACCAACGGCCCTAGGGCGAGAATTTGCAGGCCCATGCCTTCGTTGACCGCCCGCAGTAAGCGGCCCCGATCGCCCTGGAACTTGGCCAGCGCCGACAGCGCAATCCGCCAAGTCGCCGTTTTCACAAAGCCCAGCACCTCCGCCAAGCGAATCGCCAGAGCCACATAGCCCACGGCCTCCGCCCCCGCAAAGCGACCCACCAGCATCGGGTTCACCAATCCCCGCAAACACCACACCCAGGTCGAAGCTGAATAGCCCGTCCCATAGCGCAGCATTTTCCGAATTAACACAGGCTCCCAGCACCATTGCGGCCGATAACCCGACACCCAGAAAAACAGCAGCATGCCTTGAATCTGCTGAATCCACCAAGCAATCACCGCTGCCCATACGCCATAGCCCTGAAAAGCCAGACCCAAGGCAATGATGTAATAAATCACCTGATTGGCCAATTCAATAAAGGCAATCCGCTGATAGTCCAACCGCCGCTCCAACAGGGCCATCGGCACCTTCATCAAAAAGACGATCGGCAACGACGTAAACATCGCCCGGGCTACCCCCGCAAAGCCCGGCATATTCATCCATTGCTCCAGCCAAGGCATAATCAGCCAGGAAAAGGCCACACCCAGAATACTGAGCAACAGCAACAACGTAAATGCCTGATGCTGAATCATGGCACTTTCCTCGCCTTCATGCCGCACCAAATAGACATCCACACCCATCTGGAACAGCGTTTGGATATACCAAGAAATGCCAAAAGTCCCCGCATAGAGACCATATTGCTCCGGGCCAATTAATCGGGTCAGTAACAGCACACCGCCAAGGCTGATGGCCATTCCCACGCCTTGTCGGAGGGCTAAATAAAACCCACCACTCATGACCTGTTGCTTTAGATTCATATCCTATGCCGATTAGTGAACAGACAATTGCACGCCCCGACCATTTCCAGTGCTAGCGACTTCCAGATCAGAGGCCAATCCGATCGATCATCGGCTCCCGCAGCGCTTGCCCCAATTGCGCCAAGCGCGTTGCCCCATACAGCCGATACAGGGCCCGATGGTAGTGATTTACGTCTAAATGCTGCACCTGGGTACGGGCCGCTTTCCCCATGCGCAAACGCTGCTGGTCATGGGTTAACAGCGTCAGCATCGCCTGCGTAATCGCCGCCACATTCCCCGGTTCCACTAAAAAGCCCTGCTGCCCCTGCTGTACCAACTCCGGAATCCCACCCACCGGACTGACAATCACGGGCAACCCCCAGGCCATGGCCTCCAGCATCGCCACGGGCAACCCTTCATTATGGGAAGGCAAAAGAAACACATCCGCTTCACTCAACAAGCGATCGCGCGTCTCCGGATTAATCCAGCCCAACAGTTGAATACAATGCTCCAATTTGAACTTTTCAATTAATGCTGTCGCTTGCGCTAAATCACCATCCCCCGCGAGCCACAGTTCTAATCGCTGTTGTTGCGCCAACGGCAACTGTGCCACGGCCTGAATCAGATCAAACGCGCCTTTGCGTTGACCAATGCGTCCCAGGAACACAAATTTCACACGCTTCGATTGCGATCGGCGCGGCACATGCAGCGGCACTTTCACCGGATTTAGCATCACGACCACCCGATGGGGATTTAAGCGACAATGGTCAATATAATATTGCCGCCAACTCTCCGACAGCACAATCACCGCCGCACAGCGACGAAATGTCGCCGCGACTAATCGTTGTCCAGACCGGGACAATTGCTCAAAAAATAAATGGAACTCGCAGCCATGGGTATGCATAATCACGGGCTTCCGGAACAGCACTGCCAACCAAACTAATATCCCCACACGCAACATACTGCCCCGCTCCGACACATGCAAATGGACAACATCCACCTGCCGCATCAGCAGACAAGCCAAAAACTGCACGATCGCCCGCACAAAAATCCCAAGTCGATGATACATCCCACCCTCATCATGGGTCGCAATGTGGCGAATCGATAGCCCTTCGGCAGGCTGATTCACAATTAAATTTTCAACCGATGCCATTCCACCTTGCTGAAGCAAACTGGGGCCGAGCATTACAACGCGTAGATTATCCATGTGGGGTCCAACGATTATGCAAATTGACTGCATCAAACTCGATGCCGCAATCAAGTGAGCGAAAAGTAGGCAAACTGATTTTGTCCAACAGCGGGGCAGGCCATCAGACGAACCAAAATGCCGGGAAAAATTCAACAGTAAAAAACTCAACAATGCGGCAATCGATCGGGGCTAGACCATCACCAACCAATGTTTAATTCACACCCAAAATTTGCTTTACACCTAAAGTTTGATTTACACCCAGACAAGTACGGTGAAATCTTGAAGCAAATTAAACTCAATGACATTGAGCAAACTGAAAACCCATCACTGAAACTCATGTTCAATAACTAATGTTCAATCATCTGCTCAAAATCGATTTACCCAAATAATATTCAGGCCAATCTAGTAACGTCTACAGCATCACCTCTGGGCATCCGGAGATCGCCCAGAACTTTACCCGGTCTACAAGCTGACCCACAAAAATCGCTGCTACCATGAATTTATTCGCCCGATTGACGACCGTAAAAATACGTTTTGCGGATTTCTGCCCATCACTCCGCCTCAGGGAATATACTCGCAGGCAGATCATTCCATCGATTGAGCAGTCAAGCGCTATAATGGAAGCAACCAAGTCAGTGCTGCACGGCAGCAGTGGTTTGAACAACCGGCATAAAGCCATCAAATGCGGGGCTGTCACGGTTTCGACAGGTTGGCGAACGTTATGCTGTGATGCAGGTCAAGAGCGAGTCCACTCTTGTGAATCAAGGCTCAAAACAAATAGATGCAAACAACATCGTACCTTTTGCTCGCAAAGCAGCCCCGGTGGCCGCTTAGTCAAAAATCCTAACTCACGTTAGATTTTCGAGTACCTGCTGATTTGACGCCGTTAAGGGTCACAGGAATAATCAACGGCTGCTTTAGGCTTGTTTTCTAGTTGGAGCCTAACTAAGACTTAATTAGAGATCCCACCATCGGGACAATGATGGATTCCCGCTTCGAGGGTCAGAGAAGCTAAACCTGTGAATGAGCGGTGTATTAATACCCAATTTGGACACGGGTTCGACTCCCGTCAGCTCCACTAAGCCCCAAACCCGCCCCCGTGCGGGTTTTGTGGTATATGGGCATAGTTGCTAGGGATGAATGGCGATAGCTGAAACCGCCTAGAATCGGCAACCTACGCCGCCCGTTTAATGGCAGTTTTAATGGGGCCGTGCTTTCGTCACCCATCGATCGGAGAATAAGGGAGTCCTTAGCAACTCCCGAGAAGTTTTTTTCAAAATATCCATCACATCCGTCACATCCATCACAGATCCACCACTACCAGGGGTTTCAGCCGTCACGCTATCCGTCACAATCCGTCACGCCATCCATCACATCCATCACCGATTCATCACCCGTAGGCATTCCAGCCGTCACGCCATCCATCACATCCGTCACCATGCCATCACCGGAATACTCACTGGCTGCCGTCAACCAACGCCTGAAACTAGCTAAATCGCGGGTGAAGCTGTTTGTCCGTGGAGAAAGGATATATTTGCAGGGCACCTTTCCGCCCAAACCAGGGAGCGACAAGACTCAGGACTATCAACAGCATATGGCCCTGAAGGTGCCCGCCAATGAGGACGGATTCAAGCAGGCAGAGAAGGAAGCAAGAATCATCAGCGGTGAATTGCTTGCCAAAGAATTTCGATGGGAGAAGTATATTCGGCCCGATCGGTTGCCTGAGAATAAGCCCTGCAAGCGGTGGATCGCGGAGTTTCAGGAGCATTACCTGGCCCGCAATGAACTGAAGCCTTCTACCTGGGCGGGGGATTGGCTGTCTATCTATAAGCGACT
>JBJORF010000042.1:0-34736 GCA_046049545.1 Cyanobacteriota bacterium | reverse complement strand
AATCACTTCACGCAGCATCGAGACGATCGCAACTTCGACCGAAATCCCGATCGACACCCGATGTTCCTGCAAATAAATAATCATCAACCGAAATAATTCCACTAAAATCAGCAGAAACATAATGTCAGCTGTAACGGCGTGAAACTGTAAATTCACAAATATGGTCGAAAATGTTTCCCACAATTGCAACACCATCGTGCAAAACAATCCGATACATAGGGAAATGACAATGAAATCCTGAATAATTTCCAACGACTTCACAATTTGATTGCGATTAATCTGTAATCGGGATACAGCCGGGGCGAGATGGTTCGAGCGTAATGGCGTTTCCATAGAAGATCCTCTTGCCCGATGGACAATAGCTCTATCGCTTCATTGTAGGAGTAGTTAATGTAATTTGAGCAGGGGGGGAATAATCAGGAAAATCAATGTAGCCTTGCGATTTAGTTGATATTAATACTCAGCCTTGGCACGACTCAGCCTTGGCAATTAGGCTAACCTCAGCGTCATCAAACTCTAACATCCCAAAATTAGGGATTATTCGCTTCATCGAAGTTATATTCCAAGCTGTTCCATCAATTTGGGCATAATAACTTGACTTCGCGAATGCTCCATAGGTAAGTTATGTGGCTATGAACCGATCAACGTCGGTACCAGATTCTACTGCTGGGCCATCTCTCAATGCCTTCAAGGCTGGAAAATTGCAGGCAATGCTGCTATTCGGCGTTGTCACCGTTACAGCTGTCTGGTTGTACGAAGCCAACTGCATCGCGGTCAGCATTGTTGATCAATATGCCTATCCAATCATGCTGGCTGCATTTGGCGGATCCTTAATTGCCATGTGGGTTCGCCCCCAGCACTGGATGATTGCGCTCAAAGTCAGTTTTCTCACGTTGCTGAGCTATATCGTCACCTACGCTCAGGTCTTGTTGTACAGTCCCAGTGAAACTATTAATCTTTACGATGCCGCCACATTTCCTCAATGGTTCCCATTGAGGAAATGTTGCAGCATTTATGTTTTTGGAGAAGAAAACTGCCGTATTTACTTCGATCGCGGTGTTTTCTTCCCTCGTTGGCTCCTTCATCCTGGATTTATGTCAAGTAATCGATTTATCTGGCAAATCGCAGTATTCAATTTTGCTGCACATGGTGCTATCGCACCCACTTTATATCGTGGCATTATCGGGAATTATGACTTTGCAGGAAAATTTGATTCACACAAAAGTCTATGCCGATGCGATGACGATCGCGGCCAATATTGATTATTTAACGCAAACGACTAACCGGCGTGCAACGACAGAAATCCTCAATCGACTCTTAGCACGTTCAGACTCAGAACAATCGTGGGCCGTGATTCTGCTGGACATCGATCGGTTTAAGCACATTAACGATACTTTCGGTCATGCAACTGGCGATCGGGTACTGGTGGAGATTGCCCAAATTTTGCAGGAACGGTTACGCGAAGTGGATACGATCGGGCGCTGGGGTGGGGAGGAATTTTTGTTGGTGATTCCCGATGCGGATCAAACGGTAGCGATGCAGATGGCTGAACGGCTGCGCATATTAATCACCGAAAAAGTCGCCTGCGGTGATCAAATGGTCAGTGCAAGTTTTGGTGTCAGTATGGCGGCATCGACCGACACCTTAGAAACACTACTGCATCGCGCCGACACCGCTTTATATCAAGCAAAAAACAATGGGCGGAATCGGGTGGAGTTGAATTGTTTAGAATGACCAGTTTGAGTCCCCGTCTGAGGTCGATAATCAGCCAGTCTGGGCAGGGATCGAAAATTCAGCTACCCTAGAATATATCATTCTCACCGGGATCGCCCCTGGATCGCCCCTATGCCAACGCTGCAACAAACCTGGGATAACAGTCAGTTCTATGCAAATAGCGATGATCCACGCATTGCCACAACGATCGCCGAGTTGAAGATCGCAATCGCTGCCCTCAGTACCGATTGCGATCGCTACAATAACTGGATTGAGAAGGCTGAGAGCATTCCTGCATCGGAATTTGAAGCGCTGATTAGCGCGATCGCCGCTACCCATGAACATCGCACCACAATCAGCAAAACCCTCGGCAACCTCAGCACCTTTATCAGCTCAGTGCTTAGCGTCGATGCCCGCGATGCCCAGGCGACCAGTTGGAAATCCGTGGTGCAGCAATGCTATGCCTCACTCAGTCAGGCAACCAAGTCCCTCGATGTCTTATTGACGCGGGTGAGCGATGCGTTTATCGATCGGTTAATTCAAGTCCCGTCGCTGAATGAATTGAGCTATTCACTGCACCATCAACGCCAATTGCAAGATCAATTGCTCAGTTTGCCGGAAGAGAAGTTAATTACGGGACTGGCAGTGAGCGGGCTGCAAAGCTGGGGGAATCTCTACACCGAACTGGCGGGCAGCCTCACCTGCGAAGTGAACGGTGAAGTCATGGGTTTGGCCAAGGCATTTAATTTACAAAGCAATGCCGATCGGGCCACCCGCGAAGCCGCCTGGAAAGGGACACAAGTGGCTTGGGAAGGACAAGCGAGCACGGTGGCAAGTATTCTCAATGCCATTAATGGCTGGCGTTTGCAAGAAACCCAACAGCGTGGCACTAAGCGCACCCTCCATTATCTCGATAAAAGCTGTCACCAAAGCCGCATCGATCGATCCACCCTCGAAGCGATGATGGATCGCACCTATAGCCAGCGCAGTATTGGCCAGCGGGCACTAAAAGCGATGGGCAAAGTATTGCAGATTGACGCAATGCAGCCTTGGGATTTATTTGCGCCGCCGCCTGCGGTGGGGGCGGCAACGGTCATCGAATTTGATGCGGCGATCGATTTAATTGCCAAAGCGTTTAATCAGCTCACGCCGGAAATGGGAGACTTTGCGATCATGATGGCCGAAAAAGGCTGGATCGATGCCAAGCCCACACCGCATCGATCGACGGGCGCTTACTGTACAGGTTTTTCCGAGCCGCGTGAGCCGCGCATTTTCATGACCTATGACGGGAGTATGAATAATGTTTTGACGTTGGCCCACGAACTGGGACACGCTTGGCATAACTGGGTGATGCGCGATCTGCCCCGCTACAAGACCTTTTACTCGATGACCTTGGCGGAAACCGCCAGCATTTTCGCCGAGACCTTAGTGCGGGATGCGGTAATGGCCCAGGCAAAAACAACGGCAGAGAAACTGGCGATCGCTTGGGAAGACGGCGCGGCGGCGGCAGTATTTTTGTTGAATATTCCGGCGCGATTTACGTTTGAGCAGAAGCTCGTCGAACATCGCAAAACCGGATTTGCCGTACCCGCAACCTTGAAAACGATGATGCATGATAGCTGGCAGCACTGGTATGAAGACAGTTTAGCCAGCTACGATGAGATGTTCTGGGCCAGCAAATTGCATTTTTCGATCGCCAGTCTGGGCTTTTATAATTACCCCTACTTATTTGGCTATTTATTTAGCTTGGGGATTTATGCCCAGAAAGCACGCTATGGCGAGGCGTTCAATGATTTGTACACCAAGCTATTGCGGGATACGGGCAGCATGAGCGCCGAAGATCTAGTGCAGTCGCACTTGCAGCAAGACATTCGGCAACCCGAGTTTTGGCAGGCGAGTTTGGATATTGTCGATCGGGGCGTGAGTCGTTTTGAAGCCTTAGCAGGGTTATAAAAGCCTACTCCCCCAGCACTGCCAGCACTGCCTTCGGCTGTAGCTGGTCTTTGAACCAAACCAATTTGGCGGGTGTGTCTTCAAATTTCACGCCCGCTTTTTCAAGATTGAGCCGTTCGGAAATGGCCAAAATCAAATCCGATCGGCCCGATTTCTGCACCTGGGCAAATTTTTTACGTAGATATTCCGGTCGCCAGTAGCCCACAATTTCTAGCAAATAACTGCGGCCATCGGGATGCACCACCCGAAAGTCCGGAATCATCACACTGCCCGGAATGGCGACCAAATCAACTTCGCGTTCAAGTCGCCATGCCGTTTTTGATTTCTCCCAGCGTTCGACAAATGATTGCTCTAGCATACTGTCGTAGGTTTTGCCCGGTGGGTAATGGCTAACCAAACCACAATCCGCCGCGATACTAAATCGGCCTTTACGCCGATCGCCACTGAACTGATCTTTAATCTGTAATTCGCTGGTCAGATCCCATTTAGTGACATGCAGCAGGGCAGGCAGCAGTTTTGCCATCGCTAAACCGTAGCGGGTAGAAGCATTAAATAAACTGGTGGGGCCATCGATCGTCAAGGTAAACCCGGTATCGGCATCGCCTTCAATATAGGTCATCAGCTGAAACAATTTCATGTAGCGAAACAGCAGCTTATATTCACCGGGATCATTACGGTGGGCATTAATACAAACTTGACTGGCGCGATAAAACACACCTTGAACCTGCGAGAGGTTGTAGCGATGAATCAGACTTTCGGGCGTGGGTCGATCGAACTGCGTCAAAATTTGATTCTCATTCAGGTCGGCATACAAGCCTTGCTTTACCTGCTCGGGCAGCACTTCCTGCCCCAATTCCTGGGTCAGATCAACGGCGACGGCCATCAGGGTTTGCGCTGTGGCGGTGGGGCTGGGAATCGATTGGGCCGATCGCGCAAACACCCGATCGCGCAACATCGGCGGTTCGAGGGGGCTAACCGTTTCAAAGGTACTGAAAGCGTTGCTCAGTAAGTGGGCTAGTCCGCGCTTGAGCCGATAGTCGGTTGCTTCGCCTTCAAGTTCCTGTAACTGCTGATTCAGCTCCCCGCGCGTACTGCCCTGATAGCTGTGAAATAGCTCGATCAGCGTGGTCGCGATCGCCAAAGATTCATCATCCAGTGACAACCGCTGAGGCACCACTGTTTCACCCCGCCAGCGATGCATGAGTAAATCCGTCGGCAACATCGATTCTCTCAGGTAGGATCAGATCTTTTTATACTAGCGGATTTCCTCAAACAGTCCAATTTTTCCTAGACATGAAAGACCAAGATAAGGTTCCCAAAGTTTTAGAATTTATTTCTCTGGGTAGATCTACTCGAAGAATCTTCCTCCCTGCGATAGATTGAGTCCGGGATCACAATTCATTTAAGGTTTGGTCAGAGTTTGGCAGTTAACGCATTTATTTTTGACTTAGTGACACCCATTTGAGGCCGTTTGTGAACCGTAATTGACGGGGTCTCAAGAACGCTAGGCATCGCCATTCCATAAGATTTAGACTAGGAGATAGGTCATGAAATTGCATAACTATGCTGCGATCATTTTGAGCAGCGCTGTACTGGTTTCCCAGGTACCCGCGATCGCGCAGTCCAATCCGGAAATGGATAAATCGATGAAGTTGCCAACAGCCGCCGAGTCCACACCGATGGCACCCGCATTGGAGCCATCGGTGACCGCGCCTGCCCCGTCGATGCCGACGATGGAAAAGCCCGCTTCGACGTTGCCAACCGTGGAAAGCGCACCCGCACCGACCGTTAGCACTACTTCGGTGCCGATGAGCGCTGGTCCGGCCCCGGCGGCTATGACTCCGGTTTTGCCGCAGGAAACGATTACCGGGATTCCGAGCGTTTCTCTGCCGGAGCCGCTGCCGATTCGTCCGGCTTACTTCACGCTGCCGATCGTGACGAAAGTGGCCCAAGATAGCAGCGCGACTTCCACCACGCCAATCAGCGATCGCTACACTGGCAAAGCAAACTGGAATCTGGAAGCCTGGTTAGCCGGAGTACGCGGCTGTATGGCTGCCAAGCCCAAGCTGGTGCGCGTGGTTGGTGAGCAGTCGGTGCCCTTCATGCTGAATGGCGAAGAAGGCACAATCATGGTGAACAGCGAGAACCGCGCCGTTTGTCCGATGTCCTAAGCCGAGAATCAGTCAACCTGATGCAGTCGGCTTGAGTTTCTGCACGTCACACGAATCGAACCATCGGAGTGTTTAGTCAAAGATTTTTTCTGGCTAAATGCTCCGATTTACTTCCGATTTACTGTGGAAATAGTACCTATCTGGGTTAAATACTAAACTCAGCAAAATCCGCTTCGACTTCAATATCGGTATTCGTCTTCGTTTTGCCCGACTTTGGCTTGGGGGGGTCGAGTTTGAGCAATTCCGCGATCGAGAGTTGCGGATTTTGGTGTAACACGTTTAACACACCCACAAAATCGCGGACAATTTCACCGGGCGTAAGGAAGGCTTCAGAACCCATGCGATCGCCGACCACCTTCAGCACCTGCTGAAAATCCTGCGCGCCCAAACTGGATTCATAGGCATAGTGAATCTGATGAACATCGGTTAAGCGTTGGAGTAACTTGGCTAAGTCTTTCTGACTGAGGGGTTCGAGCCGGATGACGGGGGCAATTTCGTCTTTGACACCGGATTGGGCGAGGAGGCGACTTTGGCTGGTGCGCCGCTGCCAGGCCGGATCAGTGAATAATCCCCGGCGTGGATCTTCCAGGAATTGTGGGGTGCCGCCGATTAATGTGCCAAGATGGCCAACGCGGCCTTGCATCGAATCGTTGAACATCGCCAGCAATTTATCATAATTATTTTGGCGGGTGACGGAAGCCGGAATTTTCGCTAAGTGAATTGCCTCATCTAACATGATGATCAATCCGTTATAGCCAATGTCAGCAACGAATTTTGCCATCAATTTGATGTAGTCATACCAAGTATCATCATCAATAATTACCCGCACCCCCAGAGCCGCTTTAGACTCCGATCGGGTGGCAAATTCCCCGCGCAGCCAGCGCAATGCCGCTTCTTTTTTATCGGTGTCATCATTGCGATAACCCGACCAATAAGCAATAATCACGGATGCAAATTCAAACCCGTTGACCAAATCCGCGACATCTTTCGTGACTTCGCGAATTTTCTCTTCGACTAAATCATCAAACCCATCATCCGCTGGCCGCTTTCCCGAAGACTGCGCGACTTGCGTTTGAATCCCCGCAATCCAGCGCTCCAAAATCACACTTAACGCACCGCCGTCCGGTCGACTTTTCGTCGATAAATGATGAATTAGCTCGCGGTAAGTGGCGAGGCCAGAGCCACCGCTACCGACTAATCGCCGCTCCGGTGTAATATCCGCATCAGCCACCACAAAGCCTTGGTTCAGGGCCGTGTTGCGCATCAATTGCAGCATGAAACTTTTGCCCGCACCGTAACGGCCAATCACAAATCGAAAGGCCGACCCACCGCCCGCAATATTATCCAGATCGGTTTTCAGCATTTGCAATTCCCGATCGCGCCCCACGGCAATGTGATCGAGTCCGACACGCGGCACCACCCCGGAACTCAGGGCATTGATAATCGCCGTCGAAACCCGTTTCGAGAGCTTTGGGGACACTTTAGATAAAGACATTGTGCAAGGATGAGCCAAGGAAGGTTGAAGATACCGTAGTCTATAGTCAATATTTTTGACTGCGTCCGTGACAATCGCGGAATCGATCAAGAAACTTCATTTTGGGTTTAAGCATACCTGCGGATGACCCTCGGTAAATCCGTAAGAAGTCTGGAAATTGGGCTGGCTACATCCGCCCGATCGCCCCCTAATTCTAAGAGATTTCGCTGAAACTATCCGCCGGATCCCGCGAGATTGATCTCGATGTTAGCGGTGCGTTGCAATTAAGGTGGCAACTTCATTGCGGTATTCCTGCGCGATGATCGTGCTGGCGGCATCGTAGCCTGCTTCGAGAATCAGATCGCCGATCGCTTCCAGGGCTTGTTCGTTAATCATATCGATCAGCATTTCGGGCATCGTGAGGTTACTTTCCGCGAGACGCTTGAGAACACTCGTCGGATTTTCTTCCAGGGCGATCGCGCAGAGGGCTTGGAATTCGTAGGGTTGCAGGCGGCTCTTGAAGGCCACCCACTCCGCACTCAGGCCATTGGTGTCCTGGGGAGCCGACTGGGGGGCGGCGGCGGGGACGGCTTTGGTTTTGGCCTTCGATCGCGTGGGTTTGGGGGCCAGGACGGGCGGCGGCGCAACGCTCGGGGCCACTGGTTCAACCGCTGGTAAGCGTGTGGTGCTGGCGTTGGTCGATGGACTGGCGGTTTGCTGATTGGCGGTTTGCTGACTGGCTGTCGCTTGCTGACTGCGAATTGTGTCGTCAAGGTGCTGCTTCTGGTTGCGCCGATCGAGGATCTGGGTTTCCAGATCGCCCAACTCCGATCGCAGGGCCGCAATTTGCGTCTGCATTTGATCGATCGCGCCTTGCAACACCTTGGCCGTGGCGTTATCACTCGGGTCGGGGGCTTGCGCCTGCGCCGTTTGCGCCTGAGTTTGAACCTGAGCGATCGTTTGATTTAGCGTCTGAACTTCCGTTTGCAGTTGGGGGATCCGTGTTTGGAGCTGTTGCTGTTGCTGCTCCAGTTCCAGAATGGTCTGATTCAGGGTTTGCTTGAGCGTGGTTTGCTCGGCAATTTGGCCTTGCAGGTGTTGCAATTCGGCTTGGCTGAGTTTGACCTGGCGATCGGCATTTTGCTTCGCAGTCAGGGTTTCGTTCAAAGCGGCTGCCAGGGTGGCTTCTTCCGCGACAAGATGATCGAGGCGCGATTCCAGTTGATCGAGTTCGCGATCGATCGAGGACTGACGGGGGCTGTTCAAGTCCCAACTGACAGGGGGCGGCGCGATCGGTCGCGTTAGCGGCGAGGGATCCCAAGGATTATTCGCAGAATTACTCGCAGGGTGGCTGAGGTGGGTTTGCTGCATCTGCGCCAGAGCCGCCGCATACTGCTCTTGCAGGGCATTCAGCTCGGTATAGACCTCCGCCCGCCGCGCTTGCAAGGCCCGAATATGGCGGCGCAGTTCTTCCCGCCGATCGCTCAAGTGATCTTCGTACTGACTGCGGGTCACCACCGCCGCTGCCTGACTTCCGATGATGCCCATCAGGCCCGTAAACATCGCGTTTGGGAAATTGCGCTGGAGCAATAGTGTTAATCCAAAACCAACGCCGCCAGTGACCAAACTCAGGAGTAGACGATTTTTTAGCATGACGCTTGCCGCACTGACAAAAGAATAGAGAGAACCGATCGCGAAGCCAGACTCAAACTGGCCCAAGACTCCAGCACCCAGACTCAAGTTAATCAACGGGATCGATTCGGTCACGGATGATCAAATTTAACTGATTTCCAGCGACCTCACACCAGGCCAAGCAGGCTACGTGAGGAGCAGATCGTCAAGCACGATGAAAATCAGAACAAATGAACGATAATCCTAGATTAACATCGATTCCCCGCAGCTTCGAGTGGAACTGATGGCTCCCAGTTTGCGTGTAAAAGATATACGCGAGTCTCAAAAGTGACGCAAAATTTTCTGACTCTACGCAAACTCGATCATCCGCTCAAAGGGCTGAGGAACTGGCGATCGTGGGGATTTGCGGCCCAAAAAGATCCGTGTTTGTCAGGATCACAAACTTTGAATCATGTTCAATTTTCCGCAGGATCACGCAATGGATTTCAACGGATGTTTCCAGCGATTCCAGTATTCAGATAGAGTAGGTCGCGAAAAAAAGCCGAATCAACCGCTCCCAGATCGGTATAATTTGGCAACTGTTGCGCTTATGCCACTTGAATCGAAAGTACTTGATCAGAAGTATCGCTTGATCGTAAGTGCTGCTTCGAGAGTCGCTTGGTGATTAATCGCCCGCCCCCGTTCATCAGTCAGTTCATGAGTTACTCGGATGAAAGCTAAAACTAATTCTTTGTCTGCCCCCTTTATCCTGAAGCTAGTCGGGTCGATCCTGATCTTCTCGTCCGCCTTGGATTATCTGTTCGTGCTGATTGGTTTGAATTTCAGTGCGTCCACGTTACCCGAGAAGCAAGCCTTGGTGGGGGGGATTGCCCAGCTGGTTGGGCAAGGCGCAATTCCGTTGGTGGGGATGGCCTTGGTGCTGACGGGCTATACTTTCGATCGGCAAATGGAATCGCCCGCAGCCAATGGCAAAATCCTCCGCCTGATCATTCTGGCGCTGTCGGCCCTACTCGGCTTGATGTTCCTGTTCCTGACCCCCGGCCATTTCAGTAAAGCGACCGACATTGCCGCTGATGAATTGAAGGACATCACCACCCAAGCCGAAAGTGCAAAGGGTCAAGTCAATGAACAGATTCGGGGGAGCCGCGCACAGCTCGAAGCCTTGGCCAAAGATCCGAAGCAATTGGATGAGCAGCTGAAGCAAATGAAGGCCGCGATCGCCAGCCCACCGCCGAATACACCCGCTGACCAGCTGGAGCAGCTGAAGCAGATGGAGAAGACTTTGAGTGAAGTGAAGGCCAATCCGGCTTCGTTGAACGCCAAAGCCGATGAACTGCAAAAGCAAATCTTGAATCGCCTAGGCGATCAGCAGAAGAAAGCCGAGAAGCAGGTCAACGATCGGCTCAATGGCAACCGTAAAACAGCGATCAACAGCTTGATTCTGGCGATCGGATACTTCTTGACCAGCTGGATTGGCTTGAGCGAAATGGGTCTCTTTGGTAGCAGCAGCTCGAAGCCGCGTCGCGCCCCGAATACTTAAGCGCTAGCTGCATTTAAGCGTTAGTCATACCTAGCCGCTAGCCACATCTAGCCGCTAGCCACATCTAAGTGCTTCGACGACAACGACCGCCTTCTCTTAAGGGAAGGCGGTCGTCTTTTGGGCGGGCGTTTGCAGTCGTTGGGTTTGGGGCATTCTAGGCGTTGCGGGGTAGCCATCCAAAAATTCCAGACCGAAAAAATCCAGGCAACGTGAATCCCGATCGCCCCCGTGGCACCCGACTTAACCCTATGTTTTCGATTTTCATCCTGACCCATAACGAAGAACTGGATATTGCCGCTTGTATTGAGTCGGCCATGCAGGCCAGTGACCCCGCCAAGAATGACATCATTGTGGTCGATTCATTCAGCACCGATCGGACTGTGGAAATCGCCAAACGCTATCCGGTGCGCGTGATTCAGCACGCCTTTGAAAGCCACGGCAAGCAGCGGACTTGGATGATTCGGAATGTGGCGACGGCCTATGACTGGGTATACATTCTCGAAGCCGATGAGCGGATGACCCCGGAGCTGTTCAACGAATGTCTGGAAACGGTAGCAAAACCGGAACACATCGGCTACTTTGCGGCGGAGCGGGTGATGTTTATGGGCCAGTGGATTAAGCGCAGCACGCAGTATCCGCGCTACCAGATGCGGCTGTTCGACAAGCACAAGGTCTGGTTTAGCGATTACGGCCATACCGAGCGGGAAGAATGCGAAGGTTCCACGGGCTACCTGACCCAAACCTACCCCCACTACACCCAAGGTAAAGGCTTCGCCCGCTGGTTCGATAAACACAATATCTATTCCACGAATGAAGCAAAAGAAACTGTCAAACAGCGACAGCAGGGACAGGTAAACTGGCGGGATTTGCTATTTGGGGCGACGGAGATCGATCGACGACATGCGCTCAAGGATCTATCGCATCGAATGCCCCTCCGACCCTTGATCCGGTTCTTTTATATGTACTTCTATCTGGGCGGTTGCCGCGATGGTCGAGCGGGCTTTGCTTGGTGTACGTTACAGGCATTTTACGAATACATGATTGTGCTGAAAGCCTGGGAGATCGAACATTTACCCGTACCGACCTTGGACTTAGCGGACGATCGGCGCAATGCGCCGCTGCCTGGTCGGCAGCTCAGTCCGATCGGGACCGATAGCGCGCTAGAGCAACCGTTGAATTCAATTCCCTAAATCTGCACATATCGCCCGCACAATTCTGGTTAATCTCCGCCAAATCGCTCAGCCACAACTCCGTAGAAGCCGCTGCCGTTTTCATGCGAGCGCGGGAATGCGTTCCGGGAATGCGTGGATTTGCGCTGTTTGGCGCAGGGCATTTCCGCGACACTCAGGGGTATGGAACACCGCGTTCACGAAGCCTCGTCGTTCACCTGTCACCCATTCAACGAATCCTGCCATGCAAGCTGATCAAGCCTTCTTCACCGCCCTGGCGGAATTGCACTACCAACAGATGACGGCGACAATCGTCGCGACCACGGCCCAGTCCTTACCGATCGTCGTCCAGTTTGTCGCCGGTCAAATCACCGCAATTCAGGTGGGCAATTGCCAAGGCGGGGCGGCGATCGATCGCTTGGAAACCCTCCAAATTGGCCAATGGCACTTTCAATATCCGGCCCCCGATTTAGTCGCCCAAGCGGATTTGCCGGAAACCAGCGATATTCTGAATGCGTTGACCCTGCGAATCCCGTTGGACTCTCTGGCCCAAGCGTTACAGCCCACGGCGCTGGAAGTTTTGGATGTGGTTGTGAGCGGAGTGGGTTCCCCATCCTGGATCGGTGATGGTGCATTGACTGTGCGATCGCGGCCCCTGCGCCGGATTTATCGGATGCGCGTCGGTTAGCGCTGGGCGCTGGGCATTGGGCCACGCCGATCGCGCCGCTTAACCTGCTAGGATGGTAAACCGGACTCGTCCGCATCCCGTATTCCCAATTGCCATGCAAGCCCGTCGAATCGCCCGTGAATTGGCTCTTCTGAGCCTCAGCCAACTGCCCGCCAACCCCGCCAAACTGGATCAAAAGGCGCTCCAGGATGTGGTGCTCGCCGCCGTACGCACCCTCACCAGTGAAGCACGGGAGGCGTTGGAGACAGCATCGGCGGAGCTTCAGCGTAGTAATTCCCAGATTTTGGACAGTGAGACTCGGGCGACCGACACTGATCAGGCACGGCTGATTTTGCGGGAAGCGATCGCGTTGACCCAGACGGCGATCAATCGCTTGGGTGCGTCTTTAGACCTACCAGAGTTTGTCCAGTTGGCAAATCAGAGTGAAGTGCGGGATTATGCCCTGGAAATTGTGCGGCGGTTCTATCAAGAGCGTGAAGAAGTTCAGCAGCAGCTTGATCGGGCGCTGATCGACTGGCAGTTAAGCCGCTTGGCGGCGATCGATCGGCATATTCTCCAGATTGCGACGGTGGAGATTGTCTATCTGGGCGTGGCCGATCGAATTGCGATTAACGAGGCCGTGGAACTAGCGAAGCGTTACAGCGAAGAAGATGGCCATCGCTTCATCAACGGGGTTTTGCGTCGTGTGGTGCAGAATATGGGCCTGCCATCGAATATCCCGACGGATGAAACGCAACTGCCGGATTAAGCAATGGCAACCCAATCTTATGGTGGGATTGCGGTAAACCCCTCCCCATCCCTACTTTCCCCCAGACTCATCAGCCGATAGGATGGTATGCATCGGTTTAGCGAGGCTCAGTCCTTGCTGGCCTTGGTGCTGTACTGCGTTCTGCTCTGCGTTTTGTTCTGCTGACCTCATTGGATTGCTTATGTCGTTTAACTGGTTGAATCGTCCCGCTGCGGAACCCAATCCCCCAGCACCCGAAGCCGCGCCAGAAACTCCGATCGCACCGGAGAAGCCGGAAGCCGATGCCATGGAGGAAAAGCTGCTCTATGCCAAGCGGGCGTTTGAAGCACTGAAACAGAAGCAAGCCGGATCTGCCACTGCGCCGGATGCCGTCGTCCCCGAAGCAACGGGCGAGGCACCTCTGATCGCCGAGCCTGTGGTTGCACCGGAACCTGTGGTTGCACCAGAGCCTGCGGTCGCCACCGAGCCTGCTGCCGCACCCGAAAAAATCTATGTTGCCCCGCCGGATGACTCCGGACTGCCTTTCTGGGCGCGCGCCGAAGCCGATCGCGAAGTGCGATTAGCCCGTCTCCGGGAGACGGCGATCGAAACTCCGCCGCCGATCGTGAACGAACCCGCCGTCGTCGCGGCCCCAACCGTCGAACCCGTGGCCCCCGTACTGCTCGATGGCGACTTCCTGTGGTCAGCGGAAGTCCTGGCGATGCAAGGGCGACGACCGGAAGATATTTCGATCGAAGAAATCACTTGGCTGAAGCAACTGCGCCAGGGTCTCGATCGCACCCGCCGCAACCTGATTAACAACCTCCGTGCGATCGTCGGCCAAGGCCCGCTGAACGAAGAAGGGGTAATGGAAATCGAAGCCTTGCTGTTGCAGGCCGATGTCGGTGTCGCCGCGACCGATCGCATTATCGAAGCCCTCCAGAGCAAGTTGCGCGAAGAGGTATTGCCGCCGGAACAAGCGATCGCCTACCTGAAGCAAGTCCTGCGCGAACTGCTGGAAGAGCCCCTGCAAGGTCAGCATCGCGTCGCCTTTGCCCCGGAGAAGGACAAGCTGAATATTTGGCTGATTACCGGAGTGAATGGAGCTGGGAAGACAACGACGATCGGCAAACTCACCCACATTGCTAGTAAATCGGGCTACCGTTGCTTGATTGCCGCTGCGGATACCTTCCGGGCCGCCGCCGTTGAGCAAGTCAAGGTTTGGGGACAGCGCAGCGCCGTCGAAGTGATCGCAAACCCCGGCCAAAACACGGATCCAGCCGCAGTGGTGTTTGATGCAATTAGTGCGGCCAAGTCGCGCAATACCGAACTGCTGCTGGTCGATACCGCTGGTCGCTTGCAGAACAAGAAAAACCTGATGGACGAGTTGAGCAAGATCCGCCGCATCATCGATAAGCAAAATGTAGAAGCCAACGTCGAATCATTACTTGTACTCGATGCAACTCTAGGGCAGAACGGCCTTCAGCAGGCCAAGGTTTTCGCGGAAGCGGCGCAGTTAAGCGGGGTGGTACTGACCAAGCTCGATGGCACGGCCAAGGGCGGGATCGCCCTGGCGGTGGTGCAGCAACTGGGATTGCCGATTCGGTTTATCGGCGCCGGCGAAGGTATCGAAGACCTACGGCCATTTTCCAGCTATGAATTTGTGGAAGCACTTGTAAGTGGTTAACGGGCTAAGCCACGATCGGGCAAAAAATCTAGTCAATGAAAAAACATCACCGAGCCGCAAAAATCTCGGGCCGAGCCGATGCGTTTTGGTGACCAGTTGTGTATACTGCACGGGATTAGGGAATGCTAGTTCGCAATACTAGACTGACTTTCCCCACCCACTGAACTCCCTTTTACACCGCTATGACTGCTGTGCCTCTGCCCAGACAGCCAGGATCAAACCCCAATCGCCCCAGCAATAAGCTTGGGGGGGAATCAACGCCTGTGTTGGCGTTGAAGGAGTTGGTGGCGCGGTTAAATCGAGAACAGAACAAAATCCAAGATTTGCTCGGCTCCCTCGGCTTTGCGCTGCGGAGCCTGAATAACTTAAACCAGTTCCTGGAACTGATCCCCTTGATGGTCAGTCGCGTTACGGACGCGGATGGGGCAGCGCTGCTGATGTTTCGCAACGGTCAGGTAAAGCTCGAACGGCTGCATTGTCAGAATGGCCAGTGGGTCAAGGATCTGCGCCGATCGCTCGAAGGCGTCACCCGTCAAGCGACCTTGGCCCTCACGGGCACAACGCCCACCGACTTCCCAATGAAGTCGCTGCAAACCTACGCCAGCCTTGACTATCAGGTGAGTCGCGTCCTCGGCGATAGCGTTCAAATTTTCGGCACCCCGATTTTGGTCAAGAATGCAGAGCGGGGCCGCCTCTACGTTTTCAGCCGCACGACGGAGCCTGCATCCCATTGGACAGAACAGCGGCAAAAGCTGGTGCGATTAGTCGCTGACCAAACCGCCGTGGCGATCGAAAATGACGAACTCACCACCGAACTGCGACGCAAAGAACGTCTCGATCGGGAGCTGGAAATCGGCGCAGAAATTCAGCTTCAGCTCCTGCCCCGGCAATATCCGGTGATTGAAGGCTTAGAATTGGCAGCGCTGTGTCAAACCGCCAATCGGGTGGGCGGCGACTACTACGACTTCATTCCCTACCGCCGCACCAATGCCAATGGCGATCCCTCGGAGCGCTGGAGCATCACGATCGGCGATGTGATGGGCAAAGGCGTACCAGCGGGTCTGATTATGACCATGACGCGGGGGATGCTACGGGCGGAAGTGCTGAACGGGCATTCCCCCGCGAAGGTATTGCATCACTTGAATCAGGTGATGTACGACGATTTGGAAAACTCGAATCGCTTCGTTACGCTGTTCTACTCAGAATTCGACCCAGCTACGCAAATTCTCTCCTACAGCAACGCAGCGCACAATCCGCCACTCCTCTGGCAAGCCGCGACGGGAAATATCCAACGCCTCGATACCGTAGGAATGCTGATCGGTCTGGACGTTCAGACCCAATTCCAAGAAGCACAGGTGCAGCTCCAGCCGGGCGATGTGGTGATTTACTACACCGATGGTTTTACCGAAGCGACGAACAGTAAGGGGGAACAGTTCGACGAGCCGAACCTGATGAGCGAACTCCACCGCGCCTGCCAGACCCACCGCGATCCTCAGCAAATTCTCCAGCACCTGTTCGATCGGGTGCAGCAGTTTTCTGGATCCAAATCTAGTCCCAAGGATGATATGACGTTGGTGGTAATGCGCGTCCAAGTACCGGGAGAAGTACGCGAAGAGAAGCCGAAGCGCCGGATTGAATTACCGAAGATTTAGATGGCAACACAGGCTGATTATGGATGCAGTCCCGCCAAATCTCTCAGGCTGTACCAGAAAGTTGCTGAACTTTGCGGCGTCCTCCAGGACAGCACCAAAAAGATCTCCTATAATTGAAAAAATTTAATTACCTGAATGCACGGTGTAACGCAGTGCATTCGAACTTTGGGAACGCGCTTTTGAGATTTCCGTTTCGACGTTGTTTGGGTTTCGACATTGGCTGTTAGTCCTTCACTGGTTTGGTTGTTCACTGATTTCGTTATTCACTGATTTCGCTATTCAATAGGCTGCGGGTTCGTTGAATTGTCTATCCGCAATTGACGACTTGTTAGAAATCCCCCCACTGCGCGATCGTTGGTGTGCGGTCGCTGATGTGTGGTCGTTGGCCCTTCATCAACGACTTGAAACACTCATCTTTCTGACTTCTGGCTTAGCTTTCCAACTTCTGGTTGCAAACTTCTGATTGTGCGAAATTACCGCGATCGGTCGTTTTCTCGCATCCTGCATCCCTGCTGAAATTGATTTTGTGAGGTACCTATGGCTTTATATGCAGAACTTCATCGCCATTTGGGTGGCTCCGTTGTACCCCGAATTTTTTGGCGCTATTGTCAGAAAAATAATCCGGCGCTCGTCTCGCAGTTTGCCGAATATGTTGACTTTGAGGATTTTTATACCCGCCCGCGATCGAGCTTGGAGGAATATCTCGAACTGCATAAAATGGTGGAGCACGTGCAGACGGTCGAAACGCTACCCTATTTCATCTATCGCCTGCTGCGCGGGGCTTATGTCTTTGAGAATCTGGCCTATCTGGAACTGCGCTACACGCCTTACCTGCGAACCGATGCCCAGCTTTCCCAGTCCGATCGCATTGACCAAATGCAGACAATTGCGGAAGTCGTCTACAAAGCCAGTCGGACGGTGGAATATCCGATCGTCACCAGTCAGATTTTCTGTATGCACACGGCTTTGCCCTACGCGGTGAACCGAGCAATGATCGATTTAGCGGCGGATATGTCCCATGCGGTTTGTGCGGTGGATTTGGCGGGTAGCGATCGGCTCTATGCGGAGCGGATGGATGAATTTATTGAACTGTACCGCTACGCCCAAGGGCGAGGTCTGAAAACCACTGGCCACCTTTATGAAACCCCCCACGGCTGCTATCCCGAATTGCTGCCCCACCTGATGCGGATCGGCCATGGGATTCAGATTCCGCTGCATTACCCCGAACTGTTGCCGGAACTAGCACGGCAGGGGCAATGCCTCGAAGTTTGTCCTTCCACCTACGGCAAAACGGGAACACTGGACGATATTCGCGAATTAAAAACGGTCTTCGATCGCTGCTTTGATGCCGGGGTGGATATTGCCATCTGCACTGATAACGCCGGACTGCACAATGTGCGGCTGCCCTTCGAGTACGAAAACCTGTTGACCCTGGACATCATCGGCTTTGAGGAACTGCAAGCCTGCCAAGATGCTGCCTTCCGCCATGCCTTTGCTTGGTGCTACGGGCCGCGTCCGGCGACCCTGTTGAATGAGCTGTTACAGGAGCAGGGCTGCGTGGTTTAGCGAGCTTAGGGTCGAGCGGGCTTAGGGTCAAGCAGGCTTAGGGTCAAGCGGGCTTAGGGTGGGAAGCAAGCCGATCCCGGCTTGTGCTTAAATGCTTAATGGTTGGCAGTGACTTGATGATTGGCTTCGCCTTCCCGCCCCATTCCCTTTTGGACACCGCATCATGCCCAGTAATCGTCCCTTTCTCCTGGAGTTTGAAAAGCCCCTGGCTGACCTTGAGCAGCGAATTCAGCAGATTCGTGAACAAATCCGTGACCTGGCGGACGATGATGGGGTCGATCTCAACCAACAAATCCAAGCTCTGGAAACAAAAGCGCAATCCCTGCGCCATGAGATTTTTAACAGTCTCACCCCCACCCAACAACTTCAGGTCGCGCGGCATCCAGCGCGGCCCAGTACCCTCGACTACATCCAAGCAATCAGTGACGAATGGCTGGAATTGCACGGCGATCGACGGGGCTTTGATGATCCGGCGGTGGTTGGCGGGGTGGCACGGTTTAATGGTCAGTCGGTGGTCATGATTGGCCAACAGAAGGGCCGCGATACCAAGGACAACATTGCCCGCAACTTTGGCATGGCTTCCCCGGGCGGCTATCGCAAAGCAGTTCGGCTGATGGAACATGCTGATCGGTTTGGTTTACCGATCATCACGTTCATCGATACCCCGGCGGCCTGGGCGGGTATCGAAGCCGAACAGTTTGGTCAAGGGGAAGCGATCGCCTATAACCTGCGGGAAATGTTTCGATTTGAAGTGCCGATTATTTGTACGGTGATCGGTGAAGGCGGCTCTGGGGGAGCCTTGGGGATTGGCGTGGGCGATTGGGTGATGATGCTGGAGCATTCGGTGTACAGCGTCGCGCCGCCAGAAGCCTGCGCGGCAATCCTCTGGCGGGATGCAGCCAAAGCCTCCCAAGCCGCAGCGGCCCTCAAAATCACCGCCCCCGACCTCAAACGCCTGAATATCGTTGACGAAATCCTGCCCGAACCCGTGGGCGGTGCCCATGCCAACCCCGTTCAGGCCACTGAAATCCTCAAAGCCGCATTGATTAAAGCACTGGCTCAGGTGACGGCAATGCCCGTAGCCCAGCGTAAAGATGCGCGCTATCAGAAGTTCCGAACGATCGGCGTGTTTGCTGAGTCAGTGGCGGAGTGACTTGGGGGTGCTGTCGGTAATCCACAATCGGGGCATCACATTCGGCGAGATTCCCGTGGTATGATCATCTTTGTTACATTAGTTAATAATTTCCGGTTTTACCTCGCACTCTGCTTTCAAGACCCGATTTTGGCGAATTGAAAGTGACGCAGTGAGCGAAGAATTTTTTGGGCGACTCCTCGCACTCGATTAGGCATTCCTTAGGCATTTGTAATGACCCCACCCCAATATGCTTTGGTCACTGGAGCTGGCAGTGGCATCGGTCGAGCGACCGCGATCGCCTTGGCGAAAGCGGGGGTGTACCTGGTACTGCTCGGGCGGTCGCCGGAAAAGCTCGAAGCCGTGGCGCAGCAAGTCACGTCGGAATTCGGCGTGACGGCGGCGGTGCACCCGATTGATTTAGCGTTGCTCGATCAAGTGGGCGATCGTCTACGGGCGATCGTCGACGACCTGCCGCAGCTCGACATTGTGATTAACAATGCGGGCATGGGCTACACCGGATCGCTGGCGGAAATGCCGCTGGCCGATTGGCAGCAGGTGATGGATCTCAATCTGACGAGTGTGTTTCAGATCTGTCAGGCGGTGCTGCCGAAGCTCCGTCAACAGCAGCGAGGCACGATTATTAATGTGTCATCGATCGCGGCCCATCAGACTTTCCCGAACTGGGGTGCCTACTGTGTCAGCAAGTTTGGCTTGCGGGCATTGTCGATGACGCTGGCGGCGGAGGAACGCGCAGCGGGAATTCGGGTGATGACGGTTTCTCCAGGGTCGGTGAATACGCCCCTATGGGACACCGCCACCGTGGATGCCGATTTCGACCGTCAGGCGATGCTCACCCCGGAAATTGTCGCCGATACGATTGTCCGAGCGGCGTTGTTGCCTCAGGCAGCGACGATCGAGGACATTACTCTGATGCCCAACGCTGGTACCTTCTAGCGGCCCGATCGGCAGTGGGCAATCAATTGATGCCTGTCCGCCGGGGATTTTGGTTTTGACTTATTTCACACTGAATCTACGAACCCTATCATGACGACTTACAATCCGTTGAATGTCCCGTTGGCTGACCAGATTGACGATACGAATGGTGCGAATGACCCGACGATGATCGCGATGCAGGCGGCGGTACGGGAGATGTTGATCGGGGTGGGTGAGGATCCCGAGCGTGAAGGCTTGCTGAAAACGCCGCTGCGGGTGAGTAAGGCAATGAAGTTTTTGACCAGTGGCTATGATCAGTCGCTGGAGACGCTGTTGAATGGGGCGATCTTTGATGAGGGCCACAATGAGATGGTGCTGGTGCGAGACATCAACTTCTTCAGTCTGTGTGAGCACCATATGCTGCCGTTCATGGGTCGCGCCCATGTGGCCTACATCCCGAACCAGAAGGTGGTGGGCTTGAGTAAGTTGGCGCGGATTGTGGAGATGTATTCGCGGCGGTTGCAGGTGCAGGAGCGGCTCACGAAGCAGGTGGCGGAGGCGCTTCAGGAAGTGCTTCAGCCGCGTGGGGTGGCGGTGGTGATGGAAGCGAGCCATATGTGTATGGTGATGCGTGGGGTACAGAAGCCTGGTTCTTGGACGGTGACGAGTTCGATGGTGGGTTGCTTCCAGGAAGATCAGAAGACCCGCGAGGAATTCCTCAACCTGATTCGCCATCAACCGGCGTTTTTCTAGGGTTTTGGTTTTTGGGTAGATAAAATGAACCCCGATCGGCCTAAACCCGATCGGGGTTCTGTGTTGGGGGCGTTGGTTATGGGGGCGTTGGTTGTGGGCGTTGGGTTTCACGTTGTTGCACCCAACCTACATTCGGATGCCACGGTTCGGATGCGATGTTTATCGAATGCGGAGGTTGTCGGGCATCCGCAAATAAATGCCTTGGGGGTCATTCATCATCCGCAGACTCTGGAGATCCTGCTGGACTTGCTGAAGCTCTTGGGTGATTAGATCTTGGGGCGCGGGTTGTTCGGGCAATAGACTTTGGAGACGACTGTCACCGAAGATCGATCGGAAGAATTTTTCTTCAAAGCTCTGAGTTTCGGGATATTCGCTGACTTGCCAGCGATCGCCAAGGTTAGCCAGTTTCGCAGCAGCGGCGATCGCGGTTTCGAGGCCGCCGAGTTCATCGACGAGGCCGAGCTTTTTGGCTTCGGTGCCCGACCAGACACGGCCTTGGGCGATTTCGTTGACTTTGGCTTTGTCGAGTTTGCGGGAGGTGGCGACTTTGTCGATGAATTGGTCGTAGATTTCGCCGACCATGCGCTGGGCAACGGCGAGTTCCTCTTTGTTTTTGGGGCGGGAGATGGTCATGCTGTCGGCGAATTTCCCGGTTTTGACCACGTCCCAGGTGATGCCGTTTTGGTTGGCGAGTTTCTGGAAGTTGGGCTGGAGGCCGTAGACGCCGATCGAGCCGGTGATGGTATTCGGTTCCGCAAAAATTTTGTTCGCATAGGTCGAAATCCAGTAGCCCCCAGAGGCGGCTACACCGCCCATGGAGATCACGACGGGTTTGCTTTTCTGGGTCAAGATGATTTCGCGTTGAATAATGTCAGAGGCGGTGGCGCTGCCGCCGGGACTGTTGACACGGAGAACGAGCGCTTTGATTTTGTCATCTTGGCGGAGTTTGCGCAGCTGGCGGGCGAGGCTGTCGCCACCGATCGCGCCGGGGCCGCCTTGACCGTTGACGATATCACCGCTGGCGTAGACCACGGCAATGCGATCGCCACGCTGTTTATCGTCGATCGTTTCACTGTAACGCTGGAGGCTGATCTGATTGAAGGATTTAGTCTGTTTATCTTCGCCTGCAACCTTCTTCAGCTCGTCGATCATCTGGTCATAGTAGATGATTTGGTCAATGACTTTGCTATCTTTGGCTTCCTGGGGCGAGAGTACGCCTTTGCTGTCACTCAGGGTTTGTAATGCTTTCGGATCAATGTTCCGGCTCTTGCCACTGGCACTGAGCAGTTCTTGCCAGAGGTCGCCCAGGAGCTTAGCGGTTTGTTCGCGGCTGGGGTCGCTGCGATCTTTGCGGACAAAAGGCTCGATCGCGGACTTGTACTTGCCGCGCCAAATCGCCTGCACGCCGACCCCAAATTTTTCCAAAGCCCCGCCGTAGAAGGTAGTTTCGCTGCTGAGGCCGTTCAGTTCAAAGCGGCCCATCGGGTTCATGCCGATCGTGTTGGCAACGGAGGCGAGGTAATATTCCCGTTCACCCCAGTCCACGTCGTAGGCGTAGATTTTTTTCCCGGCGGCTTTGAATTTTTCGAGGGCACCCCGGACTTCGCGCAGGTTCGCATAGCTCGAACCGCCGCCATCAAGAGGATTGCGATTGAACAGAAAAATCCCACTGATGCGGCTGTCGGTGGCGGCGGCCTCGATCGCTTTAATCGTGGGACGCAATTGCACAACATTCGGGCGACCGCTTTGGATAATTTCCCGCGCGGACAGGTTCGGTTCAGTATCGACGATGCCTTGGCCCAGATCGATCGTCAGGATTGATTGATTCTGCACAACGGGCTTGGACTCCTTCGCGCCACTGGCCGCCACGCCAATTAACAACATCACCAAACCGCCAATCCCAATTCCGGCAAAAATGCACAGGGCCAGTAATGTGGCCATCGTTTGCTTAAAGAAATCGCGCATGGAGGTTCAGGATTTGAGGAGGGGGAATGGGCATCAACCCGCTCTCTATGCTAGACGCTAGATTCCGAATGTGGCACAGAAAATATTGCGCGCCGTCACGGCCCCCTGCCGCCAATACTGGGGGAACCGGAATTAAAGCCCTCAGTATTGGCGGTTTGACGGCCAGATTAACCCATTGCCGTCAGCACGCCCGGTTGCCGCAGCGCCGCCAAGTTCCCGCAACCGGAGCAAAATAATGCCGTGGTCAGTTCTGCCAGCAAGATCTCCATCACTTCATGCAACGCCGCTTCCGAATCATTCGCCGCTGCCAGGAACGGCAATGCCAGTCCGGTTAAATCGGCACCCAGGGCGATCGCTTTGGCGGCATCGAGACCATGGCGGAGGCCCCCAGAGGCAATCAGTGGAATGGTCGGCGCAACCGATCGCACTTGAACGAGGCATTCCGCTGTAGGAATCCCCCAGTCGGCAAAGGTTTGGCCCAAGCGCCGCTGCTTGGGATCCAGCGCTCGGCCCGCTTCGACTTTGGCCCAGGAGGTGCCCCCCGCACCCGCCACATCGATCGCGCTCACCCCGACTTCAATGAGCCGCTGGGCCATCACGCCGGAAATGCCATTGCCGACTTCCTTGGCGATCACCGGAATCGGTAGGCGATCGCAGAGCTGGGCAATTTTTTCAAACAGCCCGTGAAAATTCTTATCGCCCCGCGTCTGAACGGCTTCTTGCACGGCATTCAAATGCAAGATCAGCGCATCGGCTTCCAGCATGTCCACGGCCTTTTGGCATTGCTCGAGGCCGTAGGTGTAGTTCAGTTGCACCGCGCCGACGTTGGCCAACAGCAAGGCATCCGGGGCGATTTTGCGCAGGGCGAAGCTGTCGGCGACTTCGGGGTTTTCGATCGCCACCCGTTGCGAACCGACCCCCATGGCCAGCCGATATTCCTGGGCGATCACAGCGAGGCGATGGTTAATCTGTTTGGCTTGGTCGGTGCCCCCGGTCATGGAGGAAATCAGCAAGGGCGAATTCAGCGCTTTGCCGAGGAAATTTGTGCTCAGGTCGATCGCATCGTAGTCAAGTTCGGGGAGGCAACAGTGAGTCAGGCGATAGCGATCGAGGCCACTGGTGACGCGGCATTGAACATCATCTTCGAGGCAGACGCGGAGGTGGTCGGCTTTGCGCGATTGGGTTTCCTGGGCGATGACGGATTGGGCGATCATGGTGGGCTGATGGATGGATGCGATGGCTTTTATTTAAACAGCTCAACTCTCTCATGTCCATCGATTTCCTGGATGGCCACTTTGATGCTTTCTTCGTGGGTCGTGGGGACAACCTTGCCGACAAAATCCGGCTGAACTGGCAGTTGACGGTGGCCCCGATCGATCACCACGGCTAATCGAATCACTGCGGGTCGTCCATAATCGACGATCGCGTCCATGGCGGCCCGAATTGTTCGTCCGGTGTAGATCACGTCATCCACGAGCACGACCGTTTTGCCATTCAGGTCGATCGGGATTTCGCTGGGGCCAGGGGTTTTCGCACCGATGCTATCGAGGTCATCGCGGTAGAAGGTAATGTCGATCGCGCCGACGGGGATTTCGACCCCTTCGAGTTGCTGGATCTGAGCGGCGAGGATTTTGGCGATTGGCACCCCGCGCGTTTGAATGCCCAACAGGACGATCTGGGATAAGTCCTGGCCTCGTTCAATAATTTGGGAAGCCAGTCGGGTGAAGGTCCGGCGGACTTCTTGAGCAGAGAGAATTTCGATCGGGTCAGGTTGAGACATGATTAAGCGCAAGAGAAATGCGGCGGCGAGCTATTTGAATAGTAGTAGATTCGACGGATGGATTGGCTGGGGAGGGCAAAACCGATGCCATTAATCATTGATTGTGATCCGGGGGTAGATGACGCAATCGCGCTGTTGCTGACCTTTGCTGCGCCGGAGTTGGAATTGCTGGGCATCAGCGTGGTCGCGGGGAATGTGCCGCTAAGCGTGACGGCGGCGAATGCACGGCGGATTTGTGAATTGGCAGGGCGATCGGAGATGCCCGTGTATGCAGGCTGTCCGCGCCCTCTCCTCGGCCCCCAGATTGGCATCGATGCAGGTTCCGGCGTGACTGTCACCGCTGCCGAAGTCCATGGAGAGACGGGACTAGTTGGGGTGGAATTGCCCGCGCCGCAAATGGCCTTGCAGCCGGAACATGCGGTGAGTTGGTTGATTCAGACTTTGAGTGAGGCGACCGCACCCATCACGATCGCCACCCTCGGCCCGCTGACGAATCTCGCAGTCGCCCTCACCCAATCCCCCCACATCCTGCCCAAAATCCGCCAAATCGTGATGATGGGCGGCGCGATCACCCACGGCAACATCACCCCCAAAGCCGAATTCAATATCTATTGCGACCCCCATGCAGCGCAGATCGTACTGGCCTCCGGCTGTCCCATCACCCTCGTCAGCCTCGATGTCACCCACAGCGCGATCGCCACACCCGAGCGAATTGAACGACTGCGGGCGATCGGCGAACCCCTTGGCCCGATCGTCGCCGCTTGGCTCAAAGCCTACGGCGCCTACGATGAAGCAAAATACGGCTTCTCCGGCCCCCCCATCCACGATGCCTGCGTGATTGCCTACCTACTCGCCCCCGATGCCTTCACCAGCCGCCCCTGTCCCGTTTCTATCGAACTCACCAGTCCAGCCGCGATCGGCCAAACGATCGTCGATTGGTGGGGGCAGGCTCCCAGCCAGAATCCAGCGGTCAATGTATTAACGGCGATCGATGCCGATCGGTTCTATGCGCTATTGGTCGATCGGCTTACCCATCTCAACAGCCGACTCCATCTGTCGGTTTCGAGTGACGCTCAACCCACTGGGTGATCGAGTTGGGGGACTGAGGGCGGAGCGCCGCCGCCCGATTCTTATATTAAGATTGCGAAACGCCAAACCCTTGCAAAAGCTGATTACACTCAGATCAGGTTGACTCGTCTGTGCTGTGTTAATTCAATTTTTAGGATCCCGACCATGAACCCGCTTCAACGCTATCGGCTCCGTTGTACCTTGGCTTTTGGGGATATTTATGGCCAGATTATTACCTGGTTGTTGGTGATTTTTGTCAGTTTGGCAGCGGCGATGGCCTTGATGGGAGCCAGTCGGCCCGTGTACGCCCTCGCAACGGTGGGTTTGATTTTGGTCTTGTCATTGCCGTTTTTGCTGTTCGCCTTTGTGACGACTTTGCTCAATCACATTGAAGTCCAGGAAATTGATCCGGCCACGGAAATGCGCCGATCGAACAGTCCCGCCCCAGCAACAAGCCAAACCACCGCAACGGTTTAGACGCGGATTAGCAATCCCGTAACCGCCCCTTGCAAACGCCACGACTTGCGCTAGAATCCTTGGACAGTTTAGTACCAAGTTCTAGGTAGGAAAATTCTCGTGGCAGAAGAACAGGGTAAAAATCGTTGGGTCAAGAATGCTGTGCTGGTCTTTGCAGTGGTTGGTTTGCTCGGGGGGACGATCTATCCCTTGACCATGATGATGAATAGCGGTACGCCGACCGCAAATGCGCCCGCTAGCCCCAGTGCAAATCCTACTGCCAGTCCCAGTGGTGCGCCCAGTCCCAGTGCCCCGGCTGCCGATCCGCGTGCCGACCTGAAAAAGCAGGCCGAAGCCTACGAACTGCTACTGCAACGCGAACCGGATAACCAGACAGCGCTGCGGGGCTTACTCGAAGCGCGATTGGGCATGGCTGACGTGAAAGGCGCGATCGCCCCCCTCGAAAAGCTCGTCCAAATCAATCCCCAGGACACCAAACTGGCGGTACTCTTAGCCCAGGCTAAACAGCAGGCAAACGATCCAGAAGCAGCCGCTACCGTCTACCGATCGGTCTTGCAAAAGCAGCCCGGTGAACTGAACGCCCTGGGAGGTTTAGCCGCATTGCTGCTCGAACAAAAGCGACCCGAAGCAGCGGTGAATCTGCTCAAAGACACGATCAAAGAAGCTCCCAATTCCAACAAAGCCGCTCCGGGCAGCGTCGATATCGCAGCGGTGCAGATTTTGCTGGGTAAAGTCCATGCTTCGGAAAAGAAGTATAGTGACGCGATCGCCAGCTTTGATGCGGCAGCGAAGGACAATCCGCAGAACTTCCAGCCGATTTACTATAAAGCGGCACTGTTGAAGGAGCAGGGCAAGCTGGATGAAGCGAAGCCGCTGTTTGAGAAAGCGGCGGCGTTAGCGCCAGCGGAAGCCAAGGACCAGATTCGCCGGGAGGCCTCCGGGGATAAAGCCGATGCGCCGAAGGAAGGCGCGGCACCGGATGCAGGCAAGCCGGAAAATAATCTGCCGAAGACCGATGCCCCGTTGGCTTCACCATCGCCATCACCTGCGAAGCCTTAAGTACAGCAGCCAATATCACCTTGTAGAAAATCCCGCCGAACCAAACGGTTTGGCGGGATTTTGTTTTTCATAAACGAGCATGATCAAAATTTTATGTAAGCGCCTTAGCCCTATTCACAAATTGCATAAAACCGACTGAACTGCCCACAGCTAACCGCCAAAGGCCATACATCCTGGCGATCAACGATCGTCGCACCCAGGCGATCGGCATCCTAAGCATAAAGGGGCAAGCCTATGCCCACCCCTTCAGTTTAACTCAAGCGCTTCAGCACCCTACACATTCGCCATCAGCTTCGCTTCTTCCTCCGGCGAAACCGTGCGGCCCTCATCGGCAAATCCGTCAATCTGGTCAAAGTTGAGATAACGATACAGGTCAGAGGCCAAGGGATTGAGCTTGTCACCAACGATCGACATATATTCTTCGATCGTTGGAATCTTGCCCAAAAGCGCACAGGCTGCTGCCAGCTCCGCCGAACCTAAATAAACCTGGGCACCTTTACCCATCCGATTATTAAAGTTCCGCGTCGAAGTTGAAAATACCGTCGTGTTATCTTCAACCCTTGCCTGGTTACCCATACAGAGCGAACATCCCGGAACTTCCGTCCGCGCTTCCACCGATTGGAATGTGCTGTAAACCCCTTCCTTCCGCAATTGGGTTTCATCCATCCGCGTCGGTGGCGCAATCCACAACCGCACACCCTCCAAAGCAGGCTTGCCTTCCAGCACCTTCGCAGCAGCGCGGTAATGCCCAATATTCGTCATACAGGAACCGATAAACACTTCCTGCACGGGATCGCCCGCCACTTCGGAGAGCGTTTTAATATTGTCGGGATCATTGGGCGCAGCAACTAGCGGCTCAATAATTTGATTCAAATCAATTTCAATCACATCCGCATATTCTGCATCCGCATCCGCTTTTAATAAAACCGGATTCGCTAACCATTCCTCCATCTTTTTAACCCGGCGCAAAATCGTCCGCGCATCGCCATAACCTCGTGCCACCATGTTTTTCAGCAACGCCACGTTCGATCGCAGATATTCCGCAACAGTTTCCTCCGAAAGCGCGATCGTGCAGCCTGCCGCCGATCGTTCTGCCGTTGCATCGGTTAATTCAAACGCCTGCTCCAGCTTCAAATCCGGCAGTCCTTCCATTTCGATGATCTTGCCAGAAAAGATATTTTGCTTATTCTCCTTTGCGACCGTCAACGTACCCTGCTGAATCGCCACGTAGGGAATCGCATTGACAATATCGCGCAACGTAATTCCCGGCTGCAATTCCCCTTTGAATCGCACCAGAATTGACTCCGGCATATCCAAAGGCATTGCCCCCAGCGCTGCCGCAAATGCTACCAAACCCGAACCCGCCGGGAACGAAATCCCCAAAGGGAAGCGCGTATGGGAATCACCCCCTGTGCCCACCGTATCCGGCAACAGCATCCGATTCAGCCAGGAATGAATAATCCCATCCCCCGGACGCAACGAAACGCCACCCCGTCCAGTCATAAAGTCAGGCAATTCACCGTGCATTTTCACATCGACGGGCTTGGGATAGGCCGCCGTATGACAAAAACTCTGCATCACCAAATCTGCACTAAAGCCCAGACAAGCGAGTTCCTTCAGCTCATCCCGCGTCATCGGCCCCGTGGTGTCTTGGGAACCCACGGTCGTCATATGCGGCTCACAGGCAGTCCCTGGACGCACACCTGCCACGCCACAGGCTTTGCCCACCATTTTCTGCGCCAGCGTAAACCCCTTGCCCGTATCTTTAGGAGCCTGCGGACGCACAAACAATTCACTAATGCCCAGACCTAAAGCCGCTCGCGCCTTATCCGTTAACGTTCGCCCGATCAACAGCGGAATCCGGCCCCCCGCCCGCACTTCATCTAAAATCGTATCGGGTTTGAGATTAAATTTAGCAATCACTTCGCCATTGGCATTCGCGACTTCACCTTTGTAAGGATAAATCGTAATCACGTCCCCCGTATTCATCTGGGTCACATCACATTCGATCGGCAATGCCCCCGAATCCTCCGCCGTATTGAAGAAAATCGGTGCCATTTTGCCGCCGATTACGACACCCCCCGATCGCTTATTCGGCACAAACGGAATATCATCGCCCATGTGCCACAGCACCGAGTTAATCGCTGACTTGCGCGACGACCCAGTTCCCACGACATCACCGACGTAGGCCACAGGATGCCCTTTTTGCTTCAGTTCCGCAATCACTTCCAGGGATCCCGGCAAGCGCGTCTCCAGCATCGCCATCGCATGGAGCGGAATATCCGGGCGCGTCGTGGCATGGGTCGCCGGAGAAAGGTCGTCGGTATTGGTTTCCCCGGGCACCTTGAACACCGTCACCGTGATCGACTCCGCCAACGGCGATCGGCTCGTAAACCAATCCGCATCGGCCCAAGCCTGCATGACTTGCTTGGCATTCGCATTGCCCTGCTCCGCCAGTTCCTGCACATCATGGAACGCATCGTAAACCAACAGCGTTTTGCTCAAGGCTTTGACCGCCGCTTGTGCGATCGCCGCATCTTCGGCTTTTAGCAATGCCACCAAAGAACCGACGCTATAGCCGCCCATCATCGTACCGAGCAATTCCACCGAATCGATGGACGTAATCAAGGGGCTGGTTGCTTCACCTTTGGCGATCGCGCTGAGGAAACCCGCTTTCACGTAGGCCGCTTGGTCAACCCCCGGGGGAATGCGATCGCGCAGCAAATTTAGCAGAAATTCTTCTTCCCCAGCGGGCGGGCTTTTCAGCAACTCACAGAGTTCAGAAGTCTGCTGGGCATCCAGCGGCAGGGCGGGTACACCTTGGGTAGCGCGTTCTTCGGCGTGGGCACGGTAGGCTTGCAGCATAGTCGGGTCTCTCAGCGGTTTCGTCAAAAAAGGTTTATCCATTGTGCCGCTTGAGGTACCCTGACCGCAACTGACGGGGCGTTTAGTCCGAAGTCAGCGTAGCTTGGAGTTTCTGGATTTCTTCGATCGAGAGATTAGTGAGTTGCGCGATCGTCATAGTCCAATCGATGGATTCGTAAAGGCTGCGAATGTCTTGGCTGGACATGCCACGATCGTAGAGTTATCGCATTAGGCTGAATTTCCAGGCTTTGCGGTCTTGAGGACGGCGTTTGGTAGATTGGGTTTTGAGGTGGGCGAGGACGATCCAGGCGAAGATCGTGGGTCGCCAAGCGAGACTGCTACTACTTTCGGAGCAGTTGGCGGAATTCCTGCACGGCCTCGTGTTGATCGTAGTAGGTAATGTATCGGCAAAATGAGTCAATTGGCAGTTTGGGCAATAGTTCGCTGGTCGAAACCTGCACGTAAGCCTCATCGCGCAGGGCATAAATAACCAACATGCCATCTTCCCAATACCAAACCTCGGGAACGCCCATCCGTCGATAACCTTCCAGTTTATTCACCCCGCCGCTGGTAACGGTGACTTCAATTACTAAGTCGGGATAGGGCTTTTTGGTATCGAGGTTATAGGATTCATCGGGTTCGTTGCGTGCCTTTAGAGCTTTCACGCCTAATGTTGGGCCGCCTCGACCATAAAACCGCACACCCATTTCATCCAAATAAACCTCCAGCAACCGCCGAATAATCACCTTGAAGTCTTCGTGTTCTTCACTAATCGGCATAATCTCGGTCAGTCCGTCTAAATAAATCAATTTGAATCCAGCAAAATCCGCGATCGACCGATCGAGTTCTTCGACTTGCTCCCAAGTCAGGTCGCGAATCAGTCGCGCCGGGAGTGATTGCGGTAGGTCAAGCAGTTGTGTCGTCATAGTTTGCCGTCAGCACAGAATCAACCGACAAAGATTTCTTAATTGTAGCGTATGGCCATGGTAGCAATGGCATGACGATCGCTTGTACGCTACTAGCCCTGCCATTGCTGGTGTTTTTTGGATGGCTAAAGATAGCAAGATGATCCTGCTGGTTTGTCCATCGCGGGAATAGGTCTGGACTCTTCGATGTACGCTTCGGTCATTCCCATGACTAAATTCTGACGGTGGAAGAGTGCTGGGGGCGGACAGATTAGCCGAAAACCGTTGTTCCTGTTGCGATTGTCGGCCTGGTTCCTGTCACGGTGAGCCGATCGGCAGTTATGCGGGTGGTTGTACCACGAACCGCCGCTAGAATGCCTATCCCAACTAGATAGTAGAAATTAAATTAGCGTTGCGACCACTGCCAAAAGGTAGATTTTGCCAAATGGTTTGGCGTAGATTCCAGGTGTTGGCGTAGCTGAGATGGGCATTCCAGCTTGAGAACGATCGGGCAATGTGATTGTGGTTGATCGCCTCGTTGTGGTGAGTTTGGTAAAGTTGGCGGAGGCGCTGGCGGGCACGGCGTAGGTTATCGTTGCGGACGCGGATATGGGTGGGGAAGATGCGGAAGCCGACGAAGTTTGCGCCAAGGTGGGTGGAGAATTGTTGGCTTTTGATCGGGTGGATTTTGAGCCGGAGTTGGTTCAAATAATTCTCAAGTTGGGGACGGGCAGTAGTGAGGATATGCGGATCGTTGTGAAATAGAGCGAAATCATCGACGTAACGAATATAGCAAAAACCCAAATCGGATTCGATGAAATGGTCGAATTGGTTGAGATAAATATTGGCAAAAAATTGGCTGGTGAGATTGCCGATCGGGAGTCCGCGTCGCCACAGGTAAGGCGTGAAGATACTGTCACCGGGGAAGTAGGTTTCGACGGGTTCTTGGGGGTTACTGTGATCGATAATGAGGTCAATGAGCCAGAGGGTTTCGGGACATTTGATTTTGCGACGGATGATTGTTTTGAGAATTTCGTGGTCGATGCTGGGGAAGTAGCGGCGGATGTCGCATTGGAGCACGTATCGGTGGGTTTTGACGAGATGGGTGAAATGTTTGAGTGCGCGGTGGGTGCCGTAGCCTTTGCGGTTGGCGTAGGTGTGATGGATGAAGGTGCGCTCGAAGATGGGGGCGATGATGTTGCAGAGGGCGTGGTGAACGACTCTGTCGCGGTAGGGTGCGGCGGAAATTAAGCGGGGTTTGGGATCGATGATGTTGAAGGTTTTGTAGGGGCCGGGCTGGTAGGTTTGGTTTTTGAGGCTGGTTTGGAGGGTTTCGAGTTCGCGTTCGAGATTGAAATTAAAATTCAGGGTGCTGGGACGAAAGCGTTTGCCGCGTTGGGCTTGGTGGGCGGCTTGGATCAGGTTTTCGTAGGCTATGATGCTGGGCCAGAGATTGCCGTGGCGTTTCATGATGGTTTTGCGGGCGGTTTAGGTTGTGGTTTGAGTTGCTGTTTTGGTTGTTGGCCGCGTTGTTGTTTAATCCAGCCACCGAGATCGCCGCCGATGTCGTTGATTAACTTTGTGACATATTCGTAGCGTTGGGCATTAATTAGGTTAAAATCTAAAAGTAAGCGTGTTTGGTGTCGCAGCACTTCCAGACTTCGATTTTGGGATTCCAAGTGGGATAGCTTATCTTTGCTGAAACGAGCTTCAATCATGATCTCCAGAAGCTCGTAAAGCCGCAGGATCATCTTCTCGCCCAAAGTAAACTTATGCTCCTTGGGTAGGCGATTCAAAATTGGGACATACCATTTGATCAAGTCGTATGTCTTTTGGATGATAGGCAATTCTTCCATAACCCTATTTTCTCAAAAAAATCTCGACCGCGCTTCGCGCGGAGGGTAGAGAAAAGAATAAGAAGTGAAGAGAGTAAAAGAGTAAGAGTATAAAGGGCTACAGAAGAGAGCCTGGGGGCGGACAGAGTAGCCGAAAACCGTTGCTCCTGAAGCGATTGTCGGCCAGGCTCCTGACACGGCGAGCCGAGCGGCAGCTATGCGGGTGGTTGCACCACGAACCGCCGCGTAAAACTCTTAGCTCATCGGATTTCAGGCTTCGATCGCCCCAAACAGAACCATCATTTGGCGCACCTTGATAATTTTCATGCCACAGATCGGCGCACCATTCCCAAACATTTCCGTGCATATCAAACAGACCAAAAGAATTTGGAGGAAAGGATCCAATCTCGATCGTTTTCTCGCGATATTCTCCCTTCACACCATTTCTATAGGTCTGGTTGCCATCATAATTTGCCAGATCCGTTAAAATTGTCTCACCAAAATGAAATGGCGTAGTCGTTCCCGCCCGACAAGCGTATTCCCATTCGGCTTCACTGGGCAAGCGATAGGCTTTACCCGTTTTTTTCGCCAGTCGATCGCAGAACTCGATCGCGTCTAGCCAAGAAACCCGCTCAACGGGTAAGTTCTTGCCTTTGAAATGTGCAGGAGCCGGGTCGAGGTCTTGATTGATTTTAGGGAGTTTAGCGATCGTGCTCCACTGCGCCTGAGTTACCTGAAATTTTCCCATCCAAAATTCCGGCACTTTGACTTTATGCTGTGGTTTTTCGTCATCGTATTCTCCTTCTTCCCCCTTGGGCGATCCCATCATGAACTCTCCAGCAGGGATTCTGACCATTTCGATCGTCACTCCACCGCCCAAATCCTCCGTGAAATATTCTGCTTGACCAGGATGTTTCGTGATCTTGAGCGAAGGAACAGCGATCGTGGCGTACTCAAAATTGAACGTAGAAAACCCGCGATCGGGCTTCACAACCTGACTCTTTGCCACATTCCCTGCTTTCGTGCCTTGCGGCTCGGTTCCCTCAGAATTGGGGGCTAGGGGGCGTTCCACCTCCAATCGCGCCAATCGCTTAATCGCCTCAACCGCCTGCCGATCGGCAGGTGAAGCCGCCAACACCCGAATCCAAGCCTGCTCTGCCTTGTGATAAAGTCGATCGCTCTCCGCCTGAAACGCCTCCAGCTTCAACGTTTGCACATCCGCCAAAGTCGCATACTGCGGCAACAAAATTAAATGCGATTTCTCGATCGGTTCCGCGATCGTGTAAGGATTCTGCCGCACCCCAAATTCTCGCGTAATCTCCGGCACCCGCCGCTCCAAATACAAATTCAACCGCTCTACCGTCGCACATTTCCCCTGCGTCCCCAACCCCTCCAACAACGCCTTCGTAAACACCCCCTGCTCGATCGACTCAAATTCATAGGAAAACTGATCAGGGCTGCAAGAAAATAAACTCACCACACCCGTCTGCTTCCCCGTCTCCGCCGTCTCCGCCCCAATTCCCTCACCCGCTTTCCGTCCCCCCTTCCGACAAGCATCCAAAATCATCACCACATTATCCGCCCCACAACGCCGCAACCGATCGCTAATCTCCGCCGTCGCAATCCCATAGCGCTGCACATCTTCCGGATCACTATCCGCCGCCATCAGATAATCTCGCCCCTCATGCGGCACCCCATGTCCACTAAAAAAGAACCAAAAATTATCCCCATCTCCCAAAAATGGGCGCTCAAATACCTGGCGCAACATCCGCTGCAAATTCACCAATGTCGGCTTCGTCGATTTTCCACCGATCGCAGGCGAATCATCCGAAAAAAACCACACCTTTTCAAAGCCCGCCTGCTGTGTAAAAAAATCCTGCATCAACAGCGCGGTAGTGTGCTAGACGTGTGGATGAGGGATAATGGAGCAAGCTATTTTTGGATGGTGAATTGCGATGGTACTTGAACCTGTGCTTTGTCCGAGTTGTG
>JBJORF010000041.1:0-34743 GCA_046049545.1 Cyanobacteriota bacterium | reverse complement strand
CCCAGACGACGATTCTCCCCAAAGAAAATGAAAATCCAGTCAAATACACCAATAAATGGCAATAATATATTGCGCACCAGTGATTGCAATAATCGACAGGGCTGATGGGACTTTGCATCAATGACCGCGATACCAACTAAGCGCTTGCCATAACTCTGGCCGCCTTTTAATCCGTCCGCAAAGAGTAAATACACAATGGCGAATAGGTAACCAATGCCAACCAGAATTTGATCGCTTTCCGCTGCAACCGTATTCAAAAATGCGCCAATAACCGCAGAGACAATAATCAACAAAATCGCGATAAAGCCGTCTAAAATTTGGGCAGTCAGGCGATCGCTCAAAGATGCCCGACGAATTCTGGGAGATTCTTCCTCGGGCCGATCAACACCTGCGGCTTCCAACTGCCGCAATACCGGAAAACCAGGATGTCCACAGTTGTCACAGTGACCATCTTTTGTGCCTTCAGGGGGGTTATCGTAACCGCATTCAAGACAAATCATCTTGCTTCTCCGATTCAGTTCTAACTGTTTCTCGGATCGAACCACCAAAATTTATGTCAGAAGCCCCTCATCCCACAGCAAGAACATTTCATGATTAAATATTGATGCTTTGTGGGATGTTTGAGGGTTTGAGGGTGTCATAGAATGAGGCGCGGTG
Source organism: Cyanobacteriota bacterium (assembly GCA_046049545.1). Classification (GTDB taxonomy): domain Bacteria; phylum Cyanobacteriota; class Cyanobacteriia; order Leptolyngbyales; family Leptolyngbyaceae; genus Romeriopsis. The sequence continues at coordinate 34,086 of JBJORF010000041.1, read as the reverse complement.
TTCGTTCCGATCGTCGATGATCAGTTCAATCTCTTGCAGTCGCTGGCGGAAGGTCGCTAACGGTTGATCAATGCGCTGATCTTGAAAATAATTTTCTGGATAATTGCCCAACTGTGTGTAGTAAACTGACCCCAATAAATAGGTCATATCCATTTGGCTATCGGATTGCGATAGCGATGGTAAAGTCGCCTGATAATGTTCAAGCGTTACGTCCTCGGTTGACTGCGGGGCTTCGCGATAGGCCGCCAATGGCATATTTGGCATAAAGGTCATGAAATCGGACTGCGGAAAATTCACTGCGGCATGTTGCACACTGCTGGTGAAAATAATATGCGTCACCATCTTAATCAGATAGTCGATCGAGCGCATTTTCGGGGTTGCATCATCGGGCGTTATTTCCCCAATATCACCCATTCCGCCCTCATTAATGATCTCTGTCAACCAGCTTTGGAGCTCGGTATCAGCTTGCACGTCGGCATCATGCTGATAAAACAACTGCACATAATCACTCACCCATTGCCCGATCGCTGCCCACAGCAGCAAGGCATCATCCCGATAGGGATAATCGGGCAATTGTGCGGGGTCATCTAGTCCCCGTCGTTTCAGCACATCGGGCAAGAACGACTGATTAAAGGCAAAGGGAAATTCGCGGGCCCCTTTAACACTGAGCGCCACCGAGGATGCCAACGTGCCTGCTAGCACCCGATCGACCGTGCCACCGGGATTAATCAAACCGCGAATGGCGGCATCGTTGATGAATAATGTGCCTTCAAAATGCGGGATCAGTAACGCGAATAAGGGATGCGATACGGCCAATTGACGGTGCGTGGCGATCACGATCGGTTCAATGAATAAATGCGTCCGACCCAAGTGCGACACCAATTCGTGATAGTTGCCATCGGCAATCTGCACCATCAATTTCGCAATCCGCCAGCCCCACCGTTTGCCCTCACTGTCACTCAGTGAGGGCGGCGTGAAGATGGGGTTTTGCGGCGATGGGGTTTGGTGGCATTGGATCGCGACGGGGCGGAGCTTCGGATTGGCGCAATGGGTTGCTTCCATGGCGAACAGCGCGATCGGGTGACAGAGATATTTCGGGATGCCGTCAACTTGCCCTGGTACAATGGTTTCGAGGATTTGGTAATCAGCGAGGTAGAGTCGGCCTTCACTCAGTGCGCGATGCAGATCATCTTGATCCCCCATTGCCGCTTGATATTGTGCAGCGGTTAAGGGAAATTTTTCCGGTAACGCACTAATTTTTTCCAGGACGAGGGGATTCGCGCCGGCAACGCGTTGTGCGGCAAAAGCCGAGTCTTCGAGAACGTGACGTTCAATTTCGGGTAAGTCCAGAATTTGGAATAGGTCTTTGTAATCGCGCAGTACGTTGTTATTGTTGTTGTTGGGTTGACGTGCTCGGTGAATTGTGCGGCCTGTCTGCTGTTCAATCTTTTCCGCTCGTTGCTCGAGTTTTTCTGCCCGGCGATCGATGGTTTTCGACTGCTTTTGAATATCGTTGACCATGCCTTGAATCCGGCGATCGATCTTTTCAATTTCCCCCTTTTCCGCATCAACCAGAATATCTTCGGACTTCACTTTGCCTGTGGTTTTACCGACTCCGAGCTGCAATACACCCAAAATCAACTTGTAGATTTTCTCAACGAACCCCCGCTGTTCCCGACTCGTGACTAATTTATAGAGCCGGATGTACCAAACCAATTTGCAGATGGAACCCCGTTGCACTTCCGATTCATACAGGGCCTGATTGGCCTGAATTTGTAGGAGCGTACCGACTACGTCTAAGGCCCAGTCTTGTGTACGCAGTGAATTGTCCCGCGCTTGCACCATTTGCACCATGGGGTAGCGCAATTCAGACGCGATCGGAACAAACTTTTGATGATCAAACACATATTCTGCTCGGGATTGCGCGAGCGCTTGTTTTCTTGCAACTTGCTCCAAGTCATCCTGGGGTAAACTGTAGGGCATGGCTAAATATGAGGCTTTAAGTATACGTTAAATAGCATTTTGCTTAGAATAAACGAGAAACCATGATGTTCCCCGATCTAGCAATAATTCTCAGCATTTGGCAGTACGCCAAGGGATCGCGGAGTCCTGTAATTTCAAGATCATGACTCCCCGATCACCCTCAATGGCGTATGTCCACAATCCACCACCAACTTCGTAGTGGTGTCAAAAATGATTTCTAACTTTGTGATGGCGGGGACGACCATAGTGATATTCTTGGTGCTTTTCGTGTTTTTTGTCGTGGTGTTCGTGATGGGATTTTTGAATGCAGGGGATTTCAACCGTGGTGGCAGGCTCGGTGACAGTCTGCGTAATATAGCGATCGTTAATCGTAATCGTCGCCACAAATTCGCCAGATTCTAGCACCTGCTTACCCCGACGAATTTGATAACTCATGCGGTTTTCGCCATTTTGGATCGCGAGATATTTGCTTTTATGCGCCGTTTCCGGTGAAACATAGAATTTTTCGGATTTATTGTTTTCCTCGTATTCCCGATCGGCATAGGGTAGTTCACCACCCCCGATCGACTGATTCTGAATGACCACCCGTAAACCCTTGGCGGGCGGCGTTGTGCTAGAACGGAAAAAGGCTTTTGTACGAGCCCGACCACTGCGATAGGGGGTCACAGCCTCGTTCGAAACCAAAACCGTCGGGCCATGGACATCGCTGGGAATATACCCTTTTTGTTCGTCTGTGCCACAGGTTTCGCTCTTGTATTGAACGCCCATATTACGATAGGTCATCACTTGGCTCACCCAATTTTGCACCATTGCGGTTTGGTTCAAGTTCGCTGAGGATTCAAATTCGATGCCGACGCTGGATTGGGCGATCGGGGATTGCGCGATCGGGGATTGCGCGATCGTCGGTGCCGCATTCAGCACGATGACGCTAGTTGTACTCAATAGAGTAATTCCTAGGCAATTAATATTCATGGTAAGTTCTGAAATGAGAAGGAAATTTGTGTGGTTAAGGGTTTATAGATTGGAGGGGGGAGATTTTATGCAGTGGCTAAAATTTTTTTTGCTGAGTTTTTCTGAGCATTTCGATAAAGGCGGTTGGCCGATCGGCTAATCTGGGGAAGATCTGACTGGTATTGACCTATGGCGGCGATCGTTCCTCCCTGGATTGTGCTTGACCCGATGCTCGATGACTGGCTACGCGAGGATATTGGCCGGGGCGATCGGGCGACGCAGGCATTGCTAGCGGGCGGTCAACGGCAATGTCAAGCGGTGTGGGTGGCAAAGCAAGCGGGGGTAATCGCGGGAATGCCGATCGCCCAGCGGGTGTTTCAACGCCTGGATGCTGCCGCTGATTTCAAAATCCTGGTACCCGATGGAACCGCCATCGCACCCGGAACCCCGATCGCCGAGATTTTCGGCAACTTCGATACTTTACTCATGGGCGAACGGGTCGCGCTGAACCTGGCAATGCGTCTGAGCGGGATCGCTACAGTGACCCGGCAATATGTTGAACAACTGACAAATCATCCAGCCACGCGTTTCGCCGACACCCGCAAAACCACACCGGGCCTACGGCTACTGGAAAAATACGCCTCCCAAGTCGGTGGTGCAATCAATCACCGCATGGGCTTGGATGATGCGGCGATGCTGAAAGAAAATCACATCGCCGCTGCGGGCGGTATCACACGGGCGATCGCGCTAGTGCGGGCAAATGTTCCCTACCCGATGACGATCGAGGTTGAAACCGAAACCTTGGCGCAAGTCGCGGAGGCTACTGAGCAGGGAGCAGACATTATCATGCTGGACAACATGGATCAGGCCACCATGGCAGAAGCGGTGCAACTCATCCGATCGCACAATCCCCACATCCGGATCGAAGCCTCCGGTAACGTCACGATCGCAACCATTGCCGAGATTGCGGCGACGGGGGTGGACTACATTTCCAGTAGCGGCCCAGTGACCCGATCAACCTGGCTTGATCTGAGTATGCGGTTTGTGGAACCCAATCCCTAGCGCGATTTCGGCGGATTCATGGCGGCCTTTTGCTTGAGCTCAAAGTAAGCGGACATCACATCTCGCACCATCGGCGCACCGACTTTCCCACCGCTATCCCCCGATCGTTCGGCAAAGGCAACCACGACAATTTCCGCTTGTTTACTTGGTGCATAGGCTGCAAACCAGGTATCGGATCCATCCCCCAGATCCTCGGAGGTGCCGCTTTTGCCGGACACCGCTGGCAGATAGCCGACATCGAGGGCTTCCCCGGTGCTTTGGGTGACGACGTTACGGAGGCCCTCGCGCATGAGGGCGATCGTTTCGGGCTTCAGCTTCAGGTCACTCCGATAGGCGCGGTTGTCGCGACTTTTGAGCAGATGGGGCTTAATGCGGTAGCCGCCATTGGCCGGAATCGCGTACATTGCGGCGATCTGAAGCGGACTGGTGGTGACAAACCCCTGACCGATCGACATGTTAATTGAGTCGCCCAGTAGCCATTCTTCCTTGATTTCCCGCTGCTTCCAAGCCGCATCGGGGAGAATACCAGCGGCTTCGTCGGGCAGTTCAATGCCCGTCATTTCCCCCACTCCGAAGCGGCGCATCCAATCAGTGAAAGGTTCTCCGTCGATCCGGCGAGCAATCTGGTAGAAAAAGGTATCGCTACTGTGGGTGAGCGCTCCGGCAAAGCCCAACGGCCCAAACCCCGCTTTATTCCACTCCCCAAACGTCGTGCCCCCGATCGTCAGGGAGGGGTAGGTCGGGAGGACGGTGTCAGCGGGCCATTTGCCGCTTTCGATCGCCGCTGCGGTGGTGACAATCTTGAAGGTGCTGGCGGGTGGAAATGCCTGCACAGCCCGATTCACAAAGGGGTTGGGCAACTTTTGGAGGGCGGCCCATTCGGCGTTGGTGATGGTGGGTTTGGAGAATAAGTTGGGGTCAAAGCTGGGCCAACTGGCCATGGCGAGGACTTCGCCGTTATTCGGGTTGAGGGCGACGATCGCCCCTTTGCGTTCACCCAGGGCTTTCTCTGCCGCTTTTTGCAGTTCGATATCGATCGTTAGCTGCAATTGCTGACCCATGCGCGAATCCTCTTCCCGCAGCACCTGCAAAATTTTACCCGTGGCATCGATTTCCACAGTTTTGCCGCCGCGCTGGCCGCGCAGTTGCGGTTCTAAGGCCGCTTCGATGCCCAGCTTGCCGTTCACATCGCCGCGCTGATAGCCCTTATCCCGTAGCCTTTTGTATTCGGCTTCGTCGATTTCGCCCGTGTAGCCGAGGATGTGGGCGGCGGCTTTGCCGTGGGGATAGACGCGGGTGGTCTCGGCATCAACTTCCACACCGATCATGACGGTGCCCCCTTCTTCGATCTGGGTGATCTGGGCCGGGGTGACGTTGCGGGCGACACGAATCCGATCGATGCGGGTAGGGCTCGGTTTGCCGAGGCGCGTTTGAAGTTCGGCTTTGGGTTTCTTGAGGATGGCAGCCAGTTTAGTGAGGGTGGCATCCCAGGCTTGGGCATCTTGTTTCGCCGCCGGCCAGAGAAAAACGGAATGGGCCAGTTTGCTGCCGATTAGCGTGCGGCCAGCGGTATCGGTCACGCGCCCGCGTTCCGGCTGTCGGGAAATCACCCGAATGCGGTTATCCTCAGCACGTTGCTGCCAGCTTTGGCCATTGACTAACTGTAACTGTGCCAATCGGATGCCCAATCCACCGACTAACGTGGCAACAGCAATTCCGGCCAGGGGCCAAATTCGCTGATGGCTATGCAAGCTGCTGCCATAGCCCTGCACGATCGCTTGCAGGGATGGATCAAATTTCCCGCTGAAAGACCTTTGCGTCATGGTCTTGGGTGTGGCAGTGGGTCGAGGCGAAGATTTCGGCAACGGAGTCATAGATTGTAAGGACCGAAGCCAATGGCCTCAGCATGGAAAACTAAACGTTTAGATCGCACCTCAACTGCCGCAGCGTGGCCGACAACCAGCCACTTCTTTAAGTAAACATAAAGGTTTTTGGGCGCAGTTGTACAGTTTTCTGGTGAATCGGGCATGTTGAGCAAAGCGAGGCTGGGTTAACTGGCTGGGTTAATTGGCTGGGTTAATTGGCTGGGTTAATTTAACGTGCAGAATCGCCCGATCGCTTCATAATGAATGAAGCAAAACCCCTGTCAGCAAGAATCCCATCGATTACGGTGGCTTGGGCCGGGGTGGAATTGATGGTTTGGCGATCGGTTTAGACGATTTGATGGTCAGGAATCCTATGGCGCAAGCAGCTACCTCTCGTCACGCTTTCGCTCCCGTGGACATTGAACTGCGGCGGGTGATGAAGCGGTTTGCCGATGCCCCGGTGGTGCAGGATGTCAGTTTGACGGTGGGGCGGGGTGAGTTTTTCAGCATTTTGGGGCCGTCGGGTTGCGGTAAGACGACGACACTGCGGTTGATTGCGGGATTTGAGTCGCCGGATCAGGGGGATGTGCTGATTCGGGAGCGATCGATGCTCGGGGTTCCGGCCCACTATCGTCCGGTGAATACGGTGTTTCAGAGCTATGCGCTGTTCAATCACCTGACCGTGCGGGAAAATGTCGCCTTTGGCCTGCGGTTACAGAAGTGCCCGAAGGCCGAACTTCAAGAGCGGGTTTCCGAGGCACTCAAGTCGGTGCGGATGACGGACTACGCCAGTCGCTTTCCGGCACAGCTCTCCGGGGGTCAGCAGCAGCGGGTCGCTCTGGCGCGGGCTTTGGTTAACCGTCCGGCGGTATTGCTATTGGATGAACCGCTGGGGGCGCTGGATTTGCAACTGCGAAAGGAAATGCAGGTGGAACTGGCAGAACTGCAACGATCGCTGGGGATGACCTTTGTGCTGGTGACCCATGACCAGGAAGAAGCACTGAGTCTGTCCGATCGGATTGCGGTGATGAATCGGGGCCGGATTGAGCAAATCGGTGCGCCGCAGATGATCTACGACCAGCCGCAAACAGCTTTTGTGGCAGCGTTTATTGGCGATACGAATCGGCTCTACGGCCAAGTCGAAGGCAGTCATCCCGATCGCATCTGGCTGCTGACCCAGTCGGGCTTGAAGATTACCGCGAAACCCCAACCGCAAACCCCAACGCGGGGCAAGGTGGTCGTCAGTGTGCGACCGGAACAATTAGAGCTGAGTCTGACTCCCTGCGATCGCTATGAAAATTGCTTCGACGGACAACTGACGCAGGTGATGTACCACGGTAGCCATCGCAATTGCTACGTCCGCCTCCGATCGCGCGATCAGGTGGTGGTGCAGGTGCCCCAGGATGCGCCGCTGCCCGCGATCGGGAGTATCGTGTACGTTGCCTGGACGGATCAGGCGGCGCGAATTTTGCCGGATGTGGCGGATACGACCGCTGCGACGGTTTAGGGGGTAGGATTCATGAACCGCTCTCGCCGTCAGTTTTTGCAATATGCCGCCTTGAGTGGCGCGATCGTCACGATTCCCGGCTGCGGCTGGAAACTCGCCGATATTCAAAATCAAACGCCGATCGCCACCAACAGCAACGAACTGAACCTTTATACCTGGACCTCCTACACCGATGAATCACTGCTGAAGGGCTTTCAGGCGGAAACCGGGGTGCAAGGCCGCACCGAAATTATGGCTTCGAACGAAGAAATGATTGCGGCCTTTGAAGCGGGGAAAGGGCGCGAATTTAGTATTATTTGCCCGTCGGATTATGCGGTCGAGCAAATGCAGGCGAAAAAATATCTCCAAGTTTTGGACGATTCGCGGCTGGAAGATCTCTCGACCTTGTTGCCGAACCTCGCCCAGGTCGGCGTAATCGATGGCAAACGCTATAGTGTGCCGCTGACTTGGGGGACGACAGGATTAATCTTCAACCGCAAAAAGCTGCCTCAGGGCATTACGGATTTGGCGGATCTCTGGACAAATAAAGATCGTCTAACCCGGAAGATGACACTACTCGATGACCCCCGCGAAGTGTTTGGGTTAGCGTTGCATCAACTGGGCTTTTCGCAGAATACGCAGGATCTCGGCCAAATTCAGCAAGCCTACGGTCGACTCCAGGCGCTCAAGCCGCATTTGGCTAGTTTTACCACCGATGCTTGGCGTGATCCTTTGGTGGCCGGGGATATCTGGGTCGCGATGGCCTACTCGACCGATGCCACTGATTTACTCAAAGAAAACCCTGATTTGCAATACCTGATTCCCCCCAGCGGCACCAATCTCTGGGTCGATACAATGGTGATTCCCGTGACTGCGCCGAATCCACAGTTGGCCTATACCTGGATGAATTATGTGCTGAATCCCGATCGGGCCGATGATATTACGAAACGACTGGGCTACGTGCCGACGACCCAAGCGAGTATTGATCGATTGTCCACGGAATTGCGTCAAGACAAGATTCGGTTTCCGGATCAGGCAGTCTTAGCGAAATGCGAAACGATGAAGACGGTTTCGGAGGAAGCGACGGCGCTGGTGGAGAAGCTATGGACGCAGTTGAAGAGTTGAGGCTGTGGGACGGTTGTGGTGTTTGGTGTTTGTAGGAGAATTATGGCAGTCAAGTCGCGCAATCAATTTATGCTTCCCGCTTGGGCTGAGCCTTGGATCTTACTGGGGCCAGCGGGGGTTTGGCTCTTGCTGCTGTTTATACTGCCGATCGGGCTGATTGGCTTATTTAGCCTTGTTGCTGATCTTCGACCTGGCGCGTTGGTGCAGATCACGGGCTTGCAAAATTACGCGCAACTGTTGGATGCGGTGAATTTGGCGGTGCTGGGCCGATCGTTGGGATTGGCGCTGGCGACGACAGGGATTTGTTTGCTAGTGGGCTATCCGGTGGCTTACTGGCTGACGCAGAAGGTGCCACAACAATGGCAAAAGGTGATGCTGCTAGCGTTTGTCTTGCCGCTATGGACTTCGTCGCTATTACGTACCTATGCCTGGATTACGATTTTGCGGCCTTCGGGGGTGTTGAATACGCTGCTGGGGACATTGGGGTTACCACCGTTGGACTGGCTCTATCAGTTGCCAGCGGTACTGATTGGGCTGGTGTCGAGTTGGTTGCCGTTTATGGTGCTGATTTTATATGCGTCGCTGGAGAAGCTCGATCGGCGATTGCTGGAAGCGGCGGCAGACCTGGGTGCAACTCCGCGCCAAACGTTTTTGCAAGTGACGCTGCCGCAGACTCAAGCCGGGGTGGTGGCGGGGGCACTGCTGGTATTTGTGAATGCGCTGGCGGATTTTGTCGCGCCGGAGGTGCTGGGGGGTGCGTCAAGCATGACGATTCCCCGGTTAATTTTCAGTCGATTTCTGTCCAGTGCCCCGAACTGGGGGGTGGGGTCGGCTTGGAGTTTTGTGTTAATTGCGATCGTCGCTTTGGTGATTGCGTTGTTAATTAAATATGGCGATCGTCATGCAAGCAAAGCCCTTTAAATTCAATTTTCCATCGCATTCCATCTGGCAAACGCTCTTAGTTTTCCTGACGCTGGGATTTTTGTATTTGCCGATTCTAGTGATGGCAGTCTACAGCTTTAATGCTTCGGCGAGTACTGCACGGTGGACGGGGTTGACCTTCAATTGGTATGTGCGGGCATTTCAGGATCAGCGGATGATGAGTGCGCTGTGGACGAGCCTGCGGGTGGCGATCGTGGCGGTGGGGATGGCGGCGGTGATTGGCACGTTGATGGCGGTGGGGTTGGCGCGCTATCGGTTTCGGGGAAAGGTGATTTATCAGACAGTGGCTTATTTGCCGCCGATCGTGCCGGATATTACGATGGGGGTGGCGACGCTGGTGGCCCTGGCGACCTTGGCGATTCCGTTGAGTTTTTGGACGATCGTCGCGGCCCATGGGGTGTTTTGTTTGGCTTATATTGCGGTGACGATCGGGACCAGGATTGGCGATCTTGATCCGCATTTGGAGGAAGCGGCGCTGGATCTGGGGGCAACACCGTTACAGGCATTTGTGCAGGTATTATTGCCGCAGTTATCGCCCGCGATTTTTTCGGGGTGTTTGTTGGCGTTTGCGTTGAGTATGGATGATTTGGTGATTTCGAGTTTTACGGCGGGGGGCGGGGCGACGACGCTGCCGATGGAGATTTTTAGTCGGATTCGGCGGGTGGTGAAGCCGGATTTGAATGCGTTGAGTGTGGTGCTGTTACTGGTTTCGGGTGGGGCGGCGATATTGGCGGAGGTGATTCGGCTGCGGGGTGAGTCGCAGCGCGGGCTGGGATGATTGGGCTAGTTAAAGCGTTCGATTGAGATACGCTACAATTAAGTTAGCTTCGTTGTGGCAAGTAATTTCCTATGACCACTTCACCGATCCGGCAGCGTACCTTAGCGGAGTTTTTGCAACAGCCGGAAACTCAGCCAGCGACGGAATATATTGCAGGAACTATTGTCCAAAAACCGATGCCCCAGGGAAAGCACAGTCGTTTGCAATCGAAGATTTGTGAACATGTTAATCGGCGAACTGAGCCGGATGAAATCGCCTTGGCTCTGCCAGAATTGCGTTGTAGCTTTAGCGATCGGTCGATTGTTCCGGATGTGGCGATTTTTCGATGGGCCAGGATTCCCTTCACGGGCGATGGTGAAGTCCCAAATACGTTTAGCACTGTGCCTGACTGGATAATTGAAATTCTTTCACCGGATCAGTCTCAGACGAGAGTGATTGATAAGTTAGTTTTCTGTATTGAGCAAGGGGCAGAACTCGGTTGGTTGATTGATCCCGATGAGCGAGCGGTGATTGGCTATCAGCCCGATCGGTTGCCCCGGATTTATCGTGGGGCGGATGAGTTGCCTGTACTGGATGGGTTGGCTTGGCAATTGACGGTAGATCAAGTCTTTGGCTGGTTACGGATTGGGCGCAGTATTGAGCAAAAATTCTAATCATGCTCTAGCTGACCGACGAAATTAATCTCAGATCACATTGGCTTGTTTCGATGTATTGCAAGTAGGGCAACAGATGCGGAGATTTTTGATGTCTACAGCAAGTTCGGGATATTTCGAAAGCGGCTGAATATGATCAATGTGCGAACCTTTTAGTTCAATTGGGCATTGACAAGCAGCGCAGCTTTGATTTTGTCGTTCATACTGTTGTTCTTTCCAGTTCTGGCCTTGGAGTGAATCGCGCCATCGTTCAAACTTCCTTCGCGGCGAATAGTATGCCTCAATTCTCTGGCGTTCTTTTGCTAGATGCGGCAGAAGTCTGTCAGTTTTCTGAGTTGCTTTGAATAGTTTTGCGATAAGTTCATCAAGCGGAAAGTTTGACTGATTCATTTGCGATATTTGCCTTTGATATGAGCGGCTTGAGCAGTTAATTTCGAGAGTGCTTGATCAGTCCTGCTCATTGATTTCATTAATTCCTTCGTCATTTTGCCGAGTTCAGAAACTTCGCCTGCCTGAAAAGGTAAGTTCACTAGATTTCCGAGTTGTTTGATTAATTGCTGCAAAACTTTTTCGAGCTGTTCACGACTCTGTACTTTTAAGCGCGATCGCTCCAAATAGCTCCGAATCGATTGGATAACTTCTGGAACAGCATATAGATAGGCATGATTACTCGATTTACCTTGATTCGTCAGTGTTTGTGTGAGGCTTACAGCATGATAACGACTCATGCCATAGCCGAGTAGTTGTTGGCGAGTGATGCGCTGGGTCTGTGGAGCATCCATTTTTAAGCTGCCTGATTCGGTAGATTTTCCCTATCCGTCTGGTCTTGATAGTATTCGTCGTAGTTCGCCAGTAAGGTCTCGACCCAAAGATCTCTCATGCCAAACTTTTGGGCGATTTGATAGATCTTTGAAATGACTGCAACAAATCGGCTCCGCTCGATGCGCAAAGTTGTTTCGTATTCTTGAATCGCTACCGCATGAGCCGTTTCAATTTTTTCGATGTAGTTTGTCTTCCTGGTAACTTGGGCTTTTTGTGCTGCTTGTAGCCGCTGTCTCGTGGCAAGTTCTTTTCCCGCATACTGACATAATGCTTGGATCAAACCAGCGCGATCGAGCGGATACGACTGACCTTCTAAGGCCCGTTTCGCATCGGCGATCGTCCATCCAAATTCTGTTGCCTGCTGAATAGCTTGTTGGGAAGTCAACACAGTTACTAAATATCCAAGTGCAATATATTCTCTCTATCAAATTTTACCGCATCGCCCTAAGACATCCGGAAAGTCACCGATTTTCATCCAATTAGTAGTCTAACCATGGGGAAAGATTGATTTATTCGTTCTCCCTAGAGCTCCAAACCTCTCTGCAATTGCTCGATCGACTCAATCGATAACCCTGTCAATTCCGCAATTAGCCCAATCTCCAAGCCCCGTCGCAGCGCCGCGATCGCCATCTCCTGGCGACCTTCCTGGCGACCTTCCTGGCGACCTTCCTGGCGACCTTTCATGATTCCACGCTGTTCGCCTGCTTCCAGCCATTCCTGCTGCTTGCGGATATAAGCTGCGGATAAGTTCACGATCAGTTCCTCCTCTTCCTCAGTCAGTTTTTGCCCCAGGTCTTCCAATTTGGCACGATAGTCGGTCAGAAGTTCCTCTATGTTAGCACGGAGTTCATTGGTCACTGGCTGCTGCACAAACTCCTCAATCGCCTGTCTCTGGTTGCCCTCACGCCCTAAAATCCTCAGCCAGAGCGTTGCCTCCGTCCTCGGCAACTGATGCACCACAATTAACCCAGTGCGATAGCCCTTTGGAAACCCATAAACCCCTGTTATCCCTGTTTCCACGACACCAAAACTCCCCCGTATATCCGCCGAAGCGGTAGGCATAATCAGCCAGAGGTCAGGTAGCTGATCTTCTGAGATTGTTTTGTTGCGCCGTTTTGTTTGTCGCAATACCTCGGCTTCACGATCGAATAGCTTCCCCAGACAAGACCGAATTTCTCCCAAAGTTGCCGGATTGCGAAATACCTCAATCAAGCAACTGCGCATCAATAGCTCCCCCAAAAGGCCAAGCTCACCTCGCCGCGAATCAGCCTGAGGATTTGGCTCAAACCACAAATCGGCTTCTCGTGATTCGGATTTGATTATTTTATTGGGAACAGCTTTGCCGATCGTATTCAGCAGTTCCGTCAAATACGATTTGCTAAACTCATCATGCCGAAACTGCGCCATTACACTTCTGCATTAAAGAACTCAGTCACGATCAGTCTCAAAAGTTTACGGAGACATCGCCTCCGGTCAGGACGAAATATCTCCGCAATCATTCAATCCCAGGAAAATTCAGCTTTTACCTAAATCCCCGCCGCCGCACAGGCCGATCGAATCGCCTCAATCCGCTGTCGATTTAAGCCCAAATCTGACTGTCCCAACCGGGATGCCGATCGCACTTGAATCGCCCCATCACTGAGATAAAACTCCACATCATCGACATAGCCCATCAGCTTCGTCGTAAACTCCGCATACAGATAATTCTCCGACTCCGTGACGATCGCCGTGCGCTCCATTCCCACAATCACCTGCTTCAGTACCGCCATTGCCTCAGCTGGAGACTTTGTGTAGGTGATCGCCGCAATTCCATGCTCCTTATCCGAATCATAACTACACACACAATTCGGACTCGCCGGACAAGCCTTCAACCGCCCCGACTGCACACCCAAATCCGTCGGCCTTGTCCCGGAAAACTTAAACATGGTACTACAGCTCCAAAATAACTGACTCTTTGCAGCCTAGCCTACCGCCGCCCCGATCGCAAATTTTCCACCCCCTATTTCCAAAACCCACCCCCGCCGCTTAGGCTAGAACTAAAGCATCCGAATTTTGAATCACGAGATTAAAATCAATGACGATCAACTGTGCAGTGGAATGTGTCAACGGCTGTAAACTCGGCGACCAATGCCCGAACCAAGCCCACGCCGCTGAAGCCTCCAAGTTTATTCAAGCGACTTCCCTTGACTCCATGCTCGCGATGGCGGAAGAGGCCGTTCGCCGCAAAGCGACGGAACGCGCCCATGGCGACGCGCCGACGCAGTGGGTTTTCCCGGAAGACGGCATTCGGCCTGAAGATCTCTAGCCCGATCAGGCCCAACCTAGACAATCACCAACTTCACGTGATCGCCGATCGTCCCACCGAATACGGCGGCAGCATTGCCATTCCGCACAGCGATTTCGATCCAGCCGGAGCTGCCGACGATGGCGACCGCTTCATGGTGCCGGACATTGGCGTAAATTTCGTGGCCTGTAACTGCTTGATCCATCAATTCTACCCCCCACATCTTGCCGCTGACCCAGTCACCACGCAGATTGGTGATTAAGTTACCGAAATGATCGATCGCTTGGATGCAGCCCTGCCAAGCGTCCTGGCTTAATTGGGTCGGCTGGGGAATCGGCAATTGAATCAACGATCGCCAGTCAATCGGCTGCCCCAGTTCCTTGAACGACACACCGTTCGCCAAATGTGCGGCAGCGGGCGCAAAGATATCGCGGCCATGGAAGGTATGGCTCGGCTGAGGGGTGCGCCAATATTCGGGTCGATCGAGGACGATCGCCGCGATCGGTGTCTCCAAGCTCAGAATGCCGCTGACAATGCCGTTATCCGGCGCGAAAAGATAGCCTGACGGTAACTGCACCGCGATCGCCCGCCTTGTACTGCCCACCCCCGGATCGACTACGGCAACATGAATGCTACTCGGCGGGAAGTAGGGAAAGGCACTCATCCAGAGAAACCGCGCACTACTGAGGTCTTGGGGCGGGACTTGGTGGGTGATGTCGAGAATCCGGGACTGAGGGGCGATCGTCGCGATTACCCCCTTCAGCATCGCTACATAAGCATCCTGGGTACCAAAATCCGTCAGTAAGGTTAAGGTTTTCATCGGGGTCAGCGTAGCATTCGATAATCGGAACAGTTGAGTTTCTATGACCTTACCAGTATGTTGCAACTTGTACGCGCATTAATTGCTTGGGGCGTTGTGTTGGGTGGCGCGGCTCAGATCTGGCGGATGTTTGCCGAAGGAACGGCCCATGCGCGTCTGCTACATCAAATTCCCTGTGCCAATTGCCAGTACTTCTCGGGGGACTATACGCTGAAATGTGCGCTGCATCCGACTCAAGCAGGCACGTTGGAGGCGATCGCCTGTACCGACTTTGCTGCCAAGGCGATCGGGCGAATGGACTAATCAAGGGATGGGATTGAAGCTATGCAAGATTTGCTTGGTGTTTTGGGATAAGGATCACAAATTGAGTGCCTTGGCCAATTTCGGATTGACAAGTGAGCTGACCGCCATGGCGATCGACGATAATTTGATAGCTGATTGCGAGGCCCATACCCGTGCCTTTGCCGACTTCCTTCGTGGTAAAAAATGGATCGAACAAGCGGGATTGAATTTCCGCAGGAATTCCTGGCCCGTTATCGGCAACGGTGATTTCGATCTGGTCGTTGGGGGTGAGGCGGGTGGTGAGGGTGATGCGGGGATTGGGGGTGCTGGCGAGGGCATCGATCGCATTCGTGAGCAAATTCATCACCACTTGATTGAGTTCCCCCGCAAAGCATTCCACCGTCGGCAGTTGCCCGAAATTGCATTGAACTTCAATATCAGCTTTTTTCAACTGGTGATTCAGAATTGTGAGGCTGCTCTCAATTCCTAAATTAATGTCCGCCAGCTTGTATTCCGCTTCGTCCATGCGGGAAAAGGTGCGGAGGGAAAGCACAATCTGCTTGACCCGATCGGCCCCCATTTTCATCGATTGCAATGTTTTGGGCAAATCCTGGGAGACAAATCCCCAATCAATTTCCGCCAATGCCGCTGCCATCCGAGGATTACCCTGTGGATATTCAGTTTGGTAAAGGGTAATTAATTGCAGTAAATCTTGGATGTAGGCATCGGTATGCTTAAGATTACCGTAGATAAAATTGATTGGGTTATTAATTTCATGGGCGATACCCGCAACCAATTGCCCAAGACTCGACATTTTTTCCTGTTTCACTAATTGCGACTGGGCGTAGCCGAGTTCCTTGAGTGTGGTTTCTAGTTCTAAGGTTTGCTGTTTGAGCCGTTGCTCCGATATCTGCACGATTGCCAAATTTTCGCCGAGATGTGTTGTCATTTGATCCAGGGCCCGAGCCAGGATTCCCACTTCATCTTGACGCTGCCCAAAGATATGAAATTTGCCGAGATTTTCATTGCTATTAGCGGACTGTGCGAGTCGGGCTAATTTATGCAACGGCCCAGTAAAGGTGCGGGCGATCGGAATGGCACAGAGTCCCACCAACAGAGTAATACCACC
Source organism: Cyanobacteriota bacterium (assembly GCA_046049545.1). Taxonomy (GTDB): domain Bacteria; phylum Cyanobacteriota; class Cyanobacteriia; order Leptolyngbyales; family Leptolyngbyaceae; genus Romeriopsis. Next base: position 17,904 of record JBJORF010000041.1, on the reverse strand, counting down.
GCCAATGAGATAGCCATTCACCGCAAGGGAATCGAGGGTGTTCTGCACCGATGATTCCTTGACAGCGACTAAGTAGCTACCGATCGGTTTTGCATTCGCGTCAAACTGACGGCGGTGGTTGTAAATTGGCTTGTATACCGTTTGGTAAGACTCATTCACGATCAAGGCCGTACCTTTATAGGGCTGATCGTTTTGCAGCAAGGTTTGCATGGCATCGCGCGCACCGCGTGTCGCGATCGCACGCGTTTTACCATCTTGGTAGGGGATATTTGTACTAATCCGCAAATCCTGTGCGAAAATTGTTGCTCCAGAAATCTCACTGGAGAATTTCATCTCATCGACAATTTGGTAATTGCGATTGAGTAATGTCCCAACGGCAACAGTTCCCATCGTCTTTTTGCCCTGGATAATCGGCACAACGGCCATGATCACCATGCCAATTTCGCCTTGGTCAATTTTGAAAGTTTCAGCGGGCATCGGTTGCTTATTCAGCGGTAGATTCATCGGCTGCGGTCGCAGGGGCATTTCAGCTTGGGACATCAGCTGAAGTTTAATCAGTGAATCCCGATCGAGTAATTCCGCACTGGCGAGAGCTTCACCGCTATCCAATGATGTTTTAAGAATGCCAATTTCATTGAGATCAACGCCGCTAGGGGTGTACTTGGTTTCGTAAAAGGGTCGCCAAGGCTTACTGGCTTGGGGCAATTCGATCGAGTTAACAATAGCCTGCTCGTTCAGTCGCCAGGTTCTTTGTGCCACAGTGCGTCCCTGCGCATCAGTGATGAGCATGAAGCTGGGATGGAACTTCGTGTCAATCGCCGATTGGGCGAGAATTTGCTCGATCGCGATGGAATCAGTTGCACTGCCAGTGGACTGATTGGTCAAATCGATTTTGCTGAGACGTACCCCATTAGCGAGGCTAATCGCCTGGAGTAGGTGATCGTTTTTGAGCTGATCAATGCGTTGGCCGAGGTGAACTGAATCTTTTTCGAGGGAAGCCTGAAGACTATCCATTAGCCTCTCTTCGGCCACCTTCACAATGCCATGGGTGACAGCCATGATCGGCAGTGCGGTGGTGAGCAGCAGCAGCATGATCAGTTTCGATCGCAGGCTACGCTGCCGCCACAGTTGATGCCGATGGTGAGAGGGTTGGAGAGGGATAGTCATAGGTGTTGTCTAGGAAAAGCAATCAGCGTATCAAACAGTCACCTTGACAATTTAGAGTGCCCATGGAACGGCATCAGTCATCACCCGTCACCATTGGTTTGAAGCTGTGATTTGGCCGCATGCATGATCATGGGTGGAATTCGCAATCAGCTGATCGGAAGTGCCATGATCGGAAGTGCCACGACTACGAGCTTCTCCAGCACATTCAATCGCGTCCGCGATCGTTGAAAGTGACCCCCCAGAGATTTTGGCGAGGACATGACCCAGAGAAATTAAAAAGCGAGGTTGAGCCATGGAAGTCAGGGTGAGTCAAGCACACAATAAATGACCGATTCAAACACCCATAGCTTTTCTAGTTAAACGAGGTGAGCGAACGATCAGCCTCCGCAATTTACCGGAAATGCCGGGTAAGATGCGGTGTAACTGGATGTTGAGTCAGGGATTAAGTTGATTGTGGGATAGTCGATAGAGACAATGTTCGCGTAATAGATGCCCGATCGGGATATTCGGATGCTCGAAGGTGCCGGAATAGGTCATGCCGAGTCGTTGCATCACTGCTTGCGATCGGACGTTGCTTAATGCTGTAAATGAGACAATTTCAGCCAATTCCAAGACCTCAAATCCCACTTTCAAGGCCGCCTGAGCCGCTTCCGTGGCATAGCCTTTACCCCAATAGTCTGTCGCCAAACGCCAACCGACTTCGATGCAGGGCGAAAAGGGTAATTCGGCTTGGGGAGTATGCAAGCCCACAAATCCGATGAATTCCTGGGTTGCCGACAATTCAACGGCCCATAAGCCCCATCCCCGATCGGCAATTAAGGCTTGCAGGCGATCGACCATAGCGTTACTGGCTTCCCGATCAAGCAAGGCGGGAAAATGTTCCATCACTTGTGGGTCAGCGCCCATGGCGGCGAAGGGATCGCGATCGCGATCTTGCCATTGCCGGAGCTGGAGTCTTGCGGTTTGCGGCTGAATTAGCGGGGAAGCCATGGTTTTTGGGGTGGTGGTGGATGAATGCGTTTTCTATAATAGGAGAAATGCGTTGCTGAGAGCTGATTGTAAATGGCTGAGATCCCACCGGAGGAGCATATTCATCTGATTGATAGCTTTGCCTATGGTTGGCAGAAGCTAAATTTGGTGTATGAACTGGAACCGGATGGAGAGATGCCAGAATTTGCGCTGCCGGGACATCTGGTGATGATTGCTCAGGGCAACTTTCGCGGCAGCATTTACCGGGATGGCAGTTGGCATGAGATTGATTATGCACCGGGCGATATCGCGATCGTGCCTGCGAATGAAGGGTTTCCCCGCACGCTCATCGATCGGGAAGTGCCTTTAATTGAATTATTTCTGCACCCGAAGGTACTGGATTTGGCTCATGGTTTAATTTTGGAGCCGCAGTGGCAGATTCGGGATCCATTGATTGAGCAGATGGGTGTGGCGTTGCAGCAGGAGGCCATGGCAGTGGGCGCAGCGGGGGGCAATTATGCGGATGCAATGGCGATCGCGCTGTCAGCCCATTTAGCGCGACGTTATGGCAAAACTTGCAGTATTGCGCCGACAGGAAAACTCACAGTTCAGCAAACGCAGCAAATTCAGGACTACATTCAGGCCAATCTAATGGCAGACTTGAGCATCGATGGTTTGGCGAAATTGCTGCAACTGAGTCCGGGACATTTTGCGACATTATTTAAACGACAGGTGGGCCTGACCCCGCATCAGTATGTGGTGCAGCAGCGCATTGAGCGGGCCTGTCTGCTATTGCGTGATACTAATTTGCCGATTCTGACGATCGCGCATCAAGTTGGTTTACACACCCAGAGTCATTTGACTCGCCTATTCCATCAGCATCGGGGCGTAACGCCGAAGCAGTACCGCGATCGGATTCGGGACTAGCGACCGGTAGAATTCACGATCGGTGAAATCGGCAATTTTTCCGTCGGATTCGGCAACACCGATAATTTCGATCTTGTTAAGCTCAGTTTATTGTGATTGAGGCATGGGTCAATGCGGCTGCAAGGGTGGTCAACTTTAGCGGTGACGGCGATCGTCAGTGTGGTGATGTTGGGGCTGGTTGGGGCGATCGATGGAGTGACGGAGCCATCGGTGCGGATGGCGATTCGGGCGACGGCACGGGTATCTTGTCTATTGTTTTTAATGGCATTTGTGGCGGCCCCCTTGCATCGATTATGGCAAACTGAATTTTCTAAATGGCTGCTGCAAAATCGGCGGTTTCTGGGTTTATCGATGGCGGTTTCCCATGGGTTTCATGCACTGACACTTGTGGCGCTATACGTTATAACGAATGGCAAAAATCCTTATTTTGATCCATTGACGGTTTTGGGATATGTGTTTTTAATTGCGATGGCGGTGACTTCGTTTCAGCCAACGGCGAAAGCGATCGGGCGGCGGGCTTGGCGGGTTCTACATACAGCGGGAATGTATTATTTTTGGCTGGCTTTTATCACGACCTTTGCGGCAAAAGCGCTCACCAGTTGGCTCTATTTGGGGATGACGGCAATGGTGGGATTAGCGATGGTAATTCGGTTGTGGCCCCGATCGAAGCGGATGCTAATCGTCGATAACCAAGCTCATTGAACCTTATCCCAATCAGTTAATCAGCGTTCGTCGAAGGCAGTGAAATTAGACTTGTTGCAGATTGGCGTAGTTGGGAATGGGTTGGTTGGTAATGATAGCATAGAGGACATCGGGATCGAGGTCAGCGCCGTTATCCCAGGAGATTGTGCCGACTTCAGGGTTGACTTGGACGGTGGCAAAGTAAGGGGGATCTTGCAGTGGGGCGAAGATGCCGGAGAATGTGATGATTTGGGTGAGGTCAATGGTGCCTGCGATGCCGTCTTCAAACTGTAATTGGGCAGGGCCTGGACATGGATGATGTCTTTGAGCATGGGTTTTACTCCAGGGGTTCGATCGATGCTAACGGTTGGGCTTGTCGGGCTAATTCCCAACTTTCGAGGAGTTTGTCAATGCGTTATATTGTGAGAAGTAGCTCTGTGGAATATTCTATGACTCCAGATAGTAATGCGATCGACATCCTTAGTACACTCACCCCAGCACATCGGCAACAGGTGATTGATTTCATTACATTTCTCAAGGCTAAAGAACAGGCTGATAATCGTCAAGCTGCTGTCAACACGGCTTGGGAAGATGAACCATTTTTTGGTTTGTGGACTGATCGGACTGATCTACAAGATAGTGGTCAATGGGTACGTCAGATTCGCCAGCAACAGTGGAGTCGGATGTAATGACCGAATTGCTTGTTGATACCGATATTTTGATTGATTTTAGCCGAGGGATGTCTGCTACAGCACAGTATCTTGATCAAACTAGCCAAACAACAACCCTTGCAATCAGTTGCATTACTCACATGGAATTAATTGTTGGATCTGTTGACAAGCAGGCATTGCGCACGATCGAACGGTTCGTGACTCGGTTTCAAATTTCGCCACTGACTCCGGAAATTAGTCAAAAAGCGATCGAGTTACTGCGGCAATACAAGCTGAGTCATAATTTGTTGATTCCAGATGCCCTGATTGCATCCACTGCTTTGGCATTTGGTATTCCACTGGTGACGAGAAATCAGCGAGATTTTCGATTTATTCCAGATTTAGTCCTGGCACCGCCTCCATAAGTCATTTAATAACGCAGCTGGCAATCCTGAAAATTGAGACACTCGCTATCTAAAAACCCTGGGATTTTCTTTCAGAGACACTCCGTGAACGCCATTTCTAAAACAGCTTCGATGGTCTACGACCGACCGGAGGTCATCGGGTAGTCAATTTCTTTAGCGCGTCGCTCAAATGCTTCCCGAATATGTGTTGGCAAAGCAACCAGCATCATACGAGCAGCGATCAGGCTAAGATGTTCAATAGTTTCTGCTTCAGGTATGGGAGATTTCATAGCTAATCTCGGATGGGGATACGAACATTGAACGGGGGCTTGCTCCAAACTAGAATCATCCCCTCCAAGTCTGATGATAGCGCTCGCCACTGACTAAAGTTGATCGCACAAATGGCGATCGCGACATCAAGGACTACGCCTGTCATCCGCCCCGGAGTGAACTCCGAGGCTCATAGCGCAAGTCCGTTAAAACGGACTGAACTGGAAAACGAATTCCTGTAACCCGTTTCAACGGGTTTTCGCTATGAGCCATGAAATTCATTTCATGGTGGGGCTTGGGGAAGAACGATCGACCGCTAATTTGTGCAAAATTGTTGAATGTGGAATTGCTGTCGTTCCCCTTTCCCCATGAACATCACATAATTTTTGGGTGGGTTGATGATAACGATCGTAACCCCGCCCATTGGTTTGCGTGGGGTTTCAGCTTCAAACCCCTCGACCCCAAATTCCTCGACAAACCCAAATGGCTCAGCACCAAATTCCAAATCACCCTCTGGTGTGAACATTCCCGCATGCCCTTGCCCTTGCTTAATCCCGATCATCCCAAACAAGGCGTATACGAGATCGACATCCCCAGAGAATGGTTTGTCAAATCCGCTCCTTGGCTGAAAATCATGACCACCACCCTCAGCCTCGTCCTCCCCGTCGCCAGTTCCGCCATCAAACTCGAATTCGACGATACAACCTACAAAGGCTTTGAAGAACAACTTGATTTCGGCCAAAAAACCCTTGAAATGGCACGGCCAGATGTACTGCATTAATTTTTAGATTGGGTATTAGCTTCATTCCTCCAGAATTGGGAGTTGGGGAGGCAGTTACGGATACAGCAAAATTTTATAAGTCTCCGCACTGGGCTTCACCGCTTGATCCACCGCCGCTGACAGCTCACTCAGCGGCAACTTATCACTCACCAACGCATCCACATCGATTTTTTTCCCAAATACCAATTCTGCCGATAATGCCTGCAACGGAAACGCCGAACTATAACTGCCCATGAGATCAATTTCCTTGCGGTACAGCACATTCGGATTTAATGGAATTTCTACCTCATCCGGGAACTCGGCAAAGAACAAAATCTTCCCACCCTTGCGCGTACAATCCAACGCCTGGAAAAACGCCTTATCACTCGGCACCGCCAGCAAACTTACATCCACACCCAATCCCCCAGTCAAATCGGCAATCTTCTGCGCCAATTCCGGATCACGCGCATCAAACGTCGCATCTGCCCCCACCGATCGCGCCTTCTCAATCCGACTCGGCAATAAATCCGTCGCGATCGCCCGTGCCCCAAAATGCTTCACCAGCATGATAAACATCAGCCCGATCGGCCCCGCCCCCGTCACCAGCACCGTCTGACCTTCGCGAATTTGCGCCTTCTTCACCGCCTTCAAACAGCAATTCGTTGGCTCCACAAAACTCGCTTGCTCAAAGGTCACATCCGCCGGAATCCGAATCAAGCCCCCTTCCCGCACAATATGCCCCGGCACTTTCACATATTCCGCAAACCCACCGCCACTGGGGGTAAAGCCTGCTGTCGTGGTGACATTTTTGTAGGTGTCGCACATCGAGAAATTATGATTGTCGCAATGGGCGCACTGCATGCAGGGAATGTGATGCATCACCACCACCCGATCGCCCACCTGCCAGCCTGTAACATCGGAGCCAATTTCCGCGATCGTGCCCGCCGTTTCATGACCAAAAATGCGCGGGGGATCGAGCAGCGGGTATTTAATTTTTTTAATATCCGATTGGCATAACCCGACCACATTCACCCGCACCAACACCTCATCCGCTGCGACTTCCGGCTGCGGCACATCTTCGTAGCTAAGTTGATTGACACCGCGATAGACCTGGGCTTTCATGGGCGAGGTGAGGGAATTACTGGGCTAGTTGATCCTATCATCTGCCATCACCCCTGCCAATTGCCAACGCCAGCAATGCCAGCGCGCGATCGGATGGCCTTGAACCGCCGCAACAAAGGTTTTGACGGGTTCGGGAATCGGGATGGTGGTTGATTTTAGATAGGTTTGAGCGGCGTTTCCTTGACCGTTGCCAGCGCTCACGATCGCTTGATAGAGGGCAAGATTGGGATTATTGGGTTGCGCTTTGCGCAGACGTTGGAGTGCATCAAGGGCACCGAGCATGTTGCCTTGTAGGGTCTGTGCCATGGCCCAGTCAGCCAACAGCACCGGATTTTCAGGGGATTGGAGCAGGCGATCGCGAATGAGCATTTGCCAGGATTGCAGGCTTCGGTGCTGGGGATCGCGGCGATCAAGCTGTCCCAGAAATAGCTGTAATTGCGCCAATTCCGGGGTTTGTCGCAACCTTTGGGCGAGGGCATGACCTTGACTGATTAAGTCGATCGCCGATTCGTCGCCGGGTTTGGTTGATGCGTTGGCGGTAATTTCAATGCTGATCTCCGGGGGAAGCAAGGGATAGCGATCGCCCGTGGTGGAATTGAGATAGGTGATTTCCAGACTGTAGCGGCCTTTGGCATCAGCGGGAACGCGCGTTGCCAGTCGTTCGGTGACTTGGATGAGCTCGGCTTGAAACGGCATAGTTGGCAATTGACCAAGGCCGATCGGGTGATCCTGCCACCAGGGTTGTAGTATGACCGGGGGATCGAGGGGAAAAGCCTCCAGAGCAGCAGCAGCATTGGACTGCGCCGATCGCCAAGTCACTTCGACTAGTCCCATTTGCAAATCCGCTGGCCGTCCCGCCCATTGATAGGTGATCGGTAATACCTGTCCGGGGGCAGCTTGGGCGGGTAATGTCACGCGCTCCAATTGAATCGGCAATTCCTCACTCCACTGGGCCCCGACGATCGGCGCTAATTCAACGGTCGGCAATCGTCGGCGATAAAGCTGAATTTGGCTGTGATCGGGCAGATTCCAGGTCTGGGCCAGTTGTACAGTTGAATCTTGTTGGAAACTGACTTGCTGTTGCTGGGCGATCGCGCGCATTTCCGGAGCCAGCCCCTGCCACTCCGATGGCAAAATATACCAGTCAAAAGCGGCGGTTGTGGGCTCATCGATCCGCAGGGGTTGAATATTACCAGAAAGCCCCAATGTACGACTGAGATAAGTCAGCGTTGCGGCATTCCATTCCGGGGTATTGGCAGTGATGCCGATCGTGGGCTGAACGCCTGCTTGGGATCGCTGAATGGCCTTCAATAATGCACTCTGATGCCAATTCTGTGGTGGGCGGGGAAACTGTTGCGAAGGGCGCAGGGGAATCAGTGGAAATAAATTGGCCACACTCCAAATAACCATCAATCCCAGAACCACCCAACGAATCGAAACCCACCGATCAGGCAGCAATAGCAATCCGTGAGTTAACACAATTATCCCTAGCGGCAACAGCGGCAATAAAATTAACCCATTGGCATCCGGCAAACCGCTGGTCAAAATCAGCGGCAGGATGATCCACAGCCCTACTTGCCCGATCGCTTGGATGCCCGACTGTTGGATCTGCCGTCGCCAGCGTCGCATAGCGCCAGTGGTAACGCGTTGACGGCGACCCAATTGCGCGATTCCGGCCCGTTGCTGATACAGAAATAGGCCAAAACAACCAGAAACTAGCAGGGGATAAAAGCATTGGTGGGCCAGTTCCCCAACCTTGATGATCACAGGTTGCCACTGCCATGCTCCAGCATTCCAGGTGCTTTGACGGATTGTATAGAGGAAGGTTTGGGTGCATTGCTGTGAGTTACCGATTTGCATCATGGCTCGCGCGATCGCCCCGGCCATTAGCCATTGACCCAGCCGACTCCAACGGCGTTGCACCAATTGCACCAGCCCGACAATGCCAAACGGCACCGCCAAATACATCGCCGCCAGAGGATGAGCGAGCGCGGCGAGTCCATAGCTCAAGCCCAAACTGATCGCCCTGCCCCAACTGAACCAAGGTATGGGCCACGATCGGCGCGGCGGCGCGGCGTTGGGCCAGCGTTGGGCCAGGGTTTGCTGAAGCTGCTTAATCGCTTGCAAGCCACTGGAATATGCGGGAGGAGGCTTTGGCACAATCGACCCGGGTGGGGCCACCCCATCTTGCTGCCAAGCGACCAAACGCCATAGCCCGAGGGTGACTAGCGCGACAACCGCCAAATGCTCAGTAAACTGCAAGCGTTGTGCGACGATCGCCGGCAAAATCACGATCAACCCTGCACTCCAGCGTCCGACCAGCGGCCCAAAGAGGCGGCTGCCGAGGCCATAAACGCCCACCAGCAACAGCACACTGAACCCGGATTGAATCCAGAGCAATCGATCAACCGCGAATCCCACCCCCGACTGCACCATCGCCCCGATCACTGAAAAAATCGGATTGGGCCATGGGGTTTGGCGTAGCTGGGTGAGCTGATTCAGGTAGGCGGCTGGAATTGCCGTGGGCAGGCCATGGTCGAACGCAAGCCAGAAACGATCCAACCCTATCCCAATCGCCCCCATCAGCCACAACCAACCGGTAGCGCGATCACGGCGTAGATCAGCATCAGAGTCGGTCGGCATGATGGGCGGAAGGCGATCGATGGCAACGCTAAAAATTCTCTCAGCTCTAACTAATTCGTACTTTAGACCGAATCTACAGGTGGTGCAAGGGTAGGGCGAAAGCCCGGGATATAGCGGATTGCCATCACGTCCCTGGAAACGATAGACTGAGTGCCGCTAGGCCCGCTACTCAAACCCATCAAATTACCGAGAACTCCTGATCAATCACGGTTCCCAGATTTTTCATGGAGCCGATTGGATCCCATACCCTGCGATGGTAAGATCAGGACTCATCACTATTCTGATCGACATACCGGGAAATATTCCAGATTCAGCTGCCATGGTCATGACCCCTGATACACCTGTCAAAGAACGTAAACCTTCGAAAGTCGAAGGCATTAAGGAGCGGAGTAATTTTCTGCGGGAGCCGATCGCAACGGAGCTGAAGAATGACGCAAATTTCTTCACCGAAGACGCAATTCAACTGCTGAAATTCCACGGTTCCTACCAGCAGGATAACCGCGAGAATCGCGTCAAGGGTCAAGAGAAAGACTATCGGATGATGCTCCGCACGCGCAGTCCGGGGGGCTACATCCCGCCGCTGCTGTATCTGACCCTGGATCACCTATCCAATGAGTACGGCAATGGCACAATCCGCGCCACCACCCGCCAGGGCTTTCAGCTGCACGGCATCCTGAAGAAAAATCTTAAGGCAACCATTGCGGCGATCGTCAAAAGCATGGGTTCGACCCTGGGGGCTTGTGGGGACTTGAACCGGAACGTGATGTCGCCGCCCGCGCCGATTCGCAATAGTAATGAGTATGAGTACGCGCGGGAGTACGCCAACCGGATCGCCGACTTACTCACGCCGCAAACCGGGGCATACTACGAAATTTGGCTCGATGGTGAACGGGCGGTATCGGGGCAGGAACATCCCGATGTGGTGAATGCCCGCCGCCGCAATACCAATGGCACAGTTTTTACCGACAACGTGGAACCGATCTACGGCACCCACTACATGCCGCGCAAGTTCAAGGCCTCGGTGACCGTCCCGGGGGATAACTCCGTCGATCTGTTCTCTCAGGATTTGTCCTTGGTGGTGATCTGCGATCCCAAGACGAAACGGCTTCAGGGGTTCAACATCTATGCTGGGGGCGGTCTGGGCCGCACGCACAATAAACCGGAAACCTATGCGCGGTTAGCTGACCCGATCGGCTACGTCGACGCGCCGGATGTGTATGATGCAGTGAAGGCGATTGTCGCGACCCAGCGGGACTTCGGTGATCGCAGCGATCGGCGGCATTCGCGGATGAAGTACCTGATCGATGATCTGGGCCTGCCGACTTTTCGCAGCAAGGTCGAGACCTACTTCGGTAAGTCTTTCCAGCCGATGAAAGAGACCCCGGCTTGGAAATATCAGGACTATTTGGGTTGGCATGAGCAGGGTGATGGCAAGCTGTTCCTCGGGATCTCCGTGGAAAATGGTCGGGTCAAGGATGAAGGCGACTTCAAACTCAAAACAGCGCTCAAGCGTCTGGTGCAGACCTACCGTTTGCCGATGCTGCTGACTCCCAGTCAGAACATTATTCTGTTTGATATCCAACCCGCCGATCGCGCAGCGATTACCCAACTGCTCAAGGAGCATGGGGTGAAGCGGGAAGATGAAATTTCCCTGCTTGATCGCTATGCCATGGCCTGCCCGGCGCTGCCGATGTGCGGTCTAGCGACGGCGGAAGCGGAACGGGCGATGCCCTCGGTACTCGATCGGCTCACGAAGTTGCTGAAGAAAGTCGGCTTGCCAAAGGAGCAGTTCATTAGCCGCATGACCGGTTGCCCGAATGGCTGTGCGCGGCCTTATCTGGCGGAACTGGGATTGGTCGGTAACGGCCCCGATCAGTACGAAATTTGGCTCGGTGCTTGCCCGAACCAAACCCGTTTGTCCCAGGTGTTCATTGAGAAAATGCCGATCGCCGAGCTGGAGAACGTCTTTGAGCCGATCTTCACTTGCTTCAAACAGTACCGCGAGAAAAATGAATCCTTTGGGGACTTCTGCCATCGTTATGGGTTTGAAGGCTTGCGGGCATTTGCCCAGGAGTTTGAGCCGTCGCCGCGTCGCCGTCGGGCCCCGGATCATCGCCGTCGGGTGACGGTGCGCGATGACATTTTCGGAACGCTGCTGCAAACCGCTCAAGAGCGCAATCAATCGATGACGGATATTGTGGACGAAGCGATCAAGGTCTACCTGAATATTCAGCTTGAGCAAGTCGAATCCAACGCCAACGCGGAAGCTGCACCGACAATAACTGAAGGTGATGCGGCGGTGTAGGTTGCGATCCACCTTCGGGATCAAAATCATCAAGCCCGTCCCCTGCGACAAATCAGGGGACGGGCTCTGATTTGGGGCCTAAAGATAGCTGGAAATGTCCTCGCCCCGATCGTCGGCCAGATAGGATAAGGCCCGAAACCGCAGCCCCACAAGCTGTTCATACAGGGGATTGAGCTTGCACATCGGTGGGATATGCACGACTTTCTTACCGAATAGCACTACATCACGCTCAAACGGGCATTGCGACGGGATCAAGCGACAGAGAAAATGCGCCACCTTGGGATCTTGGATTTGCATGCCATCGAGCCAAACTCGCACGGGGCTGAGGGGATCGATCGCGGGGATTTTGGGTTTGAGTAAACTTTCAGAATTCATAGACTCCGCACATTCCACACCATTCGGCTGCGACGACACTGGGTCGATTAGGGTTTGGCGCAGGGCTTGAAGCACTGCATCCCCCGTTCCCAAAGCCGTTGCAAATTCGGTCAATAACGTATCCTCAGCACTGGTATAGACCCCATCAGCAATCGCCACCATCACCGCCGTCCGCAGAAAATCCTGCGCCAGCGCCGATCCCATCCCAAAAGCAGCGGTCAATGCCGCTGGAGAAATGGGCGTGAGCTGCGGGGGCCGATCGGCGTCGGTGATCGGATGCTGCATTAGGTCGGCGACCAGTTGCTGCTCCGATGCATCAAAGTCACCATCGGCCCAAGCGATCGTCAGCAGCGCTTGCAGCCAACACTCTACCTGGGCGGCACTACAAGCGGTGGCTTCGGGGTAAGAGTTGAGTGAGGTCATGGGAAATCAAGCACCAATAAGAGAGGAATCGGTCAACTGATTTCTATCCTAGCGCTTGCTTCTAATATGCGCGGGGATCAAGCTGATTAGGGTATCAAAACACACAAAATTTGCAAATTCAGTATTTCCACGGCCCGCTGAACCCAGGGCCTCTACCCCTAGTTAGGTCAAGTCAGTCACCCGTAATCTCTCCCAGGTGTCTGTATCCGATCCCCGGAATCTTGCTAGCATGGGGCCAGAGATCATGAAGTATGAATGTAAGGTTGGTTCCATGAGTTTTGGCGCACTGTTATTACTGCTGGCTTCGGTTTGTGCCAGTGTCGGCGGACAGTTTTTTCTGAAACAAGGTGCCATGACCCTGGGATCGATCGATAGCAGTAATGTGCTGAATGCGGTGTTCGGGATGCTCAGCCGCTGGCAGATTTGGGTCGGTCTAACATTTTATGGTTTGGGTGTCATAACGTACATCCTCCTCCTCAATAAAGTCAATTTAAGTGTAGCCAGTCCGCTTTTAGCCACTAGCTATATTTTTGCGGTGTTGCTGGGTGTATTTTTCTTTAAAGAGTCGGTGAGCTTGCCCCAGTCGATCGGGATCGCCCTGATTTTCTGCGGGGCGATCTTGTTGAGCCAGGGCAAGCATTAAGGGCGATCTAAGCCGACCACGACACCTGGCTACACCTGCTGAATTTCCGCAATAAAGCGGCTGAGATTATCGGAGAGTTCGTCGATACGATCGGTACCTTTTTCGAGCATGATGGCGCGTTTCTGGAGATCGGCAATGATCAAATCAAGATCAACGGTCGAAATTTCCTGGCGTAACTCTGGAGGCATTTGCTTCAACTGTTCTTTGTAGTTGGACAGTTCTGCCAAAATCGCACTGAGATTTTCCTGGGCGTGATCCAGTTCGCCCTGCATCGACGTGACCGGATAACCGATTTGGCTAGAGAGGTTCACCAGCTTCACGCGCGCTTCACGCTGACGCTGAGCATTATTATCTTGCTTGTTGCGAATGCGTTTGACGGCTTCTTCCAGCGCTTGGTTTTTCTCCGCCACCTCAGCCCCAAGGTTCTGGTTGTCAGTTTGCAGTTGGGTCATCACCGATCGTAGGCGTTGAGCCATGTCATTGAAGGACATCGCCATGCCATTTAGCTCAGTAATGCGCGATTCTGGCACCACAACTTCCGCATCGCTGTCATTATGGGCAAGCTGATCAGCAGCGGCATTGAGATTTTGGATGGGGGAAAGAATCCGCCGCGATGTCCAGATCCCCAACGCGGTCGAAATCATCAGCGCTGCACCACACAATAGAATGGTCTGCTGGGTGTTTGCGGCAATGTTGCCGAGGAAGTCTTTTTGGGGAATTGCCGTGACAATTAACCAGTTGAGGCCCTGGGGATCTTGCCAAGGGGTGACGTTGAGATAGTGGGTTTCACCGCTGAGTCGGACTTGGAGGTTGAGCGATTCGTTAATCCCAGTAAACCCATCATATTTCTGCTTGAGATACTTACTGGATTCCCGAACGATCGCGTCATCGCTGTCGAGGGCATTGAGCCGCTCCGCTTTTTGATTTACCAATTTGTAGGGCTTTTGTTCCGTGGAACTGGCAATTAGACCGCCGTTGCGTTCTATCAGATAAACTTTGGCATTGGGGCTGACTTTAAGGTCTTTGAGGAAATTACTGAGCTGTGTCAGGATAAAGTCACCGCCGATCACGCCCTGCAATTGGCCGTTGTCATAAATCGGGGTGTTAAACGAAACGGACATGACTTCCGGTTTATCGTCCCAGTTATAAATGCTGCTCCAGAGCGGCTTCTTGGCATTAAGCGTCTCGCTATACCAGCTTTCTTGGCTGAAGTTATAGTCGTCTTTGACTTCCACTTGGGGGCCCCGATCGCAGGTTGCCGTCGTTGAGTAGACGGCCAACTTGCCATTGGTGCGGGCGGATTGCTCATTAATCAGCAGTTTGCCATTGTCCAGCCGCTCAACCCCAATGTAGTCTCCCTTCGGCGTACCAAACCCCGCATAACCCACCGAAAAATTCTGCATTTGCTGGCAAAAGACCTGGCCAACTTGGGTGAGATTCTGAAGGTTCAAACTGCCACCACGACTGGCATCGACGTTGATCTTGGCGAGCTTGGGCACCAGGGGCAGATAGTTATCCAATTGCTGCTCCACTTGTTTGGTCGTGGCTTTCTCTAGCTGCGTGGCCATTTCGTTCACGGTCTGCTGACCATTGCGAATCGAGAGATAACCCGTAATGCCCACGGCTCCGAAAATTTGGAGCAAAAAGGGCAGGACGAGGGCGACCTGTAGAGGAAAAGTCCGCTTGGACGCGGCGACCGCAGGCGTGGCGATCGACGCGTTCGGGGCAGTGGGTTGCGAAGACGGTTGCATGGGCGGTCGGTCCTAGCTGTAGTAAAGAGCGCGGCAAAATTGATCTTGAATGAATCAAAGTGTCAAATGAATCAAAGTGTCAGATGACTTAAATTGATGGTGCTAGGTTGCCCGATCGTGAACCGTTTTAGTTCAGTTAGATCACGGATTGTCAGCGGCAGTTTGAGGGTGGCATTACAAATACTGCTGCAAGATCTGAACGGCGAGGTGACTGGTCTTTTTCCAACGGAATTGGTGCGATCGCGCGATGCCTTTGGCCGAGAGTTCCGCCTGCAAACTCGGTTGCGTAATTAAATCCTGCATCGCAGCAGCAATTTCAGCGACATTGTAGGGATTGACCAAAAGCGTCGCATCACCAGCGACCTCGGGCATCGACGACAGATTGGCGGTAATCACAGGGGTACCACAGGCCATTCCCTCCAGCACAGGCAACCCAAATCCCTCCCACAAACTAACAAAGACTAAGCCGATCGCTTGATTGATCAAGCGCGGCAAATCCGCATAGGGCACATAGCTCAGAAACTTCACCCGATCGCCCAAGCCCAGTTCGGCCACCTGTTGATGCAGTAAGGGCGTGTAGCGATCGTCCGGTGGCCCCGCAATCCAAAATTCATAGGCTTGAGGTAGCGTTGCGAAGGCCGCGATCGCCCGGTGCAAGTTCTTGTAGGCATCATGGCGACCGACATAGAGAAAATAGTTTTGGCGCGGGGCATCGGCAAGGGGCCGAAAGTGGTCGGCATCATAGGCCAAGGGCGTGACCGATAACTGCCGCGCAGGGATGTTGTAATACTTGATTGCGTCATCCGCTGTTGCCTGGGAATTGCACAAGATATGTTCAGCCTGTTGCAAGACTTGGGGGATGAAATAGCGAAAATAGGGGGTTAAGGGCGATCGGCGCGGAAAGCGCAGCGGAATCAGGTCATGCAACATCACCACCGATCGACAGCCCGCATACAGCGGTGCTTCCGGAATCGGCGCAAATAGCAAGTGGCCGCGCTGCTGGCGATAGTGCTGCGGTAGACGGAACTGCCCCCAAAGCAACCGTTTCAGATGCCCCTTAGTACCATAATCGGGATTCATGTCCCCCGGAATTCGCACAGTACAAAATCCGGGAAAATCCTGAGCGGTCAATAGGACCGGATCGAGGGCCTGGAGTGCGGGGAGCAGGTTGCGGGCGTAGATTGCATGGCCCGTCGGCTTAGTTGGCAGAAAAGCCAGATTGACCAGCAGTTGGCTCATGGCGATCGGGGCTAATCGGGGGGCTTGGGATAGAACTGGGTGGTTTCCCCGTGGGACCAGAAGGCTTCGAGGCCGTAGTATTCACGCTCATCCGGCAGCATCACATGGGCAATCACGTCGCCATAGTCGGCCAAAATCCAGGTGCCTTCGCTGTAGCCCTGAAGCGCGCGGGCTTTGCGACCATAGACTTCCTTCATTTTGTCATCGATCGAATTGGCGATCGCCCGCACCTGCACTGTTGAGAAGCCCGTGGCAATGATCAAGTAATCCGCAATCACGGACACATCCCCAATTTTGATCAAGACAATATCACCCGCTTTACGATCATCCGCCGCATCGGCAATCACCCAAGCCATCTTCTCTGAAGGGTCTGTCGCCGCCGCGATCGCGGGATGGAGCGAAGGGGTCGTGGCCAGATTCGTCGTGGAAAGATTCGTCATTCAGTTCGTTTACCTCGACTAGGAATAAGGTGTGACAGAGTAGCATAAACCGTATGTTGACTTTAGCATGTCTCGAAAACGCCAGTGTTAATATGGCGGTATGGGCGCGATTCCGCGTTCAATCTGCATCATTTCAGACAGTGAATTATGTCAGATACTGTGTTTTCAGCATTCCCATCATTATTCGGAAAGGTTTGACGCATGTACATGCCCTACGCTTGGCTAATTCTCCCCGGAATGCTGCTCTCTATGTGGGCCAGCTTCCATGTTCAAGGCACATTTCGCAAGTATGCCCAGGTGAATTCGAGCCTGGGGATGACGGGCGCGGAAGTCGCAGCGGCGATCCTCGATCGGATGAACGTCACCAATGTGCGAATTGAGCGGGTCTCCGGTCAGTTGACCGACCACTACGATCCTGGTGCGAAAACGGTGCGCCTGTCGGATAGCGTGTATGACTCCAGTTCCCTAGCGGCAGCGGCAGTGGCGGCCCATGAATGTGGGCACGTGTTGCAGGATGTCCAGGGCTACAAGTTTATGAACCTCCGATCGGCGGTGTTCCCAGCGACGCAGTTGGGATCAAATCTAGCCCCGATGCTGGTGATGATCGGATTTGGCTTGCTATTTGTGGCAAAGGCACTGGGCAGTATCGTGCTGCTGTTTGGGATTGCGCTGTTTGCGGCGGTGGTGGTGTTCCATGTGGTGACATTACCTGTGGAATTTGACGCATCGAGTCGGGCACTGAAGCTGATTGATGAACTGGGGATTCTTCAGGGCGATGAAAATCGTGGGGCGCGGAAGGTGCTGAATGCGGCGGCGCTGACCTATGTGGCAGCGGCATTGGTCGCAGCAATGCAGTTGTTGCAGTATGTGCTGATGTATTTGAATGCTAGCCGCCGCTAAGCCAGCCGTTCAACTAAAAGTCTGAGCTGCTTGAAATCTTAGCCCCGTGCGACACGATTGCAGCAATTCCAAATTCAACGGATTGCATCGATCGGGTGGGGTGATCGTTGGTGGGCATGGGCTGTGGGCGTGGGATGCACGCCCCTACGGATCACCGACGACTGCATGGATGGGATGGGGCGATGATCGATTCCTCCCGTACGGGCGCGTTTTCCGCGCCCCCAATCGCGCAACA
>JBJORF010000040.1:0-36016 GCA_046049545.1 Cyanobacteriota bacterium | reverse complement strand
TCACCGACGACTGCATGGATGGGATGGGGCGATGATCGATTCCTCCCGTACGGGCGCGTTTTCCGCGCCCCCAATCGCGCAACACCAATTTTCAACCCCGATCGCCAATGGATCAACTTTGAATTTGGAATTGCTGTCACGATTGCGCGGGGCATTTTGCGGCTAAGGGTTTTGCGCTAGGATGGAGCTGAATTTGATTCTCCTGCACTCTTCTATGGCTGCTGCTAAACGTAAACCTGCTACATCAGAGAGCTGGAACTATGAAGCGACCGTCGAGCAAATTGAGGCAACGCTCAACCAAATCGAACGGGGCGATCTAGATCTCGCGGCGACATTTGAGCAGTTTACGACAGCGATCGCGCAGCTCAAGCAATGTGAGGCATTTTTAAACGAGCGCCAGGAGCAGGTGGATTTGCTGATTGAAACCCTGAATGATGCTGACTTTTGAGAGTGATCAGAGTTTTGTGTAAATGAAAAATCAAGTCATTCCTAGCGGGGTTTTCCGATTGACTCACACAAAAGTGTAAACGCTCTCGACTTTTAGGCAAGAACGACCAGCTACAACATTTCGAGATAACTCAACAGATCGGCCATTGTCTGTTCGCTCGGCTGAAACTGCGGCATAGGCGGCGTTTTACCACTGATCACCTGTTCGATCAAGCCCGACCGTGATTTCCGACTGCCAACCGCTCTTAGGCTTGGGCCGACGTTACCGCTGCCGCCGATCCCATGGCAAACAGCACAATTCATCTCGAAGATAGCTTGCCCCTGCGCTAGGTCACCTGATCGCTGCAAGACTTGACGAATGTAGGCAGAATCGGTGGCACTGAGCTTCATGCCCATCAGTCCAGTGGAGAGCAACAACAGCACAACCAGCAGGAATCCCGATCGCTGAAAAACGGTCACCCCCCGGATGAGGTACTGACGGAAAGAATGGGTATGGGCAATAAAGTTCACAACCAGCTCAGCTCAAAGGCGATTCAAAAGCGTTCATTTAATGGCATGCGGCTCACCTAGGTTGCCTAGAGTGAACTTAGCAAAACTTTACCAAATTTTCAATCGCTTGACTACTGCATCTAGGATTTGACTCCGCCTTGGCGATCGCGGGAGTTCGCTTGTAGGCTAGACTGGTAGAAACTGCGTAATATAAACAACTTTGCTGTAGGGAGACAAACGATGGTTGAGCCAATTCTACTCGGGCTGGTGATGGGTTTGGTGCCGATCACGTTGGCGGGTCTGTTTTTTGCTGCTTACACGCAGTACCGCCGGGGCAACCAGTTTGACCTCGACTAGTCCGGTCATCAGGTTCGATAACCTGTAAGCACCGATAACCTGTGAACCCATTGTTTCGCATCCCAGCCGTGACTGGCGCAAAAGCTGCCGAATCGTGATTACGATTCGGCAGCTTTTGCACGATTGGGCAAGATGGGGTAAAGAAGCGTCGCGCAAGGGATGGGGCGATCGTCGTCTCAGCGCCATAGGAATGTCATTGGGTGCCATTAGGCTTTAGGCATTAGCAATTCGCCACCCCACTCCGATCGACGTATCGCAACCCGCCGCATTCTCATGGAACCTTCTCTGATTCAAGAACTCATCCACACTGCCCTCGAAATCCTGTTTGAGGCTTCGGGATGGATGGGCTGGAATATGTTTTTGGCCCTGATTCCGCTGTCTCTCAGTATCTATTTATTTCGATCGGATGATCCCAGTACACACTGGCTCCAAACCATCATCCCGCGATCGCAACAGCGCTGGGTCTGGACGATCGGGCTGGTGGTATTTATCCTCTTTCTGCCCAATGCGCCCTACATCCTGACCGATGTAATTCACCTCAACCGGTTCATCCTGGAATACAACTCGCGCTGGGTAACGGGCTTTATTATTGCGCCGCTGTTTTTGGTGTTTCTGACCTTGGGCTTTTTGGCCTATGTGCTGTCATTAATTAATGTGGGGCATTTCCTGCGGCGGCAGGGGTATGGGCGTTGGGTTCCAGCAGTGGAACTGGCGCTGCACGGACTGAGCGCGATCGGGGTCTTTGTCGGACGCTTTCCTCGGCTCAACAGCTGGTACCTCCTGACCCAGCCAGGGCGGGTCATCGTCACCTTACTCCAAACGCTCCTTTCACCCGCCGGGATCCTGGGAATTTTGGCCGGGTTTATTGTGATTACGCTGCTGTATGCGCCCGGCAAAGCTGTCATGCTGGCGATTGTGGCCGATCGCCAAAAAAATTCTCGAAAAAAACGTGCCGCTTCCGTATTTAGTGAGTAATATTTATCACGCTAGTTTGGTTAAACTAAGTGCTTATACGGAAAGTGGCTGCGGACTGGCCAATTGCAGTGCATGTTTCATGGCTATATCTTTCATGGCTACATGTTTCATGCGTTTGTGAAAAGCTAGTTCGCAGATTTTCTTGTTTCACTTTTCTGTTGTCGCTTGAGGGTAGCCGCTAGGGGTGAATATCGTCACGGCATCTCCAGTTTGGGGTTGCGCATCTACTGAATGTTATGAATATTCTGAAGCATCGGCGCACGCGGATTAGTTTGCTGGTTGCATTTCCGATCGTTTGGGCGATCGCGGTTCTGGGCATGGCCGCTAAGCCTTCGCCTTGGGTGAAAAAAATTGCGGTGAATGGCACAGTTAAGGCAGTTCTTAGCTACGAAAAGTCGCAATCATCGCCGCGATTTCGCAATGTGCGATTAAAGGTTTTGCACCAAGGGCAGCGTGTATTTAATGAGTCGATCGTGCGCGATCGCTTAGTCGATCAGGTTTTAGCCGATCAGGGTGAAGGTGCATTTCAGGTGCGGGATCTCGATCGGGACGGTCAGCCAGAAATTTTGGTGGATTTATTCACGGGTGGAACGCACTGCTGTACCTATACCCAAATTTATAAGTTTGATCCGAAGGCGAACACCTATCAAGCCACCAGCCATAAATGGGGCAATAGTTTCTATCAATTAGTGGATTTGAATCAGGACGGGATGCTGGAATTTCAGAGCCGCGACGATCGGTTTACGGGGAAGTTCACCACCTATGCCGCCTCCGCTAATCCTGTGCAGATTTGGCGGTTTGAAGCAGGACGGATGGTCGATCGTACCCGTGATTATCAAACCCAAGTCGAAGCCAGTGCGACCCAGCATTTACTGGCGATGCAGCGGGTGATGGATTCACCGCAGGACGCAAAGGGTGTGGTGGCGGCTTATATGGCCGATCGCTATTCTCTGAATCAAGCCAGCGATAGTTGGAAATTAATGGAACAGCTCTATCAAGGGGGCGATCGACAGGAATTTTTCGCGGAAGTGGAACGCTTTCTGAAACAGACAGGATATGCCAATCAATCGGGCTCGGCGATTGCTGTTAAGCCGATGGATAGTTCTGAAACGGCGATCGCCGAGCAATAGTTGAGCCGATTAAAAGATGGGTAAAGCCAATTGCGGTTATCCATCAGGGAAGTGTAGAGTGTGATGTCTCAGTTCCACGGCTAATCCGGCTCGTTGCGCTGCTGTATTATTCGTCTAACTATTGTTCCCGATCCAGTCCAACCATTGTTCCAGATCCAATTGAAGTAGATAATAAATTTCAAACTACTGCTTTAACCTGTAACGTAGACGGCAGAACGGGTTGCCTCACCAGCCGCAGACTGGCTTCGCTACTTGCGATTATACTCTATCGGACTGGTGCGAGCGAATTGCTCTGGCGGCGAAATCAACTCTACTGATTCGCTTCCATATACGCTCTTAATAAACTATTAATCTGTGTCTGGTAGCCACGACCTTGTGACTTAAACCAATTTAAAACATCGTCATCAATGCGTAACGTTACCTGGGCTTTGTTCTTCGCTGCTTGTAATCCACCTCGTTGCACCACAGCTTTCGCAAACTGTTCCGGTGTGATTTCAGGACAATCAGACAAGTCAATATCTTCATCGGTCATCGCATCGACTCTGGCCCAATCAGTTTGAGATTTGCGCGTAGTAGGTTCTTTGCTCATATTGGGTTGCCTTTCTTACAGAAATTAGACGCATCGCATCACCACGATCGGTATACACCACAGCAACAACACGACCTTGCAATAAGCCAAAAGTCACGAATCGCCGTTCACCATAACCGGAGCGTTCGCGAAGCGTTCCCGTAGGGAAATCGTCTTCCACCGTGACAATATCACCATCAAAGACTTCCTCGACATCCAGAAAGTCAATGCCGTGCTTGTCAAGATTCGAGAGACGCTTCGCTTCATCCCATTCAAACTCCATCGCTGAATAACCAACGTAACTACTTCAACTGTAGCTACAAATCGTCACTACAGGTATCAAAGCAACGCTGATTCCAGCAATCTTAATAATTGACGGTAAATTTCAAACTACCGCCTCAACCTGTAACGCAGACGGCAGAACGATTGCGTTCAGCGGCAGCGCAGAGACTCGAACGATAGACGAAGAGATTTACAACTGTCCGCTGCAACGCGATTGTTAGAGGGACGGCTATATGATAATAAACACGTCAATAGCCTCCGGTATAAACTAGAGGAGATGTGGGGCGACGTTCTACAGGCATAGAGTATCTGAGCGAACTTTGTGCGTCATAAAACTGCACGTTATGAGTACGCAAAAATAGAAACGATGGATCTTGAGCAATATAATCTGTTCCATCTTTCGATGATAACCACCCGTGTTCGTAAGCTTGGTAGCAAAGTAACCAGTTAGAGCCACACAGTTCATCTCTGGTCATACATTGCTCCCAAAGTTGAAAGTTAATCGTTGTGCTTATTAGTCCTTTTGAGCGAGCATCAAGGGCAAGTAACGCAACAATAGAATCGCTCACCGTTCCGATAATGGTGGCAGTCTGATCATCAATGGGAAGTTGCAGAATGAGAGATCCCCAAATTACCCATGCAACCTCACTGCCATGACCGCGAGGAGCGTGTAGTTCTACTATTCGTGTGAATGTTTCACGGATTAGGTCTTTATTAAGCTGATAACCATCGTCCGAATATTTCTTGATTAGGTCTATAACAATGGGTAGCGCCCCTGCTTCTGCTACAGCACATTGTAGGAGGAATGATTCATACAAAGACCAATTTTCTGGTGGAACTGTTATGGACTTCGATCTTGATAACGCATACTTGAGGACTGCTTCTTCTGGGTTGTGTACCCATAATTCAAACGCGCAATCGAAGAAATGGATGATGTCTGTGTGCTGGGATCGCGCTCCCGGTCGAAATTCAAAAACACGCAGATCAGAAACCCACTTTGGCTCCACCCGACATGGTAATTCTATAATTTTTGTCTTATTAGGATTCAATTGAAGTTCAAAATGGGTGAGCAATTCTTGAAGCATAGAGAGGGCTGCTTCTGCATCAGCAAACGACCAAAAACATAACTCATAATCATCTACATACCGAAATCCACAATTTGGGAATTGCTTCTGCAATTCCTGGTCAACCGTTGCTAAGATTGACTCCGCTACGATTAGGGATGTGTCAGGTCCAATAGGAATACCTTTTGTTTGCTGGTCTTGTGCGTTTCTGATCAGTGTATCGATCTTGTTCCCTAAGGATTGATTGTATTTTCGTTGAGTTTTCGCAATCATTTTAGTGTGAATAGCCCAAGGAATACTGTGCGTGTAGACAGACGGGTAGAAGGCGTTAATATCAGCCTTGAGAACATACCGACAACCAACGCGATTAATAGCCCGTATCTCTGGTAAATCGCCGAAGTCTTTAAATCGTTGGACAGCCCTTTTTTGCCCGGGAGTCTGAATAGGCTTACTCATTGAGATTTTTGACTGCTGAGCATGTGCTAATAATTGCTGCCAGTTATCACTGATAACGTGTGCTAATTGAATGTAATTGACCGGATTTGGGATACTAAGAATGCGTCTTAAAGTTCCCGCTCTAGCTAAGTTGAACCTCTCTGACTGGGATACAAAACTTCTTCCTTGAGGGTCGCAAATAAAAGGATGAGACAGAGACGATATGTGCGAAGTGACAGCTTGTGCGAACGAAGTTGTTTGAAAAGGCGGCGGCAATTCTTGAGGAAAATAACCGCGTCGTAGTAGCGCATCAAACATGCGATCAATCGATAATTTACTGAGTTTTGCCATCTCAGTATAAATCAACTGCTCAGGATGAGTCCCTCTAATAATGATCACGTTGAACCGCGCCAGACAAATCAGCGTTTGACAACTTCAGTTGACAGCGCGGTTAACGAACCGTCAATCCACGCGCGTCGGTTCCAACGTGATCAGTTATTTCAGCGGCCTTAGTGTTCCCAGAATAGAACAGATAAGTGTTATTCTTTGGCCGTCGAAATAACAATTAATGGGCAGAATTTTTCCACATATCCAACCAAATCGGCTGGATAGCCCGAAAGATTCCGTATATCCCCTAGACGCAAACGAGAATGATTCCGCCTATCCTCCCATTATAGGGTGATCGGCTGAATCTGCAACTTCTCGCAAAACATCATGCAACACCCACCTAGAAAGCTCCTTGACCAAGTCCGCGATGCCATTCGCCTCAAGCACTATTCCTATCGCACCGAAGAAACCTACGTTCAGTGGATTCGCCGCTTCATCCTCTTCCATAACAAACGCCACCCCAACGAAATGGGCGTTCCCGAAATCGAAGCCTTCCTCACCCACCTCGCGATTGAAGGCAACGTCACCGCCACCACCCAAAACCAAGCCCTCAACGCCCTCCTCTTCCTCTATCGCCATGTCTTAAAACAAGAACTCGACAGCCGCATTGACGCAATCCGGGCCAAACGCCCCTCCCGGCTTCCCGTTGTCCTCTCTCCCGAAGAAGCCCACGCCATCATCCAAAACACCACTGGCGTCTATCGCCTCCTGCTCCAACTGCTCTACGGTAGCGGCCTTCGCCTCAACGAATGCCTCTCACTCCGGATCAAAGACATCGACTTCGCCCAATCGCAAATCCTGATTCGCTCCGGCAAAGGCGGCAAAGATCGGATCACCCTCCTGCCCCAAACCACGATCGCTCCCCTCCGCCACCAACTCCAACAAGCCCAACTGCTCCACCAGCAAGACCTCGAACAGGGCTACGGTGCCACCGTTCTACCCCATGCCTACGATCGCAAACATCCCAACACCGATCGCCAATGGGTCTGGCAATACGCCTTTCCCTCCAGCACCCGCTGCAAAGATCCGCGCAGTGGCAAAATTGTCCGTTACCACCTCCACGAAAGTAGCCTGCAAAAAGCCGTCAAACAAGCTACCCGCAACGCCAAAATCACCAAGCGCGTCAGTTGCCACACCTTCCGCCACTCCTTCGCCACCCACCTCCTGCAAAACGGCTACGACATCCGCACCGTCCAAGAACTCCTCGGGCACAAAGACGTAAAAACCACCATGATCTACACCCACGTCCTGAATCGCGGCGGTCGTGCCGTCATCAGCCCCCTCGACGGCCTCCGATCGCCCCAGTTCCAGTGACCCGATCGAACGCGGTACAATACCCACGACCCGTTCCCGGAGACCGATCGTGAATCCCAGCGCCCTCCTCCCGATCGCCCACGCGATCGACCGCCTCAACCATCGCATCGGCAAACTCTGCTATGCCCTCGTCCTGCTCATGATCGGCCTCGGCGCTTGGAACGTCATCGGTCGTTTTCTGGGCCGCGCCATCGGCCTCAACCTCACCTCCAACGCCCTGATCGAAGGCCAATGGTACACCTTCACCCTCCTCTTCATGCTGGGCGGTGCCTACACCCTGCTCCACGATGGCCACGTCCGCGTTGACCTGTTCTACACCAACTGGAGTCCCCGCCGCCGCGCGATCGCCAACCTCTGGGGTACCGTGCTATTCCTCATTCCCTTCTGCCTACTCTGCATCGTCGCCTCCTGGGACTCGATCGTCAGCGCCTGGCGCATTCAAGAAATCTCTCCCGATCCCGGCGGCCTCCCCCGCTATCCAATCAAAAGTACCATCCTCATCGCCTGCACCTTACTGCTATTACAAGGCATCGCCGAAATCATTAAAAATTGGGCGTTTCTGAGCGCCGATCGCCCCGATGCAAACACCCCTGAAAACGCATAACAACAAAACAAACAACACAAAAAACAACACCACAGGCAAGCATCATGGGCGATTGGATTATTGAAATTGATACCGAATGGCTGGGGCCGAGTATGTTCCTCGGTGCGCTGGTATTGCTGGCTTCGGGCTATCCCGTCGCCTTTGCCTTGGGGGGCGTGGGCATTTTATTTGGCTTAATTGGCTTGAGCCTCGGCGTATTTGACAGCAGCCTATTTACCGCATTGCCCCAGCGGTTCTTCGGCACCATGTCAAACTACACCCTCCTCGCTATTCCCTATTTCATTTTCCTCGGGGCGATGCTGGAGAAAACGGGCATCGCCGAACGTCTCCTCGAAACCATGGGGATTTTATTTGGGCGGTTGCGCGGCGGGCTAGCACTGGCTGTTGTCTTAGTGGGCGCATTGCTCGCCGCCACTACGGGCGTTGTCGCCGCGACTGTTGTTGCGATGGGGATGATTTCGCTGCCGATTATGCTCCGCTATGGCTATGACAAGAAATTAGCCACTGGCGTGATCGCCGCTTCCGGTACCCTTGGTCAAATTATTCCGCCGAGTGTTGTTTTAGTTGTGCTAGGCGATCAACTGGGTGTTTCCGTCGGTGATTTATTTATTGGTGCATTAATTCCTGGCTTAATGATCACTGGAGCATTCGCCATATATGTTTTAATCATCGCCTATCTCAATCCCGACATCGCCCCTGCCCTGCCCCCAGAAGTCCGTAACATCGGCAAACAAGCCCTAAGACAGCGGGTTATTCAAGCGATGATTCCGCCGTTATTGCTGATTTTGCTGGTTTTGGGCAGTATTTTTCTGGGGATTGCAACACCGACAGAAGCCGGGGCGATCGGGTGTTTGGGCGCGATCGCCCTCGCCTATTTCAACGGTCAACTCAGCATCCCAACCATCAAAGCCGCCTG
Organism: Cyanobacteriota bacterium; assembly: GCA_046049545.1. Taxonomy (GTDB): domain Bacteria; phylum Cyanobacteriota; class Cyanobacteriia; order Leptolyngbyales; family Leptolyngbyaceae; genus Romeriopsis. The sequence continues at coordinate 27,048 of JBJORF010000040.1, read as the reverse complement.
CGACGATACCCTGCGCAGCACCGCGATGGTGATGTTTATTTTATTCGGTTCGACCTTATTCAGTTTGGTATTTCGGGGATTGGAGGGCGATCGATTTATGTACCACGCCCTCTCCAATCTCCCCGGCGGCAATCTGGGCTTTATGCTGGTCAGCATGGCCGTTGTCTTCTTCCTTGGCTTCTTCATCGACTTCTTTGAAATTGCCTTCATTGTCATTCCATTATTTGTTCCCGTCGCCCAGAAAATCGGGCTAGACCTAGTTTGGTATGGTGTTGTCCTCGGCACCAATCTGCAAACTTCATTCCTCAGCCCGCCCTTTGGCTTTGCGTTATTTTACCTGCGCGGCGTTGCGCCTCCAGAAGTCAAAACCGTAGATATTTATCGCGGCGTGATTCCCTTCATCATTCTGCAATTAATGGTGTTGGTGTTGGTCATTGTATTCCCCGGTTGCGTAAATTTCCTACCGAGTTTGACCCAATAGCAACGTAGGGTATATTTCTGCAACGCAAAACGCACCATTCACTTACGCGATCGCCCCCAATTCCCACGACCGCCCAACAAAAAATCGGAGCAAGGTTTCCCCTGCTCCGATTTTTTGCTGCTGGATCAATCCAACAATGATTTACAAATCATCGTCATCAATGTCTGCATCATCATCGTCATCATCCGCATCCCCGCCGCCAACACTATCATCAATCAGCTCATCATCATCGAGAATGGGAGACTTATAGGCCGCCCCATAATCCGCCACTGCCGCATCGCCAGAACCAAAGCTCTCAAAACTAAAGCTCGGACGCTCCTCCAGGCTCTCGATGTTATAGTTGCGGGCCGTGCGATCGTCGAGCACAATATCCGCCAAGTCCGCATCATCATCGAACATGCCGTCATAGCTCAGATCCACTTCCGGCGCACCGCCCATCTCCTCATAGGCATTGAAGCCCGTACCCGCCGGGATCAAGCGCCCGATGATCACGTTCTCCTTCAGACCGCGCAACCAGTCCGACTTGCCTTCGATCGCTGCTTCGGTCAAGACCCGCGTTGTCTCTTGGAACGATGCTGCCGAGATGAAGCTGTCCGTGTTCAGCGAAGCCTTAGTAATCCCAAGGATCACGGGCGTGTAGTGCGCCGGGGCACCCCCCGTAATCGACATCGCCTCGTTCACCTGCTCCAGCTGATACAGCTCGACCAGTTCCCCCGGCAACATCGTCGTATCCCCACCATCCTCGACCCGCACCTTCGAAGTCATCTGGCGCACCACGACTTCAATATGCTTATCCGAAATATCAATCCCCTGGGACTGATACACCGCCTGCACTTCCGCCACCAGGATGCTCTGCACCGTTTGCAAGCTCGACAGCGCCGCTTCGTGGGTGCCCAGCTTCTCAAGCTGCGCGTTGAACAGAATCTCGAGTAGATCGTGGGGATTCACCGGGCCGTCGCTCAAGCGCTGACCCGCTTCCACCTGCTCACCATCAATCACGATGATGCTCTGACCCGGGCCGACCGGATATTCGGTCACCAAGCCTTCATCATCCACCACCTTCACTTCAACCGAGTCATCTTCGGCATAGACCACCTGCACCGTACCGTTACGTTGACATAGCAGGCAGGCTTCCTTCGGTTTGCGGGCTTCCAGGACTTCTTCGATGCGCGGCAAACCCTGGATAATATCCCCAGTCTTCGTGCGCTCAAAAATCAGCAGCACCAGGTTATCCCCCCGCTGCACCAAGTCACCATTGTCCACATGCAACACCGCACCGGGCGAGACGCGATAGGGGCGTGCAATCCGCATCGTCACGCTCTCCGGACCGACCGCCAGCACTTCACCCGATTCGGTACAAGGCTCAACGGTCTCCAAGCCCGCACCCGCGACCACCAACGCACCTGGCTTCAGGGCGGTCTTCTGCGTCGTGGGCAGCTCAAACTTGTCCGCATCCCGCACCACGAGAATCCGGCGAATTGCCTCCATTCCTTCGCGAATCCCCTGCACTTCGCCGTCTTCTTTACAGAGAATCGAAGTCCGGGCTACCACCGCATTCGGCGCAATTTGATCACCATCCTGCACCAAGATTTCCGTTCGGGTACTGCCCTGGGTGACATCCGCCGCAATGTCGCGACGAATCACTAAAGATTCGAGGATCACGATTTGTAGGCGTAAAATATCTGCCTTGTTCTCGTCCTGCACTAGCTCAATGTTCGCCGCCAGGTTATCCCGATCGGAGTCCAACACCAACTGCGTCCGCACCAGATCCACACCATCCACGGACTTGACGCGCTCGCCATCTTTATAGAGAACGCGCTGCATCGCCCGCAATTGAATGCCCTGGGTCTTGTCTTCCGAGGTCGAAGTTTGGCTCGGCACCGGGGCGGCATCGGAAACCTCATATTCAACGATCGGGCGCACGAGCATCGCGGGACCTTCCGGCGTTTCGATGAACTCGACGTACTGCATATCCTTGGCGGTGAGGCCCGGCATGATCTCCTGACCGGGGTTAACCAAGGCCGCTTCCTTCGTGACCAGCCCATCGAGGCTATCCACCATATGCAGTTCGCCGGGCTTGACCAAGATTTCGCGCAGAATGTCATTCTTCTGGGTCACTTCCACCACACCGTTGGTTTGGCAGAAGATGTCCTTGACGACTTCCGTGCCGGCTTCGACATACTGGCCGTCTTCCACCATCAACAAAGAAATATCCTTGTTGACTTCGTGGGCTTCCTCCGGAATCCAAATAATCGTCCCGCCCTGCACAATTTCATAGCCCTGTTTGCCCTTACCGCGCTTAGCGATTTCTAGGCCCGCGAACTTGATGATCCCCCCCGTTTGTGTCCGGTAGCGATCGTCGATCAGCTCCGCCACCACCTGGCCGCTGTTCACCTGCGTTCCCGGTGTCGCCTTGAGGGAGAAGACTTGGCCACTATTCGCTTCCAGACGGTATTGGTCGCCGCCTTGGAGACTCTCGACGCGGGTCACCTGGGCCTTATCCAGCATTACCGAAGCGGTGATGATTTCGACTTCGCGACCGCCTTTGCTCTCGGAGTCAGCTTCGCTCAGCCGGACGATGCCGCCGTTCTCCGTGGTCACGCGAGTTTCCGCGATCACGCTGCCCGCTTTCACCTGTTCACCGTTCTTCACCGTCGGCTCAGCAGCAGGCGGCAAGTTATACACATCCCCCGACAGCACCCACATCAAGCCCCCACGCTGGGCAATGCGGGTGGTGTTGCCCTGACGGTCTTTCTTCTCTTCCGGTACCACATCGGCGAAGCGCACTTCCCCGGCCAAGTCCGTGGCTACGTCCTTCGCCGCTTTTTCGGTGGTCTTGCGAGCGCGACCCGTCAATGGAATTTCCGCCAACACATCGCCTTTATTCACACTCTGGCCTTCTTCGAAGAACAGCAACGCGCCCTGCGGCAAGGTGAAATTCTGCTCTTTATCGCCAGAGATGGTGATTTTGTTCGCCGCATTATCGGTGGATTCAATAATCAACGCATCCTGACCGTGGGGTGTGCGGAAAGCCCGGGTCCGAATCTTCTTGGAGAACTTGATCACACCGTCATGCTTGGCTTTTTCCTGACGGGCGACTTCCCCGGTAAAGACCCCACCAGTGTGGAATGTCCGCATGGTCAGCTGTGTACCCGGTTCACCGATCGACTGCGCGGCAATGATCCCCACGGCTTCGCCAATGTCCACTAGGTGAGCATGGGCCAAGCTCCAGCCGTAGCAAAGCTGACACACTGATCGAGTGGCTTCACAGGTCAGCGGCGATCGCACCATCATTTCTTTGACGTTTGCGGCCACGAGCTTGTCGCACAGCTCATCGGAAATATCCTGGTTCCGCGCGATGATCACTTCGCCCGTTTCGGGATGCACCACATCCTCGGCGGCCACCCGCCCGAACACCCGTTCGTGCATCGGAATCAAGGTCTTTTCCCCATCGGTCATGTCGCCAACCAGCACGCCACGCACGGTGCCGCAGTCATATTCCCGAATGATTACATCCTGGGAGACATCCACCAAACGGCGGGTCAGATACCCGGAGTCAGCGGTGCGCAAGGCCGTATCGACCAAGCCTTTCCGCGCCCCGTAGGAGGAAATAATATACTCGGTAACAGTCAGCCCTTCGCGGAAGTTGGTCTTAATCGGCAAGTCAATGATTTCCCCTTGCGGGTTCGCCATCAAACCGCGCATCCCCACCAACTGACGCACCTGGGAGACGTTCCCCCGCGCCCCGGAGAAGGCCATCATATAGACCGAGTTCAGCGGGTCATTGGACTTGAAGTGCTTTACCACTTCGTCCTTGAGGTTCTCGGAAGTGGCGTTCCAGGTATCGATTACCTTCTGGAAACGCTCCACTTCGGTAATTTCACCGCGCGTGTACTTATCCTCGGTGTCACGAATCGTCTCTTCCGCTTCTTCGAGCAGGGCTTTCTTGGTCGGCGGAATTTGCAGGTCATCGACGCTGATCGACACACCGGCCCGCGTGGCATAGCGGAAGCCGAGTTCTTTGATCTCATCGGCCATGTTTGCCGTGCGGGCGGTGCCATATTCGGTAAAGGCCCAGGACACCAAGTTCTGCAACTGCTTCTTGTTGATAACTTTGTTTCGGAAAACTTGCTTCTGATCCGATTGCTGCTCGATTGTCATGACTTGCCCCGCTATTTGCAATATCGCTCTTCAAAGAATCATCCTGACGTTCAGGGGACGGCGGCTAGCCATCCCCAGGGGGGTGAATCCACCCCGATCGCCTTAATCGGCTAACGCATCGATCACGGTCTTGTTGTAGATAATCCGGCCCACGGTGGTCTTGATGTACTGGGAAATCAGCACACCTTCGGGGTCACGGCGCTCACGGCGGAGCTTGTAGGTGCGGGTGACCATGCCATCCCCGCTGGTTTCTTCACTGACGACATCGTGATCCGGCACGTCGGTTTCGACCATGCCATCAAACCGCACCCAAACGTAGGCATGCAGATCGATTTCGGCCTGGTGATAGGCGATGATCGCATCATCCAGGTTGGCAAAGTAACGGCCTTCGCCCTTCGTCGCTTTGGGGTTTTCCGCTGTCAGGTAGTAGCAGCCCAAGACCATATCCTGGGAAGGGGTAACGATCGGGCGACCCGTAGCGGGCGACAGGATATTGTTCGAGGCCAGCATCAGCAATCGCGCTTCGGCTTGGGCTTCGATCGACAAAGGCACATGAACGGCCATTTGGTCACCGTCAAAGTCGGCGTTAAACGCCGGACAAACCAACGGGTGCAACTGGATCGCGCGGCCATCCACCAGAATCGGCTCAAACGCCTGAATCCCCAAACGGTGCAGGGTCGGGGCGCGGTTCAGCATGACGGGGTGGCCTTCGATCACATCTTCCAGCACGTCCCAGATCACCGGGTCATTGCGCTGGATCAGCTTCTTCGCCGCCTTGATGTTGTTCACCAAGCCCTGCCGAATCAAGCGATGGATCACGAACGGCTGGAATAGCTCGATCGCCATTTCCTTGGGCAGACCGCACTGGTGAATCCGCAGCTTCGGTCCGACCACGATCACCGATCGACCGGAGTAGTCCACCCGCTTACCCAGCAAGTTCTGACGGAAGCGACCCTGTTTCCCTTCGATGATGTCGGAGAGGGACTTGAGCGGACGGTTGTTGGCACCCACTACGGTACGACCGCGACGACCGTTGTCGATCAGCGCATCGACCGCTTCCTGGAGCATCCGCTTCTCGTTCCGGACAATGATTTCCGGCGCGAGGATTTCCTGGAGGCGGGCCAAACGGTTGTTGCGGTTGATCACGCGGCGGTACAGGTCATTCAAGTCGGAAGTCGCAAAGCGGCCCCCGTCGAGCTGCACCATCGGCCGCAGATCCGGCGGAATCACCGGGATGTAGTCCAGGATCATCCAATCGGGCAAGGAACCCGTGGCGACGAAGTTGTCGATCACCCGCAGGCGCTTAATATATTTGGCCCGCTTTTGGCCCTTGGAAGTGGCGATTTCTTCGCGCAGGCGCTCGGCCTCTTCATCCAGGGGAATGTCCTGGAGCAACCGTTGCAGCGCTTCCGCCCCAATGCCGACTTCGATGTCTTGCAGCTTGCCGTCCTCGCTGTACATCTCGTCTTCAATTTCCATCCACTGATCTTCGCTCAGCAATTGCTTGTAGCTGAGGTTATCGGCGTTGCCGGGATTCAAGACCACGTAGGCATTGAAGTAGACAATTTGCTCCACGTCCCGCAGCGGCATATCCAGCAGGATCGCCATATAGCTCGGAATCCCCTTCAGATACCACACGTGGGCTACGGGAGCGGCTAATTTGATGTAGCCCATGCGGTGACGGCGGACGCGCGATTCGGTGACTTCCACACCGCAGCGTTCGCAGACGATGCCCCGATGGCGCACGCGCTTGTACTTCCCACAGTGACATTCCCAGTCCTTCGCGGGGCCAAAGATACGCTCGCAGAACAAGCCGTCCATTTCCGGCTTCAACGTCCGATAGTTAATCGTCTCGGGTTTGGTGACTTCACCGACCAGTTGACCGTTGGGCAAGGTTCGCTCACCCCATTGGCGAATCCGATCGGGCGATGCTAGACCAATTTTGACGTAGTCAAAGCGCTGTTCCAGCTTAGGCATCTTGTTCTACTCTCTTAACAGATTGGGCTTTGAAAAATTGCGACTGATTGCGGCGGTTGATTCGGCCACTGGTTGACTTGAAGATTGCAGCGAGCGATCAGATTACAGAGCAAGCGGTACGGGCACCCCCCCGCGCCCCGACGATCGCTGCAACAATCAATCTACAGCTCCTCATCCTCTTCCAACGCTTCGCGCGAAACCGATTCATAGGTCGGCCTAGCTGGCATCCGGCGGGTCACTGCGTCGGCCATCAAGTCAACCTCAACATCTTGACTGCTGCCATCGTCGCGGGTCTCGACCTTATGTACGGCCACATCCAAACAGAGGGACTGCAACTCACGCATCAACACCTTGAAGGACTCCGGTGTACCGGGTCGGGGAATCGATTTGCCTTTGACGATCGCGTTGAGCGCTTCATTACGACCCTGCATATCGTCGGACTTGACCGTGAGCAATTCCTGAAGGATATAAGCCGCACCAAATGCCTCCAGTGCCCAAACTTCCATTTCCCCGAAACGCTGGCCACCCTGCTGAGCCTTACCACCCAACGGCTGCTGGGTGACGAGGGAGTAGGGGCCCGTGGAACGGGCATGGATCTTGTCATCCACCAGGTGCACCAGCTTCAGCATGTAGGCCTTACCGACGGTGACCGCCCGATCGAACGGTTCGCCCGTGCGGCCGTCGAAGACCTGGATCTTCCCAGGGTTGTCATCATCGAAGACCCATTCGCCCTCGCCCGTGTGATCGATGCGATGCTCGCGGGCTTCGCGCAGTTTGCCATGGACGGTTTCGCGGGACTTTTCTTCCCCGTGCATCTCATCGAAGGGCACCATCTTGAATCTTGCGCCCAGATTCTCCCCGGCCCAACCGAGCAAACATTCGTAGACCTGACCGACGTTCATCCGGCTCGGCACCCCCAGAGGATTGAGCACAATGTCCATCGGCGTGCCGTCGGGCAGATAGGGCATGTCTTCCACGGGCAGAATCCGGGAAATAATCCCCTTGTTGCCGTGGCGACCCGCCATCTTGTCACCGACCTGAATTTTGCGCTTCTGGGCGACGTAGACCCGCACGACCATGTTGGCCCCCGGCGGCAGTTCATCACCCTGCTCTCGGGTAAACACCCGGACATCGACGACGCGGCCTTTTTCGCCGTTCGGCACCCGCAGAGAGTTGTCCCGCACATCGCGGGCTTTTTCCCCAAAGATCGCGCGGAGCAGCTTTTCTTCCGGCGGCTGGTCGGATTCACCCTTGGGGGTGACTTTACCAACCAAGATGTCCCCGGACTCGACCCAGGCCCCCTTGCGGATGATCCCGTTGTCATCCAAGTTGCGCAGGGCATCTTCCCCGACGTTGGGGATTTCCCGGGTGATTTCTTCCGGCCCCAGCTTGGTTTGGCGGGCTTCGATTTCGTGTTTTTCGATGTGAATCGAGGTGTACACGTCGTCGTAGACCAGCCGCTCACTGATCAGGATGGCGTCCTCGTAGTTGTAGCCTTCCCAGGGCATGTAGGTGACCAGAATGTTCTGACCCAAGGCCAGTTCGCCGTTTTCTGTGGCGGAACCATCGGCCAGGATTTGGCCCAAGGAAACCTTATCGCCGAGGTTGACGATCGGTCGCTGATTCAGGCAAGTATCTTGGTTCGATCGCTGGTACTTTTGCAGGATGAACTCAAATTCCTCACTGGTTTCCGACGATCGCACCCGAATCCGGCGGGCATCGACGTAGGAAATTTCACCGTTGCAAGGGCTAACCACAACCATGCCTGAGTCACGGGCGGCCTGGGCTTCGAGCCCCGTACCAACCAGTGGCCGCTCCGGCCGCAGCAAGGGTACGGCCTGACGCTGCATGTTCGATCCCATCAGGGCCCGGTTCGCGTCGTCATGCTCCAGGAACGGAATCAGCGAGGTCGCCACGGAAATGATTTGGACAGGCGATACGGCCACGTAGTCCACTTCACTCGGCCCGACCACGATGAAATCCTGACGGTAGCGCACGGTGATTTTTTCACCCAGCAACACGCCCGTTTCATCCATCGAAACGTCGCCCGCTGCTACCCGCAGGTCATCTTCTTCATCGGCGGTCATGTAGATCGCGGGCAGATCAATCCGCACGCGGCCATTTTCCACCCGACGATAGGGCGTTTCAATGAAGCCATAGTCGTTCACCCGCGCATGGGTCGCCAGGGAACCGATCAGACCCGCGTTCGGGCCTTCCGGCGTTTCCACCGGGCAAATCCGACCGTAGTGGGACGGGTGAATGTCGCGCACCGCGAAGCCTGCGCGTTCGCGGGTCAGACCGCCAGGCCCAAGGGCACTGATCCGGCGCTTGTGGGTCAGCTCCGCCAGCGGATTGGTTTGGTCCATGAACTGCGACAGCTGCGAGGAGCCGAAGAATTCCTTAATCGCCGCAACCAATGGCTTCGGGTTGACCAGGGATGCCGGAGTCAAGGAATCGGCATCGCTGACGGTCATCCGTTCTCGGATGATCCGCTCCAAGCGGTTCAGACCGACCCGCACCTGGTTCTGGAGCAATTCACCCACCGATCGCACCCGGCGGTTGCCCAGGTGATCGATGTCATCGGCCTGACCGATGTCGAATTCGAGGTTAATCAGGTAGTCCACCGCCGCCAGAATATCCTGCGGGGTGAGTACGCGGGTTGCTTCCGGCACGTTCAACCGCAGCTTGCGATTGAGCTTGTAGCGACCGACCTTACCCAAATCGTAGCGTTTCGGATCGAAGAAGCGCGATTCCAGCAGTTGTGCCCCACCGGAAACCGTCGGCGGTTCACCGGGCCGCAGCTTGCGGTACAGCTCCATCAGTGCATCATCTTCGGTGTACTCACCTTCTTTTTCGATCGTCTTCTGGAAGTAGTCCGGGTGACGCAGCGCATCAAGAATTTCCCCAGTGCTGAGGCCCAAGGCTTTCAACAGCACCTGGGCGGAGAGCTTGCGGGTCTTGTCAATCCGCACCCAGACAAGATCATTTTTATCCGTTTCAAACTTTAGCCAAGCGCCCCGATTCGGGATCAAGCTTGCATTGTAGGTACGGCGACCGTTTTTATCGGTTTCCGACTTGTAATATACACCTGGGCTACGGACAATCTGGTTGACGATCACCCGCTCCGCACCGTTGATGATGAATGTCCCGCGATCGGTCATCAGCGGCAGGTCACCAATGAACACTTCCTGCTCTTTAATTTCACCCGTTTCTTTATTGATCAGGCGCGTGGGGACATACATTTGCACCGCGTAGGTACTGTCTCGGCGCTTCGCCTCATCCACGTCATACTTCGGACGCTTCAACTTAAAGTCTTTGGCAACGAAGTGAAGTTCAAGTTTGCCCGTGTAGTCAGTAATCGGCGAGAAGCTGTCAAGCTCTTCAATCAAGCCCTCTTTCAAGAACCAACGGAAGCTCTCCCGCTGAATCTCGACCAAGTCAGGCAAAACAAAGGCGGGGGAATTGTGGGTAAGCTCAGTCATGCGTTTCCTCTACGGATTGCGCCCAAGGCAGGTGGCAATTTTAGGACAGGTGCTACGGGATGTCAACGTGACGAAATCTTCGGTGCCGCCGTGCGATCGCACGCCAACCTCCAAAGACTTTTTACAATCGCACGCCTCACAAAACGATTGTTCCGATCGGCGATGTTATTCAGACAGGACTGTGTGTCCCAGACAAGGCGTTAGGCGTTTCGCAGGCTATTGGGCAGCAGAACCAGCCATAGCACAAAAAACCCTTATCCATTATTACGCAGTGTATGCATTTTGTGGCTTGACATCCTGGGAAATTTTAGTTAATGGCGAAGGAAAATGATTTCACTGCGCCTAACGATCTCCGATCAATCAGCCCCAATGGCATCGCAGCCGTTTACGGTGGGGGGAGACGAAACAGGTCACAGGCATTTTGCGTGGTTTGACGCGCCAAATCGGCGATCGGGATCCCCCGTAGTGCCGCAATAAACTGGGCGACATATTGGACATTCGCGGGTTCGTTGCGCTTTTCGCCGCGCTTCGGCACGGGGCTCAGAAACGGACAATCCGTTTCCACCAGCAACCGGTCAAGGGGCACCATCTGGGCCGAAGCCTGAATGGTTTTGGCACTTTTGAAGGTGACCGTGCCGCTGAAGCTGACATAAAACCCCAAATCGAGAAATCCCTGGGTTTGTTCCGGATCCCCGCCCCAGCAATGCATCACCCCAGCCACCGGGCCATGGGTTTGCCAATCTTGTTGCAGGTATTCCAGCATCGTTTCAGCCGCATCACGGCAGTGAATGATCACGGGTAAGTTCAACGATCGAGCCACTGCCAACTGCGCCCCAAAGGCTTCTAGCTGCACTGCCCGATCGTCCGCCTTGAAAAAGTCCAACCCAGTTTCCCCGATCGCCACCACGCGCTTGTCCGATCTCGCCAACTGCCGAATCTCCTCGGCGAGCGTCGGCTGCCACTGATCCATATCGAGGGGATGCAACCCGACCGAAAAAAACAGTTCCGCAAACCGATCGGCCAAAGCCTGGGTGCGGTGGAACTCCGATGGTGTGACACAAGAATGAACCAGACGCACGACACCTGCCTCACGCCAACGCGCTGCGACAGCCGCCAAATCTGGCTCATACTGATCAAAATTAATATGGACGTGGGTATCGACAAGCTGCATGGCACCAGCAATTGCGTCAAAGTCAACTGATCGGTTTGACCCGATTCAATCAGCCGAAACCTATTTAACCGGATCGACTTTCTTCCAGCTTCTGGCCAGTAGCGACTTGCGACGGGCACCCGTATTCTTGTGCAGCACACCGCGCTTCACAGCCTTATCAATTTTGCTGTAAGCCGCCGACATCGCTGTTTGCGCTGCCGCTTTGGTTTCTGCCGAAGGCTGAGCCGTGTGGGCATCCACCGCAGCAAAATAGGTCTTCATCAGAGTCTTGACAGCAGAGCTGTAACTCTTATTGCGCAATCGGTTGCGCTCAGCAATTTGGACACGCTTTTCAGCAGATTTGATATTAGGCACGGCTCTCTTGCGCTTCTGTAGATTTAGGAGGTCAGAAAATAATTCGGTTCACTATCGTAGCATGGGTAGTCGAGTAATCCATCGCCTCAAGTTAAGAATTTTGGGCGATCGCGCATTCGGCCGTCATGGTGCCCCGATCCCCTCTATGATTATTGCCAGTAATTATCTTTAAGCAACTTTATGGATCGTCCAACTGCTTCTAAAGCTGTGCAGCTTTTCCTCGGTCTCGGCACGGCTGCGGCGCTGACCGCCTGTGGCAATGCGCCCACACCGACTACCCCCAGCAGCGCCCCGCCCGCAACCACCGCTACACCCCCCGCTCCCGTGATCGCGCCGCCCAGCAACCCTGACGCAGCCAAACCCAGCGTCAGCCCGACACTATTGCCCGAAGGCGGCGAAGGCGGCGAAGGCGCTGCCAGTCCTAGCCCCAAAGCCAGCCCCAAAACCTCCAGTGAAGGCGGCGAAGGCGCTGCCAGCCCCAGCCCGGAAGCCAGCCCTAAATCCCCCAGTGAGGGCGGTGAAGGTGGCGAAGGCGGCGAAGGTTAGGTAAGGGCGATGATTCTGACCCTTGATCAGGTACTGACCCCAGCAGAACTGGCGGTCCTCCAGGGAGATCTCGCTGGGGCTGAGTTTGTCGATGGCAAACTCACGGCGGGCTGGCATGCCCAAATGGTCAAGCAGAATCAGCAGGCGGCAGCGGGCGATCCCCTCGCCCAACGCTGCCAAATCACGATCGCAGCGGCCTTAGAACGGCATCGGCTATTCCAAGCGGCTGTGCGGCCCAAGCAGGTGCGGCCCGCGCTGATCAACCGCTACGACGTGGGGATGGCCTACGGCTATCATACGGATAATGCCTTGATGAATGCGCCCGAGGGGATGCTGCGATCGGATGTATCGATGACAGTTTTTCTCACTGCGCCCGAGGACTATGACGGCGGTGAACTGGTGATCGAAACGGGGCTGGGGGAACAAGCCTTCAAACTGGCGGCGGGCGATGCGATCGTCTATCCCTCCAGCACCCTGCACCAAGTCACCGCCGTCACCCGAGGCACCCGCTTGGCCGCTGTTACTTGGATACAAAGCTGGGTACGATCGCCCGCTCACCGGGAAATCTTGTTTGATCTCGATACTGCGCGGCAGGTGATGTTCGCGCAACAGGGCAAGACACCGCAGTTTGATCTGATCAGCAAAAGTTTGTCAAATTTATTGCGCGAATGGGTGGAATAAATACCCCTTGAATCGCGCGGAGATCGTTAAGATAGATCACACGAAGAATTAAACCGTCGCTATCCTACGCACCACTTCTCCAATCATGCTGCTGCGAATCACGAACCAATGGACTGAAGCCCAAGCAGAACTGCGCCGGATCTGCGATCGGGCCCATGATGAGCAGGTGTTCAACAAAGAAGCCACGGTGCAGGAAATCTTGCAGGCCGTTAAGCGCAAAGGCGATGAAGCCTTGCTGGCCTATACCCTGGAATTCGATCGGCAAGCCTTCACCGCTGACCAGCTCCGCGTCACGGGTTCGGAACTCGATGCCGCCTATCGCCAAGTGCCGGATCAGCTCGTCGCGGCAATCCGTCTGGCAAAAAAGCAAATCGAAGAATTTCACCGGATGCGCGTGCCCCAAAGCTGGGTGCATTTTGGGGAAGACAGCACCGTTTTGGGGAAACGCTATACCCCCGTCGATCGGGCCGGGATCTACGTGCCGGGGGGACGGGCTTCCTATCCCAGTACGGTACTGATGAACGCAGTTCCTGCAAAAGTCGCCCAGGTGCCGCAACTGGCGATGGTGACTCCCCCTGGGCCAGATGGCAAAGTTAATCCAGCGGTATTGGTCGCCGCGCAGGAAGCAGGCGTTGATGAAATTTATCGGGTGGGTGGGGCGCAGTCGATCGCGGCTTTGGCTTACGGCACCGAGACGATCGGTAAGGTGGATGTCATCACTGGCCCCGGTAACATCTACGTCATGCTTGCGAAGAAACAGGTTTACGGCACCGTGGGGATCGACTCCCTGGCTGGCCCGTCGGAGGTCTTGGTGATCGCCGATGGCAAAGCCAATCCGAATCACGTTGCTGCCGATCTCCTGGCCCAAGCGGAGCATGATCCGATGGCCGCCGCAATCTTGATCACCGATGACGAAAATCTCGCCCACAAAGTCGCAAAATCGGTCGAAGAGCAGCTAATTGATCACCCGCGCCGGACATTGACCGAAAAAGCGATCGGGCATTATGGCCTCGCGATCGTCGTGAATTCGCTGGAAGCAGCGGCGGAATTATCGAACGAATTTGCACCGGAACACTTGCAGCTTGAAGTCGCCGAACCCTGGGATTTGTTGCCAAAAATTCGTCACGCGGGGGCAATTTTCCTGGGCTACTCCACCCCAGAAGCGGTGGGCGACTACTTAGCTGGGCCAAACCATACGTTGCCGACCTCCGGCGCCGCCCGATATGCTTCGCCCCTCTCCGTTGAAACCTTCTTAAAGCATTCCAGCTTGATTGAATATTCGCCAACGGCTTTGCAAAAAATGGCCAGCGCGATCGACATGCTGACCCAAGCCGAGGGACTGCCCTCTCATGGATATTCGGTGCAAGTTCGAGTCGATGATCAGGCCGATCGGTAGAATTTGCGACCCTAAAATTTACGATCCAGACCCACGTAGATCCAGACCCACGTAGGTTGGGTGGAGCGCAGCGTAACCCAACAAAACCCAACGTGAAACCCAACAATCCAAAGATGTTAGGTTTCACGTTGTTGCACCCAACCGACGCGTTCTGCGGGTTGGATCGATTCCCTAGAACGAGAACGTCGTCCGAATCACGGGCACCACCGCCGTGTCATTGTTGTCATTCCCCTCCGGGTTAAACACAAAGAACACCCCCGGCGTAATGCTGACCCGATCGTTCAACTTGTAGTTAAAATAACCTTCCAAATGGTACGGACGGCTATTTTCCGGCTTCGTGGCTAAACCGCTGACGCTATTGCGCGATAACGGCTGACCGAAGATCAAGCCCGCGCTGTTCCCCGCCTTCAGCACATCCCGGAAGTGAGCACCGACCAGCCAGCTATTGAACTGAGTATTGGCATTGGTATCGACCAAATCCCCGAAGATGTGCGTGTAGGAACCCGCTAAGGTGACATTCGAGGTCAGCTTCAGCGCCGCCGTCGCCCCGATCGTGTCCATTACGATTCCGCGCGTCAGACCGGCTGCCCCCAGACTGGGCACGTTAATCGCGCCAATATCGGAACTGCCGAGGCCCGCACCGAGGATGTTGATCTGGTGATAGCTGTGGGCGTAGTTAATCCCCAGATCGATCGATTGCGTCGGCTTCACTGTCACCTGGGCAGCGGCGATGTAGCTCCCGCCGCCGATCCCCGCGCCCAAGGGCGTGCCCGGAAACCCACTGTTCTTGGTCAGGTTTTCGCTCAGGGTGCCGTAGAGCGCACGGATATCCAACTTATCCGACGGCGCGAAGATAAAGCCCGCCGCCGAAGCCAGACCAAACTGCGACGTACCACCCGACACCCGCTGGGCCGCAGGCAGGGTCGAAAAGCGCGAAATCCCACCTTGAGCTTCTCCAGCAAACGGCAGAATCGCCGGGAACGCATCGGTCACTTCGGCTTGAGTCCCCGCAAAGGCCGTCAGCTTCGAGGCCACGGGGAAAATATAGAGCAACTTGTACAGCTCAACGCTATTATTGCCACCCCGCGCCGAAAGCGTTGTGGGATCAACCGTCGGGAACTGCGGCTCATAGCTCAACCGGGCATTGCTGGAACTGCCCAACACGGGATCAGCCAAGCCCAAAGCCGTCGCGATATTGCTGCTACTGGAGAAGTTATAGGCTTGCAATCCGGTGATCAACAAGTCCTTCCCGGTGAAGCTGGTCTTCAAGTTCAACCGCACCCGATCGTTGAACGTCCAGTTGGCATCCGAGGCCGTCGGTGCGCCGCCATAGCCCCCGGTGATGCTGAAAATTGCTTCGCCATCGAGCTTCGTGGTGGTGGAGAACTGTTGCTTCTCCAGGGTAGCGATCTTCGCTTCAGCGGCATCGACACGGCCGCGCAGCGTAGCGAGTTCGGCCGCAAATTCTTCCTGTAACTTTTGCAATGTCGCCAGGTCTTCCTTCGCGGCCATGTCTTCAGTGGCCGCTGCGATCAGCTGGTTCACCTTTTCCATGCAAGCGTTTAGACCAGCCGCAAACTCGTAGCGAGTCATCGCTCGGTTACCCCGATAGGTGCGATCGGGATAGCCCGCGATACAACCATAGCGCTCCACCAACGATTGCAATGCCTGGAATGCCCAGTCCGTCGGCTTCACGTCCGACAGTTGCGAAACCGATGTTACCTGCTCCATGGTCGGGGTTGTCGCCAATTCATCAATCGAGGCAACTTCCTTCGCCACAGCCCGATCGGCCAGACCCAACCAACCGCCCACGATCGTCAGCAGCAGCAATATAATTCGACGTTGCATACCTAAGAATCTCCTCAAAAAGCACCACACTAAAACATTGGCCAAATCCGCGTTCAGCCAATTCGCCTTTCCAGCTTAACCGTCAACGGCAAAGCACAACCGACCGTGATCGATAAAGGTTTATCACCCACGGCCACGATCTTGATCAATACTCGCTTGATCGATACCGACTTGGTCAATACCCACTTGGTTAATACCCACTTGGGGGCTAAGCCATTACCATCCCGCCATCGACGTTAAACACCTGGCCGGTAATGTAGCCCGCTGCGGGCGATGCCCCGA
Organism: Cyanobacteriota bacterium; assembly: GCA_046049545.1. Classification (GTDB taxonomy): domain Bacteria; phylum Cyanobacteriota; class Cyanobacteriia; order Leptolyngbyales; family Leptolyngbyaceae; genus Romeriopsis. The sequence goes on along the minus strand of JBJORF010000040.1, from coordinate 10,669 downwards.
GAAACGCCACCATTCCGGCAATGTCCTCGGGCTGACCGTAACGCTTCAGCGGAATCATTTGTAGAATCGGCTCGGCATTCAGATCACTAGTCATGTCCGTCGCAATAAAGCCCGGAGCTACCGCATTTACCGTAATCCCGCGACTGGCCAATTCCCGCGCCATCGTCCGCGTAAAGCCAATTACCCCCGCTTTGGCGGCACTGTAGTTAGCCTGACCCGCATTGCCCATTTGACCTGCAACCGAGGTGATATTGATGATCCGGCCTGACTTTTGCTTCAGCATGATTTTGCTGATTGCCCGAGTGCAGAGGAATACGCCTGTGAGATTCAGGTCGATCACGGCCTGCCAATCTTCAAGTTTCATCCGCAGCAGCAACGTGTCGCGCGTGATACCCGCATTGTTCACCAAAATATCGATCCGACCCAACTGCGCGATCGTCGTTTCCACCATCTGATCCACTTCAGCTTCCTTGGAAACATCAGCTTTCAGCGCGATCGCTTTGCCCCCACTCCCCACGATTTCCGCCACGACCGCATCCGCTGCTCCACTGGAACTGGCGTAGTTCACTACCACCGCCGCCCCTTCCGCCGCCAGTGCTAATGCCGTAGAACGTCCGATGCCTCGGGATGCCCCCGTAACGATCGCGACTTTGCCTTCGAGTTGTTTGGTCATGACGGTGCCCTAGCTGTAATTAAGTAATTTGCGTTGTGCTGTTTTCGGTTGCTGATCATATCGGGTTCCGGGTACCACGTCATTAGGGCGACGATCGGCTAACCTTCGAGAAAGTTCGGAGTTTACGGAATTGCCAATGTAATTTAAATTACAAATAGTGTCGTCAATCCGGCCAAACTACTGATTCGACGTAACAAAATATTGATAAAGCCATCGATAAAAATTTGTTTTTTTTTCAGACCGCAGAGTAGGATCAGTTCACTTTGAGATGTGCATGCGCCTAAGCTTTCTTTTACCGATATCGATCCGCTGCTGGGTAGGTACTGGCCCCGTCCCCAGCGTTGAAGTGACCGGATTTTGATGACCGGATTTTGATGCCAACTGCTTTTATCGTTATTGCCGGATGACTGGTTCAGTCACCCCTTCCCTATGACTAGAGATCGTGGAATCCCCCGTCAAACATCAAACCGTCGTGATAGCCAGCGGCGGCGATCGGCCAGCAGCACCAGCTATACCAGCAGCCGTCCGGCAGTGAGCAGCGGTCGCACCGTCGTTGCATCGCCCGAAACCGACGGTCACCCCCAGCCGCGCCGCCGCGTCGGTAAGCCCGCACCCGCGAAGATTTCTTGGAAGCGGCGGACGCTGAATATCTTGACGGATTGGCGATTTTTTACCTTGGTGGGGTTATCGCTGACCGGGGGTCTGACCGCACTGTCAATCGCCTTCATTTTCAAATTGCCGGCGCTGCCAAATTGTCCGGCGGTGTTTTGGCCCATGGCCTCAGGTTCGCTGCGGATGCACTGCGCGCAGTTAGCGGCGAGCAAAGAAACGGCCCCCGATTTACTGGAAGCAATCAAGCTCCTGAATACCCTCGGCCCGGAGCATCCGCTGTACTCGGAAGCCAGTCGCCTGATCGAAACCTGGTCAACCCAGGTTCTAGATTTAGCCGAAGCCGATTTTCAGGCGGGTAAGCTCAAGGCAGCGATCGCTGCCGCAAGGCAAATCCCAGCGCGATCGTCTGCTTCCAAGCTTGTTGAAGAGCGGGTCAAAACCTGGGAAAACACCTGGCAAAAAGCCGAAGAAATCTACAACAAAGTGGGCGAAGTCCTCAAGAAAACCAACCTTGAACAGGCCCGCACCTATGCCGCACGGTTACTGTCGATCGATAACGAATATTGGCGATCGACCAAATACACCGAGCTCAGCCAGCTAATCACCGCCACTCACCAGGACATGAGCAAATTGGGCAAAGCGGAAAATGCGATGCGTTCTGGAGTTGTGGACGATATTGTGGCCGCTTTGCAGGAAATCTCGGGGATTGAAAAAATCAGCTTTGTCCATGATGAAGCCCAAAAGCTAATGCCGAAGATGGGCCGGAAGTTGCTCGAACTCGCCGAAGCCGCCCTCGATCGAAAGGATTACAACGGGGCCCTTGACATCGCGAATCGGATTCCCGGCAATGTCAAGCTCGATCAAGAAGTCGACGACTTTCGGATCATCGCCCAAGCTCAGTCCAAAGCCTGGAGCGGCGGCAGCCTCAACTTAGAAGAAGCCATCAACGACATTCAGCGGATTGCGACCGGACGACCGGGCTACGATCGAGCCCAGCGGCTGATGGGGCGCTGGCAAGCGCAGCTGCAAGAAACCGTTCAGCTTGAGCAGGCCAAACAATCGGCACAAGCGGGGAATTTGCAAGCGGCCCTGACCCAAGCCGCCCGCGTCAGCAACCCCGCCGCCCAGGAATTTGTCCGAGAAACCCGCAAACAAGTCGAAACCCAGGACGACCAGCCGATTCTGGATCAGGCCCAAGCTCTGGCCGCGAATGGGGACGAAGTTTCGCTGAATAACGCGATCGCCCAAGCCGAACAAATTGGTTCCGGGCGTGCCCTCCATGGTGAGGCAAGGCGGCTGATCGATGACTGGAAACGGCAGCTGCGATCGCAGCAAGTGGCGAACAACCCCAGCCCTGCGCCGAACGAATTTGAAACCGTTCCCGCCGCCGCCCAAAACAGCGATCGCGCCATTTTGCAGCAGGCCACTGCCGTCGCCAGCGACAACAGCCCCGATGCGATTCTGCAAGCGATCGGCATCATGCAATCGATTCCCGATAGCAGTCCCGTGCGCGGTGAAGCCACAGGTGCAATCGACCAATGGAGCCAGCAGCTCGTCATGGTCGCCCGATCGCGGGCGGAATACGATACTTCTGGCGCGATCGCCATTGCCCAACGGGTTCCGGCAGGCACCAGTGGTTATGCCGAAGCCCAAGCGTTATTAGGCCAGTTGCGCCAATCGATCGGGCAATAACTTACTGGAAGTTACCGGAAATTATTGGGGGTGCTGAAGCAATTGCGCCTTCGGGTGGGGATATTTCTTTTGGGCGATGAGAATCTGTCGTTCCAGTAAGCGTTCTGCGTGATTGAAACCCAGAATTCTCGCTGTCACGTCACCGATCTCAGTGGTTGGAGCAATTGTCGTGTCCTGAAGCTGGAAATGTTCTGACCAACGATCACGCCGAGGATTATAAAACCGGACAAATTCCTGGGTTGACCAGATGATTGAGCCGATGTCACTGCCTTTGTAGCGATTACAGAAGACACAGGCATAAGGAAGATTGTCCGGCTCATTGCTACCCCCATGTTTAAGGCTGATCACATGATCAACCGCGCAGCCCAATGCCGTATCACCAACATGGATCAAGCAATATTCACACAAGTCATTGGCCCGCTGTGATACGAATCGCCGAACTTCTTGAGAAAGATAGGGACGTTCCATTGTTTAAGCAGGCATCAGATATTCGTGAGCGCGTGCTTTGGCTAGCCGCAGCAGATGCTCCAACATCAGGTAGTGATCAAGTTCAGCTTTTTCTTCAGCGGTCAGTGATGCTTGCTTTTCCTGATCGATCAACGCTGCAACACGCGCCTTCGCGGATTCTGAGGGTTGAAAGTCGATCAGATTTTGCGGCGTTGTTCCGGCGGCAAGGAACTCAATGATCTCGTCGTAGGCTCGGTTCGTTGGTGCTGGAGTTTTCATATTTTGCTCCTGAATCAGAACTTTTATCGACCTTGCTCTCTTGATTATACTGATCGCGATTTGCGGGGGGATTTGGCGGACTTCGCTGCACTCGATTCTCGGGTTTTCCGCTTTGCTGTCGCTGCCTTTGTTGTCGTCGCTTTTGTCGTTGTGGCTTTAGTGCGGGTACTCGCCGATCGCTGGGGTTGCGCCGTCGCGGCGGAATTCGAGGCGGCGATATTTGCTAATCCAGTTCCCGATTTTAGATCGCCAAATTTCGGTGACCAAAACCCTTCGCGGCCCTGAAAATAAGCAACTTCCCGACATTTTTCGCGGCGGTGATCGCGGATTGAGCAGCGCAGCATGGTCTTCTGCTGGCCGTCTTTGGTGTAGTTGTATTTTTCCAGCAATGCGCCGCAGACGGGGCAGGGATGATCGGTAAATGATTGCGGATCAACGGGCCGATCGCTGTAGGGTTGCTCGTACTTTTTTGCCTGGGGATTCCAAAACATCACGGCACCACAGCTTTCCGTGGCGCACTTGAGAAAGTGATCAGCTTTGAGTTTGGTCGATTTTGACGGCACTTTGAGCAGCTTGGCTTGGCATTTTGGACAGTCGATCGCGGACTTTTCTCCCGTTACGGCCCCCTGTGATTTGCCCTTGAACGATCGGGGTGTCACCGTGACTTCCGTGCCGATCGCGCGGGCTGCTTGATCCAACGCGGGCGCAAAGTAACTGCGATACCAATCGTTTAAGTACCGCTCCCAATTCTTTTCCCCTTCCGCAATGCGATCGAGTTCCGCCTCCATCTGCGCCGTAAACTCCGGCTGAATCAAATCCGGGAGTAATTTTTCTAAAGCCGCATCAAGTTCCAATCCCAAGCTCGTCGGTTGCAACTTTGCTTTCACAACCTGCACATAGTCACGTTCCTTGAGCGTCTTCACCGTCGGCGCATAGGTACTGGGTCGCCCGATGCCGCGCTTTTCCATCAGTTGTACCAGCTTCGGTTCACTGTAGCGGGGCGGTGGCTGGGTTTGTTTCTGCTCGGAGTCGGCGGATTTGAGTTTCAGCGCTTGCCCCTTGGTCAACGGCGGCAGTTGGTTATCGGCGCTGAGGTTCGGCCAGTAACGGGTGTATCCGGCAAATGTCACCACCTGCCCCCGCGCTTCCCAGCGGGTTTCCCCGGCTTGGGTCATCACCCGCGTTTTTTGCAATTGGGCCGGGGCGCATTGGGTGGCGATCGTCCGGTTCCAGATCAGTTCATACAGCTTTGCGTCATCCCCCGACAGCATCAGACTGTCCGGCGTGCGCTGGATCTCCGTGGGGCGAATCGCTTCGTGGGCTTCCTGGGCGTTGACCTTAGATTTGTACTGGGGGGCTTTGGCCGGAAGATTATCTGGGTCGTGGGTCTGCAAATACGATCGCACAGACGCACAAAAGGAAGCTGCCAACATCACGGAATCCGTCCGCATATAGGTAATATGGCCCGCCTCATAAAGCGACTGCGCCACTTTCATCGTTTTATCCGGGCTGAACTTAAGCTTTTGTCCAGCGGCTTGCTGCAAGGTGGAGGTGATCAGCGGCGGCGGCGGCGACTGGGCAGCGGTTTTACCTTCTACAGAAAAGACATGATGGGGCTGCGATCGGGCAATTTCCACGACCCGATCAGCCTCGGCTTGGGTCGTTACCCGATCGGATTCCGGCGCAGTTGCATCACTTGGCGCATCCGTCGGATCCTTTGGCGGTGCGGCTTGGGGTTTGCCACTGGCGCGATAGAAGGCTTTGAAGCCCTCGGCGTATTCGACCCAGACTGACCAGTAGGTTTGCGGTTTGAAGGCGAGAATTTCCCGCTCTCGCTGGCAGAGCAAATGGAGGGTCGCACTTTGGACCCGCCCCATGGACTTCGCGCCGTTATTCAGCTTCCAGACGACATGTTTGCTGCCTTTATAGCCCACGAGCTTGTCCAAACAATCCCGCGCCCGACCCGCTGCCACCAGGGTTTGATCCAACTTCCGGGGCTGGGCGATCGCCGCGCGCACCGCCTGGGGGGTGATTTCGCTGTAGGTGACGCGGTGGGGATTTTTCAGTTTCAGGGCTTGCTGGAGATGCCAGCCGATCGTTTCCCCTTCCCGATCGGGATCCGTCGCGATATAAACCTGATCCGCCTGGGCCGCCGCCTGCCGCAGTTCCGCTAAAACCTGCTTCCCCCGACTGCCCCGCGCCGCATAGCGACAGTCGATCGTCTCCCCAGTCAAATCAAACCCCAGCGAATCCTCACCATCATTCGCCAATTCCCGCACGTGGCCCATGCTGGCTTTGATCGTCCAGTCTTGGCCGAGGATTTGGGCGAGCTTGCGGAGCTTACCGGGAGATTCAATCAGGAGCAGCTTTTTCATGGCTTGCCAGGACGATCAGCGGACGTTTGTACTTGAACTCTATGGTACATGAGATCTGTGAATTCAGTGAATCCTTGCCGCTGGAACCAGCAATTCTAAATTCAACTGATTGCATCGATCGGGTGGGATGATGGGGACGATCGTGGGTTGGCGTAGGCTGTGGGCGTGGGATGCACGCCCCTACGGATCACTGACGACGGCGTGGATGGGATGGGGCGATGATCGCTCCCTCCCGTACGGGCGCGTTTTTCGCGCCCCCAATCGCGCAATGCCGCCCTTGAATCCCGATCGCCGATGGATAAACTTTGAATTTGGAATTGCTGCGCTGGAACTTCGCGGACGATCGCCCGTCATAGATGTGGCCGAAGGAAAATTTACAGGAATCCCGCGATCGCGCAGAATGAGTAGGCTTTGATCAAAACGCTGGACAGTTCCCGTATTTATCCTAAACGACCCCTTTTAGTGCAACCGTAGGAGCAGCCATGAAATCTTGGATTACGAAATTTGCAACGCTGAGTCTGATTGGTGGTGCAATAGCTTCCCCGTTGTTTGTTAGCGCGCGATCGGCCGTCGCCCTCACTGAAAAAGAAGTCACAGGCAAACTCGGCCCCGTTTTTGTCTACACCATCAGCACCATTGATGAGAAAAATAAGCAAGTTTTTCCAATTACCGCCGAAGTTGAACAGGATAAGAAAAAGTTCAATTTAGCCTTTGTCTTCTTTTCGTCCAAAGATGCCGCTGACTTTTTAGCCAAACAAAAAGCCGGAGTGGCGGAACTGAAAAAGACGAATCCGAAGGAAGCTGAGCAAATTGCCAAAATCTACGATAAAGCGATCGTCGCCCCAGAATCCCTAGCGACATTCTACGAAGCGGCAATCAAAGCCAATTCCGATCTGCGCCTCGAATTTGTTCCCATGGCGCAACAGGTGCAGAACGCCCAGAAACTCGAACCACAATTCCGGGGGGTGCCGCTGTTCCGCGTGGACTTCGGCCAAAGTCGTTACAGCACCGCGTTCTTCTTTAGTAAGGAAGACTTGGACAATGAGCTGACGCAGTTGAAAAAGTCTGACCCGAAATTAGCGGCTAGTACCAAAGTCGAAGTGGTGCCGTTGGATGGCGTGATCGAAGTGCTACGTCGGGAAAACATCGGCTATGTCAAGCAAATTGAGCTGATCGCACCACTGGAATCTCGCCAGTTGCTCCAAGGCTTTATCAAGCAACAGCAGGAAGCTGAAAAAGCCAAGGGCGCGAAGCCCGCACCGAAGAAGTAAGTCTTAAATCGATCGATCACAGTGAGTTTCAATATCGATCGATTACTGATCCAGATCCGGCCAATCCGCCCCCCGGCCCCCAATCCTGGGGGAGTAAGCCTCCTAGCAGTTTTCCGGTTCCCCCAGGATTGGGGGTTAGGGTGCCTAGTTGGTGGCAATAATCGATTGGTTTGGAATGAATCTCGACTGAAGTTATCGCAGTGATGATGTTTGGGTGATGATGTTTGCAAGTGGTGATGTTTACAGTTGAAGCGGCACAGTTTTGGCAATGGCGATCGCGGGCAATTGAAGCCGCGATCGCGCTTTGCATTGATGTTGCCGAGCTGGATTGGTTGCTGCTAGAATTGACAGATCTCGATCGCTTAACGTTGCGCTTTGGTGATACCAGCAATCGCGTCAGCATTGCCCTAAATATTTCATTTGCCGATCTCGAAGCACTCTGGGAACAGCGGCTCAACGATCGCATTCCTGTGCAATATCTTGTGGGCCATAGTCATTGGCGACAATTTACATTTCAGGTTTCGCCTGCTGTCTTAATTCCCCGCCCGGAAACCGAATTAATCATTGATCTCGTCCAAGCCGCAGTGGCCGAAAACCCCGGATTAGCCGAGGGCATCTGGCTCGATCTCGGCACAGGCAGCGGCGCGATCGCCATTGGTTTAGCCGATGCTTTACCGAATGCATCAATTCACGCGGTTGATTTGAGTCATGACGCACTGGCGATCGCCCAAGCAAATGCACACAAATATGGCTTCGACCCGCGCATCCAATTCCATCAAGGCTCCTGGACAGAACCGATTCAGCATCTCACAGGCCGAATTGCTGGATTGATTTCTAATCCGCCCTATATCCCAAGCCCGATCGTCACCACCCTCGAACCGGAAGTTCAGAATCACGAACCCCATCTGGCCTTGGACGGCGGCGATGATGGCCTCGACGCAATTCGGCATTTAGTCCTTGCAGGGCAGCAACTTTTACAGCCCCAGGGATTTTGGTTAGTGGAAATGATGGCAGGGCAGGGCGAGGCAGTTCAGAGGCTCTTGCAGCAATCTTCCTACGAAAGAATTAGAATTGAGTATGACCTTGCGGGTCACGATCGATTTTGTTCTGCCTACAAGTTTTGTTCCGCCTACAAGGTGTCTGTCTAAAGTCCCATGCGTCCCACTCCCATTGCTCCAAATCCCGGCCAGGAATCGGTCTGGGACTATCCCCGCCCGCCACGCCTAGAAGCGATCGCCAAGCGGATTCAGATTATTCATCAAGGCGTGACGATCGTTGATACCACCGCCGCCTATCGCGTGCTGGAAACCAGTCATCCGCCGACCTATTACCTGCCGCCCCAGGATATTGCCATGGAATATTTGCAGCCTTCAGCGCGGCAAACCTTCTGTGAATGGAAGGGCCAGGGTAGCTATTACAGCGTGGCGATCGGCGATCGAGTCTTCACCGATGTTGCCTGGTTTTATGCTCAACCGACTCCGGCATTCCAAGCGATTCGCAATCACGTCGCGTTTTACGCTGCGCCCTTTGAGCAATGTTTAGTCGATGGCGAAGTCGTGGTGCCGCAACCCGGCGAATTTTATGGCGGTTGGATTACATCGGATGTGGTGGGGCCATTTAAGGGCGAACCCGGTTCCTGGGGGTGGTAAATGAAACGCACATTTCAGGGCGCGAGCGAAGATCCCGATGATTTGCAGGATTTGGGGCATCAGGTGATTGACAAGCGATCGGGCAAACGCGCGACCAGTGCGAAGGGCCGTCGCCGCAATCGTCGCTACGAAAATCGCTTGCTGAATCATCAGGCACTTGAGGGGATTGAATCAGCGGAGGATGAATTTGGAAATGATGGCGATGCATCTGACTGAAGCCGATCGGCAAAATTGCAATCTTTCTCCAACCATACCAGCTTCAATTTCCGGCATCGCCAATTTTGTCAGCCCAGTAGGGCAATGGTTTCAGCGGCCCATGAAATTCACGATTCGAAGACCACCAAACAGAGTCTTTGCCATACATAAAATGATTTGCCCAGTAACTTGGAGATTCTCGATACACCAAATCCTCACCAACGATTGGCATATCTGACCACGCTTGATTAATACACTCAACACAGTCTTCAGATTTCACACCAAAAAGCTGCACCATAGAATTCACGATCGCTTGAAGATATGCAAGGGCTTCTTCGCCTGTAGCGAATTGAAAATTGGCTGCACTTAATCTGCTCACCGATCGTGACCCATGATGATTAATGGAGAACGTGTATTCTACCAGTCTAACGTTCCGCCTCACCCGCTGCTAGCAGTCTCTCGGATTCAATCGACTAACTTCATCCGGTCGGTGTGCAGGCGGCTGTTAGCCCTTATACAAACTAGAATTTCATGTTAGCGAATTGCCTCGATGGTGACAATACCGCCCTCAACTGCTTCTACTTGTAACTTAAATCCATACAACATACCCATCCCAACCAGAGGCATCGCTTCCGAAGCAACTACATCAATGATCTGAACCGCTCCATCCCAAATCACATGTCCCGTATAGACCTCGAAAATGACTTCACTCCCGTCCCCTAGGGTACCAACATCGCTAAAATGCCAAAGTAATCCGAGTGATTCAATCACCGATCGGGGCAGCGCCAAAAAGCTGGTAAAACCCGTGTCAATCAGAGCATCAACTGTAATTTTAGGAGAGTCGGCTCGACCGATTGTGACTTTGACGATCGCCTCGCAATTATCATTCACCACACCGAACATCATACCGATTACCTCAAACTCTGGCTGCCAATGCGAAACACAGCTCGATGTCCAATCCGAATGACCCAGGGCTGTGCATCAGGGTAGCGTTCGTACAGACTATCGACAGCAACACGCGGCGCATCAGCGACTTCAAAAGCGCCAGTCTCGATGTCGATCGCCACTATCCTCCCATGATTACCTTCTTCAACTTGGGCACGCACTTCTGATTCGTAGAGTGCATCACCACGCTGGGCAAACTCTTCCTTGCTATATCGGGGTTGTCGGACTGCCATAGGTCTAACCTCGCTGCGAGTTGACTCCTTTATTTTAGCTTGGAGGAGTGACTATGGACTCCGTGCTAGAAAGAAGATGAGAATACTGATATGGGCTTACTGATAAGTCTTCCCGTGTGATACTGAATTGTCCCATCCACTACTTCGTAAGGAATGATTAAAGAAACTGATTCACCGATTTGATGTTCTAAAAGGACAACTATAGAATCCATTTGACATCTTAGGCAAGTGTTGCAAGGCGTTTGAGCAGGAGTCGGACAAAGCAGAGTTGAATTTTAGCGACAGCATGTTCCAAGGT